>DATIXQ010000026.1:0-72506 GCA_035518375.1 Allostellaceae bacterium | reverse complement strand
CCTGGTGCCTACCGCACCTTCAATCTCGTGGTCGCCGATAATCGCGATGCCTTCTGGCTGCGACATGCCGATCCGAGCGGAACGCTGCCGATTGCGGTGAGCGAGATCCGCCCGGGCTTGTCGCTGCTCGCCGCGGGCGATCTCGACGACGACACGCCGCGGCTCGTGCGCTATCGCCCCCTCTTCGCGGCGGCCGAGCCGCCCGACCCGGCGCACGCGCGCTACGATGGTTGGGAGCTGCTCCTGTGCGACGGCGGCGACGGCGCGGAGCACGCCATGCGCTTTCGCACGGCCAGCGGCTTCGCCACGATCTCGAGCGCGATCATCGCGCTGCCATCGGTCGAAACTCCCGATGCGCGTGCGCGCTTCCGCTTCGCGGCGCATCAGCCGCAGGCCGCGCCCTGGCATGATGTGCGGCTCTGAGCTATAGAGCGCGCCGAAAAATGGCGCGGCGCAAGCAAATCTACGAAGGCGAAGCCAAGGTCCTGTTCGAGGGACCCGAACCTGGAACGCTCGTCCAGTATTTCAAGGACGATGCGAGCGCCAACAACAACCAGAAGCGCGGCACCATCACCGGCAAAGGCGTGCTCAACAACCGCATCAGCGAGTTCCTGATGCTGAAACTCGCCGAGATCGGCATTCCGACGCATTTCGTGCGCCGCCTCAACATGCGCGAGCAGCTCGTGCGCCATGTCGAGATCATCCCGATCGCAGTCGTGGTGCGGAACGTGGTCGCGGGCTCGCTTGCAACGCGACTCGGCATGGATGAAGGGACGCCGCTCTCGCGCTCGATCGTCGAGTACTATCTCAAGAACGCGAAGCTCGGCAATCCGATGGTGTCGGAAGAGCACATCACCGCGTTCGGCTGGGCTTCGACCCAGGATCTCGACGACATGATGCAGATGTCATTGAGGATCGACGACTTCCTGACCGGGCTCTTCCTGGGGGTGGGGCTGAAGCTCGTCGATTTCCAGATCGAGTTCGGCCGGCTCTACGACAACGACGAGATGCGGATCGTGCTCGCCGACGAGATCAGCCCCGATAATTGCCGTCTCTGGGACATCAAGACGAACGAGAAAATGGACAAGGACCGCTTCCGCCGCGATCTCGGCAAAGTGGAGGAGGCCTACCAAGAAGTGGCGCGGCGCCTCGGCATCCTGCCCGAAAGCGGGCCAGGCGATCTGCGCGGGCCGCAGAGCGTGCAATGAAAGCGCGCGTCCACATCATGCCGCGCGACGGTGTGCTCGACCCCCAGGGCAAGGCCATCGCGCACGCGCTGGGCTCGCTCGGATTTTCCGGCGTCGGCGAGGTGCGGCAGGGCAAGGTGATCGATCTCGAGCTCGCCGAGCGCGATCCCGCGCGCGCCAGAGCCACGGTCGAGGAGATGTGCCGGAAGCTCCTCGCCAACACGCTGATCGAGAGCTACCGCATCGAGCTCGAAGGCTGAGCCCGCAGCATCTCCTCGCCGGGCGCCGGGAACGCACGCGGCGTCCGTTCCGTTCCATGGGTGAGCGCAACATCGAGCACGGTGCCCCATGGCAGCGACGCGCAAGCAGCGCAAGAAAACGAAGCGGGTCATGCACGAATACAAGCGTGGCTCGCTCAAGAGCGGCGGCGGCCGCAAGGTCAAGAGCCGCAAGCAGGCGATCGCCATCGCCATGTCCGAATCGGGCCAGTCTCGAAACGGTCGCAAGCGCAAGAAGGGCACCAAGAAGAAGGGGCGCAAAAGCCGGTAGCGCTTGAACAGCTCCGCCCTTCGCGTTACATCGCTCGGCGATGCAGGCGGCCGTCGTCGTCTTCCCCGGATCGAATCGCGAGCAGGACGTGGTGCTTGCGCTCGAACGGAGCCTCGGCCGCAGGCCGCTCGTCGTCTGGCACCGCGACAGCGATCTGCCGAAGGCCGACCTCATCGTCATTCCCGGCGGCTTCTCTTATGGCGACTATCTGCGCTGCGGCGCGATGGCGGCGCACTCGCCGATCATGCGGGCGATCAAGACGCGCGCCGAAGCCGGAACTCCCGTTGTCGGCATCTGCAACGGCTTCCAGGTCTTGACCGAGGCCGGCATGCTGCCAGGCGCGCTCCTTGTCAACCGCACGCTCAAGTTCCATTGCCGCGATGTGCACTTGCGCGTCGAGACGAGCCAGAGCCTTTTCACGCGCGGCTACAACGCCGGGCAGGTGATCCGCGTCCCGGTCGCGCATCACGACGGCAATTACTTTGCCGATGCCGAAACGCTCGACCGGCTCGAGGGCGAGGGCCGCGTCGCCTTCCGCTATTGCGCGCCCGATGGCGCGCTCGATGACGCCGCGAATGCCAACGGCTCGGCGCGCGCGATCGCCGGCGTGCTCAACGAGACGAAGACGGTCCTCGGCCTCATGCCGCATCCCGAGGACGCGACCGACCCGCTTTTGGGCTCGACCGACGGGCGCGCCTTCTTCGACGGGATTGCCGGAGCCTTCGCTTGAGCGCGGCCCTTGCGCCCGAGATCATCGCCGCGCACGGTCTTTCGACCGAGGAATATCGCAACGCCGTTGCGATCCTCGGCCGCGAGCCCAATCTCACCGAGCTCGGCATCTTCTCGGTGATGTGGAGCGAGCACTGCTCCTACAAATCCTCGAGAAAGTGGCTGCGCCGCCTGCCGACGGAGGGCCCGCGCGTCATCTGCGGGCCAGGCGAGAACGCGGGCGTCATCGACATCGACGACGACGACGCCGTCATCTTCAAGATCGAGAGCCACAACCACCCATCCTTCATCGAGCCCTATCAGGGTGCCGCGACCGGCGTCGGCGGCATCTTGCGCGACGTCTTCACCATGGGCGCGCGGCCCATCGCCAATCTCAACGCGCTGCGCTTCGGCGCTCCCGAGCATCCGCGGACGCGCCATCTCGTCGCCGGCGTCGTCGCCGGGATCGGCGGCTACGGCAACTGCGTCGGCGTGCCGACGGTCGGCGGCGAACGCAATTTCCACCGCTGCTATGACGGCAACATCCTCGTCAACGCCATGACGGTGGGGATCGCCTCGAAGCGGCGCATCTTCTATTCGAAGGCCACGGGCGCCGGCAATCCGGTCGTCTATGTCGGCGCCAAGACCGGCCGCGACGGCATCCACGGCGCGACCATGGCCTCGGCTGAGTTCAGCGCCGACAGCGAGGCGAAGCGCCCGACGGTGCAGGTGGGCGACCCGTTCACCGAGAAGCTCTTGATCGAGGCGTGCCTCGAGCTGATGGAGGGCGACGCCATCGTCGCGATCCAGGACATGGGCGCGGCCGGGCTCACCTCGTCATCGGTCGAGATGGCGGGCAAGGGCGGGCTCGGCATCGAACTCGATCTCGACCAAGTCCCCGTGCGCGAGACCGGCATGAGCGCCTACGAGATCATGCTCTCCGAAAGCCAGGAGCGCATGCTTATGATCCTGCGGCCCGACCGCCAAGACGAGGCGCGGCGCGTGTTCGAGAAATGGGAGCTCGATTTCGCGGTGATCGGGCGCCTCACCGAGACGGGGCGCATCGTGCTGCGCAAGGGCGGCGCCGTTGCCGCGGAAATCCCGCTCGGTCCGCTCGCCACCGAAGCGCCGCTTTACGACCGGCCGATTGCGGCGCCCCCTGCCCCGCCGGTGCTTGCGGCAGAGTCTGTGCCGGCGCGCGACGCGATCGAAGCCTTGAAGATCCTGATGGGCTCGCCCAATCTTGCGTCGAAGCGCTGGATCTGGGAGCAGTATGATCACCTCGTCATGGGCCAGACGGTGCAGCGTCCGGGCGGCGATGCCGCCGTCGTGCGCCTGCCGGGCGGCGCCAAGGCGCTCGCGCTCGCGACCGATTGCACGCCGCGCTATTGCCAGGCCGATGCGATGGCGGGCGGCATGCAGGCAGTGGCCGAAAGCTGGCGCAACATCACGGCCGTCGGCGCGCTGCCGATCGCCATCACCGACAACATGAATTTCGGCAATCCCGAGCGGCCCGAGATCATGGCCCAGTTCGCGCGCGCGATCGAAGGGATGCGCGCGGCCTGCCTCGCGCTCGACTACCCGGTCGTGTCGGGGAACGTCTCCTTCTACAACGAGACCGAGGGCAAGGGCATCTGGCCCTCGCCCGTCGTCGGCGGCGTCGGCTTGCTGCGCGACGCGGCGCAGGCGGTCGGCATCGCGCTCAAGCGGCCGGGCGAGGCGATCCTGCTCGTGGGCGAGACGAAGGGCGCGCTCGGCGCCTCGCTTTACCTGCGCGAGGTGCTGGGCCGCGAGGACGGCGCGCCGCCGCCCGTCGACCTCGCCGAGGAGCGCCGCAACGGCGATTTCGTGCGCAGCGAGATTTTGGCGGGCCGCGTCAGCGCCTGCCACGACCTGTCGGATGGCGGCCTTCTGGTCGCGCTCGCCGAGATGGCGATGGCGGGCGGCATCGGCGCATCGATCGCGATCCCCGGCGCGCTTCCGGCGCACGCCTATCTCTTCGGCGAGGACCAGGCTCGTTACCTAATCGTTACCGCCCGGCCCGAAGAGATGGCAAAGGGTGCCGCCCGCGCCGGAGTGGCCTTGACGCGGCTCGGTTTAACCGGCGGCGACGCGTTGACAGTGGCGGGTGCCGGTGCCATATCCGTGCAGGAGTTGCGGCGGATCAACGAGGCTTGGCTTCCGGCCTATATGGGGGCCTGAGCCCGTCGCTCGGAGGCAGCATGGCGATCGACGCCGGCGAGATCGAGAGGCTCATCAAGGAAGGGCTTCCCGATGCGCACGTGACGATCGAGGACCTGCGCGGCGACGGCGATCATTATGCCGCGCTCGTCGTTTCCTCGTCCTTCAAGGGCAAGTCCCGCGTGCAGCAGCATCAGATGGTCTACAAGGCCCTCCAGGGGCGCATGGGCAACGAGCTTCATGCGCTGGCGCTGCAGACGGGCGTGCCCGAGGACTGAACCAGAGGATTTTCACATGACCGACACCACCACCATCGACCGCATCAAGCAGGACATATCCGCCCATCAGGTCGTGCTCTACATGAAGGGAACGCCGGTCTTTCCGCAATGCGGATTCTCGGCGGCGGTGGTGCAGATCCTGACGCAGCTCGGCATCAAGTTCAAAGGCATCGACGTGCTGTCCGATCCGGCCGTGCGCCAGGGCATCAAGGATTTCTCGAGCTGGCCCACGATCCCGCAGCTCTACGTGAAGGGCGAGTTCGTCGGCGGCTGCGACATCATCCGCGAGATGTACGAGGCGGGCGAATTGAAGGAC
This sequence comes from Allostellaceae bacterium, assembly GCA_035518375.1. Taxonomy (GTDB): domain Bacteria; phylum Pseudomonadota; class Alphaproteobacteria; order ATCC43930; family CGMCC-115725; genus DATJLY01. The sequence continues at coordinate 67,287 of DATIXQ010000026.1, read as the reverse complement.
CTGTTCGAGGAAAAGGGCATCCCCGTCCGCGCGTGAGGGCAGCCTAGCCCCACGTTCCGGTCCGCAAGGCCACCGGCGAATATCCAACGAACGACCAGCGCAGCGGCAACGCCGACGGGCGGTACCAGGCGCGCGCAACATCGAAACGCCATAGCCGCTCTGCGCCCTCAACCGCACGCGCAGCGTCCTTGCTCCAATCAATCGCGACGCGGCCCTGAAGCTGCAGCACATCGCCGGTCTCGAAATCGACGAAAAGCAGGCCCGCACGCGGTTCGCCCAATAGATTGCCTAGGGTGTTGAAGTAGCGGTTGCCGCTGAAATCCGGGATTGTCAGCTGGTCGCCCTCGACACGGACAAAGCCGGGCCGTCCGCCGCGGTGCGACACATCGGCTCCGCCCAGCGCACCGCCGTCCGCTCCGGAGCGGCTTGCAACGAAGAAGGTGTCCGCGCCCGCAATCAGACTGCGCGTCCGTCCATCGAGCGCCGTAAGGACGCGCGCAGCTTCCGAGGGCTGCGTCGGCGGTACTCGGAGGACCGTTCGCTGCTGAATGTATTGCGGGCAGTTGCCGAAACTCTGGCGCACGGCGACGGTGAAGCCGGTCGCATCGAGTGCGGCGATCATGCCATTCACACGATTACGGCGACGTGTTGCGAAATCGATGCCGAGAATCCCAATCTCCTGCCCGGCACGGAGTGCGAAGGAAGCCGGATCGCCCCGATCCAGAACAGCGTCGATGCGGAGCGTGGCGGGGTCAGGCGAATGTGCGAAACCGGGCTCGCCCGTCAGCATCGAAGCTACGGGCCAGCCCCGCTCGTCGGCGACTCCGATCACGAGGTAAGGCAACAGCGCGAAGAAACTGCGGTGCTGGTCCGGCATGAACGTTCGGACGGACGCGCCGCGCGGGCCCCCGCCAGCGCGCCGCTGCGCCTCAAGCTCGTCGCGATGAAAGGGCGAAGCGACCACTTCGGGACTGCTTGCCACAGATGCCTCCATTCGCTCACGCGGAATATCGGCATTCATCGCGGCAAGTCACGCCTCGAAGCGATAGGCCGCCATGCTCAGGCTGCCGAGCGTGAAGCCCTGGTGGATGCGCGTGCCCTTGGCGCCAGAACCCGCCGCACCGTAAGCGACGAAAATCGGCAGGAAATGCTCGGGCGTCGGATGCGCCATGCGCGCCTCGGGCGCGCGGTTCTGCCAATCGAGGAATTCGTCCTCGGAACCGGCGGCGAGCGTCGCCGCGAGCCACTCGTCGAAGTTCCGCGCCCAGTCCGGCGGTGCCATGCGCTCGCGGCGGTCCATCACGCGAAGATTGTGGACGGCACCGCCGGTGCCGACGATCAGCACACCATCGTCGGCGAGCGGCGCGAGCGCGCGGCCCAGGCGGCAATGCCAGTGGGCGTCGCGATAGGGCTGCACCGCGACCGGCGCGACCGGAATGCCCTCGGGATACATGGCACGAAGCGGAACCCACGCGCCGTGGTCGAGCCCGAGCTCGGGATCGATCGCGCACGGGATGCCGGCTGCGTCGAGGAGCGCCGCGGCGCGGCGCGCGAGTTGGGGCGCGCCCGCGGTCGTGTAGCGCTGTTCATAGAGCGGCGCGGGGAAACCGTAGAAATCGTGGATGGTCTCGGGCGCGGGCGATGACCCGACGAGCGGCGCCTCGGTCATGGTATGCGCGGAGACGCACAGCACCGCCTCGGGCCGCGGCAGCGAGCGCGCAAGCTCCGCCCAGAAGCGGCCGCTTTCGCCCGCGTCGAGCGCAAGCATGGGCGAGCCGTGCGAGAGAAAGATCGGGGCGAATTTCGTCATGACGGCGCCTTGGCCTTCTTGGGTGGAGTGATGAGCACGCGATCGACACGACGCCCGTCCATGCTGACCACTTCGAACCGGTAGCCATCGAGGACGACGCGGTCGCCGACGATGGGAATGCGGTTGACGCGCGCCATGAGGAAGCCGCCGAGGGTATGGAAATCGCCGCTCTCGGAGCCCGGGATTTCGGCGAGCCCGGTAAGGTCGCGCACCTCGTCGATCGGCAGCATGCCGTCGACGAGCCACGAGCCGTCGTCGCGCCGCACCACCGCGGCGGATCCGGCCTCGCCCGGAACGACAATGTCGCCGACCAGCGTCTGCAGGATGTCGTGGAGCGTCAAAACGCCCTCGAAAGCGCCGTACTCGTCGATGACGAGCGCCATCGGCTCGCCGCGCTCGCGGAAAAGCTCGAGCGCTCGCAGCGCGGTCACCGTGTCCGGCATATAGAGCGGCGGCCGCAGCGCGAGGCGGATGTCGAACGGCTTGTCGGAAAGCATCTGCGTCAGCAGGTCCTTGACCTGGACGATACCCATGATCTGGTGCGCCGGCCCCTCGACCACGGGAAAGCGCGAATAGTCGCTGGCGCGGATCTTGCCGCGGTTCTCGGCCTCATCGTCGCCGAGGTCGAGCCATTCGACCTGGGTGCGCGGCGTCATCATCGCACCGATGCGGCGGTCGCCCATACGCAGCGCCATCTGCACGATTGCGGTCTCGCCCGCCTCGAACTGCCCGGCGGCGGTCGCCTCGCGCAGCATGAGGGTGATCTCCTCTTCCGTCACCGGAGCGGGCTCCGCACCACGCGTGGGCACGAGCGCAAGGACAAGGTTGCTCGACGCGCTCAGGAACCACTCCACAGGGGCGATGACCCGCGCCATCGTCCGCAGCAGCCCGGCAAGCCGCCGGGCGAACGCTTCCGGCCGGCCGAGCGCGATGCGTTTCGGCACCAGCTCGCCGAGGATCAGCGTCACATAGGTGATGAACAACACCACGAACGCGAAGCCGAGCGATGACGCATAGGCGCGCCAGCCGGGGATGCGCGCGAGCTCTTGCGCGACGGAATCGGCGAGCGTCGCGCCGCCGAACACGCTCGCGAGCACGCCGATCAAGGTGATGCCGACCTGCACCGTGGAAAGGAAGCGGCCGGGATCGCGCTTCAGCTCGAGCGCAGCCCTGGCGCCGCGGCGCCCCGTCTCGGCGGCGTGCTGGAGGCGGGCCGGCCGGGCCGACACCACCGCCATCTCGGCCAGAGCGAAAAAGCCGTTGAGAAGAATGAGCAGCAGGATAATGGCGAGTTGCAGCCACAGCATGGCGGCCCCCGGCTGTTCTTTGCGCGCTGCACGAGCATAGCGGCTTTGCGGCTCGCCCTCACCCGGGCTCGGGTACAAGGCGCCGCGCGGCCAGGCCCCAGGCGATGGGGGCGCCGAGGAATTCCGCGGCCGCGCCAACGCCGAGCGCAGGCCCGAGCCCCGCAATCATGCCGCCGAGCGCGGCAAATACGGCCCCCTGGATCGCGACGCCCAAGGTCGCGCCCACCATGCGCGCCGTGTTGGTGAGGCCCGAAGCGGTGCCGGAACGCACCTCGCTGAGGCTCGACACGGCTTCCGTCATGACCGGGCCGGTGTTGAGGCCGAGCCCCAGCCCAACCACCGTCATGGCCAGCTCGAGCGGCAGAAGCGCCTTGCCCGGCACGGCGAGGATCAATCCGACAAGACCCAATCCCATGAAGCTCTGGCCGGCCATCATCATCGCGCGACGGCCGACGCGTGCCGCGAGCGGCCCTGACGCGCTCGACACGACGAAGAAGGTCAGCGACAGCGGCAGCAATTCCGCCCCCGCCACGAATACGCTGTCGCCGCGCGCGAGCTGCAGATAAAGCGGCATGAGGAACAGCATGCCATACATGCCGAAGGTCATGCAGAACGCGACCGCCATCGACGTCGAAAGGCGCGGCCGTGCCAGAAGATCGAGCGGCACCATCGCGCCCGGCGTGCGCCGCTCGACCATGACAAAGACGAATCCCGCGACGAGGAAGACCGCCGCCGCCGCAAGCGTCGCCGGCGCGAGCCAGCCCCAGTGCGGCGCCTCGATCGCAACGAGTGTGAGCGCGGCCAGGGCGGAAATCGCGAGCACCTGGCCCGGAAGATCGAGGCGGCGGCCCCCAAGATCACGCCAGTCCGGGATCGACGTCCAGGCGAGCGCGAGGCCCAGCGCGCCCACCGGCACGATCGCGAGAAAGATGCTGCGCCAGCCGCCGGCGTCGACGAGCCAGCCGCCGACCGTCGGACCGACCGCGAAGGCAAGGCCGTTGCAAGCGGCCCAGATGCCGATGGCGCGCCCGCGCCGCGCCGGCTCGGGATAGGCCACGGCGAGGATCGCGAGCGAGGTCGGCACCAGAAGCGCGGCGCCGAGCCCGGACACGGCGCGGCCGGCGACGAGGAGACCCGGCCCTGGCGCCACTCCGCTCGCGGCCGAGCCCAAAGCAAAGAGCGCGAAGCCCATGAGCAGCACGCGCCGGCGCCCATAGAGGTCGCCGAGCGTGCCACCCGTGAGCAGGAAGCTCGCATAGGCGACGTTGTAGGAATCGACCACCGCCTGCAGCCCAGCGACGCCCATCCCGAGCGCATCGCCCATGCGGCGCAGCGCGAGCGTCACCACGGAGGTGTCGATCTGCGCCGTGAAGCAGCCGAGACAAGTGATGAAGAGGATCAGCGGCGCCGAGATTGCAGGCGCGCTGCGGCGGGTTGGGGACATTCCCATCATTGTTCCCTCGCGGATGCGGGTTGTGCCATCCCCAACTTGGCCCCTTGCCGCGCCCGTTTCCGCCGCGAATACATCGGTCCCGACCGAAGTGTTTCCGGGTGTCAGACGCCCGCCACGAGCGTTAGATTCGGAGCATGCACGGAACACTTGATCTCGCCGCGGTGGCGGCACTCGCCGGCGATCCGGCACGTGCCGCGATGCTGACGGCGCTTTTTGACGGGCGCGCGCGCACGGCGGGTGAGCTCGCCTTCTTCGCCGGCGTCAAGGGGCCGACCGCGAGCGGGCACCTGGCGCGGCTCGAAGAGGGCCGGCTCGTCACGGCCATGAAGCAAGGCCGCAACCGCTACTACCGGCTCGCCAACGCCGCTGTCGCCCATATGCTCGAGAGCATCATGGCGGTGGCCGCCGCAGGTCCTCCGCGCCATCGCCCGCACTCGCGCGCCGACGATGCACTGCGCGCGGCACGCACCTGCTACGACCACTTGGCCGGCAAGCTTGGCGTGGCGCTGACCGACGCACTCATGCGCGAGGGCCATATCGTCCTGGGCGAGGATGGCGGCGAGGTGACCGAGCGCGGCGTCCGCTTCCTCGACCAGTTCGGCGCCGGGATCGCCGAGGCGCGGCGCGCGCGGCGTGCCTTTTGCCGGCCGTGCCTCGATTGGACCGAGCGGCGACCGCATCTGGGCGGCGCGGTCGGCGCCGCGATTGCGACGCGCGCCTTTGACCTCGACTGGGTCGAGCGTCAGCGCGACGGACGCGCCCTCACTATCACCGAGAAGGGCCGCGCGGGGTTCGCCGAAATATTCGGGGCGACGCTCGAGGCGCCTTAGCGCGAGTAGAACTCGACCACGAGACTGGGGTTCATCGGCACCGGATAAGGCACGTCCGTGGGCTTGGGCGCGCGCAGGAACTTGCCCTTCATCGCGTCGTGATCGACCTCGAGGTAATCGGGCACGTCGCGCTCGGTCGATTTGGACGCCTCGAGGATCACGGCCATCTGCTTCGAGCGATCGCGCACTTCGATCGCGTCGCCGTCCTTGACGAGATATGAGGGGATGGTGACGCGGCGGCCGTTGACGCGGATGTGGCCGTGATTGACGAACTGGCGCGCCGCAAACGGCGTCGGCGCGAACTTGAGGCGGTAGACGACGCAGTCGAGCCGGCGCTCCAGGAGGGCCACAAGGTGATCGCCCGTATCGCCTTTCCTGCGCCGTGCCTCGTCGTAGTATTTGCGGAACTGGCGCTCGCCGATATTGCCGTAATAGCCCTTGAGCTTCTGCTTCGCCATGAGCTGCGTGCCGAAGTCCGACGGCTTCTTGCGGCGCTGCCCGTGCTGGCCGGGGCCGTAGTCGCGGTTGCGGTTGAGCGGGCTTTTGCTGCGGCCCCAGAGGTTGACGCCGAGGCGGCGGTTGATCTTGTACTTCGACCCTGCGCGGTTGACGCTCATACCCTGTCCGTCGATAGGCGGTGGAAGCGGCGCACTATAGGGGCGAAGGGCGGGAAGTCAATTGGGACCGGGGTGGTGCCGGTCAATGCGCGCGGACCGGCTGGGTCCGAAAGCGGCCCGCCGAAATCGGCAGGGCCGGCTCCTCGGAAGGATCGCTCTGTCCTTCGATCATGGTTCGGAGGACCGCGACTTCCTGGGTGATGACCTTCTGGAATTCCGGGCCGACCTTTTCGAGGAACGCGACGTCTTTGGGCTTGGGCTTGCCGACACGAATCTCGACGTGCGTGCCGTTGTCCGACATTTCCAGGAAAGCGTAGGTGAGCATCAGCTTGGGCGCATCTGGCATGGGCAACAGCGTCGACAACGTCACGTAATCGAACGGACGCCAGTCGAGCACCTCTTCGATAACAGCGTGCGGACCATGCATGCAGTGATTGGTGGTGCCAACGCCGCGGCGACCATTGGCCGAGGTCTCGCGCACTTCGTCGGCGCCCCGCCATTTCGGCCGGAGGTTCGGCAGCGTAAAATACTCCCACACGATCGGGCGCGGAGCAGCGATATCGAACTCGATCACGCTTGCCGCCTTGTCTCGGGTCACCTCGACCCTCTGATCCGCGGTTTCCTTCGCCCATGCCACTTCGAGATCGCGCACCCAGCACTTCACTTCGCCGATGACGTCGATCGACTCCCGGTGCTCGACGAGACCTTGTGCGATTGGATCGATTCCCATCGCCTGGACGCAGAGGTCGGAATAGAGGGCGTAAGCATGGCCGCCGAGGCTGTCGCTTACCGCATTTTTAAGAAGACGATGAACGAGAATGACGTCGCTGCCGGCAAGCTCATCTCGACCAGCCATCTTGTGCTTGATGAACTCGCCATGATGGCCCACGAATTTCAGGTCGAGCTGCTGCATCCGCCTGCAGGCGCTGCACTCGCATGAAGTTGCCTGTTTGATGGTGCGGAGCCTTTTCCGGAACGCGAAATACGCTGACTCGATGGCGTCCTGCAGAACCGAGCCGTCGATCTTCTCGGTGAGCGCATAGAAGAAGGCGGCGTCACCCTCGAACTTGGCGAGCCTGAAGGGCGGGCGCAGGCACTTCACCACCGTGTCCATCACGTCGGCGATGATGTCGTGTGCATGGTCGAGCTCGACGCCGGCGAGAAAGGTGGTGTAGCCGGAGATGTCGGCGATCACGAAGCAGGCGGATTCGGGTTTCGGGAGCATCGAGTCGTCCCTTTCTCATGCCGGCCGGCGGCGCCCGGATTGCCTCCAAGCGCAAATACTCACGCGCTTTCGCCGTTGCCGCAAGTCCGTTCAGGCTCACTTGAATACGACGTTGCTGCAGCCTGTGAAGTTTCTCGCACCGGCCTGCGCGCAGTAGCGATCCGGCTTGTCAGTAACGTCTTCGAAGATCGGCTTGAACCGGTTCGGGCTGTCGGGGGAACCGGTAATGATGTATTTGTGCCCGGGCTGGGCGTCGAGCTCGATCGTCAGCGCGCCAACCGAGTAAGCATTGACGGTCCGCATCGCCACCAGGAATCTATGCCGGCCCGGCATCACCGCCATATCAACATCCGCATAGCCAACCGAAAGCTGCGTCCGCGCGGCGTAGCTGCTCTTGCCGTCAACGGAAAGCACGTCGACGCCCACGACGGGCTTCACCAAGGCAAGCTGCTCCGGAGGCAAGTCCGGCCCCGGATAGGTTTTGACGAATTGCTTGGTGCCGCCGCATCCCGCGAGGCAGACCAGCGTCATGACAGTTGCCAGCAACTTCCGCATGTTTCCCCCAAAATTTCTCACCCGCGCAAGCTGCAGAACTACTCCTTCCTTCGCCGCGGCCCCGCGAACGAGGTGACGACGCCGTGGAGCGTCCTTAATTCCTGCTCGGTGCATTCCGCGCGCTGGAAGAGGTTGCGCAGGTTCCGGACCATGCTGGGGCGCTTTTCCGGGTCGCGCATGAAGCCGTTGCGGTCGAGCTCCTCCTCGAGATGCTCGAAGAAGCGGATGAGGCGCTCCTTCGTCGCCGGCTTCGAATGGCCGGTAACGAGGCGCGAAGGCGGGGTGTCGTCGGCGCTCGCGAACCATTCATAGCCGACGAGAAGCACGGCCTGCGCCAGGTTGAGCGACGAGAAGGCGGGGTTGAGCGGCACGTTCAGCACCGTGTCGGCAAGCGCGATGTGCTCGTTCAATAGACCGGTGCGCTCCGGCCCGAAAAGGATGCCGCACGCCTCGCCCGCCGCCATCAACGCGCGGATCTCGCCCGCCGCCGCGCGCGGCGTGACGATGCGCTTCACCATGTAGCGGTCGCGCGCGGTCGTGGCGTAGACGCGACGCAGCCCCGCAATCGCGTCCTCGACCGTGTCGAAGAGGCGCGCGCGCTCGAGCACCATGTCGGCGCCGCTCGCCGCGGCCTCGGCCTTTTTGCTCGGCCAGCCGTCGCGCGGGCGCACGAGGCGCAGGTCGGTCAAGCCGCAATTGAACATGGCGCGCGCCGCGGTGCCGATGTTCTCGCCGAGCTGTGGCGCGACCAGGACGATGGCAGGGCCGCCCGAGAGCCTGTGGCGGCGGCGGTCGGTGCCGGCCACGGGTCTATGCCGTCCGGCCGGAACGGAAGAGCCGGTAGGTGAGGCTGTCGTGGAGCGCGTTGTAGGAGGCGTCGATGACGTTGGTCGAAACGCCGACGGTCGACCAGGTCTCGTGTTCGCCGGCGGTCTCGATCATGACGCGCGTCACGGCGCCAGTTCCGTCCTGCGGCGTCAGGATGCGCACCTTGTAGTCGGTGAGGCGGATGCCATCGACCTCCGGGAAGTTCTCGATGAGCGCTTTCCGCAACGCCGCGTCGAGCGCATTGACCGGGCCATTCCCTTCGGCGACGGTCATCACCTGGCGGCCGGCGACGTTCACCTTGATCGTCGCCTCGCTCAACGTGATGAGGTCGCCCTTGGCGTTCCAGCGCCGCTCGTCGAGAACGCGAAAGCTCTGCAGCCGAAAATATTCCGGCACCGAACCGAGCGTGCGCCGCGCCAGAAGCTCGAAGCTCGCCTCGGCGCCGTCATAGGCATAGCCCGCGAACTCGCGCGCCTTCACCTCGTCGAGAAGCGTGCCGAGCTTCGGATGGTCGGGCTCGACCGCGATGTCGAGCTCCCTGAGCCGCGCCAGCAGGTTCGCCTTGCCGGCCTGGTCGGACACGACGACGTGGCGGCGGTTCCCAACGAGCGCAGGATCGATATGCTCGTAGGAGCGCGGGTCCTTCTCGACCGCAGAGACATGAAGCCCGCCCTTGTGCGCAAACGCCGCCTCGCCGACATAGGGCGCGTGGCGGTCGGGCGGGCGGTTCAAGCGCTCGTCGAGGAAGCGCGAGATATGCGTCAGGCGCTTCATCCCGGCCTCATCGACGCCGGTGCGGTAGCCCAGTTTCAGCGCGAGCGTCGGGATAAGCGTCACGAGATTGGCGTTGCCGCAGCGCTCGCCCAGGCCGTTCACCGTGCCCTGGATCTGGCGCGCGCCGGCGCGCACCGCGGCCAGCGAATTCGCGACCGCATTGCCGGTATCGTTGTGGCAGTGGATCGCGATCTTGTCGGCCGGAATGGACTTGGCCACCGCCGCCACGATGCGCTCGACCTCCTCGGGCAGCGTGCCGCCGTTCGTGTCGCAGAGCACGAGCCAGCGCGCGCCGCCATCATGCGCCGCCTTGAGGCAATCGAATGCAAAGCCGGAATTGGCCTTGTAGCCGTCGAAGAAATGCTCGGCGTCGAACATGACCTCGTCGAGGCGGCTCGCTGCGTGCGTGACGGACTCGCCGATCATCGCCACGTTCTCGGCGAGGCTCACGCCCAAGGCCACCTGCGCGTGGAAATCCCAGGTCTTGCCGACGAGCGTCGCGACCTTGGCGCCGGAGGAAAGCACGGCGGCAAGGCCGGGATCGTTGGCAGCGCTGCGTCCACTCCGCCGCGTCATGCCGAAGGCAGCAATCTTCGCGCGCGCAAGCGCCGGAGCTTTGGCGAAAAAGGCATCGTCGGTCGGATTGGCACCGGGCCAGCCGCCCTCGATATAGTCGATGCCGAGCAGGTCCAATTCGCGCGCAATTGCGATCTTGTCGGGGACGCCGAAATCGACGCCTTGCGTCTGCGCGCCGTCGCGCAGGGTCGTGTCGTAGAGATAGATGCGCTCGCCCGCCATCGGCGGAGACTAGCGAGCGGACGCTGATTTTTCGAGTGGCCCCCTACCCCGCCCGGCGCCAAGTCGTGCCACCCGGACCATCCTCCAGCACGACGCCGCGGATGGCGAGCGTGGCGCGAATGCGGTCGGCCTCGGCAAAGTCGCGCGCGGCGCGCGCAGCGGTGCGCTTTGCCACGAGCGCGTCGATTTCGGCCCCTTCGGCGTCGCCTTTGAGCCAGGCTTCGGGATCCTGCTGCAAGAGGCCCATGAGCGCGCCGCTCGCGACCAGCGCACCTTTGAGGCGTGCACGCGCGGCATCGCCGGATTTGTTGAGCTCCGCGAGAAGCTCGTGCAGCGCCGCCAAGGCAAGGGGCGTGTTCAAATCGTCGTCGAGCGCGCCTTGCACGCGCGGATCGGGCGGGGCCGCCGCCGGCGCCGGACCGCCGCGCAGCGCCAGATAAAAGCGGTCGAGCGCGTGGCGCGCTTGCGAGAGGCGCTCGCCCGTCCAGTCGAGCGGGTCGCGATAATGTGCGGTCAGGATGGCGTAGCGTGCGGCCTCGCCCGGCGCCTCGGCAAGCACGTCGCGGATCGTCACGAAATTCCCTTCCGACTTCGCCATCTTCTCGCCGTTGACGGTGACGAAGCCGTTGTGGAGCCAATAGCGCGCCAAGGGCTTGCCGTCGTGCGCGGCGACGCTCTGGGCGATCTCGTTCTCGTGGTGCGGGAAGATCAGATCGAGCCCGCCGCCGTGAATGTCGAAGGTCTCGCCGAGGAGCGCCTCGCCCATGGCCGAGCATTCGATGTGCCAGCCCGGACGGCCGCGCCCCCACGGACTGTCCCATCCCGGCTGGTCCGCGGACGACGGCTTCCACAGCACGAAATCGGCGGGATCACGCTTGAAGGGCGCGACCTCGACCCGCGCGCCGGCCACGAGCTCGTCGCGCGAACGGCGCGAAAGGCGGCCGTAGTCCGCGAGGCTGCCGACCGCGAAGAGCACGTGGCGCTCCGCCTCGTAGGCGTGGCCCTTGGTAATGAGGCGCTCGATCATGGCGATCATCGGCGCGACATAGTCAGTCGCGCGCGGCTCGGCATCGGGCGGCAGCGTCAAGAGCGCATCGGCATCAGCATGGAATTCCTTTGCCGTGCGCTCAGTGAGCTCGCGGATCGAAATGCCGGCGGCCTTCGCGGCAGCGTTGATCTTGTCGTCGACGTCGGTGATGTTGCGCACATAGCGCACGTGCGCGACGCCATAGGTCCGGCGCAGCAGGCGGTAGAGCACGTCGAACACGATGACCGGCCGCGCGTTGCCGATATGCGGCAGGTCGTAGACCGTGGGCCCGCACACATACATGCGCACGGATTTGGGATCGAGCGGCGCGAATGCCTCCTTGCGCCGGGTAAGCGTGTTGGTGAGATGAAGCACGACGCCTCAGCCGGGCTGTGGCGCGGGGGCGCGCGGCGTCTCACCGGGCTCGGTCGTCGGAACCGGGCCCTCGTCCTGGAAAATGTTGGTGATGGGATAGCGGCGGTCGCGCCCGAAGGCGCGGCGCGTCACCTTGACGCCGGGCGGTGCCTGCCGGCGCTTGTATTCGGCACGGTCGAGCATCCGCCACACCATGCGCACCGTCGCCTCCGCGTGGCCGCGCGCGACGATCTCAGGCACCGTCATTTCATGTTCGACGAGGCATTGCAGAATATCGTCGAGCACCGCGTAGGGCGGCAGCGTGTCCTCGTCCTTCTGGTTGGGCTTCAACTCCGCCGACGGCGGCTTCGTGATGACGCGCTCCGGCATGACGCGGCCCGCGGGGCCGAGCATGCCAGGCGTGCGACGCTCGTTGCGCCAGCGCGAAAGCTCGAACACCGACATCTTGTAGACGTCCTTCAAGACGGCATAGCCGCCGCACATGTCGCCATAGAGCGTCGCATAGCCCGCCGACATCTCCGACTTGTTGCCGGTCGACAAGACCATCCAGCCGAACTTGTTGGAGAGCGCCATGAGCGTCATACCGCGCGCGCGCGACTGGATGTTCTCTTCCGTGATGTCGGGCGCGCGCCCCTCGAAGGAGGGCTTCAGCATCGCGTCCATCGCGGCCATCGCCGGGCCGATGTCGATCGAGCGCAGTTCCGTGCCGAGGAGTTCTGCGACAAGCGCCGCATCCTCGAGGCTTTCGCGCGAGGTATAGGGCGACGGCATCATCACGCAATGGACCTGCTCGGCGCCCAATGCATCGGTTGCGAGCGCCGCCGTGAGCGCCGAATCGATACCGCCCGAAAGCCCGAGGACGACACCGGGGAAGCGGTTCTTGCGCACATAGTCGCGCAGGCCCAGCACGAGTGCCTCGTAGAACGCCTCCGTCCCTTCCGGCGGCGGCACCAGCGCACCCTCCGCAACGGTCCAGCCCTCGGCTTCGCGCCGCCACTCGGACACAAGGAGCGCCTCGCGCCAGCACGGCGCCTGGACTTTCAGCGTGCACGCCGCATCGAGCGCGAAGGATGCGCCGTCGAACACAAGCTCGTCCTGCCCCCCGACCTGGTTCACGTAAAGGAGCGGCAGGCCGCTCTCCTTGACGCGCGCCACCGCAAGCTCGATGCGCTCGTCGCGCTTATCGGTCTCGAACGGCGAGCCGTTGATGACGACGAGGAGTTCGGCGCCCGATTCGCTCAAGCATTCGGTCGCATCCATCGACCACATATCCTCGCACACCATCACGCCGAGCCGCACGCCGCGGAACGGAATGGGGCCAGGTGCAGGCCCGGCTGCGAAGACGCGTTTCTCGTCGAAGACGCCATAGTTCGGCAGATCGTGCTTGAAGCGGAGCGCGGCGACGCGGCCGCCCTCGGCCAGGACGACGGCGTTGTAGACCTTGCCGTCCTGGCGCCACGGGCAGCCGAAGAGCACACCCGGCCCCTGGGCGGTCGCGCGCGCGAACTCCTGCGCGGCGTTCTGGCAGGCCGCGACGAAGGCGGGCTTCAACACCAGGTCCTCCGGCGGATAGCCCGCGACGAAAAGCTCCGACGCCACGACGAGATCGACGCCCAGCCGCGCGCCTTCCGCGCGCGCCGCATCGAGCTTCGCGATGTTGCCGGCGATGTCGCCCACGGTCGGATCGAGCTGGGCGATGGCGATCGAAAGGCGGTCGGTCATCCTTCCTCGAAAGTAGGAAGGAGGGCTAGCGTCGTCAAATAGCCACGGCAGTTGTGACCAGGCGATTGAGAATGCGCCAAGGCGAATCCCGGCATCTCAGGATGGGCACTCCAGCACCATCAAACCTGTCGCGGTGTTGGAGATCGGGATGTGGTAGTTGCGGTGAATCTCCGTCACGGGATCGCCAAGGGCGCCACGCATCGCAAGCCAATTGACGAACTCCACGCCCTGCGCGCCCGCAAGTTCGACGAGGTCGAGAATCGAATATTCCGTCAGAACCTCCGGCTGATGCGGCAGCGCGCCGAGACACATCAGATCGAACTCCTTGTTGATGAAGCCCGCGCGCGTACCGTCGAGCTGATGCGACAGGCCGCCGGTGCCGATCACCACGACCTTCACGGCCTTATCGTAGGATCGAATGGCGCGGCCGATTGTCTGGCCGAGCTTGAAGCAACGCGCCGGCGACGGCAACGGATGCTGCACAGTATTGACCGCGATCGGAACCGTGCGCACGGGCCACGGGCGATTTCCCGCCCAAAACAGCGACATCGGAATGGTGAAGGCATGATCGACCAGCATTTCCTGGCAGGTCGTCACATCGAATTCGTCATCAACGAGACTATTAATCAAGTGCCAGGAGAAATCGGTGTCTCCGGCGAACGGCCGCGAGACAGGCAGTCCCCAGCCTTCGTCCGCATGTTGATATTCCGCCGCCGCGCCCACGGCAAAGGTCGGCAGCTTATCGAGAAAGAAATTGAGGCCGTGGTCATTGTAGATCACCACGGCGATATCCGGCTTCTGGCGCTCGAGCCAGGCGCGTGCTGGCGGAAAACCGTCGAAGAACGGCCGCCAATAGGGTTCGCTCTGCAGCCCTTTTGCGATTGCGACACCGATCGAAGGGATATGAGACGTGGCAAGGCCGCCGACGATCCGTGCCATGGTCAGGCTCCTGCTGCCAAAAGCTTCGCCTTGAACGCCTCGACGCTCATGCCGGTCTGCTGCGCCCCAATATCTTGCACGCCCAACCCGAAGATGCCGGCAAGCTTCGCGAGGTAATAGATGTTGCCGCCGGCCTCGATTAAGGCGAGCACGTCGCGCTTGCGCACCGCATCGCGCTGCTCCGGCGACAGTCCGTATTTCGCACAGTAACCATCCTCGTCGGCGAGAAAGGACGCGCGGTTCGCAGCGCTATTGAATGAGAAGCACATGCGGTTGAGGGCATACCCCCGTGCGGCCGCCTCGCCATCGAAGATCGGCGTGCCAGGAATTTCCCGATGATGCCGAGTCATGATGCGTCCAACTAAACGCAATCAGCACGGCTAAGCCTTGAGGTAGATCAAGGCGGCCCAGTGCCGTCAAATTTCCGCGCCTTCAGCGCGCGGGCACGCGCAGGCCCATGCGCTCGAGGCGCGGGATCACTTCCTGCGCGAAATATGGAAGTTCGTCGTTATAGCTGACGAAGCTGAAGCAGAAGCCGTCGAAGCCCGCCTCGGTGAGCTTCTGCAACTCACGCGCGACGACGTCTGGATCGCCCACGGCCAAGAGCCCGCCATAGCCCGCACCATAGCGCGCGCGCAGCTTCTCGATCTCCTCGCGCGTCATGGTGCGCTGGTTCGCGGGATTGAGATAAAGGCTGAACATGCGGTCGATCGCGCCGTTGTCGCGCTCCTCGACGGCGAAATGACGGAAATACTCGTCGGCCTCCTTTTGCGTCGGGCGGCAGACGATGGCGCCCGAGGTGAACACCTGCACCGCTGCGCCGCGCGCCTTGGCCCACGCGCGCACCTCGAGGATGCGCTCCTTCGCGCGGTCGAGCGCATGCGGCTGATCGAACACCATGTCGCAATTATCGGCGCCGAACTTGCGCCCCGTGGGCGAATTGCCGGCATTCATCAGGATCGGTCGCTGCCCGGCCCACGGCATAGGCCGCCCCTCGACGCCTTTGAGCTTGTAGTAGCTGCCGGCATAGTCGAACGGCGCGTCCTCGCCCCAGATGCGCAGGATGACGTCGAGCCATTCCTTGCCGCGCGCATAGCGGTCGTCGTGTATGTCTTGGTCGAGCCCGAACATGTCGAACTCGTCCTGGTTCCAGCCGCACACGATGTTGAGGCCGAAGCGTCCTTCGCCGATATGGTCGGCAGTGACGATCTGCTTCGCCGCGAGCACGGGCGGGAAGATCGGAACGTGCACAGTGCCGAAGACAGTGATGCGCTTCGTCGCCGCCAGAAGCCCGCACGCCCAGGTGATGGTCTCGAACGTCGCGCCCTCGAAATTGGTCTCGCCGCCATAGCCCTTCCAGCGCCCGATCGGCACCATGCATTCGATGCCGATGTCGTCGGCAAGCTGAGCCAGACGCACGTTCTCGGCGAAGCTGTTGGCCCAGCGCTCGGGCACCTTGGTGGCAGCCCGCCCGGACGAGCAGTTCGAGCCGAACACCGCGAGCTTGAAGCGGTTGCCGTCGAACATGGTGGCGTTGCGGGCTGTCACGTCGGCCCCCTAGCGCTTCTTCACCAGGAACTCGCGGCCCGCCTTGACGAGCGGCACCCCGTCATAGGCGACGATATCGGACGTGGCATAAGTCTCGGTCCAGATCTCGGGGAGATAGGAGCCAGTGCCGACCACGTCGATTGGCGCGTCCGCCACCGCCATGATGCGGCATTTCGCCGGCGTGAAGCCCGAGCTCGCGACGATCCGCGTCGCCGGAAACCCCGCCTCGGTGAGACGCTGGCGCACGTGCCAGACGGCGGCCGCGGTGACACCGGTGCCGACGAGATAGCGCAGCTCCGGCTCGCTGCGGTAGGAGCGGATGGCACGCGGCGCGTGCTTCTCGAGCACGGCGTAAGAGCGCTGCAGGTCGAGCTCCTCCACATAGCGGCCGCCATGCGTGTCGATGCGGAAGGCGAGCTTCCCTGCCGCCGCGAGATCGGGGAAGCGGCGGCAGACTTCGAGCGCGTCCGTGACTTCACGGCCGAAATAATCGACAAGCACCGTGAGGTTCTCGTCGGGAAAGGTCTCGTGGAACATCTCGGCCGCGCGCAAGGTCGAGCCGGCATAGCCGATGAGCGCGTGCGGCATCGTCCCGCGCCCTGTTTCGTTGCCGAAGAAATGCGCGGTCGCCGCGGTCGCGTTGCCGGTGAACCCCACGGCACCCACCTCGCGCCGCGCCGCATCGGAGCCGACGGCCGCGGCATAGGCCATCATCTCCGCCATCTCGGCGCCGGCGCAGTGGCGCGCGTCCATCGCGAGGAACGCCGTGCGCGGCAGATCCACGCACATGGCGTAAGCGTTGTAGGCGGCGACACAGGGCGGCCCAAGCTTCTGGAGATAGACCGTCTCGAGATCGACGAGGTGATAAAGCGAGCCGGTGAGATACACCATCGGCTCGCCGGCGCCGACCCATTCACCTTCCTTGTACATGAGCTCGATCGCGAACTCAGTGCCGCGCTCGCGGGCCGTTTCCTCAAGAAACTCGACCATGAGGCGTGGCGTGCAGATGACCGGGCGCCGCATGAAGAGCGCGTAGGTCGCCTCGCGGTCGCCGAAGCGGCGCACAATCTCCTTGGTGCGGAGGAAATAGCTGTCGGTCTGGCGGCGCAGCTGCTCGGGATCGAGGCTCATGGCACGACGATCCTCGCGGGCCACTTACCCCCTAGGACGCCGCCGCCGCGGCGACCGCCCGCCGCCGCGTCTCGGCGACGCGCCGGCGCTTCAGCGCCTCGGCGATGAGAAACGCGAGCTCGAGCGACTGGCTCGCATTGAGCCGCGGATCGCAATGCGTGTGATAGCGGTCGGCGAGCCCGCTCTCCGTGATCGCCTGCGCGCCGCCGATACATTCGGTCACGTCCTGCCCGGTCATCTCGACGTGGATTCCGCCCGCATGGGTGCCCTCAGCATCGTGCGCGGCAAAGAAGCCTTTGACCTCGGCGAGGATGCGGTCAACCGCGCGTGTCTTGTAGCCGGTCGAGGACACGATGGTGTTGCCATGCATCGGATCGCAGCACCACACGATGTTGCGCCCCTCGCGCGTGACGGCGCGGATCAAGGGCGGGAGCTTCGTCTCGACCTTGTCGTAGCCCATGCGCACGATGAGGACGAGCCGGCCCGGCTCGTTCTCGGGATCGAGGCGCTCGATCAAACGCAGCAAGTCCGAGGTCTCGAGCGTCGGCCCGCATTTGAGGCCCAACGGATTCTTCACCCCGCGCATGAACTCGACATGCGCGCCGTCATATTGCCGCGTGCGGTCTCCGATCCAGAGCATGTGCGCCGAAACGTCGTACCAGTCGCCCGTCGTCGAATCGACGCGCGTCATCGCCTCCTCGAACGGCAGCAGCAGCGCTTCGTGCGAGGTGAAGAGATCGGTCTCGCGGATCTGCGGCGTCGTTTCCGAGGTGAGGCCACATGCCGCCATGAAGTCGAGCGTCTCGGTCAGTCGATCGGCAAGCTCCTGATAGCGCTCGCCGGCCGGGCTCGAGGCGACAAAGCCCTGGTTCCAGCTGTGGACGCGGTGGAGATCGGCGTAGCCGCCCTGCGCGAAAGCGCGCAGCAAATTCAAGGTCGCCGCTGATTGGCTGTAAGCCTGGATCATGCGCTTGGGATCGGGCTTGCGCGCCTCGGCGCTGAACTCCATGCCGTTGATGCTGTCGCCGCGATAGGCGGGCAAGGTCACGCCGTTCTGCGTCTCGGTGTCGGACGTGCGGGGCTTGGCGAACTGCCCGGCCATGCGCGAGACCTTCACCACCGGGCAGGCCGCGCCATAAGTCAGTACCACCGCCATCTGCAGGAGCACGCGGAACGTGTCGCGGATGTTGTTGGGATGGAACTCGGCGAAGCTTTCGGCGCAGTCCCCGCCCTGCAACAGGAAGGCACGCCCCCCCGCCACCTCGGCGAGCGACGCCTTGAGCCGGCGCGCCTCGCCGGCGAAGACCAAAGGCGGGTAGTTGCGCAGCGTCTGCTCGACCGCCTTCACGCCCGCTTCGTCGGGATAGTCGGGCGCCTGGCGAATGGGCTTGCCGCGCCAGCTATCAGGTGTCCATCTCTCGGCCATAAGGTCCGTCCTGCGGGCCTCGCGCGCCCGCTTAGAATCTCCGGTCAACTGCCCAAGAAATAGCGGCTTTCCCGCGCGAACGCTAGACCGGCGCGGGCGGCGGCGGACGGCGGCCGCGAATGAGGTCGGCGGCCTTCTCGGCGATGGCGATGATAGCGGCGTTGATATTGCCGCCGACGAGGTCGGGCATGACCGAGGCATCGACGACGCGAAGCCGCTCGACCCCGCGCACGCGCAGCTCGGGATCGACGACCGCAAGCGGGTCCGAATCGGCCCCCATCTTGCAGGTGCCGAGCGGATGGTGCGCGGTCGTCGCGGTGGCGCGGATATAGGCGTCGAGTGCTGCGTCGCCCTCGCCGTCGGGCGCGGGCGCAATCCGCGACGCGACGAAGGGCCGAAGCGGCGCCTGGCGCGCAACCTCGCAGACGAGACGAAGACCGGCGCGCAGCGTGCGCCGGTCGTCCTCTTCGCCGAGGAAATTCTCGTGGATGCGCGGCGGTGCGTTGGGATCGGCGCTCGCGAGAACGAGCCGCCCGCGGCTTTTGGGCCGGAGCAGCACGGCGCGGAAGGAAAATCCATCAACGAAGGGCGGGCGCGGCGCGAGATAAGGGCGCGCGTCTCCGGGTGCGGCGCGGAACAGGATCTGGATGTCGGGCAGCGCCGCATCGGGCGTGCTCTTGAGGAAGGCAGTCCAGCCGCTCGGCGGATCGGCGGCAAGGCCCGTGCCCCAGAACCATGCGCGGGAGAGCTCTACGGCGAAGCGGTCGGCACGCAGCGCGCGGGCGAAGGGGCCGGTGTCGTGGCGGCGGCAGTCGACGACCGCGGCGACATGGTCCTGCAAATTGCAGCCGACGCCTGGCAGCTCAACGGCCGTGCGGATGCCTTGCGCAGCGAGCGTTTCCGGATCGCCGATGCCCGACAGCATCAGGAGCTGCGGCGAGTTGACGACGCCCGCGGCAAGGATCACCTCGCGCTCGGCGCGGGCGATGACGCTCGCACCGCCCGCCACGTACTCGACGCCGACGGCGCGGCCCGACTCGAGCACGATGCGCGCCGCATGCGCATCGACGATGACCGCGAGATTCCGTCGCGCGAGCGCAGGCCGCAGGTAAGCCACGGCGGCGCTGCAGCGCCGGCCGCCGCGGATCGTGTGTTGCAAGGGCGCAAAGCCTTCTTGCTGCGCGCCATTGTAGTCGTCAGTGCGCGGAAAGCCCGCCGCCTCGCCCGCCGCGAGGCACGCTGCGACGAGCGGATCGTCATAGCGCGCGCGCATGGTCGCGAGCGGGCCGCCCGCGCCGCGATATTCGCTGGCGCCGCCCTCCCACGATTCCTGCCGCCGGAAATAGGGAAGGAGCCGCGCGTAGGACCAGGATGGCAGGCCCGAGGCCGCCCAGCGGTCGTAGTCGGCGCGATGCCCGCGCACATAGGCCATGGCGTTGATCGACGAGGTCCCGCCCACGACCTTGCCGCGCGCGCACTCGATGCGGCGGTCGTCAAGCCCGGGCTCGGGCTCGGTGAAATACATCCAGTCGTGGAGCCGCCGCTCGAGGATGCGGCCCCAGCCGAGTGGCAGCGCGATGAGCGGATCACGGTCCCAGCCGCCGGCCTCGAGCACGAGCACGCGGGTCTCGCCGTCCTCGCTCAGGCGATGCGCGAGCGTGCAGCCGGCCGAGCCGGCGCCGACGATCACATAATCATAGGTCTTGAGACCGCCGTTCCCCCGCGCCATGCCGCGTCCTTAGAGCATTTTGCGCACGGGCGGAAATCAAACTGCGGCTCAGAGCGAGAAGGAGAGCGCGGCAGCGCCGATGACGTCCGGCGAGTGCTGGCCGACAAACTCCTTGCTGCGTTCCGTGACGCTGAAGTCGGCACGGACGCGGCGTGACCAGAACAGCGCGAAGCCGGTCTCCACATCACCAACGAACACCCTGTGATCGACGCTCGGACTTTGGCGGAACGAGTTGCCGTCGAGAAAGATGTTGCGGCCAACGACACGGCCTTGCGTGCCAATGTAGAAATAGCCGCCGAGCCCGTCGCCGGCGCGGGTGCTGTCGAAATAGTCGGTGCCCGAAAGCGCCGGGCGTACGCGCGGCGGGCCATAATCGGCGCCGAGCCCGCTGCCGATGCGCAGCATGCCGCCGAGTTCGCCGAAATCGAACACGTTGCCGACCGTGGCGCCTGCCTCCGGTACGGCGTCGATACCGAATGCGTCGCCGCCCGCGATCGGCAGACGCCACAGGCGCTGATAGGTGAGCGTGGCGCCCGGCTCGTTCTGGATCTGGTCGGACCAGCCCTGTGCCTGGTGGATGTCGATGAACTGGTGCCAGTCGTTCTGGATCTGCTTGCCGAGCGCGCCGGGGCCGATGATCCCGGCATCGAGCTCGAGATTCTCGAGCGAGTCGTCGCCGTCGCGCTGCAGGAGGCTCACGCCGCCATAAAGCCAGCCGCCATACGGCCGGTCGCGCGGGTCAGGCGGGCGAAGCTGAAGATCATCCGGCGTGAAAATGCTCTGGCCGAACAGCAAGACATAACGGCGGTCGACCGAATTGGCGGCGAAGATCGGCGTATAGGCGGAAAGATAATCGAACGGTCGGTCGAAAGAATCGCCCGGCTTCACCGACGGCGCTAGATAGGAGAATCGCACCCCCTGCGTGTAATGCTTGTCGGTGTGGAAATAGAGAGAGTCGTTTTCCTCGAGGACGTTCATGCGGCCGTAATCGTCGGCGAGCGCCTGGCTCGACAGCGCCGCGGCCACGAGCGCGCCCAGAAAGATGTGCGCTTTATCGACGAAATGACGCATGCGGATTCAACTTTCCGGGGGGTTCACGGCGCGCCCGGACAAGCACAGAATGGACCGACGGAGGCTGCCATGGAAGACGCAAATGAATTGCGGCGGCGCGCCGACGAGCACCGCGCCGCGGGACACAAGACGGCGGATTTGTGGGAGAGCGTCATTCGCCTGCAGCTCGCGGCACGTTATGACGAGCTGGCAACGCGCCGCGAAAGCGGTGCCGAGCGGCATCCGCCCGCGGGCGTGCGCGCGACGTCGCGCTGAAGCGCGCGGATAAGGTTCTGACCATTCCGGCGGCGAACGAAGGGCCGTCGCGTTCGTTCCGCGCGTAGTGCCTCGCCCGTAGGGACGCCGCACGAAGGTAGGGACGCAGCACGAAGGTGGTGCCGGTGGCGCGTCCTGCGGGCGCGTGCTAGACGCGTGGCATGAGTCCCGTTGTTCCGAGCGTCGAGAGCCGGCGGTCGTGGATCGCGGCCGCGGCGGCGCTCGGCGTCATGTCGGTGGCTTTCGGCGCGCCCTATATCGTCGTCGTCGCCCTCAAAGACATCGCGGCAGATCTTGGCGGCGGCGCGCGCGCCGTGCCGGCGGCGTGCTACGCCTTGGCATGGCTTGGCACTGCCGTGGGCGGCGTCGCGATGGGGCACGCGGCCGAGCGCTTCGGCCTGCGCGCGACCGCGATCTTCGGCGGCGCGATGATTGCGCTCGGTCTTCTTGTCGCGAGCCGCGGCACGCCCGTGGCGCTCTATCTCTCGCACGGCGTGCTCATCGGCATGCTCGGCCTCGGCAGCATCAACGCGCCCTCTTATGTTTATGTGAGTCGCTGGTTCGACCGCCACCGCGGCACCGCGCTCGCTCTCATCTCGAGCGGAAGCTATGTCGCAGGCGCGATCTGGCCGCTCTTGTTCGAGCAGGCGATCGTCGCGCTCGGCTGGCGCCACACCATGATGCTGGCGGCGCCGGTCGAGCTGCTGCTCGTGCTGACGCTTGCTTGGTTCTTCCTCGATCCGCCGCCGCGGCCGGAGCTTGCGCCCGCCTTCGCCGCCGCGCGTGGGCGCGCGGACCGGCGCGTGCTCGGCCTCAACGCCAATCTCGTGCTGGGCTTGATCGCCGTCGCATCATTCCTGTGCTGCGTCCCGATGGCGATGCCGCAGGGCCATCTCATCGCCTTTTGCAGCGACCTCGGCATCCGGCCCGAGATCGGCGCCGCGATGCTCGCCGTGCTGCTCGGCACCGGTTTCGTGAGCCGGCAGTTCTGGGGATGGATCTCGGATCGCATCGGCGGGATCAAGACCGTGCTCGCCTCCTCGGCATGCCAGGCGCTTGCGATGGCGGCGTTGCTGATGACGCAGGACGAAGCCGGGCTCTTCGCCGTCTCCGCCTTCTTCGGCTTCGGCTTCAGCGGCATCGTGCCGGCCTATGTGCTGGCGATCCGCGAGTTCTTTCCGGCCGAGGAGGCGTCCTGGCGCGTCCCCGTGATGATGCTGTGCAGCGGCTCGGGCATGGCCGCCGGCGGCTGGCTCGCGGGCGTGCTCTACGATCATTACGGCTTCTACGGCGCGGCGTTCGCGGCCGGGCTCTTCGCCAACGTTCTGAACCTTGCGCTCGTGGGCTTCCTCGCCGCGCGCAGCTGGCGCGTGCCCGGCCCGCGTGGGCGCGCTCAGTTTCCGAGCGTCACCGGCCGCGAGATCTCGACGACGTTGTGAGCGCCGTCGCGGCGATAGCGCGTCACGTCCATCAGCGCCTTGACGATATAGAGGCCGAGGCCGCCGATGGTCCGCGCCTCGATCGGCGCGTCGAGATCGGGCTCGGGCACGGCGAAGGGATCAAACGGTCGCGAATCGTCGACGATCTCCACCGAGAGGCGGTTCCCTACGAGCCTAAGCGTGACGCGCACAGAACCCGGCTGCTGGCCCGGCCCATAGCCGTAGCGCACGATGTTGGTGACGAGCTCCTCGACCGCGATGAGCACGCGGGCGAGATCGGCGGCGCCGACCGCGCGCGCCTGCCCGAAATTTTCGACGAAGCTGCGGACCTGCGCCATCGCCTCGTTGTCAGCGCAGACAGCAATCGTCGCCTCGTTTCCATCCCCCATTGCGCGGGCATTTTAACTAAGTCGCGCGGGATTGTCCCGGCCCACCCGTGGAAATGGATTTTCTGCTAGGCTAGTGTTCGTCGTCGGGGGAGTACAGAAATGGCATTGACGTTTTGCTTGCGCGGCGCGGCTTTCGCCTTCGCTGCCGCACTTATCGCCGCGCCGGCCTTTGCCGACGGCTCGCAGGTCGCTCAGGTCAAAACCGCCTCGGGCGCGGCCTCCGTCATGCGCGACGGCAAGGCGAGCGCCGTGAAGCCCGGCGACGCGCTCTACGAGAAGGATACGCTCCAGACCGGGGCCGACGGCAGTATCGGCATCACCTTCACCGACGACAGCGTGCTCTCGCTCGGCCCCAACAGCGAGGCGGCGCTATCGCAGTACAACTTCGATTCCAGCAACTTCAAAGGCACGATGCTGACCGACCTGCGCAAGGGCACGGCGAGCATGGTCTCGGGCGACATCGCGCGCAGTTCGCCCTCGGCGATGAAGGTGCGCACGCCTACGGCGACGCTCGCCGTGCGCGGCACGAGCTTTGCCATCCAGGTCGGACAATAGCCATGCGCTGGCTCGCCGCGCTTCTCCTTGCCGCCACGCTCGCGGCCTGCTCCACGCCACGACAGGACCTGTTCGTCGTGCTGCCCAACCCCGACGGCAGCGCCGGCGCCGTCACGGTCGAGGACGGCAAGAACTCGGTGCTGCTCGACAAGCCCTATGCCGCGAGCGAGGTGCGCGGCGGCACGGCCGCACCGGTCGCGGTCGACGCCGGGCAGGTGCAGCAGATCTTCGGCAGCGCGATCGCCGCGCGGCCGATCCTGCCCGCGCATTTCCGCCTCTATTTCATCAGCGACAGCGACACGCTGACGCCCGCTTCGCAGCAGCAGTACCAGGACGTGTTCGCCGACATCAAGCGCCGCCCGGTCTACGAGGTCGAGGTGATCGGGCATACCGACACGCTCGGCGACAAGACCTACAACCAGCAGCTTTCGCTGCGCCGCGCGCAGGCGATCCGCGAGCGCCTGGTGAAGGACGGGCTTACCGGCGCATCGATCTCGGTGGCCGGCCGCGGCCAGCTCGACCTTGCCGTTAAGACTGCGGACCAGGTATCGGAGCCGCGCAACCGCCGCGTCGAGATCACGGTTCGCTGAGCGAGGCCGGAGGCTCCGGCCCGAGCCAGTGCACGACGAGTAGCGTCACGTCGTCGGCCTGGTCGGCGTCGCCCATGAAGCGCCAAACATCCTCGCGCACCGCATCGACGACGCCGCGCGCGGAGCGCGGGCGCAGGCTCTCCATCAGCTTGTCGAGGCGCGCGCTGGTATAGAAGGCACCGGCCTCGTCCTTCGCCTCGGTGACGCCGTCGGTGTAGAGCACGATCATGTCGCCGGGCGCGAGCCGCGTGCGGTCGACCGGGAACATGAATTCGTCCATCGTGCCAAGCGGCGGGCCACCATCAGTGAGGAGCCGTGCCGGGCTGACGCCCTGGCGCAGCAGATAGGGCGAGTCGTGTCCGCCGCTCGCATACGAGATGATCCCGGTATCGAGCTCGAGCACGGCGGCGAAGACGGTGACGAACATCGGCCGGCCGCCCTGATGGCGCACATGGTCGCTCGCCTCGGAGATCTGGCTGTTGGCATCGCCGAACACGCGGTCGAGCGCGTCGCCGTAATGCAGCGTCGCGCCCGAGAGCGCCATCTTGGTCATCGCCATGAAGAGCGCGGCATCGACGCCCTTGCCCGAGACATCGGCGATTGCGAAATAGAGGCGGCGCTGATCGAGCATGATGAAGTCGTAGAGATCGCCGCCCACCGTGCGCGCCGTTTCCAATAGCTGATGCACGTCGACCGAGCGCGTGTCGGGGACGCGCGGAAGCGGCTTCGGCAGAAGCCCCATCTGGATCGAACGCGCGGCGTTGAGCTCACCCTCGATGCGCGCCTTCGCCTCGCGCTCTCGCTCGAGGTCGCCGGCAAGACGACGCCTGTCCTCCTCGGCGAGGCGCAGATTGGCCGAGAGCATGGTCGTGAAGACGAGCACCGACACGACGGCGGGGTAGACGCCGTTGACGAGATATTGCTCGTAGCGGAACACAGCGAAGGCGCCGCCGAGGAAGAGCGCCGCCAGGACGAGGACAAGCCCCGCCGCGACGAACGGCCGGCGGTAGGGAATGAACAGGATGACGATAAGCGCTGCGGCTGCAACGAGGCCGCGCTCGATCCTGCGCATCGCCGCCGGCCGGCGCAAAATCTGGTCCGACAGCACGGACTCGATGAGCTGGGCATGGACCTCGACGCCCTGCATGAGGCCCGTAGGCGTCTCCTTGATGTCGACGAGCCCCACACCAGTGACGCCGAGGAGCACGATCTGGTCGGTAAAGGCGTGCACGTCGAAGGAATCGCTGAACACGTCGCCCGCGGAAATCGTCGTCGCCGATTGCGGCCGTGCGAAGTAAGGGTAGGCCCGGCCCTCGCCGTCGGTCGGCAGGAGCGTGTTCGCGACGCGCACGCCCTCGACGCCGGATGGCGTGCTGAGAACAGCCATGCCGCGCGCGCCCGAGGCGACCCGCAGCGTCTCGAGCGCGAGGCTCGGCATGAGCGTGCCGGCGACCGAGACGACGAGCGGCACGCGGCGCACGATGCCGTCGCGGTCGGGATTGCCGGTGAGCGCCGCGGCGCCGGTCTCGCCGGCGGTGATGACCGGGAGGCTTCGCACCGCGCCTGGAAAGGAATCGAGGAAGCGTTGCGGATCGGGGCCGATCGCGCGGATCGGCGCGGCGCGGATGGGCGAGCCGCCCTCGCCCTCCTTCTCAAAGGACGGCGCAAGCCCCAAGACCGTCGGTGCCATCTTAAAGGCGGCGCCAAGCTCCGCGTCGTTGTCGGGAAGCGTCGCGAGCGCGCTCTTCGCCGTCTCGGGCAGGTTCTTCAGCTCCGCCGCGAGGTTCTGCGGCGCCAGCCGGTCGCGCTCGGCGAAGAGGATGTCGACGCCGAGCGCCAGAGGATGCCCCGACGCGATCTTGCGCACCAGTTCGGCCATGGCAGAGCGCGGCCATGGCCATTGCCCGTTGGGCCCCGAAAGCGAGGCCTCATCGATTGCGACGATAACGACGGGCAGCGTCTCCTCCGGGCGCGGCGCTATGCGCTGCTCCAGGTCGAACGAGCGCAGCGCCAGCTCCTCGAAGGACGCAGGAAAAATCTCCGGCAGCACGAGCAAGATCACGAAAAGCACGAGCGCCTGGAACAGGCCCGGCAGCGTGATGAGCGCGCGCAGCCCCTCCGAACGCGCGAGCTGACTTCCTTCAGGCTCAGACGACAATCTCGAGCCCGTCGTAGGCGGAGCTCACCGTCAGCTTCGCGCCGTTGCGGCTCAGCTCCTCATAACGCCGCGTCTCGGCGAGGATCGTGTCGATCGTGCGATCGTCGAAGATGGGCTCGTGATGAAACATGACGAGGTGTTTGACGCCCGCCATCTGCGCAAGCTCGACGGCGACCATATTGCTCGAATGGCCCCAATCCTCCTTCACCGAGATCGAATCGGCGAGGGAATACATAGAGTCGAAGACGAGGAGATCGGCATTGCGGAAGAAGGCGACGAACGGATAGCTCTCGTCGAGCACCTGGAATTTGTGTTCGCAATCGGTCGAGTAGACAACGGCTTTGCCGGCGTGCTCGAAGCGGTAGCCAAAAGAATCACCGGCGTGGTACTGCAGGATCGGTTTCACCTTCATGCCGGCGATGTCGTAGCTGCGGTCGGGCTCTAGCTCGACGAACTCGATGGTCGCGCCGAGATTGCGGAAATCGACCGGAAAGCATGGGTCGGACTGCTGCCGCTCGAGCGCCTCGCGCAACACCTTGTGGCAGCCGTGGATGCGGATGACGTTGCCGGGAATGTAGGCCGAGGGAAAAAACGGGAACCCCATGATGTGGTCCCAGTGCACATGCGACAGGAAGACGTTAAAGCGCAATTTCGTCGCCGGTCCCTTGTCGTGCAGCACCCTGAGGCCGAACTCGCGCACGCCGGTGCCGAGGTCGCACAGCACATATTCGTCGCTCGTCCCCGCGATCTCGACGCAGCTCGAATTGCCGCCATAGGTCGCGGCCGCTGCGAACGGCAGCTCGTTGTCGAGGAAACGGTCGACGCTCTCCGGCCCGTCGAAGCTGCGCCCCTGTGCCGCGAGCACGGCCGCGCGGACCTTCTCGCGCACGGCGTTGCGGTCGATCGGCGCCGGCAGCGACCCGCGGGTTCCCCAGAAACGGACGAGCATGACCCCTAGCCCTTGAGCGCGGCAACGCCCTCGGCCGCGGTGGCATAGACCGGCACGACGCGCGAGAAGCGGCTGATGGCGAAGATTTCCTGGACAACGGAATTAAGCGCGGCGCAGGCGAGGCCGACCTTTGCCGCCTTGGCCTGCTTTGCTGCCGTCATCAGCGCGGCAAGCCCGGCGCTCGAGATGAACTCGACGCCGGTGAAATCGACGAGCGTGGTGCCATGGCCGATCACCTGCAGCAGCCGGTCCTGAAAGGCGATGCTGGTGTCGTTGTCGATGCGCCCCGACGGCTGCAACACGATGACGGCTCCGTCGCGCTTTTCCGTGATCTCGATCAAGCTGTCCCCACGGGGCGCGATTGTCGGCAATTCCCGCACGGAAAACAAGCGACGCGACACCCCGGCACGGTCTCAGTTTAGTTACCGGAGCCCCGCCGCCCCGATCCGCGACCGCCTCGCCCGGAACTTCGCATCTCCGATATGATCGCGGGCGGAGGTCGGGCCATGGACGAGATCATCGCCGCCATCGCCGGCAATGCGGCGCGCTTCGAGCTTGCGGCGGCGCCGGCCGAGACGGTCCATGCCACAAAGCGCCATCTCGTCGACAGCCTCGCCTGCGGCCTTGGCGGGCATGATTGCACGGCCGCCGCGATGGGCCGGCGCATCGGCGCCGGAGGCGCGGCCGCGCGCGCGGCTCGCAGCCTCGGCGCGCGGACGCCGATGGCGGCCGACACCGCCGCCTTCGTGACGACCGCCATGATCCGCTATCTCGACTTCAACGACACGGTGCATGGCGGCCACCCGAGCGACGCGCTTGGCGCGGTCCTGGCCGCGGCCGAGCTCGCGCGCTCGGACGGTACCCGCCTCCTGTCCGGCATGATCGTCGCCTACGAGACGGCGGCGCGCCTCATCGGCGCGGCGCGACTGCGCGAGCGCGGCTGGGACCAGGGCTTCGCCATCGGCATCGCCGCCGCGGCGGGCGCAGCCCATATGCTGCGCCTCCCGGAGAATCAGATCGCACATGCCGTGGCATTGAGCGCTGTCGGCAGCCTGCCGCCGCGCGTCACGCGCGCGGGCGAGCTGTCGCTGTGGAAGGGGGCGGCGACGGCGTTCGCCGTGCGCAATGCCATGTTCCTGGTGCTGCTCGCGGCCGAGGGCATGACCGGGCCCGCCGCCGCCTTCACCGGGCGGCACGGCGTCTTCGAGCAGGCGGGCGGCGCGTTCGCGCCCCAGCCCTTCGGCCCGTTCCTCACCGACACGATCGGACTCAAATACTGGCCGGTCGAGAACGGCGCGCAGGCCGCCGTGTGGGCGGCGCTCGAGCTGAGAAAGACCATGCCGGTGGCCGAGATCGGGGCGATCGACATAAGGACCGCCACGCCGATCTGGCACGAGATCGGCAGCGAGCCCGCAAAATGGGACCCGAAGACGCGCGAGACCGCCGATCATTCCATGCCCTATATCTTCGCGCGCGCCCTTATCGATGGCACGATCAGCGTGCGCTCGTTCGACGAGAAGGCCTATCTCGACCCGGCTGTGCGTCCGCTCATGGAGAAAATCTCGGTGGCGAAGGATGATGAGATCGACAAAGTCTATCCGGGCCGGGTGATCCTGCGCGCGAACGTCCGGCGCCGAGGCGGCGCAAGTCACACGATCGAGATCATCAACCCGCGCGGCCATGCGCAGAACAAGATGGACGACGGCGAGATTTCGGCGAAATTCCTGAGCCTCGCCGGGCCCGTGCTGGGCGAGGAGCGCGCCGCGTCCGTGCTCGACGGCCTCTGGCGCGTCGAGCGCGCGCCGAGCGTGGCTCGCGTGCTCGATGGCCTTGCCATTGGCGACTAAACTCGCCGAGAAGGAAAAGAAGGAGGGAGACGTGACCAGAATGATCGCCCATATCGCATGCACCGCCGCAGCCGCGTTCGCCGCCGCGCTCGCGCTCGGCGGGCCCGCGCGCGCCGCCGAAGACCCGAGCACGTTCGACGTGCTCGAGCCCCTGACCGGCGGCGGCGCCTTCCTCGGCGGCACGCAGAAGAAGAACATCGAGGTAACGGAGAAGATGATCAACGAAGAGGGCGGTCTCCACGGCAAGCCCATTCACTTCGTCTTCCACGACGACCAGACGAGCCCGCAAACGGCGGTGCAGCTCACGACGGAGATCATCGCGAACCATCCGCCCGTCGTATTCGGCTCGACCATTTCCGGCATCTGCAACGCGATGACGCCGCTCATGCAGAACGGACCGGTGCATTATTGCTTCTCGCCGAGCGTGCGCCCGAAGGACGGCGGCTACGAGTTCACCTCGCAGATCGCCTCGCGCGACCAGCAGCACGCGCTCCTCCGCTTCTTTCAGGCCAAGGGCTGGAAGCGCGTGGCGCTCATCACCACGACCGACGCCTCGGGCCAGGACGCCGACAAGGCGATCAGCGGGCTCATCAAGGAGCCGGAGTTCAAAGACATGCAACTCGTCGCGCAGGAGTATTTCAATCCGGCCGATGTCGGCATCACGGCGCAGATCGCCCGCATCGCAGCGCAGAAGCCCAACGTGGTGGTGAGCTGGGCGACAG
Source organism: Allostellaceae bacterium (assembly GCA_035518375.1). Lineage (GTDB taxonomy): Bacteria > Pseudomonadota > Alphaproteobacteria > ATCC43930 > CGMCC-115725 > DATJLY01. The sequence continues at coordinate 37,218 of DATIXQ010000026.1, read as the reverse complement.
CCGCCGCCGGCGCCACCGTGTTCCGCGCCCTCGTCCAGGCCGGGCTCGACCTACCGACCGCGGCCTCCGGCAGCAACATGACCTACGGTCAGATGACGGAATACGCCGCGTTCCTGCCGAGCCAGCTCTTCTTCGGCGTCTCGGCCTGGGCCGCGCATGGCAGCGCCAGCACTGACCTTCCCGAGCCGGTGCTCGCGGAGCAGCGCAAATTCTTCGCCGCGATGAGCGCCGCCGGCCTTCATACCGACGCCAGCGCCGACATCGGCTGGGATACGGTGCGGATCGTCATCGCCGCGCTCAACAAGCTGCCGCCCGGCGCGAGCGCCGAGCAGCTCCACGACTATCTCGAGAATCTGCAAGGCTATGCCGGGATCGACGGCATCTACAATTTTGCGCGAGTGAAGCAGCGCGGGCTCGACCTCAACAACGCCATCGTCGTACGGTGGGACCGAGCGGCCAAGGATTGGACGCCCGTGAGCAAGCTCACCGGCATTCCCCTGGGCCAGTAAGGATCGCCATGCGAGGTCTTGCGCTGTTGTCGGCGCTGCTGCTCACCGCGTGTGCCGCGGCGCCGTCGGGGCGCTATGACCCCAACCTCTACGACGCGAGCGGCAACGTGCTGCCGCCGATCGCGGCGGTCATGCCGGCGGCGCCCGATTGCCGCGCGGTGCAAAGGAGCGTGACGATCGGCGGCAAGGAACAGCAGGCGACAGCGACGGCCTGCCGCCAGCCGGATGGAAGCTGGCGCTTCACCGACTGAGCGGCGGCACGCGCATCACGCGCGCCGTGGAATCACTTACGCTTCAGAAGTGAGGGCGCGTGTCATCTCGCGCCCGCGCGCGTGGGCGCACCGCGTCGCTCCGCGGAATCACGAAAGGGCAGAGGGGCCGGAACGGGGTCGGAGAATATGCGGAGGGGTGACCCGCGCAGGCCGCCCCTCTCGCCAAATCAATCAGACGGCGCGCAGATTGCAGGCCGCCACTTTTCCGCTGCGATTGTCGCGCTCGACGTCGTAGCTGACTTTCTGGCCCTCGCGGAGATTTGCGAGCCCCGCGCGTTCGACGGCCGAAATATGCACAAACACGTCCTTTGACCCGTCCTCCGGCTGAATAAACCCGTAGCCCTTTTGGGCGTTGAACCACTTTACGGTTCCTGTCGACATCGATAGTTCCTAGACCGAGTGCGTCCACGCGGGATTGCGCGAACACATCAAACTTTTTCGTGGAATGTCGGAGAGCAGGTCCGGGCCTGCGAGAGGCAAGGAAGAGCAGCCCGAACCCACGAAGTTCGATGGTCCTATGTATGCCCCGTCCGCAAAAGTTGCAAGGGACTCGGCCCAACCCTTTTGGGTCATTCTGCGGGAACGGGATCCGGCACCTCGTCGCGCATGGTGACGAACTCTTCGGCCGCGGTCGGATGAATTCCGATCGTTTGATCGAACTGCTTCTTTGTCGCGCCGCACTTCAACGCGATCGCCAACCCTTGCGTTATCTCCGGCGCGTCGGCGCCAACCATGTGGCAGCCGAGCACGCGATCGTTTTCGCGGTCGACGATGAGCTTCATCATGGTGCGCTCCTCGCGCCCCGAGATCGTGTGCTTCATCGGCCGGAAACGCGTGCGATAGATGTCGACGCGATGCCTCTGGCGTGCCTGGCGCTCGGTGAGACCGACGCAGCCGACCGGCGGCTGGCTGAACACGGCCGTTGCGACGTTGGCGTGATCGACCTTGATCGGATTGTTGTTGAAGAGCGTCTCGGCGATGGCGCGGCCCTCCGCGATCGCCACCGGCGTGAGATTGAGCCGGTCGGTGACGTCGCCGACGGCATAGATGTGCGGCACCGACGTGCGCTGCCATTCGTCAACCGCGACCGCGCCCACCTCGTTCATGTCGATGCCAAGCTCCTCGAGCCCGAGGCCGCGCGTGTTGGGCTTGCGCCCCGTGGCATAAAGCACGACGTCGGCGCCGATCTCGTCGCCCGCGGTCGTGTAGGCAACGAAGGACTCCCCGCGCTTCTCGATGCGCGCAAGCTCGGTGCGTGCGCGGATCGTGAGGCCGCGCTGGCGCAACTCCTGCGCCAGGCTCACGCGCACGTCGTCGTCGAAGCCGCGCAGCAATTCCTCGCCGCGAATGACGATCGTCACCTCCGCGCCAGCGGTCGCGAAGATGCCGGCGAACTCGACCGCGATATAGCCGCCGCCGACGACGATGGCGCGGCGCGGCAGGCGCGGCAGCTCCAAGGCTTCGTTCGAGCTGATGGCGTGCTCGATGCCGGGGATCGCCGGCATCACCGGATGGCCGCCGGTCGCGACCATGATGTGCCGCGCGGTGTAGGATTTGCCGTCGACTTCGACCGTGTGCGGATCGACGACGCGGCCGCGCCCGAGCACGAGCTTCACGCCGCTGTCGGAGAGGAGCTTGTGGTAGATGCCTTCGAGCCGGTCAAGTTCGCGGTTCTTCGCCGCGACGAGCGCGCCCCAATCGTGCGTCGGGGGCGACACGTGCCAGCCATAGCCCGCGGCGTCGGCAAAGGCGTCGGCGAACTGTACGCCGTAGACGAGGAGCTTCTTCGGCACGCAGCCGCGCATGACGCAGGTGCCGCCGACGCGGCTGTCCTCGCAGATCGCGACCTTGGCGCCGTAGGAGCCCGCCCGGCGCGAGCCCGCAACGCCGCCCGAGCCGGCGCCGAGCGTGAAAAGATCGAAGTCGAACCTGGCCATTCACCGCTCCCCGGAAGCTCGCAGCGATCCTACATGGAAAAATGGGTTCGTTCCGTCAAATCGCATATCTTGCGGCCCAAAGCTCTATGACCGTTTTCTACGGTATTAGTCACTTGACGTAGGCCCGTCAATATGTAGTATGTTCCTGACAGTGCGACGGAATCGCCCGTGGCCATGGACGTACGCAAATGGCTCGAAATGTCAGCGAGCGAAGAATTGAGGTCGAGATCACTCCCGAGATGATCGACGCGGGCGTCCTCGTCCTGGCGGATGCTGGCGTTGGTGACCTTGTTGGTTGTCTTTCACTCTCGGACTTGGCGCGCTCGGTGCTGGAGGCTTCGCTTGCCGCCGCTCCAGCGCATGTTGAAACCTAGCCAAGTCTAGGAACAAGAGTTGGAAGCGCTCGTCAGCCGCTTCGATCTCGGCCTTTTTCATCGAAGCCAGTTCTTTGCGGCGGCGCCTGAACGGCTCATTAGGATCAAGAGAGTTCGGGCGCAACTCGATGGTCCCTTCCAGCAGTCCCGTTTCGTCATTGATGTCCAATGCATCATGCAGCGAGAAGTGCGCAAATGCGTTTCTGAATTCACTCTCGGCAACGAGGCGCAGGCGTAGAGCGTCCCAAGCCGCCATCCAATCTGCGTTTTTCCTGAAATAGTATCTGGCAACATTGTGAACGAGCGTCAGTTTTTGGCTGAAGTCGCGCGGCGAATAAAAGATCGCTCCTGCGATTTGCTCGCTGGTACTTGCCGATAGAATTCTGAAGAGCATACCCAGCCCTTTTTCGACGAACTGCCAATCAGTGATTGCTCGGCCGATCGCGCGAGTGAACCCGTCGAAGTCCTGTTTTTGATAGAACTCCTCATCAGCGGCTCTAGCCCCCTTTTTCTGCGCCATGCTATTCTTCCCCTTAATGGCGGCACGGAAAATCGAGGAGTACAGCTCGGAGGAAGGCCAGCGGCGCGCCGAACGTGCGCTCCGCTACGCGCTCACCACTCCTTACAAGCCGCACAGTGAACTCGTCGGCAAGACGCCTCGCGCCCGTGCGATGAAGCGCAAGCGCAAGGCTAAAGGCTCTCCAGAAGCTCCATGAGCCGCCGCAACCGGCGAAGCTCACGCTTCGCTTTGTTGCGCGCCACGAGGCTGTCGGTACGTGAGCCGTTTCCCTTCGGCACCCTTGATCGCTTCGACGGTGCGTTCGGCGTCGGACAGAGCGCGGCGATCCCAACGGAACACAAACTCGTCGCAGTACCGCGAGAGGTGCTCGGGCGACACGTGATGGAATGAGCCGTATATGCCGCGCTTTAGGAGCGCGTTCCAGCTTTCCGCCGTGTTGTTGTGAACGCCGTCCTTCGCGTACTCGCCGTCGAAATGGCGCACGCCGGATTGCATACCATCGATAAGCCGCTCGATACCCTTGTAAGCGCGATGTTCGTCGCTGTGAACGTGCGTGCCCTTGGCAACATTGGCGACGAGGTTGCGCTTGATTGCGCCGTCAAGCGGCCAATCCATGACCGTCGCGCGGGCGTTGCCGCCACGCTCCACCAGCACAGCAACGGGCGTTTTGTTCGTCATCTTCGTCTTGCGGCGCGGGCCACCCTTACGAGGCTTGCCACCGACATAGACCTCATCGGCTTCTACGATCTTGCCGTTGCCGCCTAGTGGTTCAGGGTTGGCGTTCCGCATCGCTTCGCGAATGCGATGGAACATGAACCATGCTGTGCGATAGGTGACGCCGATGGAGCGGTGGAGCTGGTGCGCCGAAAAGCCCTTCTTGGCCGATCCCATGATGCGGAACGCCAGCGCCCATTTGTTGAGCGGCACATGCGAACTTTCCATCACGGTCCCGGTCGTGACCGTGAAAGAGCCGTCGCAGTTGTTGCAGTGGATCAGGCCGGGCCGGTGCGCGTCGCTATCCTTCAGCCGATAGACGCGATCTACGCTCCCGCAATGCGGGCAGACGGGGCCGTTCGGCCAGCGGGTAGCCTCGAAATGGGCGCGAGCCTTGGCTTCGTCGCTGAACGTAGGATCGGTAAGGTCGATGGTGTCCATGTGCGGGCTTTCTTCGTATCTGCCCGCATTATCAACCTATAGACGTACCTATGTCAAGTGACTAATTCCGGTTTTCTACGTACAAGATGTAGGCCCGGCTTCCGACCCGGTCAAGTGCCGCGCCGGAGGAGGCGCCCGGCGAGCGCGCCGGTGTGCTCCGCACGCGCGACCGTGACGGCGCCGTTGACGATGACGGTGGTGGCACCCCCCGCCGGATATTGATGCGGCTCGGCGTACGTCGCGCGCTCGGCGAATTCCGCGGGGCCGAAGAGGACGAGATCGGCATGGAAGCCCTCGCGCACCAGGCCGCGCCGGTCGAGCCCCAGGGCCAGCGCCGGCGCGTGCGTCATCTTGCGGATCGCGGCTGGCAGCGGCAGGAGGCCGAGCTCGCGCACATAGTGACCAAGGATGCGCGGAAACGTGCCATAGAAGCGCGGATGGGGCTTGCCCTGGCTCGTCACGCCATAGGGCGCGACGCAATTGCCGTCGGAGCCGACGCACACGGAGGGCGAGCGCACGAATGTCCGCACGTCCTCTTCGCCGATCGAGGAGACGAGCACGCGCGTGGCGCAACGGTCGGCGACCAGGTAATCGCAGACGCAGTCGATCGGATCGGCCCCGCTCTCGCGCGCGATCTCGGCGATGGTGCGCCCCGCAAATTGCATCCGATGCGGGCTCACCGAGATGCGGATCGCGTCCCAATCGGGGATGCGGCCGAAATTGTTGAGACCGGTGGCGTCGATCTCGCTTCTGATCCGCGCGCGGGTTTCGGGGATGGCAAGGAGCGTCGCCATCTCGTCGATGCGGTCGCGCTGCACCCACGGCGGCAGCAGGTTTTTGAGCGGATTGCTCGCGGCCGTGTAGGGATACTGGTCGCAGTCGATGCTGACGCCGCGCTCGCGCGTGGCCTCGATCGCGGCGATGAATTTTCCGGCGCGGCCCCAATTATCGGTGCCGGAAAGCTTCGCGTGCACGACCTGGACATGGACCCCGGTCGCGGCGCCGACCGCGATCGCCTCGTCCAGGGCCTCGAACACATGCAACGATTCATCGCGCAGGTGCGTGAAGTAGCCGCCGCCATGACGTGCGACGACCTGCGCCAACGCGTGGATCTCAGCGGGCTCGGCAAAGCAGCCGGGCGGCGTGAAGAGCCCGGTCGAAAGCCCGCGCGCACCGGCCGCCAGCGCCTCCTCGAGCAGCGCCCCCATCGTCGCGATCTCGGATTGGCTCGCGGCGCGCGGCGCCATTCCCATCGCCATGAGGCGCAGCGTGTTGTGGCCGACAAGCGGGCAGACATTGGTCGAGGTCGCCGGGAAGCCGTCGAGATAGTTCCGGAAGCTCGTCTCGACGAAGGTGAGCCACGGCGCGCTCGGCGAGAGATAGTCCTTGAGGAGCCCGGCCTTGCCGGGCAGCGCGGGCGCGACCGAGAAGCCGCAATGGCCGATCACCTCGGTGGTGACACCTTGGCGGATCTTGCTTTCAGCGCGCGGGTTGAGCGGCAGCGTGAAGTCGGAATGGGTCTTGATGTCGATGAAGCCGGGCGCGACCACGAGGCCTTCGGCGTCGATCGTCTGCGCGGCATCGGCGCGTGAGGCCTCGGCGCCGATGGCGGCGATGCGATCGCCCGCGATCGCGACGTCGGCGCGATAGGACTCATCCCCGCTGCCGTCGACGACGGTGCCGCCGCGGATGAGGATGTCGCACCGGCTCATGGGCCGGCGGTTTTCTCCGCGGTTTCCGCGGCCATGCGCTCGGCGAGCAACCGGCGCATCGCCAAGGGCGGGCCGTCCCACGACACATCGACCGTCGGTGCCTCGGGCGCGCGCTCGTTGACGCGCTGCTGGCCCTCCATCACGGCGATGTCTTCGCCGAAGACCGTGCGGAAATCGCCGACGATGCGCTCCGTCAGCGCGGTGTTCTCGTGCGCGAAATTGCGCGCCTGGACATAGAACATGAAGCTCGAGTTAGCCGTCTCCGGCGTCGCGGTGATGAAGGCGTGGAAGCGGATGTATTTATCGCGACCGGCCATGTCGTCGGGCGAGAGCGCGCCCGCCGGCGCGAAGCCCGCATGAATGAGACAGTGCGTCGGCAGCTCTGCGTCAGTGCCCTGCCAGCGGTCCATCATCTGCCCGTCCTTCAAGCCGAGATACTGCGTGAAGAGCGGGATGGGCGCCGTGTTCGGCATCCAGCGCGACATCGAGACGCCGCGGTTCGAGCGCGAACTCTTGATCGGCAGGTTCTCCATGCCCGGCGCGCCGAGCGTGCTCTTGTGGACATAGAAGACGTGCGACAGGTCCAGAAGGTTGTCGTTGTTGAGCTGCCAGTTGCAGCGCATCGCAAGCGGCTTTTCGCCGTTGCCGTTCGAGCGCACGAGGCGCGGATCGTCGAGCCCGTCCCAATGCGGCAGCAGACTTTCGTCCGCAGGCGCCGCGCCAGGCCAGATCCACAGCATGCCCCAGCGCTCGACCACCGGATATGAGGCGACGCGCGCGCCGGACGGGATCTGCTTCTGGCCCGGGATCTCGATGCACCGGCCGTTGGTATCGAACTTCAGCCCGTGATAGCCGCAGCGCAGCGCCTCGCCCTCGATTGTGCCCATCGAGAGCGGCAGATTGCGATGGCAGCAGCGATCATCGAGCGCGACATAGGCGCCGGCCACGGTGCGGAAGAGCGCGATGGGCTCGCCGCAGATCGTGCGCGCGAGCGGCCGATCGCCGACCTCGCTCGCCCACGCCGCCACGTACCAGCAGTTCTTCAGGAACATCAAAGCCTCCGTCCGCTCGGCGTATTTTACCCTCGCCCCACCGGGGAGAGGGTTGTTCATTCAAAGAGGGAAAGGTCGATGCTATCGCCCAGCGTCTTGTAGCCGAGATCGCCGGGATGGAGATGATCGCCGCAATCGTATTCCGTCTTCATGCTCGACGGATGCGCCGGATCGCGCAGCGTCTTCTCGAAATCGATGACGGTGTCGAAGGCGCGCCCTTCGCGGATCCAGTCGTTGACGGCAAGCCGATGCTTTTCGCGCGCGGGCGTCCAGGCACCCGGCAGAAAGGTCTCGTTCTCGAAGGGCAGGAGCGTGCAGCCATAGATCTTGAGACCCGCGGCCTGCGTCCGCGCCGCGATCTGCTGCAGGCCCGCGATCATGCTTTCGGCGGTCACCTCCTCCTCGGGCTTCTTCCAGCGGTTGCGCAAATCGTTGGTGCCGAGGAAAAGGATCACGTGCGTGGCGCCGGGCTGCGCGAGCGCGTCGCGGTCGAGACGACGGAGCCCGCTGTCGCCGCGCGTGTCGTGCAGGATGCGGTTGCCGCCGATGCCGTGATTCATCACGGCCAAGGGCCGGCCGCCGCGCCGCGCGGCGATGCGGCGCGCGAGCTGGTCGGGCCAGCGCGAATTTCCATCGACCGAGGAGAGATTGCCGTCGGTCAGCGAATCGCCCAATGCGATGATGCCGCCAACCTGGGCCGGTGCCAGCACATCGATGCCGGTGAGGAAATACCAGTCCTGGGTCGGCGTCGCGACCGGCATGTCAGGCGCCGCGGTGTGGTCGCCCGGCGGCGAGACATAGTTTGTCTGGCGCGCGTTGCCGTGGCCGGTGATCTGGAAGCTCTCCGGCACCTCGCCCGGCAGATAAAGGCTCACGGCGAAATCGGCGAGCGCCGGGAACGAAAGCTCAACCGGGTCGCTCAGGGCGAGCGCGCCGGCGGCGATGGTGACGCCCGCGCGGCCGCCGAAGGTGAGCTGCCGGTCCGAGCCCGCCGCCACGCGCGCGCCGCTCTCGCGCAATGCGACGCGCGCCGCCCCGATCGCGAGCGGCTTCTGGCCATAGGCGTTCGAGAGCCGCACCCTGACGCGCGACCCGCCGAGACTCGCGCGCACGATGAGCCGCAGGCTCTCGTTCGCGAACGACCGGCCCTCGACAAAGACGGGGCTCGTGGCCCAGGTCCCGACCCAGCGCATGTCTGCCATCGCCTCTCCCCGGCTTTGCCGCTGTTGCGGCACCTCGCCGCGGCGCAGTCTAATGCCGCCGGAAGATGAGCGAAACGGACCCCATCGCGCCACCGCGCGCGCCAACAGAGCGGGAAGCGCAGCGCCCGCCCGCGCCGGCCTATCCGCCGCGCCAGGTCTTCTCGCATCGCGACATCATGCGCATGCTGAGCGGCACGGTTTTGGGCCTTTTCCTCGGCGCGCTCGACCAGACCATCGTCGCGACCTCGCTTCCGGCGATGGTTGGCGAGCTCAAAGGCGCGCAGCACCTTTCGTGGGTGGTCTCGGCCTATCTCCTGACCTCGACGGCCTCGACGCCGGTCTACGGGAAGCTCAGCGATCTCTATGGCAGGAGCGCGCTCTTCCGCACCGCGATCGCGACCTTCCTCGCCGGCTCGGTCGCGTGCGGCCTCGCCTCATCGATGGGCATGCTGATCGCCGGCCGCGCGCTTCAGGGATTGGGCGGCGGCGGACTCGTCTCGCTCGCCATGACCATAATCGCCGACATCGTGCCGCCGCGCGAGCGCGGCCGCTATCAGGCCTATTTCACCGCCGTGTGGTCGTCGGCCGCGATCGGCGGGCCGATGCTCGGCGGCTTCCTCGTCGATGCCGCGAGCTGGCGCTGGGTGTTCTGGATCAATCTGCCGATCGCGGTGGCGGCCCTCCTCATCTGCGGCAAGGAGCTGAAGCGCCTGCCGCGCGGGCACGGACCCGCGCACATCGATTACGGCGGCATCGCGCTCATGGTGCCGGCCGTGATGGCGGCGCTGCTGGTGACGACATGGGCAGGAACGGAGCTTGCCTGGACGTCGCCGGCGATCCTCGGCCTCGTCGTCGCAACCATCGTCTTGCTCGGCCTGCTCGTGCTGCAGGAATGCCGCGCGCGCGATCCGCTATTGCCGCCGCGCGTCTTCCGCAACAGCATCTTCGCGGTCGGCAACGCCATCGCGTTCCTTGGCGGCGCGGCATCGGTCGGCGGCGTGATCTTCCTGCCGCTCTTCCTGCAGGTCGTGATCGGCGTCTCGGCGTCGAATTCCGGTCTCCTCATTCTGCCGATGATGATCGGCATGACCGTGGGCGCCACCGCGACCGGCCGGCTCGTGCGCCGCATCGGGCGCTATAGGATCTTTCCCGCGCTGGGCTTTGCCGCCGCGACGGTTTCATTCCTTGTGTTCGTTGGCGTCGGACGCGGCACGCCAGGTCTCGTCTACGGCACGGCGATGGCGATCATGGGCGCGGGCCTCGGACCCATGGGCCCGGCGGTCACGATCGCGGTCCAGAATTCGGTCGAGCCGCGCGACATGGGCACCGCGACCTCGCTGTGGTCGTTCTTCCGCTCAATGGGCGGCGCCTTCGGCGTGGCGCTCCTGGGCGCGATCCTGCTCGCGGGATTGACGGGCAAGGATGTTGGCGGCGTCTCCGGCAGCGGACTTCTCCATGGCGGGCCGGCGATGATCGCGGCGCTGCCCGAGGCGACGCGCCAGGCGATCGTCGCCGCCTTCACTCACTCGTTCCGCTATCTCTATCTCGCCGGCGCCGGGATCTGCGGCTTGGCGTTCGTGCTCACGCTCTTCCTTAAAGAGCTGCCGCTGCGCTCGCGCATGCCGGTATCCTCCGCGCCGCCGCCGCGCGGAGAGTAGTTTCGCTCTGCGTGAGGGAGCCGCGCTAGCTGCGCCGGCGCCGCCGCCGCATCGCGCCGAGGCCGACGAGCGCGCTGGCAAGGAGCGCGAGCGAGCCGGGCTCGGGCACAGCCGTGGTGGTCGATCCGGCATCGACTTCGAGCGCCGACAAGATCAGATCGCCGTTGATCGTGTCCGTGTCGGTGATGTCGATCGACGTGAGATTGGTGCCGGCCCAGCTTACCGGAAGGGCGAAGGTCTGCGCATCGAGACGTAAGCTCGGCGAGCCCGGAGTGCTGTCCGTTGAGCCGCCGGTATCGGCGTGCCACCAGACTTGGGCCGTCACATCGCCCTCGGTGGCGGGGTCCGAATTCGAGCCGGTGAGGCCATTGACGAACCCGTCGTTATTGTAATCGCGAACCGTTTGGCCGCCGATCAGCTCGAACGTCGCCGTGGCGCCGAGACTGTTGGTGATGGTGACCGAGCCCTCTTCGTTCGTCGTGCCGAAGAAATTATTGAACAAGCCATTGATCTTCGCGCTCGAGTTCAACGCGATGGAAAGGCCTGAGATCGCGATCGAAGTCGGCGATCCGCCGCTGCCGCCCGCGTTGTTCCAGAACATCTCGACGTAGGAGCCGGTGGAGTCCGAGAAGGTGAGGCCGGTCGTGCCATCGCCGGTACCGCTTTCGACGCCCGCCGCGATCGCAGGACCGTTGATCTCGCCCGACCAGTCGCCGTTGTAATACGACGACAGATCGACGTTGGTGATCGTCCCGGCGCGAGCGGCCTGGCCGCCCAACACCAAAGCAACTGCGGTCGTTGCTAACAGAAAGCTACGCATTCCTATTCTCCCCTACGCCCTCACCCGAAATGCCGACGACGAAATGCGGCCCAGGGAGCCGTGCAAACTCCGTGCCCACTGTGAGAAATCAAGCGACTAGATGGTTAATGAGGCGCCGGCTGTAAAAAATTCCGACACGCACACGCGCGAACAGCGCGGCACTTATTCTACCGTCACGCTCTTCGCGAGATTGCGCGGCTGGTCGACATCGGTGCCTTTGATGACGGCGATGTGGTAGGCGAGAAGCTGCACCGGAATGGCGTAGAGCAAGGGCGCGACGAAGCTCTCGCAGCGCGGCACCTCGATCGACCACGTCACCTCGCCCGCGAGCCGCGCCAAGCCTTCGCGGTCGGAGATCATCACGACGCGGCCGCCACGCGCCAGCACCTCCTTGACGTTCGACAGCGTCTTTTCGAACAGCTCGTCCGATGGCGCCAGCACGACGATCGGCGTGCCGTCATTGATGAGCGCGATCGGCCCGTGCTTCATTTCGCCTGCGGCATAGCCCTCGGCGTGGATGTAGGAGATCTCCTTGAGCTTCAGCGCGCCTTCGAGCGCGAGTGGATAGGCTGTGCCGCGGCCGAGATAGATCACGTCGCGCGTGTCGGCGAGATCACTGGCGATGCCGAGGATGCGCTCGTCATGGTCGAGCACCTCGCTCGCCCGCGCCGGCACCTCGGTGAGCGCGGCCGACAGCGCGGCCTCGCCGGCCGCATCGATGCGGCCCTTGGCGCGCGCCAAGGCGATCGTGAGGCAGGCGAGGACGACGAGCTGTGTCGTGAATGCCTTGGTCGAGGCGACGCCGATCTCGGGCCCGGCGTTGGTCGCGAGCACGACGTCGGCCTCGCGCGCGATCGAGCTTTCCGGCTGGTTGACGACGGCAAGGATGCGCGAGCCTTGCGTCTTGGCGTAGCGCAGCGCGGCCAACGTGTCGGCCGTCTCGCCCGACTGCGAAATGAAGACGGCGAGCTCGCCTGCGGGCATGTCAGGGGCGCGGTAGCGGAACTCCGAGGCGATATCGATCTCGCACGAGACACGCGCGATCTTCTCGAGCCAGTATTTCGCCACGAGCCCGGCATGATAGGAGGTGCCGCAGGCGACGAGCGTGACACGCTTCACCGCGGCGAGATCGAACGGCAGCTCGGGCAAATGCACGCTGCGCGTCGCCGGATTGAAGTGCGTGAGGAGCGTGTCGCCCATCACAGTCGGCTGCTCGAAAATCTCCTTCTTCATGTAATGGCGGTGATTGCCCTTGCCGATGAGAGCGCCCGAGAGCGCGGTCTCGCGGATCGGGCGCTCGACCACTTGGTCTTCTGCGTTGTGGATCGTGGCGCGGCTCCCCGTCACCTCGGCCCAGTCGCCTTCCTCGAGATAGACGATGCGGCGCGTCAAGGGCGCCAGCGCCAGTGCGTCGGAGCCCACGAACATCTCGCCTTCGCCGAAGCCCACGGCGAGCGGGCTGCCGCGCCGCGCGCAGATCAGGAGATCGGGCTCGCCCGCGAACAGCAGGACGAGCGCGAACGCGCCCTCGAGTTCCTTCAAGGCCTTCGCCACCGCCTCGCGCGGAGCAAGCCCTTGGTCGAGATAGCGCGTCACCAGGATCGCCACCGCCTCGGTATCGGTCTGCGTCTCGAAGCGGTAGCCCGCAGCTTCGAGCGCGGCCTTCAGGCTCTGGAAATTCTCGATGATGCCGTTGTGTACGACGGCGACGCGAGCAGTTGCGATCGGATGGGCGTTGCGCTCGGTCGGCATGCCGTGCGTTGCCCAGCGCGTGTGGCCGATACCGATGCGGCCCGTCACCGGCTCGCGCGCGAGCCGCGTCTCGAGGTTGACGAGCTTGCCCTCGGCACGGCGGCGCTCGATGCGGCCATCGACCAGCGTTGCGATCCCCGCCGAATCGTAGCCGCGATATTCGAGCCGGCGCAGCCCGTCGACGAGGAGCGGCGCCACGTCATTACGGCCGACGATGCCGACGATGCCGCACATTTCAGTTCTTGCCGCGGTCCTTGGATTTGCGGCGGGCCTCGCGCCACTCCTTGGCGCGGCCCGGCTTCGTCACCTGCTGGCCGCGCGCGATCGCCATGGCGTCGGACGGCACGTCGCCGGTGATGACGCTGCCGGCGGCGATGAAGGCGCCATCGCCCACCGCGACGGGCGCCACGAGCGAGACGTTGGTGCCGACGAACACCGACTTGCCGATCTCGGTGCGGAATTTTTCGATGCCGTCGTAGTTGCAGGTGATGGCGCCGGCGCCGATGTTGCTGCCCGCCCCGACGTTGGCGTCGCCGATATAGGCCAGGTGATTGGCCTTGGCGCCGCGGCCCAATCGCGAGTTCTTCACCTCGACGAAATTACCGAGATGCACCTCGGGTCCAAGCTCGGCGCCGGGCCGCAAGCGCGCAAACGGGCCGATTGATGCGCGGTCGCCAACCGTCGCCTCGACCATGTGGCAGAAGGCCGGAATCTGCACGCCTTCGCCCACTGTGACGCCGGGCCCGAACACGACGAAGGGACCGACGACGCTATCGCGGCCGATCTTCGTGTCGGCCGAAAGGAACACGGTCTCGGGCGCAGTGAAGGTTACGCCCTCCTCCATCGCGTGGGCGCGCAGGCGCTGCTGCATCGCCGCCTCGGCGGCAGCGAGATCGGCGCGGCTGTTGACGCCCAAAAGCTCGTCGGTCGGACCCTCGATGGCTCGGCACGAAAGCCCCTTCTTGCGCGCCGCGGCGACGATGTCGGTGAGATAATGTTCGCCCTTGGCGTTCTTCGCGCCGATGCCTTCGAGGAGCCCCCAGAGTTCCGCGCCATCGAGCGCCCAAAGGCCGGAATTGCAGAAGCCGATCTTGCGCTCCGCGTCGCTCGCGTCGGCCGCCTCGACGATCGCGGTGAGCGTGCCGTCAGCCGCGGTGACGAGCCGGCCGTAGGGGCCGGCATCCGCCGGCCGCATGCCGAGCACGGCGACGGCGGCCTTCGCGCGCCGGCGCTCGGCGACAAGTGCCGCGAGCGTCGCTGTCGTGACGAGCGGGCCATCGCCGTTCAGGACGAGCACGTCGCCGGCAAATCCGTCGAGCGCCTTCTTCGCGGCGAGCACCGCGTGCGCGGTGCCGCGCTGCTCGTGCTGGAGCACGATCTCGGCCGGCGCCGCGGCGGCGGCAACCCCGTCCATGCCGGGAGCGAGCACGGCGATCGTGCGCATCGGCGCGAGCGCCGCCACGGCGTTCATGACGTGCGCGATGAGCGGCCGGTTGGCGATCGCGTGGAGCACTTTCGGAAGCGCCGAGCGCATCCGCGTGCCCTTGCCGGCGGCGAGAACGACGACGGCCAAGCGGGGATCGGTCATAAGGCGATTATGGCCGATTTCCATGAACAATTTCTATGAACGATTTCCACGGGATGAGCGGCCCTTTCGGAGCCCGCGGGCGGCTTGACTTGCGGGCTTCCCGCGCGTAAATCCCCGACCCGCGGGCGCGTAGCTCAGTGGGAGAGCACCGTGTTCACACCGCGGGGGTCGTAAGTTCAATCCTTACCGCGCCCACCATTCCCGGCGTCCCTGGCAGGAGAAACGCATGAAATTCCGTCCCTTGCACGACCGCGTGGCGGTGAAGCGCGTGGCCGAAGAGGAAAAGACCAAAGGCGGCATCATCATCCCCGACACCGCCAAGGAAAAGCCGCAGGAAGGCGAAATCGTCGCGGTCGGCCCCGGCACGCGGGACGAGGAGGGCAAGCTCCATGCCCTCGACGTCAAGGTCGGCGACCGCGTGCTGTTCGGCAAATGGTCGGGCACCGAGGTCAAGATCGACGGCGACGAGCTGATGATCATGAAGGAAAGCGACATCATGGGCGTGCTCGGGCGCTGAACGGTCGCCTTTCGGCTGGGATGCGGGCCGCGCCCTTGGTGCGGCCCGTTTGCTTTTAGGGGCAACGACCGCAATATCATCGGCATGGCCAGCGAGACGCACATGACGGCGGTGGAGGCAGGCGCCGCGGCGAAAGCACGCGACCCTGTGTGCGGCATGAGGGTCGATCGCGCGGCGGCGAAGCACCGTCACACGCACGACGGCGCCGATTATTTCTTCTGCGGCGCGCGCTGCCGCGAGAAATTCATGACCGAGCCCGAGCGCTATCTCGCCTCCGCTACCGCCGCGCCCGCGGCGCCAGCCGCCGTGCCCGCCGCCGCGCATGGCGGAGCCTGGACCTGCCCGATGCATCCCGAGGTGACGGCGGACGCCGCAGGCCCCTGCCCGCTTTGCGGCATGGCGCTCGAGCCCGTCGCTGCCGCAGCGACGGACAATCCTGAGCTCGCCGACATGACGCGGCGCTTCTGGATCGGTGCGGTATTTGCGCTCCCGCTCGTCGTGCTCGCGATGACGGACGCGCTTCCACCTTCGTCCGCGCGCTGGATCGAATTCCTGCTGGCGTCGCCGGTCGTGCTGTGGGCCGGCGCTCCCTTTTTCGCGCGCGCCGTCGCGTCCGTCAGAAACCGCGCCCTCAACATGTTCAGCCTGATCGGGCTTGGGGTCGCGATCGCCTATGCCGAGAGCGTCGCCGTGACGCTCAAGCCGGACCTCTTCCCGGGCGGCGGTAGCGGCGTCTACTACGAATCGGCCGCGGTCATCGTCGTGCTCGTGCTGCTGGGCCAGGTGCTGGAGCTCCGCGCGCGCGAGGGGACGCGCGGCGCGATCCGCGCCCTCATGAACCTTGCGCCCAAGACGGCGCGGCGCATCGCCGCGGACGGACACGAAGACGAGGTGCCGGTGGCGCAGATCCGCGTCGGCGACGTGCTGCGCGTGCGGCCGGGCGAGAGCGTGCCGGCCGACGGCGTCGTCACGGACGGCAAGAGCGCGGTCGACGAGGCGATGGTGACGGGCGAATGGCTGCCGGCCGAGAAGGGCCCGGGCGAACACGTCATCGGCGGCACCCTCAACGGGATCGGCGCGCTCGTCATGCGCGCGGAGAAGGTCGGCGCGGAAACGATGCTCGCGCGCATCGTGGCGCTCGTGGCCGAAGCGCAGCGAAGCCGCGCGCCGATCCAGCGCCTCGCCGATCGAGTGGCGGCATGGTTCGTGCCCGCTGTGGTGACCGTAAGCGTGCTCGCCTTCGCCGCCTGGCTTCTCTGGGGACCGGCGCCCGCGCTTCCTCATGCGCTCCTCGCCGCGGTCTCGGTCCTCATCATCGCATGTCCATGCGCCCTCGGCCTCGCCACGCCGATGTCGATCATGGTTGGCGTCGGGCGCGGCGCGCGCGCCGGCATCCTCGTCAAGAACGCGGCGGCGCTGGAACAGCTCGAGCGTGTCGATACGCTCGTCATCGACAAGACGGGCACGCTCACCGAAGGGAAGCCGCGCCTTGTCGCGACAGTGCCGGCGCCGGGCGCCGACGACACGGCGCTCTTGGCGCTCGCGGCGAGCCTCGAGGCGCCGAGCGAGCATCCGGTCGGCGCCGCCATCGTGGCCGCCGCCAAGGCGGCCGGCGTCACGCTCGATCCCGTTACGGAGTTCGTCGCGCACACCGGTAAAGGGATATCGGGCAAGGCCGGCGGACGCGAGGCCGCCATCGGAAATGCCCGCCTGATGCGCGAGATCGGCGTCGACGTATCAGCGCTCACAGCGCGCGCCGACGCGCTTGGCGCAGAAGGGGCGAGCGTCGTCCACGTCGCGCTGGAGCGGCGGTTCCTCGGGATCGTCGCTGTCGCCGACCCGGTCAAAGCATCGAGCGCCGCGGCGCTCCAAAGCCTGCGCGCGGACGGCGTGCGCGTCGTCATGCTGACGGGCGACACGGCCCTGACGGCGCGCGCTGTGGCACAGACGCTCGGCATAGCCGAGTTCGAGGCCGAACTCCTCCCCGATGCGAAGCAGAAGGTCGTGCGCCGCCTCAGCGACGAGGGCCGCATCGTCGCGATGGCGGGCGACGGCATCAACGACGCGCCGGCGCTGGCATCCGCCGATGTCGGCATCGCGATGGGCACCGGCGCCGACATCGCCATCGCCAGCGCCGCCGTGGCGCTCGTCAAGGGCGACCTCGCGGCACTGGTGCGCGCGCGGCGGCTGTCGCGCGCAACCATGCGCAACATCCGCCAGAACCTCGTGCTGGCGTTTCTCTACAACGCGCTCGGCATCCCGATCGCCGCGGGTGTGCTCTATCCCGTGACCGGCATGTTGCTGAGCCCGATGATCGCGGCGGCAGCGATGAGCCTGAGCTCGGTCTCGGTCGTCGCGAACGCGCTCCGCCTCAGGTTTGCCCGGCTCGAGTAGCGGATTATTCCGCGTCGGGCTGTTTTTCCGGCCGCGCGCGCTCGAATGCGTCGAGCTTCATGCAGGCGCCGAAGATGCGCATGATCGTGGGAAAAGGCTTGAGGTCGAAGCTCGGATAGCGCTGCGCATTGAACACCTGCGGCACGAGGCAGATGTCGGCGAGGCCGGGCGCGTCGCCGTGACAGAACGCGCCCGCTTTGCCGTCGCCGGCGAGGACGCGCTCGATCCCGGTGAAGCCGAGCCTGATCCAGTGATTGAACCAGATCTCGACATCCTTGTCGCCGTGGCCCAGCGGGTTCGCGAGGTAGCGCAGCACACGCAGATTATCGATCGGATGGATGTCGCAGGCGATCGTCTGCGCGAGCGAGCGCACGCGGGCGCGGCCCGCCGCATCCTTGGGCAGGAGCGGTGGCGCGGGATGCGTCTCGTCGAGATACTCGATGATGGCCAAGGACTGCGTCAGCACCTCGGCGCCGTCCTCGAGCGTCGGCACGAGCCCTTGCGGATTGCGCGCGAGATAGTCCGCGCTTTGCTGCTCGTTCTTGCGCAGATGAATGGGCTCCTGCTCGTAGGCGATCCCCTTCAGGTTGAGCGCGATGCGCGTGCGGAACGCCGCCGACGAGCGATGGAAACTATAGAGCTTCATGGCGCCTCCTCCCCTCTCGCCGCCTTATAGCCCAGCGCGCGAGCTCACGCCTTGAGCACGCCGCGCCGCATCTGGTCGAGCTCCATCGATTCGAAGAGCGCCTTGAAATTGCCCTCGCCGAACCCTTCGTCGCCCTTGCGCTCAATGATCTCGAAGAAGATCGGGCCGATCACCGTCTCGGTGAAGATCTGCAGCAGCAGCTTCTTCGGGCTCTGGTTCTGACCCGCGGCTCCGTCGATCAGGATGCGGTCGCGCCGGAGCCGCGCGAGATCCTCGCTGTGCCCCGGAAGCCGCGCGTCGATCGCCTCGTAATACGTGTCGGGAACCGACATGAACTTGACGCCGCGCTTTTGCAGCGCCTCGACCGCCTCGTAGATGTTCCGCGCCGACAAGGCGATGTGCTGAATCCCCTCGCCGTGGTAGGCGGCGAGGTATTCCGCGATCTGCGACTTGTCATCGGCGCTCTCGTTGATCGGGATGCGGATCTTGCCGCACGGGCTCGTCATCGCCTTGGAATGAAGGCCGGTATGCTGGCCCTCGATGTCGAAATAGCGGATCTCGCGGAAGCCGAAGAGCCGCTCGTAGAAATGCGCCCACTCGGCCATGCGGCCGCGATGGACGTTGTGCGTGAGATGGTCGATGCCGATGAGCCCCGCGCCCTCGGGCACCGCGGCGGCGCCCGGCAGCGGCACGAAATCAACGTCATATATGGTGTGGTCGCCGTAGCGGTCGACGAGATAGAGGAGGCTGCCGCCGATCCCCTCGATCGCGGGGATGTTGAGCTCCATCGGGCCGATCTTGCTGGCGACGCCCTTGGCGCCCAACTCGATCGCCCGCGCATAAGCTTTCGCGGCATCGCGCACGCGAAACGCCATGGCGCAGGCCGAGGGGCCGTGAAGCCGCGCAAATGCCTGGGCGAAGCTCTGCGGCTCGGCATTGATGATGAAATTGATGCTGCCCTGGCGGTAGAGCGTGACCTCCTTCGAGCGGTGGCGCGCGATCGGCGCGCAGCCCATACGTTCGAGCACCTCGACGAGCGCCGCCGGATCCGGCGCCGTGTATTCGACGAATTCGAAGCCGTCGGTGCCCATCGGATTGGGCCAGGGTTCCTCCGTCACGGCGCCGCCCTTTCCGTTTCCGGTTAAAGTCACTTGACGCTAACACTTCGGGGGGACATTTTGTTAGCGATGAAGTCGCTTCCTGGCGGCACGCTCTCAACCGACGGACTGTTCGTGCTGGAACGCTTCGTGCCGTTCCGGCTGTCGGTTCTCGCCAATCGCATGACGCGCGCGGTGGCGGGCGTCTATGCCCGGCGCTTCAACGTATCGGCGCCGGAATGGCGGACGCTCGCGGTGCTCGGCCGCTTCGGCGCCATGACCGCGAACAACGTGGTCGAGCGGACGGCAATGGACAAGGTGCGCGTCTCGCGCGCGGTGACACGGCTTCTCGAACTCGGCTACATCACGCGGCGCACCGATCCGCTAGACCGCCGCCGCGCCATCCTCGATCTCACGGCAAGTGGCAACAACGTCTATCGCCATATCGCGCCGCGCGCGCTCGCGGTTGAGCGCGATCTGCTCCAGGCGCTCGATCCCGACGAGCGCGCCGCGTTCGAGGCCGCCATCTCGAAGCTCGAAGGCCGCGTCGCCAGCCACGGCCCAGAGGCCGAGGACTGAGCCTCTCCGCGTTTTCCGTGCTATAAAGTCCCCGGCCCGCAGAGGGCGCGGGAGCGATGAAGTGAGCGGCGCCACCATCCTCATTCTGAACGGCCCCAACCTCAATCTGCTCGGCGTGCGCGAGCCGGAGATCTACGGCTCGGAGACACTTGCCGACATCGAGGAAGCCTGCCTCGAGTGTGCCGCTTCCTTGGGCCTCGCGATCGAGTTCCGGCAGTCGAACCATGAGGGCCAGCTCTTGGACTGGATCCAGGAGGCGCGCGAGAACGCGCACGGCATCATCATCAATCCGGGCGGCTACACGCACACGTCCGTCGCGATCCTCGATGCGCTGCGCGCGGCCGATGTGCCGGTGATCGAGGTGCACGTCTCCAATATCCATCGGCGCGAGCCGTTCCGCGCGCGTTCCTATGTGAGCCAGGCCGCGACCGGGATCATCGCCGGCTTCGGCGCGCACGGCTATGTGCTGGCGCTCGAGGCGATCGCGCGCGTGCTCGTCGACGCTCCGCGCCGCTGACCCCGCGGGTTTCGCGCATGGCCAGTGGTGAGCCAAAGATCGACGGCGACCTCGTCCGCGCACTGGCGGCACTGCTCGACGAGACGGGCCTGAGCGAGATCGAATACGCGGTCGGCGACGTGCGCATCCGCGTCGCGCGCGGCGTGGCGCCAGTCGCGGCCGCGATCGTAGCGCCGCCGCCTGCGGCAGCCCCGCCGGCGCGCGAGGCCGAGGCGCACCCGCCCGAGGGCGCGGTCACCTCGCCCATGGTGGGCACGGCCTATCTCGCGCCGCAGCCGGGTGCTGCGCCCTTCGTTGCCGCCGGTGACAGCGTGCGCGAAGGCCAGGTGCTGCTGCTCGTCGAGGCGATGAAGGTGATGAACCAGATTCACGCGCCGCGCGCCGGCCGCGTCGCCCGCATCGTCGTGACGGACGGCGCGCCGGTCGAGTACGGCCAGGTGCTCATGCTGCTCGAATGAGGCGATGTTCGAGAAAGTCCTGATTGCCAACCGCGGCGAGATCGCGCTCCGCATCCACCGCGCCTGCCGCGAGATGGGCATCCGGACGGTCGCGGTGCACTCGACCGCGGACGCCAACGCCATGCATGTGCGCCTTGCCGACGAGAGCGTGTGCATCGGCCCGCCCCCGGCGCGGGCGAGCTATCTCAACGTTCCGGCAATCCTGTCGGCGGCGGCGATTACCGGCGCCGATGCCATTCATCCCGGCGTCGGCTTCCTCTCCGAGAACGCCGATTTCGCCGCGATGGTGGAGGAGCACGGGCTCACCTTCATCGGCCCGTCGCCGGAGCATCTGCGGCTCATGGGCGACAAGGTCGCCGCGCGCGGAGCGGCCATCTCGCTCGGGCTTCAGGTGGTGCCGGGGTCGCCCACGCTTGCCGATCCGGCGATGGCCGAAGCCGAAGCGCGACGCATCGGCTATCCGGTGCTCATCAAGGCCGCGGCCGGCGGCGGCGGACGCGGCATGCGGCTCGTGCGCGAGGAGGCGGAGCTCAAGCCTCTCCTCGCGCTGGCCTCGACCGAGGCCAAATCCTTTTTTGGCGACGGCTCGGTCTATCTCGAGCGCTATCTCGAACGGCCGCGCCATGTCGAAGTGCAAGTCCTGGGCGACGGCACCGGAGCGGTCATCCATCTCGGCGAACGCGACTGCTCGATCCAGCGCAAGCACCAGAAGCTGATCGAGGAAACGCCGTCGCCCGCGCTCAATCCCGCCGAGCGCCAGCGCCTGTGCGATGGCGCCGCCGCGGCCATGTCGAAGCTCGGCTACCGCAGCGCCGGGACGCTCGAATTCCTGGTCGCCGACGGCGCGTTCTTCTTCATCGAGACGAACGCGCGGCTCCAGGTCGAGCATCCCATCTCCGAAATGGTGAGCGGCATCGACCTCGTGCGCGAGCAGATCCGCATCGCCGCCGGGAGCCCCTTGGGCCTGCGGCAGGAAGCGATCACGCTCACGGGCCACGCCATCGAATGCCGCGTCAACGCCGAGCATCCGCAGAGCTTCACCCCGTCCCCTGGCACCGTGACGAGCTATCACGCGCCGGGCGGGCTCGGCATCCGCGTCGACAGCGCGCTCTACCAGGGCTACACGGTGCCGCCGCACTACGACAGCCTGGTCGCGAAGCTTGTCGCGCACGGCACGCAGCGCAACGAATGCCTGATGCGGCTCCGGCGCGCGCTCGAGGAATTCGTGATCGACGGCATCGACACCACGATCCCGCTCTTGCAGCGCATCATCGCCGAGCCCGAATATATCGACGGCGACTACGACATCGGCTGGCTCGAGCGGCTGCTCGCGCCTGCGCCATGACGGTGCTGACGCCGGCGATCCTGCTGCGCGCCTATGCGGCCGGTATCTTTCCCATGGCGGAATCCGCCGAGGATCCGCAGCTTTACTGGGTCGATCCCGAGCGCCGCGGCATTCTGCCGCTCGACAAGTTCCACCTCTCGCGCCGGCTCGCGCGCACCGTGCGCAACGCGCCGTTCGAGGTGTGCTGCGACCGCGCCTTCGCTGCCGTGGTCGAAGCCTGCGCCGAGCCGGGCCCGGACCGGCCCAAGACCTGGATCAACGCCGAGATCGCGCGGCTCTACAGCGGACTCTTCCGCATGGGCAACGCCCATAGTGTCGAGGTGATGCACGACGGGAAGCTGGTCGGCGGCCTCTACGGCGTGAGCCTCGGCGCGGCCTTCTTCGGCGAAAGCATGTTCAGCCGCGTCACGGATGCGAGCAAGGTGGCGCTCGTCCATCTCGTCGCGCGGCTGAAGCTTGGCGGGTTCAAGCTACTCGACACGCAGTTCATGACAAGCCACCTGACGCAGTTCGGCGGGGCCGAGATCTCGCGCGCGGCCTATCACCGCCGCCTCGACCACGCGCTCGAGTCGCGCGGCTACTTCTCGGGCGAGCCGCTTGGCGGCGCGTCGGTCGTGTCGCTCTTGCAGTCGAGCACGCCGACGTCGTAGATCGGGTCCTCCATCGCCGAGATCGCGGGGCTCGAGGCGAACATCCAGCCGCTGAAGACGCGCTTCGATTCGAACGTCGTGCCGGAAGAGCGCACCTCGTCGATCTGAAGGAAGGCCGCCGTCTCGGGCGGCTCTTCCGGCGGCCGCTTGACGCAAGCGCGCACCGTGATGAGAAGCGAGCCGAAGCGGACGCTCTGGTCGACCGGCGCGTCGAAGGTGGAGCTGCGCGCCGTGATCTTGTCGAGGCCCTGGAGCACCGCCACGGTCTCGGCGCGCACCGGCACCGTGGCGGCGACGAAGGCCGCCACGCAAGCGATCGAGCCGATCCCCAGATCAGCGCGGCGGGCCCCTTTGGCCAGCCTCATGTAGCACTTTAGCTTCAAGATTTTTTATATGGATTTTCAATTAGTTCTGCGATCATATGCAGAACTTTCTTGAACTGCTGCTCGTCCGCCCCCATGAGCACCGCATCCTCGAGCGCCTCTTGCGCGAGGACGCGAATTTCTTCGAGGTTCTCGTTCAAAACCTTGATCTTGTCGAGGCACGAGACCGCCTCGCCCGCGGGCGTGCGCCAGGTCGGCAGGTCGAGTTTCTTCGGCGCCATCGGATCACGTCCCGGAGGCAAGCTCGGCCGCGAACCTCAGCCGGACATAATCCGCCGTCCAGCGCCCGGCCGGGTCGCGCAGCCGGTCCTTTAGATGCTCCTCGATTTCGGCTTTTACAGGGCCGCGCTGCGCCTCGGGCAGACGCTTGAGGAAGGTCTCGGCGAACGTGTCGAGCCAATCCCCGAGCGCGCCCGGGAGTGGCGTCGGGCGCGGGATGAGCTCGATGAAGCGAACGGCGAAGCCGTGCCGCCCGAGGAGCGCACGCCCCTCCGCGACCGAGAGGAAGCGCCACGGGTCGGCGGCGGCGACATCGACGCCGTGCCGTGCGAACACGCGATGCATCGCCTCGCGCATGATCGCGACGTTGCCCTCGCCCCCCATCTCGGCAACAAAGCGGCCGCCCGGCTTCAAAGCCCGGCGCACGCCCGCGACCACGGCGTCGAGATCCTTGATCCAGTGGAGCGCCGCGTTGCTGAAGACGGCGTCGAACTCGTGCTCGAACGGCAGCGCCGCCGCGTCCATCACGCGTGCGTCGAGGCCACGGGCCCGCGCCGAGGCCACCTGCTCGGCGCTGGCGTCGACGCCTACGACCTCGGTGCGCTCGGCAATGAGAGCGGTGAGCGCCCCCTCGCCACAACCGAGGTCGAGGATGCGCTCGCCCGGCTGCGGCGCCAGCAGCTCGAGCACGGGCGCGCCGCCGGCCGCGACGAACGATGCATTGCGGCGATAGCGTTCGGGGTCCCAGTGTTGGACCGGCTCACTTCGCGGGCGGGAGGGTGCCATTGCCTGCCGGACCTGCCGGCGCCGCGGCGCCCGGGGTCGCCGCTGGCGGCGCTCCGCCCTGCGCCCCGCCTCCGCCCTTCTGCGCCGGCTGCTGACTGAAGATGTATTGGCCGATGAGCGATTCGAGGCTCATCGGCGACTGCGTATGCTCGATCTCGCCGCCGGGCTTGATGTTGTCGTCCTCATTGCCGGGCTCGAGCGACAGGTACTTGTCGCCGAACAGCCCCGCCGAGGTGATGGTCGCGACCGTATCGACCGGAAGCTTGATCGACGGATCGATGCTCATCGTGACGACGGCGACGAAGTTCTTCGGGTCGAGCGTCTGCGAGACGATCGAGCCGACCTTGATGCCGCTGATGCGCACGTCGCCGCCGTCGCGCAAGCCCTCGACGCGGTTGAAGCGCGCCGTCAGCTCGTATCCCGAGACGGCACGCACCTGGCTCGTCGTGTAGGCGAAGAACAGGAAAAGCGCGGCGACAATAAGTACCACCGCGCCCATCACCGTTTCGACGGCGTTGCGGCTCATTGCGCCGTCTCCTCGTCGGGACGCCACGGCTCGTAATCGGCGGTGGTGCGCTCGCGCGGGCCGCCAACGAGCACGGAGCCCGGCGGACGGTAGGCCTTGGGCGTGCCGGAGAGGTTGGGCTGGTGCGGCTTCTGCCAGGAATAATGCAGCTTGCCGCCGTCCTTCGGCACCTCGTCCACCGTGTGATGGAGCCAGGCATGCCATTCCGGCGGCACGCGCGAGGCATCGGCCGGGCCGGCATAGAGCACCCAGCGCTTCTCGCGGCTTCCCCGCCCGCCGCCTCCCGCGCGCGGCAGATGCCGCTTGTCGCGGAAGTAGCGGTTGCCGAACGCGTCCGTGCCCACGGGCTCGCCCCGGAGCCAGGTCATGATACGCGTGCCGATGGTCATGTCAGTCGATGGCGACGACGCGAACGTCGGCCGCGCCGATCTTCTCGATCTCGCAGTGCATGACGTCGCCCGGCTTCACCTGGCTCACGCCGGCACAGGTGCCGCTCATGATGATGTCGCCCGGCCACAGCGTGTAGTAGGTCGAAGCCCAGGAGATCTGCGTGACGAGGTCCATGATCATCATCTTGGTGTTGGACTTCTGCTTCACCGCGCCGTTCACCGCGAGCGAGAAATCGAGATTCTGCGGATCGCCAATCTCGTCGGGCGTGACAAACCACGGACCGGCGACGGCATAGGTGTCGATCGACTTGCGGAAGCTCCTGTCCTGCGAGCCGCGCACCACCATGTCGAGCGCGATGCAGTATCCCGCCACGATCGACAGCGCCTCGGCCTTGCCGATGTTGGTCGATTTCTTGCCGATGATGACGCCCAATTCCATCTCGTGGTCGGTGCGGCGGTCGGGAAAGCGCAGGCGCACGCCCTCGCCGGTGCCGACGAGCGCACTGTTCGCCTTGAGGAACAGCCCCTGCTCCTCGATCGAGCCGGTGTAGCGGTTCGGCACGCCGCCGCTGAACACCTCGCGCTGCTGCTGCGCTTCCTCGCGATGGTCCATGTAGTTCGTCGGCGTGCCGATGATCTTGGTCGGCGACGGGACCGGCGAGAGGAATTTCGCGTCCTTCACCGCGACCGAGGACGCGCCTTCGGACGCCGCGAGGATCTCGGGCTTCATGCGCTCGAGGTTGGTGATGAGCGGATCGCCCTTGGGATAGGGATAGGTGAGCTTCGGCAGCTTCTCGAGCGCCTTCGTCACGTCGAGGACGCGGTCGCCCTTCACGAGCCCGAGACGATTGTCATTGAACCAACAGATCTTCATGGGTGCCCTCCTCGTCGCGATCTCTCGCTGCCGCGGCACACTATAGGATGCTCGTCAGCGCGGGTCATCTGGCGCCTATCGCAGCGCGCGGCACCCGCTGCTAACATCGCGCGGATGGCAAATCTCGAGCCCGACACACGGCCGCGCTGCGTCTTCTGCGACGCGCCTTGGAGCGAGGAGATGCTGCGGCTCTATGACGCCGGCAGCAACGGCTCGGTGTGCGCGTGCTGCGTCATCTTTCCCGATCTCGAAGGCTTCGAGGAGCCGAAGCCCGAGCCGCCGCGGGAGCACGTCGCGCTGCCGCCCGAACTTTGCTGCCATGCCTGCGGCAAAGTGCTCTACCGGCGCGCGGGGGCGACCGAACCGTGAGCGACACGCCGCGCCTCACCTCGCTCGCGCCGCAATTCCTGGTCGACGACCTCGACCGCGCGATTGCCTTTTACCGCGACGTGCTCGGCTTCACGTTTGGCACGCCGTGGGGCGGCTTCTATGCGGTCGGGACACGCGACGGCTTCGAACTCCATCTGAAGTGCGCGCCCAAGAACGACGCCGAGCGCCAACATCGCCGCGCCAACGAGCATCTCGATCTTTATGCTGCCGTCGCCGGAATCGACGAATTCCACGCGGCCTGCGCCGCCAAGGGCGCCGCCATCATCAAGCCGCTCGCGCCGACCGCGTGGGGCACGCGCGATTTCTATGTCCTCGACCCCGACGGCTACGTGCTCTGTTTCGCGGGCACGCCCACAACATAGGCCTTCGGGTCAAGACGTATTACCCAAGATATTGGGGCAGGATTTCTGTCCTATGGCGAATTTGAGGCTTGACGCTCTCGCGCGTTTAGGGCCAGACTTTGTGTTCTGACACACGGTGTGGCCCAACGGGTGGTGGGAAGCACCGGTAAAGCCTGGTACTTTCGGGGGAACGCCACAAATGCGCATCGAGCGTCGCTTCACGGCCGCTGGCAAAGACCCCTATCACGGCATCGCGTTCCGCAAGGCGACGAGCGAAATCCGCAACCCCGACGGCTCTCGCGTCTTCCACCAGCCCGACATCGAAGTGCCGGCCTTCTGGAGCCAGGTCGCGTGCGACATCCTCGCGCAAAAATATTTCCGCAAGGCGGGCGTGCCGGCGAAGCTGACGGCGGTCGCGGAGCAAGACGTGCCGGAGTGGCTGTGGCGGCACATGCCCGCCGAGGACCAGCCGGCGACGGCGCGCTCGGGCTCGGAGACGAGCGCCAAGGAAGTGTTCCACCGGCTTGCCGGCACCTGGACCTACTGGGGCTGGAAAGGCGGCTATTTCGATAGCGAGGCTGACGCCCGCGCCTATTACGACGAGACCTGCTTCATGCTCGCGAAGCAGATGGGCGTGCCCAACTCGCCGCAGTGGTTCAACACCGGGCTCCATTGGGCCTACGGCATCGACGGGCCGGCGCAAGGGCACCACTACGTCGACTACAAGACCAGCGAATTGCGCCTGTCGGAGAGCGCCTACGAGCATCCGCAGCCGCACGCCTGCTTCATCCAGTCGGTCAGCGACGATCTCGTCAACGAAGGCGGGATCATGGATCTGTGGGTGCGCGAGGCACGCATCTTCAAGTACGGCTCGGGCAGCGGCTCGAATTTCTCGAAGGTGCGCGGCGAAGGCGAGCGGCTCTCGGGCGGCGGACGCTCCTCGGGCCTGATGAGCTTCCTCAAGATCGGCGACCGCGCCGCCGGCGCCATCAAGTCCGGCGGCACGACGCGGCGCGCGGCCAAGATGGTGACGGTCGACGTCGACCATCCCGACATCGAGACCTATGTCGAATGGAAGGTGGTCGAGGAGCAGAAGGTGGCGGCGCTCGTCGCCGGCTCGAAGCTCGCGGAAAAGCACCTGAACCTCATCATAGCGGCCTGCCACGGCGTTGCCGCCGAAGCGCTCGGCGCAGGCCGCTTCGATCCGGCGAGGAACGCGGCCCTGAAGCGCGAGATCCGCGCGGCGCGGCGCGCCATGATCCCGGAGAACTATGTCCAGCGCGTCATCCAGTTCGCCGAGCAAGGCCACAGCTCGATCGAGTTCAGGACCTACGACACCGATTGGGACAGCGAGGCCTATCTCACCGTCTCGGGCCAGAACTCCAACAACTCGGTGCGCGTGTCGCACGATTTCCTCGAGCGCGTGCGCGAGGACGGCGAGTGGCGCCTGACGCGGCGTACCGACGGCAAGGTCGCGAAGACGCTGAAGGCGCGCGAGCTTTGGGACAAGATCTGCTACGCCGCCTGGGCCTCGGCCGATCCGGGCCTGCAGTACGACACGACCATCAACGAATGGCACACCTGTCCCGCGAGCGGTCGCATCAACGCGTCGAATCCGTGCTCGGAATACATGTTCCTCGACGACACGGCATGCAATCTCGCCTCGCTCAATCTCCTGGCGTTCCGGCGCGAGGACGGCAGCTACGACATTCCCGCGTACGAGCATGCCATCCGGCTCTGGACCATCACGCTCGAGATTTCCGTGCTGATGGCGCAGTTCCCATCACGCGAGATCGCGCGGCTCAGCTACGAGTACCGCACGCTGGGCCTGGGCTACGCCAATCTCGGCGGGCTCCTGATGGCGGCGGGCCTCTCTTATGACAGCGACGCGGGGCGTGCGCTCTGCGCGGCGCTGACCGCGATCCTCACCGGTGTCGGCTATGCGACATCGGCCGAGATGGCGGGCGAGCTCGGTCCGTTCGCCGGCTTCGCCGCGAACCGCGAGCCGATGCTGCGCGTCATCCGCAACCATCGCCGCGCGG
Organism: Allostellaceae bacterium; assembly: GCA_035518375.1. Classification (GTDB taxonomy): domain Bacteria; phylum Pseudomonadota; class Alphaproteobacteria; order ATCC43930; family CGMCC-115725; genus DATJLY01. The sequence continues at coordinate 8,514 of DATIXQ010000026.1, read as the reverse complement.
CCCACGGCGACGCGGAGGGCTACGAGCGGCTTTCGATCGCGCCCGTCCCGCTCGATGCCGCGAATTGCCCCGACCCCGCGCTCGTCGAAGCGGCCAAGCGCGCCTGGGACAGCGCGCTCGCGCTTGGCGAGCAGCACGGCTATCGCAACGCCCAGGCAACCGTGATCGCGCCCACGGGCACGACCGGCCTCGTCATGGATTGCGACACGACCGGCGTCGAGCCCGACTTCGCGCTCGTCAAATTCAAGAAGCTCGCCGGCGGCGGCTATTTCCGCATCATCAATCGCGGCGTGCCCGAGGCGCTGCGCACGCTCGGCTACGGCGCGCACGAGATCGAGACGATCACGCAGTACGCCGTGGGACGCGGCACGTTGAAGGACGCGCCCGCGGTCAATCACCGCCAGCTCAAGTCCAAGGGCTTTACGGACGGCGCGATCGAGGTCCTGGAACAGGCGCTGGTCTCGGCCTTCGACATCAAGTTCGCCTTCAACAAGTGGACGCTCGGCGAGGAGTTTTGCCGCACCGCGTTCGGGTTCACCGCCGAGCAGATGGCCGATGCCGCCTTCGACATGCTGCAGGCGCTCGGCTACAGCAAGAGCGAGATCGAGGCCGCCAACACCTATTGCTGCGGCGCCATGACGCTCGAAGGCGCGCCGCACCTGAAGCCCGAGCATCTGGCCGTGTTCGACTGCGCCAATCCGTGCGGCCGGAACGGCAAGCGCTGCCTCTCGGTCGAGAGCCATATCCGCATGCTGGCCGCGGCGCAGCCCTTCATCTCGGGCGCGATCTCGAAGACGATCAACATGCCGAACAGCGCGTCGGTCGAGGACTGCAAGTCGGCTTACATGCTGTCCTGGCAGCTCGCGTTGAAGGCGAACGCGCTCTACCGCGACGGCTCGAAGCTGTCGCAGCCGTTGCAGTCGGCGCTGTTCGAGGACGAGGACGAAGAGGCCGACGCGCTTGTCGAGCGCGCGCCCGCCGCGCGCGTGCCGCTCGTCGCCGAGCGGATCGTCGAGCGCATCATCGAGCGCGTGCTGCCGCGAAGCGAGCGGAAGCGTCTGCCGCAGCGGCGCAAGGGCTATACCCAGAAAGCGATGGTCGGCGGCCACAAGGTCTATCTGCGCACCGGCGAGTACGAGGACGGCGCGCTCGCCGAAGTCTTCATCGACATGCACAAGGAAGGCTCGGCCTTCCGCTCGCTCATGAACAATTTCGCGATCGCGATCTCGATCGGGATGCAATACGGCGTGCCGCTCGAGGAGTTCGTCGAAGCCTTTACCTTCACGCGGTTCGAACCGGCGGGCATCGTCGAGGGCAATGATGCGATCAAGATGGCAACCTCGCTGCTCGACTACATCTTCCGCGAGCTCGCGATTTCTTACCTCGGGCGCAACGACCTCGCTCATGTGCAGCCCGGCGACGTTATGCCGGACACGGTCGGCAAGGGTAGTGCCGAGTCGACGCTTCCCGACGGCGGCGGCGTGGCGGCGATGGTGCAACGCATGGCCTCGACCGGATACGTCCGCAGCCGACTGACCGTGCTGCAAGGAGGGGCGAACGGCGCGACCGCGAGCCTCGCGACTGCCACCGCGTCGGCAACGGCGGTGGACGTGGCGCAGGGGCTTGCGGTCGCCGCCATCGCGGAGCCCGATGCGCGCACGGTGGTCATGGCGGCCAGGATCGAGCAGATCCGCGTCGCAAAGGCCAAGGGTTATGAGGGCGACAGTTGCGGCGACTGCGGCAACTTCACCCTGGTACGGAACGGAACCTGCCTCAAATGCGACACATGCGGCAGCACTAGCGGCTGCAGCTGATCGCGGCGCGGCCCCAGCTAAAGCCTCCCGGCTGGCGCCGCGCTCTTGAGGCAGTCTTTAGGGGTGCGACTTCGGTCGCACCCCCTTTTTTTGTCTGCTTCGGCGGGGATGGCCGCCGAAATCGCGGCCTAGAACGCCATACCCTCGCTTGCCGGCGAGGGACCACGCGCAGTTGACTGCCGGCCTTCGTTCGCGAAGGCCGGTTTTTTTTTGGCCCCTCCCTTGGCCAGATTGCTTAGCGGGGGGAGCGCGCTAGGCTCCGCCGATCAATGACCTGGGAGGGTGGCGGGATGGCCGGGCAAATCCGCATCGAGGTCAACGGCAAGCGGCACACGCTCGAAGTCGAAGACCGGGACATGCCGCTCCTCTACGCGCTTCGCGACGAGCTCGGAATGAGCAATCCGCATTTCGGCTGCGGTCTGGCGCAATGCGGCGCCTGCACGGTGCATGTCAACGGCGCGGCGGTGCGCTCCTGCGTGACGCCGCTCTCGGCCGTCGACGGCGCCAAGGTCACGACCCTGGCCGGGCTGGGCACGCCACAGCATCCCCATCCGCTTCAGGCGGCCTATGTCGCCGAGGGCGTGCCGCAATGCGGCTACTGTATCAACGGCTGGATCATGACCGCGGCGGCGCTGTTGCAGAAGAACCCGCATCCGACCGACGCCGAAATCCGCGAAGGGCTGAGCGGCCTCAAATGTAGATGCGGCACGCACGTGGCGATTCTGCGCGCAGTGAAGCGCGCGGCGCAGGCTTGAGGGAGGACGCGATGACGATGACCGAGGTCAATCGCCGTGCCATCCTCGCCGGGTCGGGCGCGCTCGTGGTGAGCTTCACGGTTCCCGCTCTTGCTCAGACGCAAGGCGTCATGCGGGGCGGCAAAGGCAGGCCTCCGCTCGATCCGCGCCGGCTCGACAGCTATCTCGCCGTGCACGAGAACGGAGCCGTCACGGCTTATTTCGGCAAGATCGACGGCGGCCAAGGGACCGACGTCGGCATCGCGCAGATCGTCGCCGAAGAGCTCGACCTGCCGGCCGACAAGGTAGCTGTGGTGATGGGCGACACGGCGGCCACAATCAACCAAGGCGGCGCCAGCGGCAGCACCGGCATCTTCAAAGGCGGCCAGGCGATGCGGCACGCCGCGGCCGAAGCGCGCCAGGCACTTCTTGCCATGGCGGCAAAGCGTCTCGGCGCGGCCCCTGACCAACTCAGCGTTGCGGATGGCGTCGTCTCCGGCAACGGCAAGAGCGTCAGCTATGGCAAGCTGATCGGCGGCGGCTATTTCGAGCTGCAAGTGCCGTGGAACGGCAAGCTCGGCAACGATCTCGACATCGACAGCAAGGCGCCGCTCAAAGATCCTGCCGGCTACAAGGTGATCGGCACTTCGCCGCCGCGCCGCGACGTCGCCGCGAAAGTGTTCGCGCGGCACGAATACGTGACCGACGTGCGCGTGCCGGGGATGCTGCATGCGCGCGTGATCCGCCCGCCGGTTGCCGGGGCCACCCTCGTCGCGGTGGACGAGGAGTCGCCGCGCGGCATCGCGGGCGTCCGCGTTGTCGCGAAGAACGGCTTTCTCGCCGTCGTCGCCGAGAAGGAATGGAATGCCGTTCGCGCCAGCGCAGCGCTCAAGGCGAAATGGTCCGAGCCCGCACCCGTCTTCGCATCGCAGGAGGAGCTCTACGATCACATCCGCAAGTCGGCGACACGCAAGCGCGACGAAGACAAAAACCAGAAGCGCGGCGATGTCGAGGCGGCGCTCGCCGGCGCGGCAAAGCGCGTCGAGGCGGACTACGAATGGCCGTTCCAGTCGCACGCCAGCATGGGCTCTGCCTGCGCCGTCGCCTCGTTCAAGGACGGCGCCGTCACGATCTGGACCGGCTCGCAAAAGCCGCACTACGCACGCGACGGGGTGGCCGCGATCCTCGACATTCCCGTCGACAAGGTCCGCGCGATCTGGCGCACCGGGCCCGGCTCCTATGGCCGCAACGACGCCGGCGACGCCGCGCTCGAGGCCGCGGTCCTGTCGCAGATCGTTGGCCGGCCGGTGCGCGTGCAGGGAATGCGGGCCGAAGGCATCGGCTGGGATCCGAAGGCGCCCGCCTCGATCCACCGCGGCCGCGCCGGCCTCGATGGCAACGGCAAGCTCGTCGCCTACCATTTCGAGAGCAAGGGCTTCTCGCGGGTCGACATCAACAGCAACGAATCGGAACCGGCCCATAGCCTGATCGGCATGACCTGGGGTGTGCCGCTCCATTCGCTCGACGGGTTCGGCCATCCCGAGCACGCGTACGAAATTCCGAACATCCTCCAGGCATGGGAAACGATTCCGCCGTTGCTCGACCGCGCGTCGCCGCTGAGGACCGCGCACATGCGCGATCCGTGCGGACCGCAAGTGTGCTTCGCGCACGAATCGTTCATCGACGAAGTCGCGTTCGCGGCTGGCGCCGATCCGGTCGAATTCAGGCTCCGGCATTTGCCGCCGGGACGCGACCGGGAGGTGGTTCAGGCGGCAGCACAGAAATTCGGGTGGCAGAGCCGTGTCGCGTCAACGCATAGAAACGACAGCGCCGATCTCGTGCGCGGCCGCGGCTTCGCCTATACGCTGCGGCACCCGACCATCGTCGCCGCCGCCGTCGAGGTCGAAGTGGACCGCCGCACCGGCAAGGTGCGGGTCGTGCGCGCCACTGTCGCACACGATTGCGGCCGCATCGTCAATCCCGGTCTCCTGCGCAACACGATCGAGGGCAATGTCGTACAAGGGACCAGCCGCTCGATCCACGAGGAGGTTAGGTTCGATACGCGCAAGGTGACGAGCGTCGATTGGAAAACCTATCCGATCCTCGACATCACGGACGCGCCAGAGCAGATCGACATCGTGCTGCTCGATCGCCGCGACGCGCCGTCGTCGGGCGCCGGCGAACCCTCGACCCGGCCGATCGCAGCGGCGATCGGCAACGCGATCTTCGACGCCACCGGCGACCGTATCCGCCGCGCTCCATTTTCGCCGGAGCGCGTGCGGAGGGGACAAGCCTAAAGGCCAGGCTCAGGAAGGCGGCTTGCCGCCGAGGAGCGGGCCAAGCGCGCCGGCTGGAAGGCGCGCAAAGCCCTGCGGCAGGATGAAGAGCGCGGGATCGACCGGACCCGTCACGAGATGCGACAGCTCCATCTCGATCTGCATCGGCCTTCCGTCATGGGCGCGCATTATCATCACCTGGAGCCTGACCAGGATGCCGCCGCGCGCAAGCCAGAGAAACCCCTTGGCGTGGCTGCCGTCAGCCGCCCTGTGATCGACCCGGTATTTCGTGGCGGAGACACCCGCAACCTTCTCCTGTCCGACCGGGTCGCTCAATAAATCCTCGGAATCGAGCTCCGCCATGAGCGGCGGGAACGGGAACTCGACATAGGTCTTGACCGACGGCAGCACGAGAAAGCCCTTGGCCGCCGCAGTGTCGAGCAGGAACACGTCGTGCATGCCAAGCAGGTCCTGCTCGTGACGCTGATGGCCGGGCGTGGACTCGACCGCGCCGGAATAGGTACGCCCGTCGACGGTGACAGTGCGCTCGGCGCGATAGGGCACCGCGGCGTCGCCTAAGAGCGCCGCGTGCGATTGCGGTGCCGCCCCAAGGAGACACAGCACCAGCGCGAGGATGGCGGAGCGAAAGCTCATGGCGACTCCATAAAAGGCGATTGCGGCGCTTTCGCGGCGGCGCCCCGGACGAGTATGCTTCGGGGCGGCGCAGGATTGAGCGAAAGGCGAGGACGCATGGCCGACGGCGGCGAACGCTTGAGCGTGCGCATGGTGGAAAAGCTCGCCGATGTTCCGGCGGCATCGTGGGATGCTTGCGCCGGGCCCGAAAACCCGTTCCTCAGCCACGCATTCCTCGAAGCGCTCGAAGCGTCGGGCTCAGCCACGGCGCGAACCGGATGGCTGCCGCAGCACCTGCTGCTCGAGAACGGCGAGGGCCAACTCCTCGGCGCCGTGCCGCTTTATCTCAAAAGCCACTCCTACGGCGAGTACGTCTTCGACCACGGCTGGGCCTCGGCGCTGGAGCGCGCGGGCGGGCACTATTACCCGAAGCTCCAGGCGTGCGTGCCGTTCACGCCGGCGACCGGTCCGCGTCTCCTCCTCCACCCGGCCGCCACGCCCGACTGCGCCGATCTTCTGGTCGCGGCGCTGGTCGAGGTGGCGCGGCGACGGAAAGTGTCATCGCTCCACGTGACGTTCCCGACCGAAGCCGAATGGGAGCGGCTCGGCCAGGCGGGCTTCCTCCAGCGCATCGGCCGGCAGTTCCACTGGGAAAATAACGGCTATCGCGACTTCGACGATTTCCTCGAGGCGCTTACCTCAAGGAAGCGCAAGCAGATCAGGCGCGAGCGGCGCGACGCCATGGCCGGCGGGCTCGAGATCGAGACACTGACCGGAAGCGCCATCGAGAAGAAGCATTGGGATGCGTTCTTCCGCTTCTACATGTCGACATCCGACCGGAAATGGGGCTCGGCCTATTTGACGCGCGAGTTCTTTGACCTTCTGGGCGCGCGCATGGCCGACCGGGTGGCGCTCGTCATGGTGCGCCAAGGCAGCCGCTATGTCGCCGGAGCCCTCAATCTCATCGGCACGGAGACGCTTTATGGCCGCAACTGGGGCTGCGTCGGCGATTTCCCATTCCTGCATTTCGAGGCGTGCTACTACCGCGCCATCGACTTCGCGATCGCGCGCGGCTTGAAGCGCGTCGAGGCCGGCGCGCAAGGCCAGCACAAGATCCAGCGCGGATACCTGCCGTGCGCGACCTACAGCGCGCACTGGATCCGCGATGCCGGATTCCAGCGCGCGGTCGAGGATTTCCTCGTGCGCGAGCGCCATGCGGTCGAGCACGAGATCGAGGCGCTCGAGGAAGCGCTTTCGCCGTTCAAGTGTGAAACGGCGGAATAATCACACCCTTCGGCGACAGGAGGTGTGACCGCTGTTGAGTACTGTCAAAGTTTCGTTACCTTGATTTGGGTCGGGTGCCACGCCGAGGGGGACCGCATGAGGCGACGGAATTTCTTGGCGGCGCTCGCCATCGGCACAGCGTCGGCGCCATTTTCAGCCCGCGCCGAGCAAGACGCGCCCATGCGTCGGATCGGCGTGCTGATGGGCTACCCGGAAGGCGACATACAGGCACAGGCCAATGTCGTCGCCCTACGCGAAGGATTGGAGCGCGTAGGCTGGAAGGAGGGCCGCAACATACGCATCGACTTTCGCTGGGCGGGCGCCGACCCGGTCGCCGCCCGCACGTTTGCCAAGCAGCTGATCGAGTTGAAGCCCGACGTCATCATTCCGAGCACCAATCAGGTCACGGCAATCCTGCAGCAGGAAACCCGGACCATACCGATCGTATTCGCTTTCGTCGGCGACCCGATCGGCAGCGGCTTTGCCGCGAGTCTTTCCCGCCCGGGCGGAAACTTGACCGGCTTCGCCAATTTTGAAAACTCGGTCGGCGCAAAATGGCTCCAGGTACTTACCGAGATCGCGCCAAAGGTCAGGCGCGTCGGATTCATTTTCGATCCGGACGCGGCTCCCAACGTGGGCTTCATGCACGCGGCCGAAGGCGCCGCGCCAACATTCAAGATCGAGTTTACGGCGCTGGCTGTGCGGAACGGCGCCGACATCGAGCGTGTCATCACCAATTTCGCCGCCGCGCAGCAGGGCGGCCTTATCGTCGCGCCGCATGCCGTAACACTCGGCAACCGTGACCTCATCGCCGCGCTCGCGGCGAAGCATCGACTCCCCGCGGTCTATGGCGATCGCTATTTCGCGGAAAGCGGCGGGCTCGCTTCGTTCGGAAACAATGCGCCGGACCTATTCCGGCGTGCGGCCGCTTACATCGACCTCATCCTCAAGGGCGCCAACCCGGCGGACCTGCCGGTCCAGCTCCCCACGAAGTTCGAGTTCATCATAAATATGAAGACGGCGAAGGCTCTCGGCCTCGACATGCCGGAATCGGTGCTCGCGGGCGCCGACGAGGTGATCGAATAGCGTGCTCGATATCGACGCTACGCGGCGTCGCGGCGGCGGCGTGCGTCACTCGACGTATTCGGGTTCCTTCGGCGCCGGTAGCCGCGGGCCCGGCTGTTCGATGAAGGTGAAGGTGAGCTTATCGTCTTCGCGCTTCACCCGCACGATGCCGCCCTTCTGCAGCTTGCCGAACAGCAGCTCTTCCGCCAGCGGCTTCTTGACGTGCTCCTGGATGATGCGCGCCAGCGGCCGCGCACCGAAGAGCTTGTCGTAGCCCTTTTCCGCGAGCCACTGCCGCGCGCCATCGTCGAGCTCGATCGTGACGTTGCGATCGGCAAGCTGCTCCTCGAGCTGGAGGATGAACTTGTCGACGACGCGGCCGATCGTCTCCGGCGCCAGCGCCGAGAACGAGATCACCGCATCGAGCCGGTTGCGGAACTCCGGCGTGAACAGGCGGTTGATCGCCTCCTCGTCGTCGCCGGTGCGGACGTCGCTGCCGAAGCCGATCGCCGGCTTCGCCAGGTCGGAGGCACCCGCGTTCGTCGTCATGATCAGGATGACGTTGCGGAAATCCACCGTCTTGCCGTTGTGGTCGGTGAGCTTCCCGTAATCCATGATCTGGAGGAGGATGTTGAAGAGATCGGGATGCGCCTTCTCGATCTCGTCCAGAAGCAGCACGCAGTGCGGATGCTGATCGACCGCGTCGGT
>DATIXQ010000025.1:0-27342 GCA_035518375.1 Allostellaceae bacterium | reverse complement strand
AGCTTCATCACCAACGACCCGTACCGCGCCGGCAGCTCGCACGTGCCCGACATGGTCGCGGTGAGCCCATGCTTCCACGACGGCCGCGTCGTTGGATTTGGCGTGAGCGTCGCGCACAAGGCCGATGTCGGCGGGCTCGTGCCGGGCTCGTCGGGCGCGGCCGCGCGCGAGATCTTCCATGACGGGCTGCTGCTCCCGCCGGTGCGGTTCCAGAGCGCCGCCGGCATCGACCGCGACGTCGAGGCGATCATCGCCAACAACAGCCGCATCCCCGAAGTCGTGCTCGGCGATCTCCGCGCGCAGGTGGGCGCGACGCGCATCGGCGGCGAGCGGCTCGCGGCGTTGTGCGAGGAATACGGCGCCGAAACCGTGCGCGCGGTGATGGCGAGCCTGATGGAGCTTGCGGGACAACGCCTCAAGGCCGAGCTTGCGCGCTGGAAAGACGGCGAGAGCGAAGCCGAGGGCTTCCTCGATCACGACGGGGCGCAAAAAGACAAGCGCGTGCGCTTTCACGTCCGCGCCAAGAAGACGGGCGACCGGCTCGTGCTCGATTTCTCGGGCTCCTCGCCGCAGACCTTGGGTCCGGTCAACCTCGTCACCTCGACCGCGAAGGCCGTCTCCATGCTCGCCGTGCTCGCGACGACCGATCCGACCATCCCGGTCAATGACGGGATCGGAACCGCGGTCGAGTTCGTGATCCCACCCGGCCTCGTCGTGAGCCCACGCCATCCGGCCACGGTGAACCATTATTTTCCGAGCGCGCATCTCACATACAACGTCGTGCTCGCGGCGCTGGGCCAGCTCAATCCCGCGCGCGCGGTGGCGCCCTCGGGCCTCGGCTCCGGCGCCATCTCGATCGGCTATCGCAAGGCGCGCACGGGCAAGCCCGCGGTGCTCTACGAGCTCCTCAACACCTCGCTCGGCGGGACCGCGACGCATGACGGCACGCCGATGGTGATGGCGATGTGCCATTTCACGCCCGGCACGCCGGTCGAGATCATCGAGAGCGAATACCCGATCCGCGTGCGCGCCTTCGAGCTCGTGCCGGACTCGGCGGGCGCCGGGCGCCAGCGCGGCGGCATGGGCTATGCGCGCGAGTACGAGATGCTGGAGGACAGCACGCTCACCGTACGCTCGGCCAATCACCGCTTCGTCGCGTGGGGCCTCGCCGGCGGATCGTCGCCCAAGGCCTCGCGCGTCGTGCTCAATCCCGGCGGCAACGGCGCGGAGGAGCTGGGTCCGATCGAGACACGCGCCTTGAAGGCGGGCGACGTGATCCGCTTCGAGCGCAGCGGCGGCGGCGGCTATGGAGGCGCGGCCGAGCGCAGCGCCGAGGCGGTCAGTAACGACGTGGCCGACGGCTATGTCAGCGCCGAGGCGGCGCGGAAGGTCTATCGGAAATAAAATTTGATGACCGTCAGGGCTTTTGAAATGGATTGGGTTCGAGCCATGAGATGGGCGCTCGCTGACCTCGCTGAAGCGGGCATCGCGTTCTCGATTCCGGCCATGCTGTACTACACGATCCGGGCCTCGCGATGCCGCAAGCCGGATGCGCCGTTTCGGGCTTGGGTTGCGGTAAATCCTCTAAACGCGGTCACTTACCCGGCTGATCTAACTGAGAGGGGACGCCAATACCGAAGGCGGCTAATAGAGTGCTTTGCGCTGTTAGTTGGCTGCATCGCCATCGTGAGCGTCATCAGGCCTTAGCGTTGGGTCTGTCAAAGGCAATATTCCGTTCGTTCGGTAAATTCACTCCCGCGCGTAGGCGGTCGAGGCGGCGCGGCGGCGGGCGAAGTTCTCGGCATAGTAGGCGGCAAGCTCGGACGAGCGCACCGCGAGAAGGTTCTCGGCGTTGACGCGCTCGGCGCTGACCGACCAGTTGAAGGAGCCGGTCAGCACGATCTCGCCGTCGATCACCATCACCTTGTTGTGGGCGATGCGCGGGCTCCGATCGACGAAGGTCGGGATGCCGGCGGCGGCCACCGCGTCGACGCCCTCGCCGCGCTGCGAGGCGGTGATCTTGTCGACCAGCACGGTGACGGCGACGCCGCGCCCGGCCGCCGCGATCACGGCTGCGACGATGCGCGGCTCGGTGAAGTTATAGGCCTGGACCAAGAGCGTGCGGCGCGCCTCGTTGATGCGCGCGACGGCGAAGGCGCCGCAATCCTCGCCGGCCAAGGTGAAGCATACGTCGGCCGCGCCGACCGGCGCCGGGCCCTCGGCCTCGGCGCAGGGCAGCACGGCAAGCGCCAGAACTCCCGCTTTGACGGCCGCGCGCATCGCGGCGCGATATTAGAACAAAGCAAGAACATTTACAAGAAAGAGGCGGGCGGGAGTCGTGCCAGGCAGCGTCGCATGGCCGCATTGCGCGCTGCCCTGAGCGCTGCCACATTTCGCGGCGATGAACAGGCGATTTCTTACCAGAGCTCGCCGCCGCTGGCGGTCGGTCGAGCACCAAACCGTCCCGGTCATGATGCTTCTGGCGGGCGCGGCGATGCTCATCTCCCTCGTTCTCTCCCGGCGCGTGTAGATCCCTCACGGCACCCGAAGCGAGAAGCGCCCGCCGAGGTAATCGGCAACGCGGTTCATGTCAGGCGGATCGCGACGGGCGAGATTGAGGAAGAAATCGCGCCGAATAAACAAAAGCGCCGCCATTTAAACTTGGCCGACCGCGGCGGCCTGAAAATGTGGGAGGGCCCGCGCCAAGGCCGCGATATCGCCGCCGCCACAGGAACCGCATATACTGAAGATCGTTCTGCACGGGTGGCATCCGTCATGACGCGACCCAAGGTTTCCTTCGACAGCGCCAACATCTGGCGGCGGCTCGAGACATGCCAGACGGTGGCGCAGGCGCACGGCTGGCATCCGAACGACATCATCAATTTCGCGGCCGAGGTGCGCGAAGCCTTCTCCTACGAGGAGGCGATGACCGTGATCCAGCGCGAGTTCGATATCGTTCGCTAGCGTGATGAGCCGCTTCGCGCGGCTCCAAATTTGACACGAAGGAAGATGGCCGTGCCTCCGCTAGGATTCTTGCGGGGGTTTGGTGATCGTCGATCTCGTTATTCCATTCGCGCGTCGTGTCGCCACGCGGTCGTGGCAGCGCTCCATGGCGAAGACCCTGAGCTGGCGGCTCTTCGCGACGCTCGACTCTTTCATCATCAGCTTGCTCGTCACCAACAGCTGGAAATGGGCAAGCTCGATCGTCGGCATCGAGGCACTCACCAAGACGAGCTGGTATTTCGTGCATGAGCGCGCCTGGACGCGGTTTCCGGCCGCGGCGGTCGCACCTGCACCCGTCCCTATCGTCGTGTCGCGCGCTCCGGGCCGGGGGCGGGCGCCGACCTCGTTCCACCGCTGCCTTGCCGTCCATCTGCACTACGCCGCGAATTCGGGCGCGATGGACCCGCGCTGAGGCACGTCAGCTCGCGGCGCGGTGATGGACGGCGAGCGGGCTGCCGTCGGGCAGCACAACGCGCGCGCCGAGCCGCAACAGAAGCCGTAGATCGTCGCGCACGGCGCGGTGCCCGGTGAGACAGCCGCCGGCGCAGCGGAAGAGATGCACCTGCTCGACGGCGAAGGTGCGCCCGTCCGCCGGGACGCCGAGGAACGGGTGCACGTGCCGGCCGTGCAGCACGACCCAGGCGATCGCCTGCGTGTCATCGGCGAGAAGCGCCACCTCGTCGTAGCGAAGATCGGCGAAGGCACGGTGAAACCACGCCACCGTCGCGCGGAACTCGTCCGCGCCGCGCGCGTCCGAGCGGTCCGCGCTTTCGAGATTGGCGTAGTCGGGCGCGATGAAGCTTTCAGCGTCGAACGTGCTGCCGCTGGCGAAGGCCGCAAGCGCCCATCGCGCGAGCGCCGCCGGGTCGCGCGCGCTCATCGCCAGCGCGCGTAGGCCGGGACCGCATCGGCCGGAACCACCATGCGCCCGACCGGCCAGAGCGCGAGGCCCGCGAGTTTGAGATGCGCCCACGCGAACGGCAATCCGACGATCGTCACGGCGAGAAGGAGCGCCGCACCGAGATGGCCGAGTGCCAGCCACCAGCCCGCGAGCACGAGCCAGATGATGTTGCCGAGGGCGCCGAGCGCGCCCGTGCCGAGATCCTCATGGCCCGTCCAGCGCGCGCGCTCGACGACGCGATGGCCGAACGGCAGGAGGCTGTAGCGCGCGATCGAGAAGGCCGAGCGCGCCCATGGCAGCCCCACGATCGTGAGCGCCATGACGATTGATGCGACGAGCCAGCCAACCGCCATCAGCGCGCCGCCGCAGATGAGCCAGGCGAGATTGAGCAGGAATGAGATGAGCGGCATTGCATCACCTTCGTGTTCTGTGTCATTGCGAGCGGAGCGAAGCAATCCCGGAGGGAGATTGCTGCGGCGCCTCGCAATGACAATTTCCGTCACAGATCCCGGAACTTGCGGTGAAGGTCGAAGTCGGGCGAGGCAACGTGCGATTCCATCGCGCGCAGCCGCACCTCGAGATCGCCGAAGCGATGGCGCAGATGCTGCAGCGTCGTATCGGGCTCGTTGGCGAGGCCGCGCCAGAACGCCTCGTCCTCCCGATTGGTGAAGAGCGCCGGCGGGCGCTGCGGCAGCGCGATCCACAGCACGATATAGGCCGCGAGCGCCGGCACGAGGAACAGGAACAGCCCAAGCACGAAGGCAAGCCGGATCGCGATCGGCTCGGCCCCGAAATAGCGCGCGATGCCGGCCGCGACGCCGGCGATGATGCCGTTCTCGGGATCGCGATAGAGGCGCGCGCGCGCATCGGTCCACATCACTTGTCTCCGCTCTTGGCGCGCCAGCCCGGCGCCTCGGCGTCGAGCACGCGCTCGAGCGTGGCGACGCGGCCCTCCATGCGGCGCGCGATGTCGTAGAGATCGGCCAGGGCCTTCTCGTCGCCGGCCGAGAGCCGCCGGCTCTTGCGCCAGCGCACGAGATAGTGCGCGACGATCCAGATGGGCGCGACGACGACGAGGAAGATGATGCCGAGGACGAACACGAAGGCTCCGTGGATCATGGGACGACCATCACGCCGGCTTGATCCGGTTGCCGAGCCGCGCCTTCAAGGCGGCAAGCTCCTCCTCGACGCGCGCGTCCTTCTCGAGCCCGGCGATCTCGTCGGCGACGCCGGGCTTGCGGCCAAGCTCGAACGCCTCAACCTTGCCCTCGACCTCGTCGAGCGCGCGCTCGACCTCCTCGAAGCGGGCGAACGCGTCGACGATGCGCTCGTCATAAAGATTGGTGCGGATGCGGATGCGCGAGGACGCGGTCTTGTGGCGCGCGGCCAGACCCTTCTCGCGCGCCTTGGCGTCGGCGAGCTTCGCCTGGAGCTGGGCGATGTCGTCGTTCTGCTTGTCGAGCGCCGATGCGACGAGCGCGAGCTGGTTCTCCTCGCGCGCGAGATTGTCCTCAAGCCGCGCCTTCGCGCCGAGCGCGCCCTTCGCCAGATCCTCGCGCCCCTTCGTCAGTGCGAGTTCGGCACGGCGCTGCCATTCGTCGCGCTCGCGCCGCAGCGCCTCGAGCCGGCGCTCCATCTCCTTCTTCTCGGCGATGGTGCGCACCGCCTGCGAACGCACCTCGACGAGCGTGTCCTCCATCTCCTGGATGATGAGCCGGATGATCTTTTCCGGGTCCTGCGCGCGGTCGAGGATGGCGTTGATGTTGGAATTCACGATGTCGGCTAGGCGGGAGAAGATACTCATGACGGTCCTCGGCAAATCGGTCTGCCGGGGTCTTTGCAGGGACCGTGCCAGATCGTTAACGCTTTGAAATAACAGGAAAGATTGTCTCGGCCGTCTCTTAGATGTGGTGGATTTCGCCATAAAATGTGACTATATTCGCCATATCATGGCCGATTCCGCCATTCCTGAGCTGCCGCCGCTGGTGGGGCAGGCGCCCGCCTTTCGCGAGGTGCTGGCGCAGGTCTCGCAGCTTGCGCCTCTGGACCGGCCGGTGCTCGTGGTCGGCGAGCGCGGCACCGGCAAGGAGCTGATCGCGACGCGGTTGGCACTCCTCTCGCCGCGCTGGGACAAGCCGTTCCATGCCGTCAATTGCGCCGCCTTGGCCGAGACGCTGCTCGACAGCGAACTCTTCGGGCACGAGGCGGGCGCCTTCACCGGCGCCACGCGCCGGCGGCCATCGCGCTTCGAGCTCGCCGACGGCGGCACGATCTTCCTCGACGAGATCGCCTCGGCCTCGCTCGCGGTGCAAGAAAAGGTGCTGCGCGTCATCGAGTACGGCAGCTTCACACGCGTCGGCGGCAACGAGGTGCTGAGCGTCGATGTGCGCCTCATCGCCGCCACCAACGTCGACCTGCCGGCGCTCGCCGAGGCGCAGAAATTCCGCAGCGACCTGTTGGACCGCCTCGCCTTCGATGTCGTGACGTTGCCGCCGCTCCGCGCGCGGCGCGAAGACATCCCGCTGCTTGCCGAGCATTTCGCGCGCGCCATGACGCGCGTCTTGGGCCGCGGCTATTTCGCCGGATTTTCCGAGCGCGCGATGAGCGAGCTCATGGAGCACGACTGGCCCGGCAACGTGCGCGAGCTGAAGAACGCGGTCGAGCGCAGCCTCTATCGCGCGCCCGATCCGGCGCAGCCGTTGGAGCGCATCCTGCTCGATCCGTTCGCCTCGCCATGGCGGCCGGCAGCGTCGCACGCGGCCGCGATTCCCCCTCACCCTGCCCTCTCCCCAGAGGGGAGAGGGTTCGCGCACGGATCCACTCCCTCTCCCCACCGGGGAGAGGGTTGGGGTGAGGGGGACGGAAGCTTCCGCGAGAAACTGCGGCGCTACGAGGCCGAGCTATTGCGCGCGGCGCTCGCCGCGAACGGCGGCAACCAGAGCCGCGCGGCGGCGGCGCTGGGCCTCGGATATCACCAGTTCCGGCGGCGGCTCAAGGCGCTCAGCCCGCGGTCTGGTGCGTGATGAACTTCGTGGCGAGGAAAGCCTCGATCGCCTCGGAGCCGCCTTCGGAGCCGTAGCCCGAATCCTTGACGCCGCCGAACGGCGTCTCGGGCAGCGCGAGCCCGTGGTGATTGATCGAGACCATGCCGCTTTCGATCGCCTCGCCGAGGCGCGCCGCGGTCTTGGCCGAGCGCGTATAGGCATAGGCCGCGAGCCCGTAAGGGAGCCGGTTCGCCTCGGCCACGACATCTTCCTCCTTGGCGAAGGTCGCGATCGGCGCCACCGGCCCGAACGGCTCCTCGTTCATGATGCGCGCCGAGAGCGGCACGCCGGTCATGACCGTGGGCTCGAAGAAGAAGCCCTTGTTGCCGCTGCGGCGGCCGCCCGTCTCGATCTTGGCGCCGTGCTTCTCGGCATCGGCGACGAAGCCCTCCATCGCCTCGACCCGGCGCGCGTGCGCCAAGGGCCCCATGCGCGTTTCCTTTTGCAGGCCGTCGCCCACCTTCACGGCCTTCGTCGCGGCGATGAATTTCTCGACGAACGGGCGATAGACGCTCTCCTGCACGAGGAAGCGCGTCGGCGCGATGCAGATCTGCCCGGCGTTGCGGTATTTGTTGGCGGATAGGATCTTCACCGCGTTGTCGATGTCGGCGTCCTCGAACACGATCGCCGGCGCGTGCCCGCCCAATTCCATCGTCACGCGCTTCATGTGGCGGCCCGCCAGCTCGGCGAGGTGCTTGCCGACCGCGACCGAGCCCGTGAACGAGACCTTGCGGATCGTCGGGTGCGGGATGAGATATTCGGAGATCTCCGCCGGCACGCCGAAGACGAGATTGACGACGCCCGCGGGAAGGCCCGCGTCGAGGAACGCGCGCACGAGACCCAGAACTGATGCGGGCGTGTTCTCGGGCGCCTTCAAGATGATCGAGCAGCCGGCCGCGACCGCGCCCGAGATCTTGCGCACCGCCTGGTTGATCGGGAAGTTCCACGGCGTGAAGGCGGCGACGGGGCCCACCGGCTCCTTCACGACAAGCTGCTGCACGCCGTCGGCGCGCGCCGGAATGATGCGGCCATAAGTGCGGCGCGCCTCCTCCGCGAACCAATCAATGATGTCGCCGCCCGCGAGCGTCTCGAGCCGCGCCTCGAGAAGGGGCTTGCCCTGCTCCAGCACCATCCACTCGGCGATCTCCTCGGCCCGCGCGCGGACATTGTCGGCGGCCTTGCGCATGAGCTTGTAGCGATCGTGCGCCGAGACCTTGCGCCATTGCGCGAAGCCCTTCGCCGCCGCGGCGAGCGCGCGATCGAGATCGGCGCGGCTTGCATGCGGCACCTGGCCGATCGGCTCGCCCGTCGCGGGATTGAGCACGGGCTCCGATTTGCCGCCCGCTCCCTTCGTCCACTCGCCGTCGATATGGAGAAGAATCTCGGGATATGTGGCCATGTTGTGCCTCCGCCCTCGTTAGTTGCCTTGCGTGGTAGCAGAGTTGGGGCGCGAGGTCACGCAGCCGCCACGGAGACTTGCTAGGCTCGCAGCAACGGCAACGGAGGCAACGATGGCGCACGGCGCTTTCATGTGGAACGAGCTCATGACCGCGGACGTCGAGAAGGCAAAGTCCTTCTACGGCAAGACGCTCGGCTGGGCGATCGAGGAGATGAAGATGCCGGAGGGCAGCTACTGGCTCGCCAAGGTCAGCGGCACGCCGGTCGCCGGCATGATGAACATGACGGGCATGGTTCCGGCCGGCACGCCGCCGCACTGGTTCTCCTATGTCGAGGTCGACGATGTCGACCGGCGTGCGAAAGACGCCGAGGCGAACGGCGGCAAAGTGCACCGCGCGCCGTTCGACATTCCCGACGTCGGCCGCATCGCCATCATCGAGGACGCGACGGGCGCGATGGTCGGGCTGATGACGCCGAAGCGCTGAGCGCCGCTATTTCGCCGGCTGGAGCGCGGCGAGGCGCTCCTTCGTGCGCGCCTTCTCGACGTCCATGTCGCGCTTGCCGGTGGTGAGGTCGTAACGGTTGCCGTCGATGTCCCAGCCGGCATGCTCGACGAAGGGGCGGTCGATCGTCGGGTTCTCCGCGCGCGGATCCTTGGGCGGCAGGCCCTTCGCGGTCAGCGCCGCGTAGATCTGCGGCTTTGCCTCCTGCGACAGCGTGAAGCCCCAATGATGGATACCCGACGGCGCCTTCGCGTTCTTGCGGCTGATCAAGGCGACATCGACATAGCCGTCGGTCACCCACACGTCGCCTTGGCTTTCGCCGGTGATCGTAAGACCGAACACCTCGCCATAGAATTTCGCGAGCCGCGACGGGTCGTCTGAGAAGATAGCGATGTGCTTCACCTTGGGCGCGGCGCTCTTGGCCTCGGCCGAGCTCACCGACGTGCCGCCCTCGCGCATCTTGCGCATGCCGGTCGAGAGATCGAAGCGGTTGCCGTCAGGATCGATCACCGCGTCCTCGGCATATGGCCGGTGCGCCTCGGGCGAATCGACATAGGGGCTGTAGATCTTGCTGCCGCGCTCCTTGAGGCGCGCGACGATCGCGGGCTTCTCGCTCTCATCGACGGTGAAGCCCCAGTGATGGATGCCGGGCTTGCGGTTGGCGCGCCCGAGGCACGGCAGGAGCGCGATGTCCATGTAGCCGTCCGTGACCCAGGCGGCGCCGTTGTCGGCGACGCCGGTGGTGCTGGTGCCGAAGACCTCGGCGTAGAAGTCGGCGAGCCTTTTCGGATTTTCCGAGAAGATGGCGATGTGGCGGATCTTGGCGGCCATGGTTTCCTCCAACATTTCAGCGTTTCGGAAAAAAGCGGTTCTCCGGGCGCGGCAGGCCCAGATTCTCGCGCAAGGTCTTGCCCTCGTACTCGCGGCGGAAAAGGCCGCGGCGCTGCAATTCCGGGATGAGCCGGTCGACCACGTCGTCGAGCCCTTGCGGCAGATAGGGAATCTGCAGGGTGAAGCCGTCGCTTGCGCGCGTCTCGAGCCATTCCTCCATCTCGTCGGCGATCATGCGCGGCGTGCCGAGCATGGCGAGACCGCCGTGGCCGCCCAGGCGCTGTGCGATCTGGCGCACGGTCAAGCCCTCGCGCTTGCCGAGCTCGATCGCGCGCTCGCGCCCGCTTTTCGACGCGTTCGATTCCGGAATCTCCGGAAGCGGCTTGTCGGGATCGAACTTCGACGCATCGGCGCCGATCGCGATCGACAGCGCCGCGATGGAGGACGCGTAATGCACGAGCGAATCGAGCTTCGCGCGCTTCGCTTTCGCCTCCTCGAGCGAATCCCCGACATAAATCATGCAGCCGGGCAGAATCTTCATGTGCTCGGGATCGCGCCCGAATTTCTGCATGCGGCCCTTCACGTCGGCATAGAAGGCGCGGCCCACTTCGATCGAGCTTTGCCCGGTGAAGACCGCCTCGGCCGTCTCGGCGGCGAGCTGCCGCCCCGCATCGCTCGCGCCGGCCTGGACGATGACGGGCCAGCCCTGCACCGGCCGGGCGATGTTCAACGGCCCGCGCACGGAGAGATACTTGCCCTTGTGATCGAGCACGTGGAGGCGGTCGGGATCGAAATAGATGCCGCGCTCCACATCGCGGATGAAGGCGTCGTCGGCCCAGCTGTCCCAGAGGCCGGTGACGACGTCGACGAACTCGCGCGCGCGGGCGTAGCGCTCGCCGTGCTCCAAATGATCCTCGAAGCCGAAATTGCGCGAGGCGTCAGGGTTCGACGTGGTGACGACGTTCCAGCCCGCGCGCCCGTCGCTGATATGGTCGAGCGAGGCAAAGCGCCGCGCGACGTGATAGGGCGCATCGTATGTGGTCGAGCCCGTCGCCATGAGGCCCAGATGCTTCGTCGCCATGGCGAGCGCGGAGAGGAGCGTGAACGGCTCGAACGAGGTGGGCGTGGCGCTGCGCTTCAGCGCGTCCATCGGCATGTTGAGGACGGCCAAGTGGTCGGCCATGAAGAACGCGTCGATGCGGCCGCGCTCGAGCGTCTCGGCGAAGCGCTTGATGTGCGCGAAATTGAAATTGGCGTCGGGGAAGGCGCCGGGATAGCGCCAGGCCGCGGTGTGGAGGCTCACCGGCCGCATGAAGCAGGTGAGCCGGAGTTGGCGCTGTCCGCTCATGCCGAATGCTTCGGCAAGAGCGGCCCCTCTGTCAAGCGGCCCCTCAGGCGGGCGCGGGGCGCAGCGCGTCGTCGCGCCGTGTCTCGCCGCCGGCCATCATTTGCGCGACGCCGGCGATCAGGCCGATCGTGACGCCGATCTGCCACGCGCGGTCGTAGGAGCCGAACGCGTCGAAGATGAGGCCGCCGCCCCACACGCCGATGAACGAGCCGATCTGGTGATTGAAGAAGGCGAAGCCCGAGAGCGTCGCGAGATAGCGCAGGCCGAACATCTGCGCCACGAGCCCCTGCGTCAGCGGGATGACGCCGAGCCACAACAGCCCCATCACCGCCGCGAAGACGAGGGTCGAGACCTCGGTCGCCGGCATTGCGAAATAGACCGCGAGTGCGATCGAGCGGATGACATAGACGAGGCCCAGGAGGATGTGCTTCGGATAGCGCCCGCCGAGCCAGCCGAGCAGATAGCAGCCGATGATGTTGAAGCCGCCGATCGTGCCCAAAGCCTCGACGCTCAGCATCGGCTTCTGGCCGCAGAGCGCGAGATATGTCGGCAGGTGCGCGGTCAGGAACAGGAGCTGCAGCCCGCACACGAACACGGCGCCGACCATCGTCATGTAGGCGCGGTGATGGAGCGCCTCGCTCATCACGGCGCGGAAGCCCGGATCGTCTTTCCTCCCCGCGCGCGGATCGTGGAAGCGGTCGGCGAGGCCGGCGCTCCACGCGCCCGGCAGCATGGCGAAGGCGATGACGACGAAGCCGATGAGTGCCACCTGCCAGCCGAAGCCGGAGATGAGGCCTTGCGCCAAGGGCGCGCACACGAACGAGCCGACCGAGCCCATCGACGAGACCATGCCGAGGATGGTGCTGCGGTGCTGCGGCGCGACGCTGCGCTGGCTCGCGGTCATGCCGAGATTGGCGGCGGTGCAGGCGAGCGACATGCCCATCAGCAATCCGGCGCTGAGCGTGAGGCTCACCAAGCCCGTCGCGAACACGGTCGCGGCGAGGCTCAGGATGTAGAGAACGGTGCCCGCGACCATCACTGGCTTCAGGCCAAAGCGGTCGGCGTAAGCGCCGGCGAAGGGCTGCGTGAGGCCCCAAACGAGATTCTGAACGGCGATGGCGAAGGTGAAGTCGGAAACGGTGATGCCGAGAGAGTGCGTCATCGGCACGACGAAGAGGCCGAGGCACTGGCGCATGCCCATGCCGATCGAAAGCATGAGCGAGGCGCCGGCCACGACCTTTATGGTCTCGATCCGCGTCGGCGTGCGCGCAACCTCCACTCCCGCTCCTTTCCAGCCGCCCGAGGCGGTATTCGGGCACCATCCTACCGGCACGAGGCTAGGCGGCGTCCCGCGTTCTGCGCATCGCTCCCCGTCGTTTGAAGCGCGCGGGTGGCTTTGCTAGAGGTGTGCCATGCCTGCATACCAATACATCTACGTGATGAAGGGCCTCGGCAAGACCTATCCGGGCGGGCGCGAGGTCTTGAAGGACATCTGGCTGTCGTTCCTGCCGGGCGCGAAGATCGGCGTCCTCGGCCTCAACGGCGCCGGCAAGTCGACTTTGCTGCGCATCATGGCCGGCGAGGACAAGGATTTCGTCGGCGAGGCGTGGGCGGCCGAGGGCGTCAAGGTCGGCTACCTGCAGCAGGAGCCGCAGCTCGATCCGGCGAAGAATGTCGCCGGCAACGTCACCGAAGGCTTGGCCGAGATCAAAGGGCTGCTCGATCGCTTCGAGGCGGTGAGCGCCAAGTTCGGCGAAAGCCTGAGCGATGACGAGATGAACGCGCTCATCGCCGAGCAGGGCGAGCTGCAGGAGAAGATCGAGGCGGTCAACGGCTGGGAGCTCGACCGCACGGTCGAGATCGCGATGGACGCATTGCGCTGTCCGCCCGGCGACACCGACGTGGCGAAGCTCTCGGGCGGCGAGCGCCGCCGCGTCGCGCTCTGCCGCCTGTTGCTGCAGCGGCCCGATCTCCTGCTGCTCGACGAGCCGACGAACCATCTCGACGCGGAATCGGTGGCGTGGCTGCAGCGCTTCCTCGCGGATTATCCCGGCACGGTCGTGACGGTGACGCACGACCGCTATTTCCTCGACCAGGTGGCGGGCTGGATCCTCGAACTGGATCGCGGCCACGGCATTCCATACGAGGGCAACTACTCGGGCTGGCTCGAGCAGAAGCAGAAGCGGCTCGAGCAAGAGGGACGGCAGGAGGCGGCGCGTCAGCGCACCTTGGAGCGCGAGCTCGAATGGGTGCGCGAGAGCCCGCGCGCGCGCCAGGCGAAGAGCAAGGCGCGCATCACCGCTTACGAGACGCTCGTTTCGCAAAGCCGGGAGAAGGCGCCGGAGACGGCGCAGATCGTGCTGCCGCCGGGGCCGCGGCTCGGCGACCTCGTGATCGAGGCCACTCACATCGCCAAGGCCTATGGCGACCAGCTTCTGATCGAGGACCTGTCGTTCCGGCTGCCGCCCGGCGGCATCGTCGGCGTCATCGGCGCCAACGGCGCCGGCAAGACCACGCTCTTCCGCATGATCACCGGGCAAGAGAAGCCAGACCGCGGCACGATCCGGATCGGCGAGACCGTGAAGCTCGGCTATGTCGACCAGTCGCGTGACACGCTCGACGGAGCGAAGACCGTGTTCGAGGAAATTTCGGGCGGGCAGGACGAGATCGACCTGACGCGGCGCAAGATGCCGAGCCGCGCTTATTGCGCGCTCTTCAATTTCCGCGGCTCCGATCAGCAGAAGAAGGTGGGGCAGCTCTCTGGCGGCGAGAGGAACCGCGTCCATCTTGCCAAGATGCTCAAGTCGGGCGCCAACGTCATTCTGCTCGACGAGCCGACGAACGATCTCGACGTCGACACGCTGCGCGCGCTCGAGGACGCGCTCGTCGATTTTCCCGGCTGCGCCGTCGTCATTTCGCACGATCGCTGGTTCTTGGACCGCATCGCGACGCACATCCTCGCCTTCGAGGGGATGAGCGCGGTCGAATGGTTCGAAGGCAACTACGCCGATTACGAGGCAGACAGGAAACGCCGGCTCGGCGCCGAAGCCGAGCGGCCGCACCGCATCCACTACAAGCCGCTGACACGGGCCTAGGGCCGGATCGGTTCACATCGAATCGCTCCACGATTCATGTGAACCGTGAATCCGACCCTACTCAAATATGCAGAGTGCGATTCACGGATTAGATGGAGGCGAGGCCGCATCCATCTAATCCGATCGCACTCTGAAACGGAGGAACCAAACCGGCGGTTGCGTGTTCGCGGCGGCGGGGGCAAGCGCATTCGGGGTGCCCATGATCCTCGCACTCGATCAGCTCGCGGCCGCGACCGACGAAGAATGTCTGAGCGGCGACGCGCTCCTTCTTCTCGATCTTCCTCTCGACGACTTCGATGATGCGCTCGCGCTGGCCGCGGGCGCGCCGGCTCTCGCGCTTGAACTCGCGCCTGGCTGACCCTGCGGGTCAGTGCTCCGCGTCGGCGGTGCCGGCCATGCCGAGGCGCTCGGCAAAGGTGCGGTTCAGCGACGCGACCGTGCCGCCGCTGCGCTGAATCACCGACGCGATCTCCTCGCGCTCGGTCAAGGCCATGCTCACGCCCTCGACGTCGATGTCGAGCACGTGATAGGCGCCGTCCTGGTGCCCGACGCGCCAGTCGACTTTCACCGGCGGCGCTCCGGATGACGGGCTGGCGATTTCGGTCGTCACCAGCGCGCCCTGGCCCTCGTCGCGCGCGCCGATCACCTTCACCTGCTCGCCGGAATAGCCCTTGAAGCGCATGGCGTAGATCTGCACGACCCAGCGCTGGAACAGTTGGGCGAAGGCCTGGCGATCGTTGTCGCTGGCCGAGTTCCAATAGCGGCCGAGGACGTAGCGCGCGATCCGCGGCATGTCGAAGCCGCGCTGCAGCAGCGCCTCGAAGCGGGCCTGGCGGTCGCCATCGGAGAGGTTCCCGTCCTTGATGACGACGAGCGCGTCGGACACGAGACTGTCGACGAACGCGGCGGCGCTCTGTGGCTCGTCCGCGCGGGCGAGCCCAATCCCCGCCAGAAGCACGGCGACGATCATCCACTGACGCATGGCCACCCCCAACGCACTGGTTCCGGCCCCTTTTTTACCAAAACTCGCCGGATGGGGGTAGGTGCCAGTCCAGTTTTCCCCGGTATTCACAGGGGGTTGACGACCCAAAGTAGCCGGAGCGCCCCGCGCGAGCGCGCAATTGGCGCGGACCCGATGGGATCCGGGGCGTGCGGGACCTCGGCACGTCGCGTGAGGCCCCCCACTTTTTGGCGACCGAAATCGGAGCCCGGCGCTGGAACAGGCCTTCTTTCTGGGGGTTATGCATAGAAAGGAGAGAGCAATGCATGCAGCAGGAACGAGATTGGATGAATGAGCGCCTCAAAAGCCTCAGGTCGCTTCTCGGCACAGTCACTGATGAGCGCGCGACCCGCGCCATCCGCGAAATCATGGCTGAGATCGAGAAGAGGCTGGCGGAGCTCGATCACCGCGAAAAGCGACGGTAAAGCAGCCTCTGCCGATGTGACCTGGGCTGGCGCAAGGGCCCGGTATCACCCTTCGAGAGCGTCCCCGGCCTGGAAGGCTGGGACAGCGCCTGAGAGACGCCGCGCGCTTCTCGCCTGATAAAGGGCGAAGCGGCGATGGCGGGATACCGCATCTATTGGCTCAACCGGGACAACCGCATCCTGGCCCGGCTCGAAATCGACGAGCCAACGGACGCGGCGGCAATCGAAAACGCGCGCTCGATCTTACCGAGTGAGCGCGACATGGCCTGCGCCGGCTTCGAAGTTTGGGAGCGCTCCCGTTTGGTGCACCGCGAGAAGCGCGTGAGCCCGTCTTAGGATTGTCCCTGGGTTCGCCTTCTGAGATTCGTGAGCGGCGCGATCTTCCTGGACGCCGCTCGGGGCTTCACCTTGTCTTGCCCGGCTTCTAGCCCGCCGTCTCCTTGACGGGGCGAGGGACCCCCCGTTTTTGGGCGATTATCGCGTTGACAAACTTTGTCATCGCTTGGGTCGCCCGTTTTTGCCATTGAACTAATATATGCGAATATGTTTATATACCGAGATAGACAAGTTACGAAACCAGAACCTTCGCCATGGACCAGCTTCTCGCCGCCTTGCGCGCCGCCGCCGAGCCGACCCGGCTCCGGCTCCTCGCGCTCTGCGCCGAGGGCGAGCTGACGGTAAGCGAACTCACAGACATTCTGGGTCAGAGTCAGCCGCGCGTGTCGCGCCACCTGAAACTGCTGTGCGAGGCGGGGCTTTTGGATCGCTTCCGCGAGGCCAACTGGGTGTTCTATCGCCTCGCCCGCGGCGGCGACCGCGACACGGCCGAGCGGCTTCTCGCCATGCTGCCGGCCGAGGATCCGGTCGTGGCGCTCGACCGCGAGCGGCTCGACCAGGTGAAGCGCAAGCGCGCCGCCGTGGCCGAAGCCTACTTCCGCACCAACGCGCAGGACTGGGACCACATCCGCTCGCTCCACATCGACGAGCGCGATGTCGAGGCGGCGCTCGTCTCGCTCTTGGCCGACGAGCCGATCGATGACCTGCTCGATGTCGGCACCGGCACGGGGCGCGTGCTCGAAGTGATGGCGCCGCGCGTCGAGCGCGCGCTCGGCGTCGATCTCTCGCGCGAGATGCTGGCCGTGGCGCGCGTCAATCTCGAGCGCGCCGGCGCGCGCAACTGCGCCATCCGTCAGGGCGACATGTACCAGCTGCCGGCGCCAACGGCGTCGTTCGACGCCGTCGTCGTCCACCAGGTGCTGCATTATGCCGAGCGCCCGGCCCGCGCCATCGCCGAGGCCGCGCGCGTGCTGCGCCCGGGCGGACGGCTCGTCGTCGCCGATTTCGCGCCGCATGAGCTCGAATTCCTGCGCACGGAGCATGCGCATCGCCGCCTCGGCTTCGCCGATAGCGAGATCATGGAATTTTGCCGCGAGGCCGGATTGACGCCGCAGCAGCCCGTGCACCTGCCGGGCAACGAGCTGACCGTGGTGCTGTGGCTCGCGCGCAAGGAGGATCCCGCGCGCACGGCCGAGGCCGCGCCCGAGACGCGCGCGGTGGCACGGTGAGAGCCGCCATGCGCGCCAGCGATCCGCGCCCGGCATGGGGCGCGCCCGCGCCGCCGGTCGTGTCGTTCGAGTTCTTTCCGCCGAAGACGCCGGAGATGGAGGAACGACTGTGGCAGACGGTCGAGCGCCTGGCGCCGCTCGGGCCGCGCTTCGTCTCCGTCACCTATGGCGCTGGCGGCTCGACGCGCGAGCGCACCCACGCGACCGTGCAGCGCATCCGCGAGGAGACGCCGCTTGAGCCCGCGGCGCACCTCACCTGCGTCGGATCGGCGCGCGCCGAGATCGATGAGGTGGCGCAGCTTTATTGGCAGGCCGGCATCCGCCATCTCGTCGCTTTGCGCGGCGATCCCGCCGCGGGCGCGCGCTACGCGCCCCATCCTGACGGCTATGCCTATGCCGCCGATCTCGTCGCGGGATTGCTGCGCGTGGCCCCGTTCGAGATCAGCGTCGCCGCATATCCCGAGACGCATCCCGAGGCGGTGAGCGCCGACGCCGATCTCGTCAACTTGAAGCGCAAGATCGACGCCGGCGCACGCCGCGCCATCACGCAGTTCTTCTTCGCGCCCGAGACCTTCCTCCGCTTCCGCGACCGCGCCCGCGCGGCCGGGATCACGGTGCCGATCGTGCCGGGAATCCTTCCGGTGACGAACTTCGCGCAAGTGCAGAAATTCGCGGCCCAATGCGGCGCGAGCCTGCCCGCCGCGATGACGCAGCTCTTCGACGGGCTCGACGACGATCCCGACACGCGCCGCCTCGTCGCCGCCTCGATCGCGGCCGAGCAATGCCGCCGGCTCCAGGCCGAAGGCGTCAGCGAATTCCACTTCTACACCTTGAACCGCGCCGACCTCATCGTTGCGATCTGCCGCATGATCGGCATCGGCGCCAGCGCAGCAGCACCGGTGAATTGAGATGGCGCATATCCTTGATCTTCTCGCCGAGCGCGTGCTGCTCTGCGACGGCGCCATGGGCACCGAGGTGCAGGCGCGCGCGCTCGACATCGAGCGCGATTATCGCGGCTGCGAGAACTTCACCGACGTGCTCTGCCTCACCCGGCCCGACGTGGTGCGCGACATCCATCTGGGCCATCTCCGTGCCGGCGCCGACGCGATCGAGACCAACAGCTTCGGCGGCTCGCCGCTGACGCTCGGCGAGGCGGGAATTGGCGAGGAGGCGCTCACGCTCAACCGCCGCGCCGCCGAGATCGCGCGCGAAGCGGTGGCGGAGATGGCGAGCGACGGGCGGCCGCGCTTCGTCCTCGGTGCGGTCGGGCCGGGCACGCGTCTGCCGAGCCTCGGCCACATCGAGTACGGCCCGCTCGAGGACGCGCTCGCCGTGCAATGCCAGGGCCTCGTCGAAGGCGGGGCTGATGCGATCCTGATCGAGACCTGCCAGGACCCGCTCCAGATCAAGGCCGCCGTCAACGGCGCGAAGCGCGCGCGCGGCGAGAAGGATATCCCGATCTTCGTCCAGGTGACGGTCGAGACGACCGGCACGCTCCTGGTCGGCGCCGACATCGCCGCCGCCGCGGCCGTGGTGCACGCGCTCGACGTGCCGCTCATCGGCATCAACTGCGCGACCGGCCCCAAGGAGATGACCGAGCACGTGCGCTGGCTCGGCGAGAACTGGCCGCGCCTCATCTCGGTGCAGCCCAACGCGGGCCTCCCGGAGCTGCACGAAGGCCACGCGCACTATCCGCTCGCGCCGGACGAGCTCGCGCAATGGCAGGAGCGCTTCGTCACCGAGTTCGGCGTCAATCTCATCGGCGGCTGCTGCGGCTCGACCAGCGCCCACATCGCCGCGCTCGACGGCATGCTGCGGCGGCTTGGCGGCAACTGCGTGCGGCCGCGGCCCAAGAGCCGCGCGACCACGTGGGTCCCCGGCCTCGCCTCGCTCTTCACCGAAGTGCCGCTGCGGCAGGAGAACGCCTACCTCTCGATCGGCGAGCGCTGCAACGCCAACGGCTCGAAGCGCTTCCGCCAGATGCAGGAGGCGGGCGACTGGGATGGCGTCGTCGCCATGGCGCGCGAGCAGGCGGACGAGGGCTCGCATGCCTTGGACCTCTGCACCGCCTTCGTCGGGCGCGACGAGAGCGCCGATATGAGTGCGGCGATGAGCCGTCTGCGCGGCGCGATCGCCGCTCCGCTCGTCATCGATTCGACCGAGCTCAACGTGCTCGAGACGGCGCTACATCTCTATGGCGGCAAGCCCGTCATCAACTCGATCCATTTCGAGGACGGCGAAGCGAGCGCCGGCAAGCGCCTCGAGCTGGCGCGGCGCTTCGGCGCGGCCGTGATCGGCTTGACGATCGACGAGACCGGCATGGCGAAGGATGCGGCGCAAAAGCTCGCGATCGCGCGGCGGCTGCGCACGTTCGCTTGCGAGCGATACGGGCTGCCGCCCTCCGACCTGCTGATCGATCCGCTCACCTTCACCATCTGCACCGGCAATGACGACGACCGCCGGCTCGGCATCGAGACGCTCGACGGCATCGAAACCATCGCGCGGGACATGCCCGAGTGCCAGATCATCCTCGGGCTCAGCAACATCTCGTTCGGCCTCTCGCCGGCGGCACGCAGCGTGCTCAACTCCGTCTATCTCGACCACGCCGTGCGGCGCGGCATGCACGGCGCCATCATTCATGTGTCGAAGATCGTGCCGCTTCATCAGATTCCCGAGCGCGAGGTCGCGGCGGCGGAGGATTTGATCTTCGACCGCCGCCGGCCCGGCTTCGATCCGCTCGAAGCCTTCATCGCCCTCTTCGGCGAGCGCAAGGAGACGAAAACCGCCTGCAAGAAGCGCGCGGCCGCCGTCGAGGAACGGCTGAAGCAGCGCATCGTCGATGGCGACCGGCCGGGCCTCGAGGACGATCTGACGGAAGCGCTCAAGACCTACGAGCCGCTCCACATCATCAACACGTTCCTGCTCGACGGCATGAAGGTGGTGGGCGACCTCTTCGGCGCCGGCAAGATGCAGCTGCCGTTCGTGCTGCGCTCGGCCGAGGTGATGAAGGCGGCCGCCTCGTTCCTCGAGCCCTACATGGAAAAGGCGGAAGGGCCGAAGCGCGGCAAGATCGTGCTCGCGACCGTCAAGGGCGACGTCCACGACATCGGCAAGAACCTCGTCGACATCATCCTCACCAACAACGGCTACGAGGTCGTCAATCTCGGCATCAAGCAGCCGCTCGCCAACATCCTCGAAGCGGCCGAGAAGCACGCGGCCGATGCGATCGGCATGTCCGGCCTGCTCGTCAAGTCGGCCGCGGTGATGCGCGAGAACCTGGCCGAGATGGCGCGCCAGGGGATCAAGACGCCCGTGCTGCTGGGCGGTGCTGCGCTGACGCGCCGCTATGTCGAGGAGGATTGCGCCTCGGCCTATGGCGCCGGGCCGGTCGCCTATGCGCGCGATGCCTTCGACGGGCTCGCGCTGATGGATCAGGTCGCGAGCAAATCCTTCGCCGAGACGGCGCGCGCGGCAAAGGCAGCGCGGCAAGGAAAGCCTCAAGGCCACGCGCGCAAGGACCGCCGCATGTGCGAGGGTGCGCCGCCACCGGCGCGGCCCATCGACCTCGAGGAATCGCGCCTGCGCCGGGCCGAGCTGTCGCGCGGGCTCGCCGTGCCGGCGCCGCCCTTCTGGGGCACGCGCGTCGCCGACGACGTGCCGGTGCGCGCGCTGCTGCCCTATCTCAACGAGCGCATGCTCTATCAATTCCACTGGGGCTATCGCAAAGACGGACGCACGCTCGCCGACTACAAGCTCTGGGCGAAGAAGGAGCTGTGCCCCATCCTCGACGGGCTGCTCGACCGCGTCATCGCCGAGAACATTCTCCAGCCACGCGCGGTCTACGGTTTTTTCCCGTGTGCGGCGGAAGGGAACGACGTGATCCTCTACGGCACGGACGGACGGGAATGCGCGCGCTTCCCCTTCCCGCGCCAGGCGCGCGACGGCGGCCTCTGCATCGCCGATTTCTTCCGCGACGTATCGGACTCCACGCGCGACGTGATCGGGCTCCAGGCGGTCACGATCGGCCAGAACGCGTCCGACACGGCGCGGCAGTGGTTCGCGCAAGACCGCTACCAGGATTATCTCTATCTGCACGGGCTCGGCGTCGAGATGGCGGAGGCGCTGGCCGAGCTCATTCATGCGCGCATCCGCGCCGAATTGGGCTTCGCCGATGCGGCCACGCCCGACGCCGACGCGCTTTCGCGCCAGGACTATCGCGGCAGCCGCTATTCCTTCGGCTATCCCGCCTGCCCCAACCTCGCCGACCAGCGCCCGCTTCTCGAGCTCTTGGGCGCGGAGCGCATCGGCCTGTCGCTCAGCGAGGAGGACCAGCTCGAGCCCGAGCAATCGACCTCGGCGATCGTCGTCATCCACCCGCAGGCGAAGTACTTCTCGGTTTAGCGGCGAGCCACCGATAGACCGGCTTCGAGAAGGCCGGCAGCACGAAGATCGGCAGCTGCACCACGGCGAAGAACAAAAGCAGTTCCGACGCCGTGCCCGTCGGCAGGTTCGCCCAGACGAGCGCGATGTTGTGGCTGCCGCCGATGAGGCCCGCGGTGAGCGCGGCGCCGCGCTCGAGCCGCAGGAACACGAGAAAGCTCACGCCCTGCAGGACGGCGCTCGCCGCTGTCGCGGACGCGGCATAGAGCAGCACGCGCGCGGGATCGTCGGCGAGCGTGCGCGTCATGCCGTCCATCACCGCGACGCAGAAGAGCAGCAGCAGCACGACATTGAGTCCCGATACGGCGTCGCGATTGGCGGCGATGCGCGGCGCGCCGAGAAGCATTCGCGCGATCCCCGCGAGTGCGGCCGCGCCCAGCACGAACGCGGCGAGGCTGAGCGTCAGATGCAGGATCGAAATGTCGAGCTGCAAGCCGATGAGGCCGAGGACGAGCGGCGGCAAGGAGAGCGGCGTCAAGAACGTGCCGAGCGCCCAGACGAGAAGCGCAAGCGCCGGATCGAGGCCGAGGAGCGCCGAGATCGCCGGCACCGAGATGAGCGGCGGCGAGGCGGCCCAAAGCACGAGCGCGCTCGACAAGGGTTGCGGCAGCGCGACATAGCGGAGCGCCAGCGCTGTCGCCACTGGCGCCCCGAGCATCGTCCACGCGACCACCAGCGCGAGCCGGACCGGTTTCTTCAGATGCGCCGCAAGCGCGCGCCAGTCGAGCCCGAGCATGGTCGCCGCGGTCAGAAGGAAGACGAAGGTCGAAAGGAGCGGGCGCAGCAGCGCGGCAAGCGGCGGTACCGCAATCCCGATGAAGAATCCGGCCGCGAGCAGCAGCGTTCCACGGCGGCCGCAGAAAGCGAGGAACGCAATCAAAACGACACGATGATCTTGCCGAAGTGGCGGCCTTCCTCGATCGCCGCCACGGCCGCGCCGGCCTCCTCGAAGCGCCAGACGTGCGCATCGAGCGCCGGATGGATGCGATGAAGCTCGATCGCGCGCACCATCGCCTCAAACGCGTCGCGCGGCCCGAGCGTGACACCTTCGAGGCGCAGAGCTTGCGTCACGACGCGGCCAAGCTCGAGCGTCGCGTCGGCACCGGCGAGCACGCCGATGAGAGCCACCATGCCGCCCCGGCGCACCGCGCGGAGCGATTGCGCCAAAGTGCCGGCGCCACCCACCTCGATCACGAGATCGGCGCCCTCGGGCGCGATCTTGCGCACGGCGCGGCTCCATTCGGGCTCGGCGCGGTAATCGATCACGTGATGGGCGCCCATCGCCGTCGCCCGCGCGCGCTTCTCGGCGCTGCCGGAGGTGAGGATCGTGGTGGCGCCCTGCGCGCGCGCGATTTGCAGCGCGAAAAGCGAGACCCCGCCCGTCCCTTGCGTAACCATCACCTCGCCGGGCTTCAGGCGCGCAGCGGCGAGCGCGCTCCACGCCGTCACCGCCGCACACGGAAGCGCCGCGGCCTCGGCCGCGCTGTAGAAGGATGGCGCCTTGACGAGGTCATCCTCCCGCACCGCAATCAGCTCGCGCATGATGCCGTCGCGCGGACCGCCCAGAAGCGTGTGCTCCGGCCGCAGGGGCCCGTGGTGCCAGCCCGGCATGATGATGGGGCAGACGAGATCGCCCTCGGCAAAGCGCGACGCACCGGTTCCGCGCGCCACGACGCGGCCCGCCCCGTCGGACAGCGGAATGAGCGGAAGCGTGCCGGACGAGCGCCCATAGCCGCGGCGAAGGATCACGGCGTCGCGGTAATTGACCGACGCAGCCTCGAGACGCAGCAGCACCTCGCCCGGACCCGGAACGGGATCGGGACGCACGCCTTCGCGCACATGCTCGAAGCCCCAATCCGTCAGCTCCATCACCCGCATGCCGACCCCCGAACCCGAACCCGCCCGTTATACCTTGCCCACAAACCTGCCCACGACCCTATTGAACCTCGCCCACCCTCGAATGAGACTGTCACGGCGCAGGAATGAGGAGCCGCCATGCCGGAACGAGGGACCTGAATGAGCTTTTCGTCGCGCCAATTCCGTGACGCCCTCGGGCTGTTCCCGACCGGCATCGCCGTGGTCACCGCCGGGCTCGAAGATGGCACGGTCGGGGGGCTTACCGTCAATTCCTTCACCTCGCTGTCGCTCGACCCGCCGCTCATCCTCGTGGCACTCGCGCGCACGATCTCGAGCCTCCCCATCTTCGAGCGCGCCTCGCACTTCGCCGTCAGCCTTCTGCGCGAGGACCAGCGCCACGTCTCGGCCGCGTTCGCCAAAAGCGACCTCGCGAAATGGCATGGCGGCCATCACCGAAGCGGCGAGCGCGCGCCCATCATCCATCCCAATCTCGCCGCGTTCGAGTGCGAGGTCCATGCGCGCCACGAGGGCGGCGATCACATCATCCTCATCGGCAAGGTGCTGTCGATCGAGACGGATGGGGCGAGCAGCGGGCGGCCGCTCCTTTATTACCGCGGGCAATATCGCGAACTGACGGCAGAGGCCGAGCCCGCGCCGTTCCGGCTGGAAGGGTGGTAAGCGGATCGCTCCGGCAGCGGACGCCGTTAGCGCCACATGCCGGAATTGACCATCCCGCTCGAGAAGCTCGCCTTCCTCATCCTCAAGGCCTACGAGGCGGATGCCGAGGTCGAGCCCGTCAACCCGGAGGACGCGTCCGACCAGGTCGATGACGCCGAGCGCCAGGTGCTGGAGGATCGCAAGGAGAACGGCAGCTATCAGGAGCTGCGCGATGCGCTCTTCTCGCTCAACAGCGACGAACTGGATGAGGTCGGCGCCCTGCGGCTTGTCGGACGCGGCGATTACGACGCGGCCGAGTGGAACGACGCACTCGCGGCCATGCGCGAGGCGCCCGAGGGCCGCTCGCCTTCGCGCCTCCTCGCCGACCCGTTGCTTGGCACGTATCTCGAAGACGCGCTCGACGAGATCGGCCTTTCGATCGAGGGGCCCGAAAGCGAGCATCTTTAGCGGGATTGCCCTCGTCCGCGACCTACGCGGTGACGCGTGCGCCCGCGCGTTGCTCCGCCGGTTTGTCGTGAACTCCGAGATTGTGCGCTGTGTTGACGAGCGCGATGTGCGAGAAGGCCTGCGGGAAATTGCCGAGCAGCCGCCGCCGCTGCAGATCGTATTCCTCCGAGAGGAGCCCCACGTCGTTGGCGAGCCCGGCGATACGGTCGAACATCGCCCGCCCCTCGGCGCGGCGGCCGAGCAGGATGTAGTTGTCGGCGAGCCATAGGCTACAGGCGATGAACACGCCCTCCCCCGCCGGCAGGCCGTCGGGATTGCGCTCGGTGTCGTAGCGCATGACCATGCCCTCATACATGAGGTGCTGCTCGATTGCGGCGACGGTGCCGGCGACACGCGGGTCCTCGGGCGGCAGGAAGCCCACCAGCGGAATGAGCAGCAGGCTCGCGTCGAGATGATCGCTGCCGTAATACTGCGCGAAGGAACCGAGCGTGGGATTGAAGCCGCTGCGCAGCACTTCGTCGTGAATCTCGTCGCGGACCCGGCGCCAGCGCTCGGCCGGACCATCGAGGCCGCTGGCCTCAACGGCCTGCACGGCGCGGTCGAACGCGACCCACGCCATCACCTTCGAGTAGGTGAACTGGCGGCGGCCGTTGCGCACTTCCCAGATGCCTTCATCGGGCGCGCGCCAGATCGTTTCGAGATGGTCGAGGAGGGCGCGTTGCAACGCCCAGCCGACCTCGTCCGGCGGCAACCGCTCCGACGCGCGCGCGATGTGAAGCGCATCCATCACCTCGCCGTAGACGTCGAGCTGGAGCTGCTCGTGCGCGGCGTTGCCGACGCGCACAGGGCGTGAGCCCTCATAGCCTTGGAGCCAGGGAAGCTCGAACTCGGGCAGCCGGCGCTCACCGCGGATGCCGTACATGATCTGCATCTGCGACGCACTTCCGGCGAGGGCGCGCAGGAGCCAATCGCGCCAGCGCGCCGCCTCGTCGTAATAACCGCCGTTCATCAACGCGAGCAGCGTGAAGGTCGCGTCGCGCAGCCAGCAGAAGCGATAGTCCCAGTTGCGCGGGCCGCCAAGCGCTTCGGGCAGCGATGTGGTCGGCGCGGCAACGATGGCGCCGGTGGGCGTGTCGGTGAGCGCCTTCAGGGTGATGAGCGAGCGGCGCACGATCGGCGTCGAGAGACCCGCATCCTTGCAGCGGCCGGTCCAGCGGCGCCAGAACCGCTCGGTGTCGGCGAACGCGGACTCGGCATCGACCTCGCGCGGCGGGCGCAGGTGCGAGGGGCCATAGGTCAAAACGAAGGGCACGCGCTCGCCCGCGCTGACGGCGAAGCTCGCGACCGTCTTCAACCCCTCGCCGCGCAGCGGCACGGGCGTGCGCAGCACCGTCATGTCGGGCCCGGCGATGGCCTTGAGCGTGCCGTCTTCGAGCCGGCGCACCCAGGGTACGATGCTGCCATAGTCAAACCGCAGGACGAGCTCGGTGCACATTTCGACCCTGCCGCGCCGGCCCTCGACGATGCGCACCACATCGGAGGCGTGGCCGCGCGGCGGCATGAAGTCGATGACCGCGACGGCACCTTCGGCGGTTTCGAACTCGGTCTCGAGGATGAGCGTGTCGGGGCGATAACGGCGGCTCGTTCGGGCCGGACCTTGCGGCGCGAGCAGCCAGCGCCCGTTCTCGGGACTGCCGAGGAGTGCCGCAAAGCAGGCGCCGCTGTCGAAGCTCGGCCAGCACAGCCAGTCGATCGAGCCGTCGCGCGCGACGAGCGCCGCCGTCTGGCAATCGCCGATGAGGGCATAGTCCTCGAGCGGGCGGCTCATGCGGGAAGCCCGAAATCGATGACGACCTTGATGTCGCCGGGCCGGCGCTCGAGCGCCGCGGCGAAGCGGTCGAGCGGCTCGCGCCGCGTGATGAGCCGTGAGAGCCACGCCTGGTCGGCCTTGGCGAGCGCCGCCGCCGCGGCCGCGTAGTGCGCGCGGTTGGCGTTGACCGAGCCGAACACGACGGTATTGCGCAAAACGAGGTCGCGGTTTACGAGGCCGAGATCGAGCGCCAGCCGATGTCCACCCGAGGAGACACCGGTGAGGCACACAATGCCGTCGGGCGCGGTCAGCGTCAGCACGTCGACAAGCACGCCGCCGACGCCGGTGCATTCGAGCACGATGTCGGGCGCGAAGCCGAGGCCGCGCACGCCGTCGGCGTGATATGTCGCACCGAGGCTCTGCACGAGCGCCGGCTTTGGCCCGCTCGTCACGACATCGACGACATGCGTCTCGAGCCCGCGTTGCTGCGCGAAGAGCGCCGCCAGGAGCCCGATCGGTCCCGCGCCGGTGATGAGCGCGCGCCGCGGCGCCCAGCGCGCGCGGCTGCCGATGCGCTCGACATGATCCCATGCCTTGGCGACGACGCTTGCCGGCTCGAGCAGCACTGCGTTGGCGCCGAGCGCCGGTTCGACGCGCACGGCGAAGTCCGGCTCGAGCCGGTAGCGCTCGGCGCAGTAGCCGTCGCGCTCCTTGATGCCGCGCTCGGTGTAGCGGCCGTTGCGGCACATGTCCCACTCGCCCGCCGCGCAGTTGGCGCACGGCACAGGGTCGGGACGACGCACGATGCCGACGACGAGATCGCCCGCGGCGAAGCCGGAGCCCGCGGGCGCGTCCTCGACGCGACCGAGCGATTCGTGGCCGATGACGAGCCGCTCGTGCCCCTTGGGCGCGGTGCCGTAGTCGCCGCGCGCGATTTCGAGATCGGTGCCGCACACGCCGAGCGCCAGGGTGCGGACCAGGATCGCGCCGTCCGACG
>DATIXQ010000024.1:0-8366 GCA_035518375.1 Allostellaceae bacterium | reverse complement strand
CATCAAGAACGCCGAGCGCCGGATTCGCCGGCGTGCTCGCGACCTTCTCGACCGCGAGCGCGCCCGTCGTC
This sequence comes from Allostellaceae bacterium, assembly GCA_035518375.1. Classification (GTDB taxonomy): domain Bacteria; phylum Pseudomonadota; class Alphaproteobacteria; order ATCC43930; family CGMCC-115725; genus DATJLY01. The sequence continues at coordinate 8,295 of DATIXQ010000024.1, read as the reverse complement.
ACATCGAGCAGCACGAGATCGGTGTGCGTCCCGCCGACATCGACGCCGAGCCGGTAGCGGCCGGTCTTTTCCCCACGCGCCACGGAGAAACCTATTCGGCGGCGTGCACCTGCTGCTGGAGCTGCAGATTGACGAGGTCGGCCGCCGAGGATGTCGCCTCGAGCATGCCCCAGCTCTTGAGCCAGTCGTAGGTACGCTGCATCTCGTCCATCGGGATGGGCGCCGGATCGACGACGACGAGGCGGCTTGCGCGCAGGTCGTCGATCGTAAGCGTGCCGATCTCCGGGTCCTTCGCCTTGTGATAGTCGATGAAGTAGTGGAGATAGGCCGTCTTGTCGGCGTTGATGCGGCGCACCGCCTCCTTCACCGCGCGGGCGAAGGCGGCATAGGTCTCGGCGTCGACGCGCTCCGACGCCACTTCCGTGCCGTGGAAGAAGGCGCTGCAGATGATGCGGCAGCCGCGCTTTTCGGCGAGGCTCACATGCGGCTCGGTCAAAGTCGTCGCCTCGATCTCGCCCTTCATCATCGCCTCGTAGCGATAGCGCGAGCCGTTGGGCGCGCTGCACAACTTGATCATGTCGCGCGGCACGAAGCCTTCGAGCATGTGCAGGGCGATGTAGTGCGTGCCGAAGAAGAACGGCACGCCGACGAGGCGCCCGGCAAGCTGTTGCGGCGTATAGACCGGCGAATCCGGGCGCACCACGAGCGCGGAGTAGGCGACGATGGCGCGGCGCCCGACCTGGCGGCTGCCTTTGCGCGTATCCTGGACGCGGCAGTAATTGCCCCATTCGCAGGCGTGGTACATGTCGGCCTTGCCCTGCTCGAAGAGCTTGCCGTGGCTCGCGAAGGGATCGACGCCTTGCGGGCTCGTGATGTCGGTGCGCACGCGCTTCTCGGTCCCTTGGTCGCGGTCGGCCCATTCGATCTCGAGCCCTTCCTTGGCGAAGAGCCCTTCGTCATAAGCGACGAGCTCGGGCAAGCCCTGGAACGGCGCGGTCGTCTCGAGCACGAGCTTTCGCATGGCCTCTCTCCTCATGCGGGCCATTATAAGGCGCGGGTCGCGCGCGTGGTATCATGGGAGCCGGGAGGGCAGGCATGCCGAAGCTCACGCAAAGCTATGTCCACGGCGTCTCGTCGACGCCATTGATCGGCGCGACGATCGGCAAATTCTTCGACGAGGCCGCGGCGCGCTGGGCCAAGGAGCTGGCGCTCGTCGTGCGCCACGACCGCGTGCGCTGGACCTATGCGGAGCTGAAGCAGCGCGTCGACGATCTCGCCGCCGGGCTCGTCGCCTTGGGCCTCGAGCCGGGCGAGCGCATCGGCATCTGGTCGCCCAACAACGCCGCCTGGGTCGTGACGCAGTTCGCGACCGCGAAGGCGGGCCTCATTCTCGTCAACATCAACCCCGCCTATCGCCTGACCGAGGTCGAATACGCGCTCAACAAGGTCGGCTGCCGCGCGCTCATAACGGCGGCAAGCTTCAAGTCGAGCGACTATGTCGGCATGCTGAAGACACTCGCGCCCGAGATCGGCCGCGCATCCCCGGGCGCGCTCGAAAGCACGCGGCTGCCGAGCCTGCGCACCCTCATCCGCATCGGGGCCGGCGCCGAGCGCGGCTTCCTCGGCTTCGACGAGGTGATGGGTATGGGCGGGACGCGCGAGCGCGAGGCCCTTGCGGCGCTCGCACCCAAGCTGCAGTTCGACGACGCCATCAACATCCAGTTCACGAGCGGCACCACAGGCGCGCCCAAAGGCGCCACGCTCACGCATCACAACATCCTCAATAACGGCCATTTCATCGGCGAGGCCATGCGGCTTTCACCGCGCGATCGCGTCTGTATCCCGGTGCCGCTCTACCATTGCTTCGGCATGGTCTTGGGCAACCTCGCCTGCGTCACGCATGGCGCGGCGATGGTGTTTCCGTCCGAGGGGTTCGAGCCGTTGGCCACGCTCGAGACGGTGGCGAAGGAGCGCTGCACCGCGCTCTACGGTGTCCCCACCATGTTCATCGCCGAATTGAACCATCCCGAGTTCAAGCGCTTCGACCTCGGCTCGCTGCGCACCGGCATCATGGCGGGCTCGCCCTGCCCGATCGAGGTGATGAAAAGCTGCATCTCCGAGATGAACATGAGTGAAGTGACGATCGCTTACGGCATGACCGAGACGAGCCCGGTGAGCTTCCAGACCTCGCACGACGATCCGTTGGAGCGTCGCGTCGCGACCGTCGGGCGCATCCATCCGCATGTCGAGGTGAAGATCGTCGATGGCGAGGGCCGCATCGTGCCGCCCGGCGTGGCCGGCGAGCTTCTGACGCGCGGCTATAGCGTGATGCTCGGCTATTGGGGCGATCCCGAGCGAACGGACGAGGCGATCGATGAGGCCCGTTGGATGCACACGGGCGACCTCGCCACGCTCGACGAGGAGGGCTACTGCAACATCGCCGGCCGCATCAAGGACATGGTGATCCGCGGCGGCGAGAACATCTATCCGCGCGAGATCGAGGAATTTCTGTTCCGCCATCCCAAGATCGAGGCGGCGCAGGTCGTGGGCTTGCCTGACCCGCGCTATGGCGAGGAGCTTTGCGCCTGGATCAAGTTGAAGCCGGGCGAGAGCGCGAAGCCCGAGGACATCCGCGCCTTCTGCGACGGCCAGATCGCGCACTACAAGATCCCGCGCTACATCCGCTTCGTCGACGGCTTCCCGATGACGGTGACGGGCAAGGTGCAGAAGTTCCTGATGCGCGAGGAGATGATCCGCGAGCTGGGTCTCACCGTGGAGAAGACGGCGTAGTATTCGGCCGGCCGCGAATAAGGTCCGCAGCCTTCTCGGCGAGCATCAGCACGCAGGCATTGATGTTGCCGCTGACGAGGTCGGGCATCGCCGAGGCATCGACGACGCGCAGACGGTCGATCCCCTTGACGCGGAGATCGAGGTCGAGCGGCGCGTCCTCGCTTGTTCCCATCGCGACCGTGCACGAGGGATGGTGCGCCGAGCGCGCCGTGCGCCTGATCCACTGGTCAAGATCGGCATCGGAAACCGCGGCCTCGCCCGGCGCCTTTTCGGCCGCGCGGTAGGGCGCGAGCGGCGTGCGGCCCAGAATGTCGCGCGCGGTGCGGATGCCCGCGCGGAGCGAGCGCAAATCGTTCTCGCGCGAGAGGAAGTTGTGCACGATCCGCACTTTCTCGCGCGGGTTCGCGGAGCGCAGATAAAGCCGCCCGCGCGCCTCGGGATGAAGCAGCACGGGCGTGACGCTGAATCCGTCGGCAAAAGGCGGGCGCCATCCGGGGAACCACCAATCCGCCTCGAGCGCCGTACCGCGCGTGAAGAACTGGATGTCGGGCACGGCCAAGCCTTCGCGCGTGCGCAGGAACGCGGTGACGCCGCCGGGGAGCGTCGCGGCCGGCCCGGTGCCGAAGAAATATGCGCGCGCCATCGCGTAGGCCGCTCGGTCGGCCCGCATCAGACCTTGGAACGGCCCCGGCTCCTTGCGGAAATATTGGACCGTCACGGCCATGTGGTCCTGAAGGTTGCCGCCCACGCCCGGCAGATCGACGACGGGCGCGATGCCGATCTCGCGCAGATGGTCGGCGGGCCCGATCCCCGACAGCATCAGAAGCTGCGGTGTGTTGAAGACGCCGGCCGCGAGGATGACCTCGCGCTCGGGCAGCGCGCGATAGGTCGTGCCGCCCGCGACATACTCGACGCCGATCGCTCGCTTGCCATCGAGGATGAGGCGCGTCGCCAGCGCCTCGCGCGCGAGCGTCACAGTGCCGCGCGCCATCGCCGGGCGCAGGAACGCCTTGGCCGCGCTCCAGCGCTCGCCGTTTCTTATCGTCGCCTGGCCGCGCGCGAACCCGTCCTGGCTCGCGCCGTTATAGTCCTCGGAATAGGGGTGACCTGCTTCGCGCGCAGCATCGAGAAGCGCCGCGAAGAACGGATCCGCGGGCTTCAGATGCTGCACCGTCAGGGGCCCGTCCGCGCCGCGATACTGGTCGGCGCCGCCTTCCCAGCGCTCATAGCGCTTGAAATAAGGGAGCACGTCGACATAGGCCCAGCCGGGCGCGCCGTTGGCGGCCCAGCGGTCGTAATCGCCGCGATTGCCGCGCACATGCGTCATGACATTGATCGAGGACGAGCCGCCGACAACGCGGCCGCGCATCGATTCGATCGCGCGCCCGCCGAGGCCCGGCTCCGCTTCGGTGTCGTAACCCCAATCGTGGAGCCGCTTCTGGTGGATCTTGCCGACGCCCATCGGCACGTGGATCAAGGGGTCGCGATCAGGCCCGCCCGCCTCGATGACGAGGACGCGCGCGCCGTCGGCCGAGAGCCGGTCGGCGAGCAGGCACCCGGCCGAGCCGGCGCCGACGATGACGTAATCGTGCGTGTTGTCCGCCATGCGAGAAGGATTTACCGGGAGGCGTCGGGCTTGCCAAGCGTCGGCGCCGCAGGAAGGATCGCGCGAGAAGGGAGACCCGCATGACAACAGGCAAGCGGAGCATCGAGGAACGGTTGCAGGAGGTCGAGGATCGGCTCGCCATCCTCAACCTCATCGCCGGCCATCCTCCGGGTGCCGACAGCGCTTCAACCCAGTATTCCGCCTCTTATTGGCTCGAGGGCGGCGTGTTCGACCGCGGCCCGCCGTTCGGCGAATCGCAGCCGCGCAGCGGCGCGGCGCGCGGAGCGAGCCCGGAATTCATGGAGGCCATCCGCCAGGGCATCTGTCACTTCGCTGGTCCGCCCTATATCGAGCTGCGGGGCGATCGCGCGACGGCCACTTGCTATCTGCAAATCCTGGCGTTCAATCCGTCGGCCGACGAGTTCACCCTTTCGGCGCACGGAACCTCCAAAGGCTTCCGCGTGCATCGCCTGTCGGCCGGCCGCTGGGACCTGGTGCGCACGAGCGAAGGCTGGCGCGTCGAGCGGCGGACCATTCGCTCGATGGATTCGCCCGAGGCGCGCGCGCTGTTGCGCGGCGTGGCCGAGCGCAAGATGGCGGCGTCCGGATGAACCGGCGCGCCGGGCGTCGCTATGGGAAGATCGCAAGCGCCACCGCGTTTCATTGACACATTCGGCGGCGATCCTTAGCCTTTGCGCGAAATCGGAGGACGCGATGGCGGTGCTCGAAGCGGCGCGACCCAAGACCAAGCTCGCGGTGATCGACCTGGGCCCTTATCTCGCGGGCGAGAAGGGTGCGCTCGAACGCACGGCGGCCGAGCTTGGCGCCGCGAGCGAGGAACTCGGCTTCTACTTCATCGCCAACCACGGCATCGCGCAAAGCCTCATCGACCGCGTCTTCGCCGAGGCCGAGCGCTTTCATTCCCTGCCGCTCGACCAAAAACTCGACGTGAAGGTGCAGGGCAAGAAGGTGGTGGGCTATCTGCCTTTGGGCGGCCAGACACAGCGTCTGCGTCACCAGGGCCATTCCTATCCCGACCGCAGCGCCTCCTATTACGTGAAGGCCGAATATGGGCCCGACCATCCCTATCACCGCGCCGGGCACAGCTGGGTCTTTGACAATCTCTGGCCCAAGGACCTTCCCGGTTTCCGCGAAACCTGCCTCGACTATTACGAGGCGATGACCGGCCTCTTTCGCAAGCTTCTGCCGCTGCAGGCGGTGGCGCTTGGCCTCGCGCCCGATTTCTTCACCGCGCACGACGCCTTCAATCCGCCCGTCAACACGCTGCGGCTTCTCTGCTATCCGCCGCGCGAGACGAAAAACGAAGGCCAGTTCGGCATCAGCCCGCACAGCGACTACGGCTACCTGACGCTTCTGGCGCAGGCGAAGAAGCCCGGCCTCGAAATCCTGACGCGCGAGGGCGATTGGGTTGCGGCACCCGCGCTCGACGGCTGCTTCCTCGTCAACACCGCCGACATGGGTCAGCGCTGGACCAACGACCGGTTCCGCTCGGCGCTCCACCGCGTCATCAATCTCGAGGGCGAGACGCGGTATTCGATCCCATTCTTCTGCGGCACGCGCTGGGACGTGAAGCTCGATTGCCTGCCGACCTGCCAGGGCCCCGGCAATCCGGCGAAATATCCGCCGCTTTCGTTCGGCGAGTACATGGCCGAGGTGACGCCGAAGGTCTACGACGCGCTCTACGAGTGACGCCTGCGTTTCTGGCGCTCGGCGCGCGCCGCCTCGAATACGCACTCGACCCCGCGCCGTCCGGCGCGCCGACGCTCGTCTTTCTGCACGAAGGCTTGGGCTCGCTCTCGACGTGGCGCGATTTCCCCGCGCGGCTTGGCAAGCGCGCGGGCTGCGGCGCGCTCGTTTATTCGCGTTTTGGCCACGGGCAATCTGATCCGGAGCTTGCTCCGCGCGGGCCGGATTTCTTCGCGCGCGAGGCGCGCGAAACCTTGCCGGCGATCCGCGCTGCGCTCGGCCTCGACGACGTCGTACTCGTCGGCCATAGCGACGGCGGCACGATCGTGCTCTGCCATCTGGCTGCGGGATTTGCCGCGCGCGGCGCGATCGTGGCGGCGCCGCACACCTTCGACGAGGAAATGACGTGGCGCGCGATCGAGGATCAGCGCGCCGCGTGGCGCAACGGCGTGTTGAAGGCGCGGCTTGCGCGCCATCACCGCGATCCCGACGCGACCTTCGCCGCCTGGGCCGATCATTGGCTCGATGAAAAATTCCGCGGCTGGAGCATCGTGCCGGAGCTTCGTCACATCACCGCGCCGCTCCTCGTGTTCCAGGGCGAAAGCGACATTTACGGCTCGATGCGCCAGGTCGACGAGATCGCGGCTCACGCCGGCGGCCCGGTTGAGCTCCAGAAGCTCGCCGGTTGCGGCCACGATCCTTTCCGCGACAAGACGGACGAGGTTTTGGCACATTGCGCCGATTTTGTGGGAAGGCTGGTTTCTCTCTAACCCATGTTCTTCTTCGTCATGCCCGGCCTTGTGCCGGGCATCCACGAGTTCGCGCAAACAAAAATCGTGGATGGCCGGGACTCGGCCTGCGGCCGGCCCGGCCATGACGGAAGAGCAAATCAGCTGAGCTTTCTGAACCTGATCGTCCCCTTGTCCTCGAGCCGCTCCATGCGGCCCTCTATGACGAGATGGTTCAGATGCGCGATCGCCTCGCCCATGGCGAAGCCCATCTGGTGCCCGTCGAGCGTGCGTTGGAACAGCACGGGGACAAGCTCGGCGGCCGTCGTCTCGCGCGCGCACGCGTCGAGGATCTGCTGCAGGCGCTGACGATGGTGCTCGGCGAGCTGCGCAATCCGCGCATGCACATTGCGGAACGGGCGCCGGTGCGACGGCAGGACGAGCGTGTCGCGATCGAGCAGCTCGGCGAAGCGCTTGCCGCTGTCGAGGAAGAGACCCAAAGGGTCGGCCTCGGGCTCGGTCGGCCACACGCTGATGTTGGTCGTGATGGTCGGCAGGATCTGGTCGCCGGAAATGAGGATTTTCCGCGCCGCGCAATAAAGCGCGGCATGCTCGGGCGAATGGCCCTCGCCGGTGACGACGGTCCAGCGGTCGGCGCCGATTGCGATCTCGTCGCCGTCGCGGATGCGGCGGAATGCGGGCGGGAGCGCGACGCCCCGCGAATAGAGCTGCGTCCCCCCGGCGAACATGGCAATGCTTGCCTCATCGAGCCCGTGCGCGCGAAAGAAGTTGGTGCGGGCGCCGATATTCTCCTCGCCGCGGTCGCGCAGCGCGATGTTGGCCGAGAACCATTCGCCCTGCGTCATCAGTGGCGTGACGCCCCAGTGCTCGGATATCCAGCCGGAATTGCCGGCATGGTCGGGATGGAAGTGCGTGACGACGAGCCGCGTCACCTTCTTGCCGTCGAGCACCGCGCGCCACGTCCCTTCGATCGCCGCGCGCGCCGCGTCATAGCCATAGCCGCAATCGACCATGGTCCAGCCGTCGCCGTCGCGCAGCAGCCACAGATTGATCTGGCGCAGGCCTATGAAGGGCAGCGGCGTCGAAAGCCAGAAGATGCCGCTTGCCACCTCGGTCGCACCGCCCTCGGGTGGATAGTCTTCGAATGGATAGGCAAGCGCCTCCCCGTCGGCGGCATCCGTCACGGCGCTTTCCTTGCGAGAAGCGCGTGGATGCGGCGCGGCGTTGCCGGCAATGGCACATCCTTGATGCCGAGCGCGTCGGCGATGGCGTTGGCGATGCAGACCGGCACGCTCATGCAATTTCCTTCGGCGAGACCTTTCGCACCAAGCGGCGTCAGCGGCGAGGGCGAATGGATGTGGAGGATGGTCAAAGGCGGCACTTCGGCCACGGTAGGCACGAGATAATCGGCGAAGGTGCCGGACAGGAAGGCGCCTTCCTCGT
>DATIXQ010000023.1:0-111768 GCA_035518375.1 Allostellaceae bacterium | reverse complement strand
ATAGAGGAGGCCGAAGCTCGGCAGCGCCAGCGAGACGTAGTGGTAGTGGAGCGCCTGGTAACGTCCCATAGCCTTGAGCGACAACTTACCCTCCGCAAAGACTCGGAAGAACGGATGCTGCTTCGTGTGCCAGCGATCTCGGATCGCAACGATCTCGTCGATGACGGAGAGCGATGAACCAAACTTGGTGTCGGGCGCCATGGCTGCACCTTCGTTTCGTGTCGAGGAGAAGGACGAAGCCTACCCGCACCGGGCCCGCGCGGCAATTCCCTGCTCGAGCGCGTGCCCGCGCTCCGTCGCGAGTGTCTGTCAATCTATCGGGGGTTGACGCGTTCGGCTGGTCAAGAGAGCATTGCCGAGGCCCAAGGGGCGGGGATTGGGATGCGCAGGCGCTTCATCTATCGGTCGCTTTTGTTGCTTGCGGTCCTGATGGCGATGCCGGGCTCACCTCGCGCCGATGACGTGAAGACCCAGGATTCGCTTGTCGGCAAGCTCGTGGCACCGGGCGGACCAGACATCCTCAATTTCCGAGGTGCCGGACTCAAGCCGATCAGACTACGCCCGGCAACGCCGCCTGCCGCGCAATTCGATATCGAGTTTGGTGCGCATGCGACGGATCTGTCGCCGCAGGGGAAGGAGCTGATCCGCGCCCACCGTGCCGATTTCGCCGCCAAGCCGGACGATGCCACGCGCTTCGTCATCACGGCGAGCGGCGCTCCCGACGGCACGTCGGAGAACGCCCAGAAACGCGCCGGCTCCGTGCGCGACTACATCGTAAAGGAGTTCGGCGTCGATCCGTCGCGCATCGAGATTGCCGCGCTGAGCGCCGACGTTTCGACCCCGGCGGACGCGCTGCACGTGCACGTGGCGAAGTTCGCCCAATGAGCGTTACCCGCCCCTTGCCGCGTCATGTGCCTGAGCGGGTTGGGCCCCATCCTGCATGAACCAACAATTCCGGGATGCGCAGCGGTAATGCGCCTCGCCCGTTTCGCGCTGCGCGGCGCGCTGCCTCTGCTCCTCATTACGTGGAATGGGATCGCCACCGCCCAGGTTGGCACGGGGCAGATCGGACCGCCGGCCTCGCCGATCGAGCGCATGCAGCCCCCGACCCAGCCCGAAGTAGCGCCACCGGAAGCTCCTCCGCCCGTGGCGGCGCCGGAGGAGGGCGGCCCGCCGGTCCACGTCACGGGCATCGCGATCGATGGTGCCACCGTCTATCCCGCGGCGAGGCTCGCCGCCTATTTCGCCAGCCTCGATGGCGCCACCGTGCCACGCAATCGCATCGCCGAGGCGGTGCGCTCACTTCAGACAAAATATCGCGAAGACGGCTATTTTCTCACTGTGGTGCGCGATACGATCGAGCCTGCACCCGAGGGCGTGCTTGTACGCGTCCAGGTCATCGAGGGCTATATCAGCGACGTCAAAATTGACGGCGAGGTCGGCCCCGCCGGCCTCCTCGTCTACGATTTTTTGCGCCATTTGACCGAACATCGGCCAACGAAGCTCGGCGACGTCGAGCGCTACGTGCTTCTCGCCAAGAACGTTCCCGGCACCACTATCCGTACCATCTTGCGGCCGGCGCGCAACGAGCCGGGCGCGGTCGAGCTAATCGCGCAGATCGAAAAAAAGACTTTCGACTTGCTCCTCACCGACGACAACCGCGGCCCGCGCACGGCGGGCCCCAATGAGATGTTGCTTGCTGGCAACATCAACTCCCTCACCAGCCTCGGCGAGCGCACGCAGCTTTTCGTCTACGACACCGCATTCGACGCCGAGCAGGTGTTCGGGCAACTCGCCTATGAGACCTTCATCGGCTCGGAGGGTCTGAAGTTCCGGGGCTATATCGGCTATGGCACCTCTACTCCCGGCAACGTGCTCGCGCTCACCGGCTATCACAGCAACCTTCTGGTTGCCGGCGGCTCGTTCGAGTATCCGCTGATTTTGAGCCGCAGCTTGTCACTGTCGCTCAAGGCGGAACTCGACTGGAACCAGTCGCAGATCGGGCTCCTCGCCAGCAATGGCCTGATCGAGCCCGTGAGCAAGGTCAGGCTGCGCATCTTGCGCGTCAGCGAGTCCCTGACGGTGCGGGACGACCTGCTTGGCTTCGGCCGGAGCGCCGCCAACACGCTCGACCTCACCGCCCATCGCGGCCTGCCGGAGCTCGTCGGCTCGATCAACACGGCGCCATTCATCCCGCGCCCGGCCGAGCGCAATGACTTCTATAAATTCACGGGCGAGGCTGTACGCGTGCAGAACCTGTTCGTGTGGAGCACCTACTCGGTCGCGCTCAAGACCGCGATAACCGGGCAATGGACGCCGGCGATCCTCCCACCCACGGAGAAATTCGAACTCGGCGGCGAGCAGTATGGCCGCGGCTTCTATTCCGGAGAGGTGAACGGCGACAAGGCCGTCGCAGGCACGATCGAACCCCAACTCAACCAGACGCTCGACGGCGAGGTGTTCGGCTATTCCTATGATATCAGTACGCAATATTACGCATTCTTCGATATCGGCCAAATCTGGAGCAACGCCCTCGCCGACCCGACCACGCACATTCAATCGACCGGCGCCGGAATTCGTGCCAATCTAACGTCCTGGTTGAGCGCGCAAGTCGAAGGCGTTGAAAGATTTACCCGCCGGCCCAATGCCACCACCGGCCCGCGCGAACTGGAGCACGCCGCCTACTTTCGGGTGACCGTGCATTTATAACGAAATAACAAGAAGTTACCGTGCCGGCGGATCGAAGGTGGAGGCGAAGTGTTGTGGCCCGAAGGGGGGCTTCTGGTTGGGGCAGCGCGCCGGCGTGGCTGGCGCGGAAGCTTGGTTGCGGCCGGGTGGCTGGCCGTGGCGACCGTAGGACATGCCCTCGCCAACCCGACCGGCGGGGTGGTAGCGGCGGGCAGCGCAACCATCTCCGCCCCTGCCCCGGGCACCGTTGCGGTCACCCAACATTCCCAGCGGGCCATCGTCGACTGGCAGAGTTTCAGTATCGGCTCCGGCGAGACGACTGAGTTTATCCAACCTAATTCCGGCGCCTTCATCCTCAACCGCGTGCTCGGCGGTGATCCCTCCCTCATCGCCGGGCACCTGATCGCCAACGGCAACATTGCGATCGTCAACGGCGCTGGCATCCTGTTCCTGAACGGCAGCGTCGTCGACGTGAACTCGCTCGTGGCGACGCCTGCCGACATCGCCAACACCGACTTCATGGCAGGGCGGTTCAATTTCGTCATTCCGTCTGCCAATCCGAATGCGACCGTGGTGAACGAGGGCCACATCTCCATCAAGGACCATGGGCTCGCGGCGCTCGTGGCTCCCGGTGTGCAGAATTCCGGGGTAATCGAAGCGAAGTTCGGCAAGGTCGTGCTCGGCGGCGCCCAGACATTCACCGTCGATTTCTACGGCGACGGGCTTATCAATTTCGACGTCGGCAGCAAGCCAGCAGCAGCGCTCGTCGCCAATTCGGGCCGCATTACCGCCGATGGCGGCAAGATCCTTTTGAGCGCCGACGCCGCTGACGCAATTGTCAGCGACGTTGTCACCGGCGGAACGCTCGAGGCGCACTCCGTCGGCGCCGAGACCGGTACCATCGCGATCTCCGGCGGCACGGTTCGTGTGGGCGGCACGGTCGACGCTTCGGGCCGGCGCTCCGGCGAGACCGGCGGCACGGTCGAAGTGACGGGGACAAACGTCGCGGTGACGGCCCGCGCCAATATCGACGCGTCGGGCCAGGCCGGCGGTGGCACCGTGCTGGTCGGCGGCGATTTCCACGGTGCCGGGCCGCTTCCCAACGCGACCGACACCACCATTGCCGCAGGCGCCTCGATCGAAGCCGACGCGCTTGCAAGCGGCAATGGCGGTAAAATCGCCGTGTGGGCGAACGACAACACTGTGTTCGCCGGCACTATCAGCACCAAGGGCGGTTCCGCGGGCGGCAATGGCGGCTATGTGGAGACCTCGGGAGGCGCGATCACGCTTGCCGGCACGGTCAATACAGGGGCCGTCGCCGGCGCCACTGGCACCTGGCTCATCGACCCCGATACCCTCGTCATCGGCACGAGCCTTGCCGCGACGATCAGCGCATCGACGACCAACGTTGCCGTTGAGGCCTCGGGCGACATTACCCTCTCAAGCGATCTGACGCCGAACGCGGGTGTCTCGCTTGGCCTCGCCGCGGGCGGCGACATAGCGCTCGGCGCCAACATCGATTTTTCGGCCCATGCGGACACCACAGGCAACCTGTTCCTGACGGCCGCCGGCGCCATCACCCAAACCGCCGGCGCCATCACCATGGACGGCGGCACTGCCTCGCTCGTCGCCGGCACTGGCATCGGCACTTCGTTGGCGCCCATCGCAACCGCCGGCGTCACAACGGTGGCGGCGACGGCGACGAGCGGCGGGATCTTCCTCACGAACGCCGCGAGCGGAAACGTCGTCGCCGGCGCATCCGCGGGCGTCACACTCACCGCTGGCACATCACCCACGACCACGCCCGCGCTGGACGACCTCGGAAGCACGATCGAGGAATCCAACGGTGGCACCGGCGCCAATTCACTCGTCATCACGACCCAGGATCTTTTCGGTACTGCCGTCACGTTCAGCGCCGGAAGCGGGCTTTCGGCCGCCGGCGACACCTTGCTCGCTAATGCGGCCGGCGACGTCATGGTGGGCCGGCAAGTAGATACCACGGGCTCGATCACGCTCTCCGCCTCGGGCAATCTCGACATTGAGGCAACTGTCGGCGCGAGCGCAACCGGGACGATCACCCTCAGCGCCGATTCAGGCGCGAGCGGAACCGGGCTCCTCACCGTCAACGGCGCGGTCGGCAACGCAAGCGCCGGCGACATCACGCTAAGCGCGGCAACGATCACCATCGCCGCCACGGTCGAGGGCGGCGGCGCTTTGACGCTCTCGCCGAGCACGGCCGGATCGAGCATCGCCGTCGGCAGCTCAGCAATCGGAACCTACGCGCTCCCTGGCACGAGCCTACGCAATCTTGGCAGCGGCAGCGGCATCGGTGGCGGCTTCACAGCAATCACAATTGGTCGCGCCGATGGCACAGGCGTGATCGATGTCGACGACGCGGCAACACTCTCGTTCATGGCTCCGCTCACGCTCGAAAGCAATGGCGCGGGCGGCAGTATCACCGTCGCCGGCAGAGTCTCTGGCGCGGCAGGACTCACGCTTGAAGCCGGCGGCACCGCCTCTTTAACCGCGATCTCGATCGGCGCCGCCATGACTGCAACGGACGATGTTGGCCTCGTTGCGCTGACCGGCAACATCGTAGTCTCCGACACGGTGACCGGCGCCAACGTGCTGCTGAGCGCCGCCGGCGGAGCCGTCACGGAATCCGGCGGCTCGGTCACCGCGACCGACCTGCTCGTGCTCGCGGCAAACGCTTCCGCGCTCAACGGGAGCGACAACAGCGTCAGCGTCCTCGCCGCGGATGTAACTTCTGGCGGCTTCGCCTTCACGAACGGCGGCGACTTCGTGGTTGGCTCGGCCTCGGTGAGTCCGCCGGGCATCGCGACCGCTGCGGTGAGCGGTGTGACGGCGAGCGGCGATGTCGGGATCGTGGCGACAGCAGGCACGCTGACTCTCACCGGAAGTGTTTCGGGCGCCGATGTGCTGTTGAGCGCCGCGAACGGTGCCGTTACCGAATCGGGTGGCACGGTCAGCGCCACGGATCTCGTCGTCAAGGCAAAGCTCGCGACGGCGCTCAACGGTGCCAACAGCATCGCCGTGCTGGGCGCCGACGTCACCAACGCCGGCTTCGGCCTCACCAATGCCGGCAGTTTCGCAGCGGGCGCGGCCTCCATAAGCCCGCCCGGCGTAACCACCGCCGTGGTGAACGGCGTCACCGCGAGCGGCGATGTCGGGCTCGTTTCCACATCGGGGACCGTGACGCTCTCGCAGAGCGTGTTGGGTGACAACGTGCTGTTGAGCGCCACGGCGGGCGCCGTCACAGAAATTGGCGCCGGAGTTACGGCCGCCGATCTCATCGTGCTAGCGGCCAATGATTCCGCGCTCAACGGCAGCAACAGCATCAGCACCGTGGCGGCCGCCGTGACGAGCGGCGGCTTCGCCTTAACCAACGGTAGTGGCTTCGCCGTCGACGCTGCGTCGGTCACGCCGCCGGGCCAAAGCGCCACGGCTCAGAGCGTCGTGGCGGCAACCGGCGATATCGGGCTCGTCGCAACGTCCGGCAAATTGACGCTCAATCAAAGCGTGTCGGGCGCGAACGTACTATTAAGCGCCCCGGCGGGGCAGGTCACGCAATCTGGCGGCATACTCGACGCTGGCGATCTCATAGTGCTTGCCGCGAACGATTCCGTGCTCAATGGAAGCGGCAACAACGTGAGCCTTCTGGCAGCGGACGTGACCGCGGGCGGCTTCGCATTCTCGAATTCCAGCGGCCTTGCCGTTGGTACCGCGTCTGTCAGCCCACCCGGCAGCGGCAGCGCAACGACCCAGAACGGGATCAGCGCACTTGGCGATGTGGGCCTCACCGCTTCGGCGGGCGACATTACGCTGAGCAAGGGCGTGAGCGGCGCCAACGTGCTGCTGAGTGCTACGGCGGGCGCGGTGACTGAATCCGGCGGAGCGGTGAGCGCGGGCGATCTCATTGTGCTCGCGGCCAACGATTCCGCGCTTGCCGCCGCGAACGGCGTCAGCGTCGTCGCAGCGGACGTGACCGCGGGCGGCCTCGAATTCGTTAGCGCCGGTAGCCTTGCTGTGAACTCTGCGTCCGTGAATCCGGCTTCCCTCGGCACGACGTCCCAGAACAAGGTGGCGGCCGCGGGCGATGTCGGGCTCGTCTCGTCGTCCGGCAACTTGACGCTCGACCAGAATGTGACAGGCGCCAATGTGCTGTTGAGTGCGACGGCCGGCACGGTGATTGAGTCGGGTGGTGGCGTCGGCGCGACAGACCTCATCGTCAGGGCGGCGAACGACACCGCACTCAATTCTGCAGCGAACGCCATCGGCCTGCTCGGTGCGCGCGTCTCCGCCGGAGGCTTCGCCTTCACCAATGCTTCCGGCTTCACCGTGGGTGCTGCGTCCGTCAACCCGGCGTCGGCTGGTGCGACGACCCAAAACGGCGTGAGCGCGACCAGCGACAGTGCGCTCGTGGCCGCCGCGGGCGACATCGCCATCGCGCGCGCCATCAACGTTGGCAGCGCCAACCTTCTGCTCCACGCCGCGGGTGCCGTGAGCGAGACCGGCACAGGTGCCGTGACGGCGGGCGGGCTGCTGCTGCGCGCCGGCGCGAGCGCCGACCTCGCCAACGCCAACGATGTCGGCACTCTGGCGGCGCGCTATGGCACGGGCTTCGCCCTTGAGAACGGCGCCACACTCACGGTGGGCGCGGTCTCGGTGTCCGCGCCTGGCATCAGCGACGCTACCAACAACACCGGTGTCGGCGATGGCTCGAGCACCAGCGACGTGGCACTCGTCGTCACCAGCGGCAGTTTGACGCTCACTGACGGCGTCGATGTCGGCACCCACAACCTGCTGCTCGCGTCCGACACTTCCTCGGTCGGCGGCACCGGCGCGATCACGGCGAGCGGTCTCGTGTTGGTGATGAGCGGCGACGAGGCATTGTCGGGTTCCTACGCGCGAATCGGCGCGTCGATCACCGGTGGCGGCTTCGCCTATACCGGCTCGTCCCCGTACGACGCCGGCGTCACCGTGAACTCGCCCGCACTCGGCGGTACCTTCGGGGTCGCGGCGACAGGCGATGTCGGCCTAATCGCGACGGCGGGCGCACTCACGCTGAAGGAAGCCGTATCGGGCGCCAACGTCCTCCTCGACGCGCCGGCCGGCGCCGTCACGGAATCGGGCGGCGCAGTCACCGGCGGAGGGCTCATCGTCGAAGCCAGCGCGAGTTCCGCGCTCAACGCGGCGAACAATGTCAGTGTGCTCGCGGCGAATATAACCGGTGGCGGGTTCGGCTTCACCAACTCGCGTTCGTTCTCGGTCAACGAGGTGATCGTCAGCCCGCCCGCGCTCGGCGCAGTGACGCTAAACGCCGTCACCGCAAACGGCGACGTGGGTCTCCTCTCATCGAGCGGCAGCATCGCCCTCGCGGAGAACGTCGTCGCCACGAACGTGCTGCTGAGCGCCGCGTCGGGCGGTGTCAACGAGACTGGTGGTGTTGTCCTCGCCAATGCCGGCGCGGGCGACCTCGTTGTGCTCGCAGGCAGCGATTCCGCGCTCGAGGGTGCGAACAACGTCGGCACCCTCGGCGCCGCCGTGACCATAGGCGGCATCGCATTCACCGATCTAGCGGGCCTCACCGTCGGCGCGGCGTCGGTGACCGCTCCTGGCATGGGCACGGTCGTCCAGAATGGCGTCAGCGCGGGCGCCGACGTGGGCCTCGTCTCCGAATTCGGCAACCTCACGATCGCGAAGACCATCACGGGCGCCGGCGCGATTCTGGCAGCTCCCTTTGGCGCCGTGACCGAGACGACCGGCTCCATCGCTCTCGGCACCGGCACCGGCAGCCTGCTTGTCACGGCGGACGGCGACAGTTCTCTCACGAATGCCGGCAACAGCATCGGCGTACTCGCCGCAGACATCGGCTTCGGCGCGCTCTCGTTCACCAATGCCAGCGGCTTCTCGATCGGCAGCGTCTCACTCTCGATCCCTGCGATCGTCATCGCTGGCGCAAGCCCCATCACGTCGTCCTTTGCCGGCGTCGAAGTCGCGACGAATGTCGCGCTTGACGCGAAGACCGGCAACATCACGCAGTCGAGTTCGATCTTAGCCAACAGCGCGCAAATCGAAGCTGACGGCACCGGCGCATCTATCGCGCTGAACAATGCGAGCAACGATGTTCTCGGCGCGATTGCCCTCGACACGGCAAGCGCGTCAGGCAATGCAAGCATCACCAACGATTCGGTCTTCGGCACCACGCTCGCCGGATCTTTGGTCGGCGGCAGCCTCACGGTCACGGCAGCCACCGGAGACATCTTCGAGAGTGGCAACATTACGAGCGGCGGTACCCTCGCTCTCAAGGCTAGCGCAGGCTCGATCTTCGTCGAGACCACGCTCCAATCCGGTTCGAGCAACATCTTCCTCGAGGCGGACGGCGCTGGCGCTTCAATCATCTCAGCCGGCGGCAGTCTCACGCTTGGTGGCGCCGGTAACGTGTCGCTCGTTGCCAATGCCGGCATCGGCGCACCGGGACCAAGCGCATTCGTCCCGCTGATGGGTGAGGGTGGCATTCTGACGCTCTCGGCGAAAACGACGGTAGGCGGCATCTACATCGCCTCGACTGACGCGCTCGGAACGACGCTCGGCCCACAGGCGCCACCGCCCGCGGGATTCGGCGCGATCGGCAGCGACGGGACTGAGGCGGCGGTGGGCGATATCGGCATCAAGACGGTTGGCCCGCTGGCGCTTGCAGCGCCCGTGAAAGGCGAGACCGGCAGCGTCTATCTCGAGGCCGACGGGGTGAGCGGAGCGATCACGTCCTCGGGCGGCGCAATCGATCTCGCGGGCGGCGTCCTATCGCTCGTTGCCAGCGCCGGCGTCGGGGCTTCCGCGACGCCGATCGCAGTCGTCGACGCCTCGCCCTTGACCATAGCCGGCGAGACCGCCTCCGGCGGATTCTTTGTAAAGACTTCGAGCTCCGGCGCGGGAGCGACCGTGACAATAGGATCCGCGACGCCGCCAGCGTACTTCGACACGACAGCGGTCAATGGGATCTCGACTACAGCAAGTGGCGATGTCGGCTTGGAGAACGCGGGCGGCACCTCGGGTGGTTCGATCGTGCTCGGCAGCGGCATCAGCGCAGCCGGCAACGTGTTCCTCGAGGCCGATGGCAGCGGCGCGACGATTACGTCGAGCGGCAACGCAATCGCTCTCGGCGGATCGGAGCTGTCGCTCGTCGCGACCGCGGGCGTCGGCACGGCGGGCACGCCCATCGACGTGGTCGACGCGGCGCCGTTGACCGTCGCGGGCGCGGCCTCGACCGGCGGCTTCGCGCTGCGCCTGACGAGCCCGGATCTCGACGGCGCCGCACTCGCCATTGGCGACGTGTCGCCGCCCGGCTTCTTCGCGAGCGACCCGCTCGAAGGTGTTGCGGTCGCGACGAGCGGCAATGTGGCGATCGAGAATTCGGGCGGTGCCCTGACCGGGGGCCCGATCACGCTGGCACGAGATCTGAATCTCTCCGGCAACGCGACTGGCAATGTGTTCCTCGAGGCCGACGGCTCGGGTGCGACAATCACTGGCGCGCCTGGCGCCGCGATTCGGCTCGCGGGGGGTGAGCTTTCGCTTGTCGCCGCCGCCGGTGTCGGCACGACTGCAGTGCCGGTCGCCGTCATCGACGGATCGCCGCTCACGCTTGCCGGCAGCACGGTCACCGGCGGCTTCTTCGTGAGCACCGCGGGGCCCGCCACGACGGGCGCCGCGATCACCATCGGCGCGGTGAGCCCGCCCGACTGGTTCGTGACGAATTCGGTGTCGGGCGTCGCAACCGCCAGTAGCGGCTCGGTGGGGATCGAGAATGCTGGCGGCTCGGCGAGTGGTGGCTTGATCGTGCTTGCCGATAAGATCGCCTCCGCCGGCAAAGTCTTCCTCGAAGCCGACGCGGCTGGCGCGCAGATCGTCACGAGCGGCGGCGAAATCGCGCTCCCCTCGGGCGCCGGGCTGTCGCTCTGGGCGAGCGGGCAGGTGGGAGCGCCGGCCACGCCCATCGACGTTCTGAGCGGCGGCACGCTCACCCTCGCCGGAGGTGCCGGCGCGGGCGGCTGGTACGTCAGCACGTCAAGCTCAGGGCTGTTCGGCGCAGCGGTGACAATAGGGGCGCCCGGTCCACAACCCGAATTCTTCGAGCACGGCGCGGTCGCCGGTATTACCGATCTTGCGGGGGGCACCATCGCGCTCAAGAACACCGGCGGCCTTCTCGGCGGCGGCTCCATCGCTCTGGCGAGCACTATCGGCGCCACAGGCGTTGTGTTCCTCAACGCAAGCGCGCCGGGCGGGCAGATCATCGCCTCGGGCGGTGTCGTCGCTCTCACCGGTGGCGGCCTGTCGCTTGTCGCCGGTGCAGGCGTCGGCAGCGCTGCAGCACCCATTGAGATCACCGACGGATCGGCCCTGACGCTCGCGGGCGCGACGGTGACCGGCGGCTTCTACGTCGAGCTGTCCAACACGGCACCCGCGGGTGGATCACTGACAATCGGCTCGCTGACGCCGCCCGCTTTCTTCCTCGCAGCGCCGGTGAGCGGGGTGACCGTGACCGCAAGCGGCGACATCGCGCTGCGTGACGCCGGTGGGACGGGCGCGAGCGCCACCGGAGGCGCGATCGTCCTCGTTGACGCCGTATCAGCAGCCGGGAGCGTGTTTCTCGAGTCAGACAAGACGGGGGCTACGATCGCGCAAATGGGCGGTTCGATCCTGCTCTCGGGCGGCGGACTGTCGCTCGTCGCCACGCGCGGCGTGGGCTCGGCGATAGAGCCGATCCGCGTGAGCGACATTGATCCGCTGACCCTCGCGGGCGCGGCCGCGACCGGCGGCTGGTACGTGAGTGCGTCGAGCCCCTCGCTCTTGGGCGCCGCGGTGACCGTCGGCGCCCTGGTGGAGCCAACCTTCTTCAGCTCCGCCACGATCGCGGGGATCACAGTCGGAAGCGGCGATATCGCCTTGCAGAACGCCGGCGGGGTGTTCATTGGTGGTTCGATCGTGCTCGCGAACGCGGTCTCCGGTGGCGGTAATGTATTCCTCGAGGCGGACGGCCTCGGCTCGACGATCATTGGCGCAGGCGGCGCAATCGAGCCTAGTGGTAGCGGCACGCTGTCGCTCTTCGCGAACGCCGGAATCGGCACGAGCACGAGCGCCATCGAAATCTCCGATCCGTCGGCGCTGACGCTTGCAGCCGAGACCACCTCGGGCGGCATCTACCTTGCGGCATCAGATGCAGAAGGTGTGACGGTGGGCCACGCGGCGGGGGCTCCTGGCTTCTTCGCCAGCGGCGCGAGCGGGCTAGCGAGCCTTTCAAGCGCCGTGGACGGCGACGTCGCATTACAGAACGCGAGCGGCTCGATCACACTCGCAAGCTCGATCAACCTCGGCGCGTCACCGGGCAGCGTTTATCTCGAAGCGGACGGCGCGAGCGCGCGGATCGTCTCGTCCGGCAGCACGATCGACCTCGCCGGCGGCGGGCTTTCGCTGGTGGCAGGCGCAGGCGTCGGCAGGTCCAGCGTGCCGCTCCGTGTCCTTGATGCCTCCCCTCTAACGATCGCGGGCGCTACCGGAACGGGCGGCTGGTACGTGAGTGTCGCAAGTCCGGCCCCAGCAGGTGCCGCACTCACAATCGGCACATTGGCGCCGCCCGCCTTCTTCGCATCGACGCCGGTTGCCGGCCTGACGGTCGCGACGAGCGGCGCCGTCGCCTTGCAGAACCTTGGCGGCGCTAGCGGCGGCGGGTCGATCGTGCTTGCGAGCAACATAACCCTTTCGAGCGACACTGGCGGCAGCGTTTTCCTTGAGGCCGATGGTATGGGCGCCGCCATCATCGCGGGCGGCGGCACCATCGATCTTGACGGCACGAACCTTGCGTTGATCGCCGAGAACGGCATCGGCACGAGTGCCGCGCCAATTGTTACCTCCGATGCCGGCGCCATGACGGTGGCAGCGACCACATTCAGCGGCGGCGTATTTCTGAGCGATGCGAGCCCCGGCACGAACGGAGCCGCGGTCACGATCGGCAATGTGGCGACGCCGGGCTTCTTCACCACGCCGCTCGTCTCTGGGATCTCGTCGCCCGCGGGCGGTAACGTCACGCTCGCAAATGCGGGCGGCAGCGTGAAGGGCGGGGGCATCACCATCGCCGCACCCATCACGCTCAACGCCGCCAGCGGCGTGCTCGCGCTCGACGCGACCGCGCCGATCGTGCAAACGGGCGGCGCCATCACAACCAACGTTCTGACGCTCGCAGCCGGTGGCAGCGCGAGCCTCACGATGTCGAACTCGATTGCGAGCCTCGGTACCGTCTCGCTCACCGCCACCGGCGACGGCGACTTCGTGCTGCAGAATACCGGTGATCTCTCGCTCGTCGGCAGCGTGTCGGTGGCGGACGGCGCCGTCGCCATTGCCACCAGCGGCACTATGACGGTCGCGGGCGGCATCGCATACACCTCGAGCGGGCATATCGGCCTAGGCTCCGCCAGCTTCGTCGAGACTGGCAGCTTCATCGTCGCCGGTGCGCCCTCCTTGGTCATTGACGCGACGGGGCTTTCGGCGACGCAACTCGACGCGATCACGGTGACGAGCGCGAGCGAGGCGATCGCTCTTCCGCTAGGTCCCGGAATCGGCGGCAGCCCGTCCATTAAATTCGGCGGTCTTGAAGCCTCGGGCTCGGCACTCCTCATCTCGGTGACCGGGGCGAGCGTCACCGGTACCGTCAATGTCGGCGGGCTGGGTGTTAGCGGGACTGGCGACATCATCGATCTATTCGGCTCGATCGCAGGCGACTCAAGCGAGTTTGCCGCGATCCTCGCCGTACGCGCAGGAGGTCCCGACAATTCCGCTCGCTTCAACTCCTGTGCTATCGGGAGTCCTGCCTGCGTCGTCGAGCCGATCCTCGTCCCCGTGGTTCCGCCATCGACCAGCAATCTCGACATCCTGACTTTGCCGGTGCCGCTCGATCCTCTCGACATCGACCGGCTCGACACCGGAAACGAAGATGATCTCTGACCGCACGGCGCGCGTGGCGCTCGTCCTCGCACTCGCGCTGGCCCTGTCCGCCTGCGGCGAGCTGCCGCCGGACGCCAAGGTGAGCACGACACCGGCGGGAACGACCGCCACCGCCGCGTCCCAACGCGCCGGCACCAATCAGATGGGCGAGCCGTGCCGCTTCGAGCCGAGCGGCGACGCGCTCGGAAGTGCGCTCGCTGCGGCCTACAACGTCTATTGCGGCACGTGGCAGCAGCCGAGCGGTCGTATCTTCGAAGGCGCCACACCTGCCGGCTCCGAAGCACTCCAACGTCTTGCGGTGTCGAGCCCGTGGCGCGTCGCCTTGAACGAGAGCGTCGACTGCGAGGAGCCGAGCGCCATCAAGGTGCTGACGGACGAGCCGGCCGAGCTCATGCGCTGCTCGCGCAAGAGCGGCGACTGGCCACACCTCGCGCTTGTCGCCGACGTGGCCGGCAAGACGTATTTCCTTGACGGCGTGCCTTCGGCGCTCCCTGCGCTCGAGACGGCGCTGGCGATGCTCTCGGGCCAGGCCGAGCCCTCGGCCGATGCCTCCTCGAAGATGGCAGAGATTTCCGCGGCCATCTCCTCTCATCCGTTTGGAAGCGGTGATCTCGACGCCTATTTCTCGCTGATGCGGCTCGGCAACGCCGCCAACGACGGCGGCAATTACGCCGCAGCCGAGCAGGCCTTTCGTAGCGCGCTCGCGGTGCAGGAGCGGATTCTGGGGCCCAGCGATCCCGGCCTCGCGACGCCGATCATGAATCTCGCGCTCCAGATCAGTAATCAGGGCCGCTATCTCGAGGCCGACCAGTTGTTCGCGCGCGCCAATCAGCTTGTCTCGGAGGCGACCGATCCGCTCGAGACCGCGCGTTACGATCTCTACATCGCCGAACACGAAACCAACCGCTCGAATCTGACGGAGGCCGAGGCGAGCAATGCGCTCGCGGAACGCCAATATCTGGCGCTTGTGCCGTCCTCGCTCGTCGATGCTGCACGCGGATTTACCGAAACACGCACCGAAAGCGTCGCGGACTCGTTGATGCTCGGACCCGAGGGCCAGAACGCAGTCGCGGGACTTGCCGCAAGCTGGACCTTGGGCGCGCTCATCGCTTATCGCAAAGGCGATTACGATCGCGTCAATGCGCTCAACAATTCCGTCGATGTCCTTCTGCGCATCAGCGGCCTGCGCCCGCCGGGGCTTGAGCCACGCGCGGTGCGACTCGCGGCGCTCGGCGATGCGCGCGTGGGCGAGGTCGCCAAGGCCGTCACGAAGCTTACCGACGCCGCTCAGCTTTTTGCGCATTACGGCGAGAACGAGCGTCCCGTCGCGGTGACTTTGTTCCTGGCCGGGCGCTCGGCTCTGGCCGGTGGTAGGCGCGAGGAAGCGCTCGCGCTTTTCCACAAAGGCGCGGCGATGGCGCGCGGTGCGCATCTGGGCCTGCCCGAGGCGCTCGTTGGCGACTATCTCGAGGCGATCGACCAGGTGGCGGCCACGAATTCCGACCGCGAAGCTTTCGCCGCCGAGATGTTCACGGCCTCGCAGCTCATTCAGGGCAACGTCACTGGCCAGGTCGTTGCGCAAGCCTTCGCGCGGCTCGCGGCCGCAGATCTCGCCACGCGCGATCTTCTGCGCCAGATGCAGGACGACGACCTGAAGCTGCAGCAGCTTTATGCCGCGCGCGACCAGGAGACGCGCCTCCCTGCGGCGCAGGTCGGCCAGGACAAGATTAAGAAGATCGACACCGACATCGCGTCGACGCAAGCGGACCGCGCCGACGCTGATTCCGCGGCGCAGTCCGCCTCGCCCGATTATGCGCGGCTCGTCTCGAAGGATGTCTCGGTCGTGGACGTGCAGGCCGTGCTCGGCGCGCGCGAAGGCCTCGTCAGCTTCGTCGTGGGCGGCAACGTAACCTTCGCGATCCTCGTCGAAAAAAGTCACATAGAGGAATACCGTATCGCACTTACGCCGTTCGAACTGGCGAAGTCGGTGGCGCGGCTTCGCGCCACAATTGTGCCGGGCGAGGTGAGCGGCGAGGACAGGCTGCCGGAGTTCGACGTGGGCGCCGCACACGCGCTCTACGAGAAGCTGCTGGGGCCGATCGAAAAGCGCCTCGACGCTCTCGAGCGGCTTGTCATCGTGCCGGGCGGCGCGCTCTCCTCGCTGCCGCTCGAGGTGCTGGTGACGAGCGAGACTCAGCCCGTCACCGACGGCAACTACAAGAACGTGCCGTTCCTCATTAAAAAGCTCGCCATCAGCTACATGCCGGCGCCGCAGACGCTTGTGGTCCTGCGCGGCAATACCAGGCCATCTTCGGCGCCCAACCCCTATATCGGGTTCGGCGATTTCCGTCCCGCAACGCGGGCGCAGATCGGCGCGAGCTATCCGCCCTCGAGCTGTACGCGCGATTTCCTGAGCCTTGTCGATCTGCCGCCGCTGCCGGGCACGCGGCGCGAGATAGACGCCGTCGGGCGCCTCGTCTTCCACGTACCGCAGAACGACATGGTGCTGGGCCCGGACTTCACCAAGGCGCGCCTTACCGGCGCGGATCTGACGAAATTCCGTATCGTGCATCTCGCCACGCACGCGCTCCTGCCGAGCGAGTTGCGTTGCCGCTCGGAACCGCTGATCGCGCTCTCCGCCGACCCTGCGGCGAAGGACGCATCCTCGGCGTTTCTCGGGCTTTCGGAGATACTGACGCTGAAGCTCGACGCCGATCTCGTGCTGCTCTCGGCCTGCAACACAGCGGGGCCGGGCGCCGCCGGCACGGGTGACGCACTCTCTGGCCTCGCGAAAGCGTTCTTCTTCGCCGGCGCGCGCGGTCTCATGGTGACGCACTGGGAGCTTGAGGACACTGCGGGCCCCGTTCTGACCGCGCTAACTCTCTCGCCGTGGGGCACGGCACGCGATTCCGCCGCGGATCTGCGACGCGCCAAGCTCTACATGATCGTGGCGCTCGGCAGCAAGCCGGGACCGAGTTTCGCGTTCTTTACGCATCCGTTCGCGTGGGCACCCTTCGTCCTCATCGGCGACGGCATCCGCGCCGCCGCGGCATCGTCGTGACGGGACGCTAGCGAAGGTTATAATGGTGCCGGACGGGAGGAGCGGGTGATGACGCGGAAATTCTTCTTCTTCTCCGAAATGGGATATAACGCCTATCCAATGGAGGAGATCGAGCGCTACGGATATTCGGCGCTCATGTTCCCCAACAGCATATTCGACCCCGAGAAGGCGCGTGACCTCTGGCAGATGTTCCTGCGCGAGCACGAGCACGCCTCCGAGACAGGCTTTGACGGCTCGGTCTGCAATGAGCACCACAACAACGTGCTCTCGATGCAGGAGAGCGTCAACATCTCGGCCGCCGTAGTGAGCCAACGCATCAAAGGCACGGTCGCGCTCATCGGCAACCCGCTTCCGATCCACGACAACCCCGTGCGCGTCGCCGAGGAGATCGCCATGCTCGATCTCATTTCGGGCGGGCGCATCATCTCGGGCTTCGTGCGCGGCACCGGGGTCGAGCAACTCTCGACCAACGCGAACCCCGCCCACAACCGCGAGCGCTTCGAGGAAGCGTTCGAGCTTATCAAGAAAGCCTGGACCGTGCCCGGCCCGTTCCGCTGGGAGGGCAAGCACTATCACCTGCGCGTCGTCAACCCGTGGCAGCTGCCGCTGCAGAAGCCCCATCCGCCGATCTGGGCCGCCGGCATCCTCAGCCCTGAGACCATCCACTGGGCCGCGAAGCAGCGGATAACCTATCTCGTTCTCGGAAGTGCGCTCGATGCAACTGCCGCCTGCCGCGAGATCTATCACGAGGTCGCCCAACAGAACGGCTGGACGCCCGGGCCCGAGAAGCTCGGCTATCTCATCCATACCTGCGTCATGGACACGGACGCGGAGGCCTTTGAGATGGGCCGCCACCATTACGGCGGCGCTTCCGTGATCGGGCGGAGTGGCGGCACCGCGGCCTCGGCCCTCGCCTCGGGCACGGGATCGGCCGGCGCCACGGGCAGCGGCCCGCATCCGGAATGGATGGCGCCTCCGGGATACATGTCGAAACAAGCGAAGACCGGCAACATGGCGAAGGAGCGGCGGATGTCCGAGGGCAGCTATGAGGCTGCTGTGCGCGCCGGCCTCATCGTCACTGGCGGCCCGAAGACGGTCATCCAGAAATTCAAACACATCATCGACCGCACCGATCCTGGTTATCTCACTTTCTGGGCGCGCGAGGGCAAGAAGCCGCACGACGCTACGATGCGCGGCATCGAGCTTTTGGGGCGCGAGGTCATCCCGGCGCTGCGCGAACACAGATCGGCGCTCGTCACCGGCAAGGAGGTGACGCCGTGGCCGCAATGACGGAGACGCAAGTCAACGCCGCCGGCATTTCGCTCGAGCTGCGCCGCGGCGGCAAAGGCCCGCCGCTCCTTTTCATCCATGGTGAGCTCGGCGTACCTGGCTGGCTCGAGAGTTTTGCCCTTCTCTCCGAGCACTACGACGTCATCGTTCCGTCATTGCCAGGCTACGGCCGCTCGGCACGGCCCGACTGGATCATGGGAGTGCACGACGTTGCCGCTTGGGTGACGTGGCTCGCGCGCGAGCTCGACTTGCGCACCCCCATCAACGTCGTAGGCTCCTCGCTCGGCGGGTGGGTCGCGGCCGAGATCGCGACCGTGGCGCCGCAATTCATCGCCAAACTGGTCTTGGTGGGCGCCATGGGGCTCAAGCCTGACGCGGGCGAGATTTTCGACTATTTCCTCGAATCCGGGCCGACGGGCCTGCGCCGCGCGTTCCATCGGCCGGACGCATCGGCCGAGTTCAAGCGTTATTGGGGCCGCGATTTGACCGCGGACGAAACCGACCGCATCGAACAGCATCGCGAGATGACCTGCCGGATCGCGTGGAGGCCCTACATGCACAGCCTGACGCTGCGCCACCTCCTGCCGGGCGTGCGCACACCGACACTCGTCGTCTGGGGTGACGAAGACACGATCGTGCCGAAGAACAGCGGTGAACTTTACGCCCGTGCCATCCCTCGCGCGCGCCTCGTCACCATTCCGGGTTCAGGTCACATGCCCGAGATGGAGACACCGGCGGAGTTCGCGAAGCTCGTGCGCGATTTCCTTGACGGCTGAGGCGCGGCCCCGCGATGCACGAGTCCGAGTTCGAGCACGAGCATATCGAGGCTGGTGACGAGGAGCGCGCGGAACTCGCGCGCTTCATCTGGAGCCAGGAGCATGTGGAACTGACGACCGTCGGCGTCGATATCGGCAGCTCCACCTCACACCTGCTCTTTGCAAAGGTGCTGCTGCAGCGCCATTCCGAGGGACTTTCAAGCCGCTTCGTCGTCGTCGACCGCCAGATCGTGTGGCGATCGCCGATCATGCTGACGCCGTTCCTCGCCGACGGCACGATCGACGCGCGCGCGCTTGCCGAGTTCATCGAAGGTTGCTATCGCGACGCGGGTCTTGCCAAGAGCGACATCGACAGCGGCGCAGTCATCCTCACCGGCGAGGCGATCAAGCGCAAGAATGCGCGCGCGATCGACGAGCTCTTCGCCGCCGAGGCAGGGAAATTCGTATGTGCGACAGCGGGGCACATCCTCGAATGCCGCCTCGCTGCGCATGGCTCGGGCGCGGTGCGACTCTCGCGCGAGCGCGCGCAGTGCCTCCTCCACGTCGATATCGGCGGCGGCACGACAAAGCTCGCTTTGATCGACCGCGGCACAGTGCTGAGTTCGGCGGCGATCGCAACGGGCGGCCGTCTCGTCGCCACGGACGAACGCGGCCGGTGGACGCGGGTCGATGATTCAGCGCACCTTGTCGCAAACGAGCTCGGACTTGCGACCGATCCGCAGACGCTTGCCGAACCGGGGACGCGCCATGCGCTGGCGCGCCGCCTTGCCAGCGTAATGGCCGACCACATCCTCGATGCTCCGCTCGACCCGCTCGCCACAGAGCTCAAGCTCACCGAGAGCTTACGGCGTACAGCAACTCCGGTCGCCTTCACCTTTTCGGGCGGCGTGTCGGAATATATTTTCGGGCGCGAAAGCGAGGAGTTCGGCGATATCGCGCTCCCGCTCGCGCGCGCGCTCGGCACCGAGCTTGGTCGCCGCACGAAACTACCGCTCATCGATCCCGGCCAGCGCATCCGCGCAACCGTCATAGGCGCGTCGCAGTTCACGATCCAGGTGAGCGGCAAGACGATCTATCTCTCCGATCCTTCGATCCTGCCGGTGCACGGAGTGCCGGTCGTGCATATCGACGACGCCGAAAGCTGCGATCCCGACGCGCTCGCGCAACGGATCCGCCACGGACTTTCCGAAATGGATCTCGATGCCGAAGCGCGCGTCGCGATCGCCTTCTCCTGGCAGGGCGATCCCGAATATCAACGGCTTGCGGCGCTCGGCCGCGGCATCATCGCCGCGGCGGCGCCGCGTGGCCATCGCCACGAGCCGCTGTTTCTCATGATCGACGGCGACATCGGCCGCACGCTCGGCCGTCTCCTCCACCGCGAGCTCGACCTCGAGGGCCCGCTCGTCTCGATCGACGGCGTACAGCTCCAGGATCTCGACTATGTCGATGTCGGCGCCATGATCTCGCCTCCGGGCGTCGTTCCCGTCGTCATCAAATCTCTGCTGTTCTCGTGAGGAGAGTCCCATGACCGATGAACCGAAACTGCGCTACCGCATCGATTCCTACGGCAACTGGATCAAGGGCGAGGGAGTGCCGGTCTACGAAGATTACGGCATCGATCTCTTCTCGGTCGAAACGAAGCCGTGGGCGCGTTTCGGTGTCAAAGGCGCGGCCTGCCACCTCAAGGGCCGCGGCGATTTCGCCAGCATGTTCTTGTTCGAGCTTCCGCCGGGCGGCTCCTCGACACAGCAGCGCCACCTCTTCGAGGAGGTGATCTATGTGCTCGAGGGCACCGGCAGTACACAGCTCGAGTTCCCAGACGGCGCCAAGCGGAGCTTCGAATGGGGCGAACGCAGCCTGTTCGCGATCCCGTTGAACGCGCGCCACCGCCATTTCAATGGCAGCGGCCAAAAACGCGCACTCATGGTCAGCACGACGAACATGCCGCTCATCATGAACGTCTTCCATAATGAGCGCTTCATCTTCGATACGAACGCGGTGTTCGAAGACCGTATGGGCAAGGACGAGTATTACAACGGCGAGGGCGATCTCGTTATGGTGCGCCCCGGCAACCACATGTGGGAGACGAATTTCGTTCCCGACCTCGAGCAGCTCGAGCTGCAATCGTGGGAAGACCGCGGCGGCGGCAGCTCGAACATCATGTTCGTCCTGGCCGATTCCAGCATGCATGCGCACATCTCGGAAATGCCACCCGGTACCTACAAGAAGGCACATCGGCACGGGCCGGGCGCTCATGTCATGTGCGTCGTCGGCACGGGCTATTCGCTCCTCTGGTTCGAGGACCAGAACGATTTCCTGCGCATCGACTGGAAGCACGGCGTCGTATTTCCGCCGGCAGACCGCCAACTTCATCAGCATTTCAACACCAGCAACCAGCCGGCACGCTATCTTGCAACCAACGTCGGCGGCATCCGCTACCCGTTCACTGCGGCGGCTTGGCGCTCGGGTGGCGACGGCAGCGAGAAGAAGCAGGCCGTTTCGCTCAGCATCAAGGAGGGCGGCGACCAGATCGAGTACGAGGATCAGGATCCGCGCATCCATCCGCTGTGGCTTTCGGAGTTGAAGAACAACGGCGGCACGATGTCGCCGAAAATGGAGAAGTATTTCCCGAGCGGCGCGCGTTCAGCGGCGGAATAGCGCGAACGCTCAAGCGCTCGGTACCTGGTGCCGGAGCGTCACGTCGCGGCGGGTACGCGACGATTCGAGGATTCCGAGACAGACCTCGAGCGTCGCGCGCCCCCAGGTGCCGTCGGGAAAGACAGGCCGGCCCTCTGCGAGCGCGTCGCGGAGCTCGATCAGTTCCGCCGCGCGGCCCATTTGGCGCGCGACGGGGATTTCCTCGCACCCGCTCTCGCTATAGAGATAAAGGCCGTCCGGGGACTGCCGGATGACGCCCCGCTCGCAGCT
Source organism: Allostellaceae bacterium (assembly GCA_035518375.1). GTDB lineage: Bacteria > Pseudomonadota > Alphaproteobacteria > ATCC43930 > CGMCC-115725 > DATJLY01. The sequence continues at coordinate 90,009 of DATIXQ010000023.1, read as the reverse complement.
CACGATCGTAAGGCCGTAGAAGGGCTGGCGCTCGCCGCGCTGATATACCTCTCGCGAGGCTTGCGTGGCGACGTAGCGGTATTTGTCCTCGGCGGCGAGCGCGCCAGTGCGGCGCGGCCGCGGCTTTTTCGCGCGTGGGTCGCGCTGCTGGCCGCCTTCGCCAATGCCCCAGGTCAGCTCGGTCACGTCGAAGAAACCGTAGCCGTTGAGGGCGAGCGAGGCTGCAGCGCCACCCTCGAACTCGAGGAAGGCCACGAAATTCCCCTCCGTGGCGAAACTCGGGTCCCACCGGCCCGCGGTGGCGCGCACGCTCGCCGCGAGCCCGCCCGCGATGTACCGCACGACGTCCACCATGTGCGGGCCTTGACGATAGACGAGGCCCCCGCCCAACGCCGTGTCCACCTCGGAGGCGAGCCGCGGCCGCTGCAGCCAGTCGTTGAAGTTCCAACTATCGATCTGGATGACACGACCGAGCCGGCCGCTCGCGGCGACTGTGCGCATCGCGCGCACCGGCGCGTCGAAAATCTTGGAGTGGCCCTGCAGCAGACACACGCCGTTTCGCCGCGCCGCTTCGATCATGGCGTCGCACTCGGCGAGCGTCACCGCCATTGGCTTCTCGCAGATCACATGCTTGCCGCTATCCGCCGCCGCGACCGCGTGCTCGCAATGGACGGGGTTGGGCGTCGCTATCCACACCGCGTCGACGGCCGCTGTCCGACACATCTCCGCGACATCGCCATAGGCTGGCAGATGGTACGTCTTCGCGAAGACCTCGCGCGCCTCCGAGCGGATGTCGGCGGCCGCCGCAAGCTGCACGCCGGGCACGTCGCGGAAACTCGACAGAATCTGCGCAGCCACCGAGCCGAGCCCGGCCACGCCGACGCGCAATTCCTCCGTCATCTCGTGCCTCCCCGCGTCACCGATCGGCGGTGAGCGCACAGTAATAGCGCCACAATGCCGCCGTCCGTGGCGGCGGCTGGTCCGCGCCCCGAGCGCCTCCGCCGCGTCCGCGCGTCATGCCACGAAAGGCCTCCTGGTCCTCCTTCGAGATCGGCATCGGATCGCCCAGGAGCCGCGCCTGGTAGTTCACCGTCGCGAGGTCGTTCAAATGGATCGCGGCGAGCGCCGCCTCCTCGACGCTTGCGCCCGCCGTGGTGATGCCGTGGCCGCGCATCATGCAGGTGCTGGCGCCACCCATCGCGCGTACGAGATCGGAGCCGAGCTCCGGCGTACTGATGAGGATCGAGCGCTCAAAGGTCGGGATGCCTTCGAGCGCGAGTTGCAGGCTTGCGGGATCGTAGGCGCCGTAAAGCGGCAAAAGCGGTATGTTACAGATCGTGAAGAGCACGACCGCCGTCGGGTGGACGTGAACGACCGCGTTGACGTCAGGCCGCGCGCGATAGACCGCGGTATGTATGAAGACCTCGATCGGCGCTTCGAGCCCGGCCGCGGCCGTGCCGACAAGCTTGCCGTCGAAATCGACCTCGATAATCTGCTCGGCCGTCGTGTAGCGCACGCCAAGTTCGCCCGGCCCCCGCGCGCGTACAAGCGCGCGCTCGCGGCCCGGGACACGCGCGCTGACGTGTCCTGTCGCCGCCTTCGTGAGATCGAGCCGCGCGAGGACCCGGCAGGCCTCGGCCACGCGCTCGCTCAAGTCCTGCTCGCTCATCGCCTCACCTCGTGGTCCACGGCTCTATGACGCTTCTGGCGATGGCTTGGCAAGGGTGGTATCGAAGCCCAAGAATACCCGCGAGGGAGGTTGTGATGGCAGGCCATGACGTCTATCTCGTCGGATCAGTGCCGCTGGCGAATAGTGAGGAAGTGTTCGCCGCTCTGAGCTCCGCCTTCGGCACGCGCTTGAGGCGCATGCCTGACGGCGAAACCGGAAAGCGGCTCGACTGGATCACGTGGCTCGAGCCCGTCTTCGCCAAGAGCCTCGCGTTCGAATTGTCTGACGAAGTGTTCCAGCTTCATGCCACTGCTCCGGCCCGCCGGCGGTACCGTCTGAAGTCGGGAAAGACTCTAGCCGATTTCCGCATCGACACCCTCTTCTACGCCGACATCGCCAATGAATCCTACGCCGTGTTCCGGCGCTTGCGCGATGCCGGTAAGATCGCCGCCGGAACACGTTTCCAGGTCGACCTCGTCCCGGCGCATTCGGTCATCTGGCTGTTCGTCGCCGAGGAGCTGCAGGCGGCGGTCGATCCGATCTATAACGACGCTCTCGCGTGCGAGATCGACAAGCTCGCAGTCGCAATCCCGCATCAAGACCTCGCGATCCAGTTCGACGTCGCATCGGCCGTCTTCGCACGGCTCCAGCGCAACGAGACCGGCGTCTATGGCGCGACGAAGGACGAGATGCAGACCAAGTTCGCGGCGATCTTGGCGCACCTCGCCAATCGCGTGCCGGCCGGCATCGATCTGATGTTTCATTTCTGCTACGGCGATAGCAACCACCGCCATGTCGTGGAGCCAACCGACATGGCGGACATGGTCGAGATGGCTGGACGGCTACGATCGCTCATCACGCGCCCGATTAACCTCATTCACATGCCGGTGCCGCGCGACCGCTCAGATGAGGCGTATTTCGCGCCGCTGCGGCAGCTTCTTCTCCGGCCCGAGACGCAGCTCGCTCTCGGCCTCGTCCACTACACGGACGGGCTCGAAGGGACGCGCCGGCGCATGGCAACAGCGGCCAAATATGCGCCGGAATTCGCGATCGGAACCGAATGCGGTTTCGGCCGTCGCAAGCCCGACACGATCCCGGAACTCCTGCGCATCCACGCGGCGGCCGCCAACATCGGCGGCTGAGCGCCCCGCCCGCTCAGCGCAGCGAGGCGAGATTCTCGCGCAGCGCGTCGGCGTTCGGGTTCTGGGCCGCGCCCTTCAGGACTATGTCGGAGACGTGGACGGCATGGCCGTAATAGGCGTGGTTCCAGCTCGCCCGCGGCTTGATGATCGAGCCGTTGACCGAGACGCCGGCATAGGCACCGCTCGCCGACGCCCACACGACAATGTCGGCGCCCGCCGCACGCGTGGTAGCGGCTTCCGCGCTCGAGCCGAGCGTTACGATCGCAAGACCCGCATCGGCGCCGACCTTGAACTGGCTTTTCATGACCGCGGAAAGCGCTTTCTCGTTCATCACGATCATCACGAGCTCGGCCTGCTCCAGTCCAATCTGCAAGCCGAACGATGCCGAGGCGAGCGTGTAGAAGGCGGGATAGCTCCAGCCGCCGTCATTCCGCGTAAGAAGGACGCCGTTGCCGCCCTCGCCGCCGACGAAGAAGCCGCCTTTCAGGAGCGCGGGTACGATCAGCACGGCCCGTGCCCTCCGCATAAGCGAGAGCGCGCTGCCGAATTCCTGATCCTTCTTGAGGTTGTCGACAGTGATGCGCGCTTCCTCAACGAGATTTGACTGGTCGCTTGCCGCGCGCGCAGCCGGCGCCAGCATCAGCACCAGTACAACGACGACCCCGGACGCGATCTTCATCATCCTAAACATGCTTCGGACTCCTGTGGCTTGGCATGGTGAAAGCACTCAGCCGTGCGCGGCCGGGAACATAGCCGTTGTCCAGGCACGGCTCGGCGCCTTTATCGCCCTTGATCATGGCACGGTCTCGGGCCTTGATGGATGGCCCCTGAAGGGGCCGCCCATTGGAGAGAGCGATGCCCAGAGAGGACTATGTCGAGCGCGCCAGGGGCCTTGGGCCCCTGCTCGAGCGTGCCGCTCCGCAGATGGAGCGGGAGCGGCAGCTGACGGCCGAGGTCGTGGCGGCACTTCATGATGCCGGACTCTACCGCATCATGCTGCCGCGCTCGCTGGGCGGGGCGGAGCTGCCGCCAGCCGACTTCGTCGAAGTGATCGAGACTGTTGCCAGAGCAGACGCCAGTACCGCTTGGTGCCTCGGCCAGGCCGGCGGCTGCGCCTTTGCCGCGGCTTATCTCGAACCTGCGACAGCACGTGAGGTCTTCGGCCCACGCGATGCCGTGCTCGCCTGGGGCCCACCAAATTCGAGTGGCCGCGCTCGGCCGGTCGATGGTGGCTATGTCGTCAACGGCACTTGGCAATTTGCGAGCGGCAGTCGCCATGCCACTTGGCTCGGCGCCCATGCGGCGCGGGTCGACGCTGAAGGCAAGCCGCCGGCCGGCCCGGCGCGCCCAATGTCCGAGCCGACACTGCTCTTCCCGCGCTCAAGCGCAACCATCATCGACACCTGGCGGGTCATCGGCCTCAAAGCGACCGGGAGCGACACCTACACGGTGAAGGACCTATTCGTGCCGGCAAGCCACGTGCTGCAGCGCGACGATCCGGCCACACGGCGCGAGCCGGGTCCGCTTTACCGCTTCACCAATTTCCAGCTCTATGGCGCGGCCTTCGCGGGTGTCGCACTCGGAATCGCGCGAACGGTGCAAGACAGGTTCATCGCGCTCGCACGCGAAAAGACGCCGTTCCTCGCTAGCGCCGCTTTGCGCGACAGCCCCGCTATCCAGCTTCAGGTCGCGCTCTCCGAGGTGAAGCTGCGTGCGGCGCGGCTTTTTCTGCTCGACACGTTGCGCTCTGCTTACGATGAAGCCGCGCGCGATGGCGCGATCAGCCTCGACCGCCGCGTGGCGCTGCGCCTTGCGTCCACATCAGCGACGATGCAGGCGCGCGAAGTCGTCGATGCCTGCTACCAGGCGGCGGGCGCTACCGCGATCTTCGAAACCAACCCGTTCGAGCGGCGTTTCCGCGACATGCACGCGGTGGCACAGCAATCACAGGCGCGGCCCTCGCAGCTCGAATCGGCAGGCCGCATCCTCCTCGGCTTCGATACGCTGGCCTACGCGCTCTGACGATGGAGAAGCCATGACCGCGCATGACGCTCTCGCGACGCTCCTGCCGCTGGCTGGCTGGCCCGCGGAGCGAGCCCGCGCGATCGAGATCAGCGGCGGCGGCGATCCGGTTTTGCCGACGCTGTTCCGCGTCGGCGAAGCCGCCGCGGCGACCGTCGCGGCGAGTGCGCTCGCCGCCGCCGAGCTCTGGGAATTGCGCACGGGCCGCCGGCAGCAGATCGCCGTCGATCTCCGCCATGCCACCGCCTCGTTGCGCAGCGCCCATTATCTAACCATCGACGGCGTCAAGGCCGATACCGAGCGTAATGCAGTGATGGGCATGTATCCGGCCAAGGACGGCCGCTGGAGCTACATTCACGCCAACTTCCCGCATCATCGCGCGGCCGCGCTCCGCGTGCTCGGTGTATCGGAGGACCGTGCGGCGGTGCGGAATGCGGTCGCTGGCTGGGACGCGCTCGCACTCGAGGCAGCGATCATCGAGGCTGGCGGCGCGGGCGGCATGGTGCGCACGCAGGAGGAATGGGCCGCGCATCCGCAGGGCATCGTCGTCGCCGGGCTTCCGCTCCTGGAGATCGTCAAGATCGGCGACAGCCCGCCCGAGCCACTGCCGCCGGGCGCGCGCCCGCTCGCCGGCATCCGCGTGCTCGATCTGACGCGCGTGCTCGCGGGGCCGACTTGCGCCCGCACGCTCGCCGAGCACGGCGCAGACGTGTTGAAGATCGCGGCACCCAATCTCGCCACCATCGAATTATCAGGAATACGACACCGGCCACGGCAAACTGTCGGTGGGGCTCGACCTGCGCGAAGCACAAGACCTCGCGACACTGAAGGGGCTTGTGCGCGAGGCCGATATGTTCTCGCAGGGCTATCGCCTGGGCTCGCTCGCCGCCAAGGGCTTAGCGCCGGAGGAACTTATCAAGCTGCGGCCCGGCCTTGTCTATGTCTCGCTGTGCGCCTTCGGCCATAGCGGGCCGTGGGCCGGGCGCCGCGGCTTCGATACGGTGGTGCAGAACGTGAGCGGCATGACAATCCGCCAGGGTGCCCTGTTCCCCCGCGCCGAGCCGGGCGCGCCGCAATTCTATCCGATGTCGGCGATCGACTATCTGACCGGCTACCTCATGGCGTTCGGCGCGATGGTGGCGGTTGGCCGCCGCGCGCGCGAGGGTGGGAGCTGGCTCGTTCGGGCGTCGCTCGCGCAAACCGGCCGTTGGCTCTTCGGCTTCGGCGAGGTACCCGGACGCGACTTGAAGAACGTGCCGGCTGAATTCACGGAGGCGGAGCTCGCGCGCTGGACCATGGAAAGCCGCTCACCGCGCGGGCACGTCCGTCACCTGAAGCCGGTCGCGAACATGTCGGAGACACCGCCTCGCTGGGCGCGGCCCGCGGTGCCGCCCGGCCACGACCCGCCGGCTTGGCCCGCGCGCCCCTAGCCGGAAGGAGATAGCCATGATCAAGAATTTCCACGTCCTCTATGTCGGCCAGATCGAGCTCGACAAAATCGGGCGCGATGGCACCCCAGCGAACGATCGGCGCTATTCCGACGACCGGCTGAGCGAGGCGTTCTTCACCGCCCGCGACGTGGCGCAGCTCATGGATGAGCTCGGCTTCGAGGTGCTGTGGACAGCCGAGCATCATTTCCAGCGCGAGGGCTACGAGGTCTTCCCCAACCTCATCCAGCTCGGCCTGTGGCTCGCGACGCAGACGAAGCGGCTCAAGTTCGGCTGCGCCTTCAACATCCTGCCGATGTGGCATCCGCTCCGCCTCGCAGAAGATTACGCGATGGCCGATATCGTCACGGATGGCCGCGTCATCATGGGCGTCGGCCGCGGCTATCACACGCGCGAGGTCGAGACGTTTGGCGCGCCGCTTCTCGATACCGCCAAGAACCGCGAGCTATTCGAGGAGCAGCTTCAGCTCCTCCTCGCGGCCTTCAACGAGCAGTCGTTCCATCACAAGGGCAAGTTCTACGAATGCCCGCCGCCCGTTGAATATCGCGGCTACCGGCTTGCCGACATCACGCTCGTACCACGGCCGAAGCATCGGCCCATCGATATCTGGATGCCGATCGCGAGCGGCAAGACGATCGAGATGATGGCGCAGTATGGCCTCAAGGCGATGGTGACCTTGAATGGCGAGCAGATCCTCGACGACGTCGTGCGCGCCTACCACGCTGCCTGCCGCAAGGCCGGCCGCGTGAAGGAATTGGGCGAGGACGTGATCTGGGGCGCCGGTGTCTATCTCGCCGAAAACCGCGCCGATGCGATGCAGAAGCTCGAGCCCGCGCACGACGAGCGATTCAAATGGTTCGCGCCGTTCGGATTTGTGCGCTACGCCGACGAGCAGGGGCGCGTCTGGGGTTCGCCCGGCGCGCCGGCGCGCCTCCCGTCCTTGAAAGACGGCGTCGACCAGAAGGCTTGGTTCTGCGGGCCAGCCGGCGATGTGATCGACGGCATCAAATCGATCGCCGCGAAATATCCGGGTCTCGAGACTTTCATGCTGCACTGGCCAGAGGGCCTGACGCCGGGGGAGTTCAAGGATCAGCTCCGCCGCTTCGCGAAAGAGGTCATGCCGGCGTTCAAGCGCTAGCGGGCCTTTGCCAGTGCGCAACCATGGTCCTGGAGCGTTTCGCTGCTGCCAAAATCGCCGTGGAGCGGATCGGCGCGGTCGGCAAGCAGGATGAAACCAGGCCCGTCCGCGAATGTGACGCCAGCGACGAAGAGAGTGTATTGACCCATATGATCGGCCGCGTCGGGCGCGACCTCTGCGACAAGGCGGAACGGATTGACTTGCGCAAGGTCGTCACCGAGCACACGGCGCGCGAGATAGGGCTTGCCCGCGAGCAGCTCCGGAAACGGCTGCCACGTATCACCCATAACCTCGCGCCCGCGCGCGAGCGCCGCGCGCACATCGAGCCTGAGGCAATCGACATGGATGTGGAGCTGGTCCTGCGAGCGGCCAGAGACCGAATTGATAGCGAGCGCGACATCCTCGCGCGCGAGCGGGGCCGGCACCTTCGCAGCGACGAAGCGGCGCGCCTCCCATGCATCCTCCATGAAATTGGGCGCATCAGGCGCAAGAAGCTGCGCGCTTTCGATGCCGCCGATTCGCGCGGTCGGCAGAACGAGATATTGCGTCGCGCCGGCAATGTCCTTCAGTACGACGTAGCCGCGCGCGACGCCCTGCGACAGATCGACGAGCGCGCACGGGCTCGGATCGTGATGCCGGATCTCGTCCGGAACGCACTGATCGTTGACGATGTGCCATAGGGCCGACGGGTCGGCCGCGCGGCCGCCCCCCATGGCGAGGATCAGGAAAAACGCCGCGCCACCGAACCGCCACAGCCGCTGGCTGGTCCTTCCGACGAACTGCTCGAGCTTCAGGTCGCAGCCGAGCATGGCACCCGCGCTCAGCCGTTGGCGATGGCGGCGACGGGTTTGCGTGCGCCGGCGAGGCGCATCAGCGCGAGAATGACGAGGATCGTGGCGAGATAGACCGAGAGCTGCGCGCCCGACGGCTGATCCGTGTAGCCGATAAGCGTGTGCAGCAACCGCCCGAGCAGGCTGTCATCGGCGAGAAGCCACGAAGTGTTCCACACGGGCGCGGTCAGGATCTCGGCATCGCCTGCCTGCTGAATAAAGGCGATCGCTTGGGCCGCGAGGCCAGCAGCCAAGAGAGTGATGAGACCAGATGTCGCGGCGAACAGGCGGCTCGCCGGGATTGCGAGGAGCCCGAAATAGAGCAGAGCCGATACACCGGCTCCAGCAAGCAAGCCTAGGGCGCCGCCCACCAGCATCGCCGCCACGGACATGCCGCCCGAGGCAGCGATGCTGTAGAGAAACAGCACGATCTCCGAGCCTTCGCGCAGCACCGCGACACCGCACACGACCGAGAGCGCGGCGAGCGGCTTACTCCCCGCCGCGACAGCGGCGCCGACCGCACGCATTTCGCGCGCCATGGCGCGGCCATGACTCGCCATCCACACGTTGTGCCAAGTCAGCATGGCGACGGCGAGCCCCAGAATTCCGGCGTTGAAAAGCTCCTGGCCCGAGCCCTCGAACAAGCCGGCAAGCTGGCCTGCGAAGGCGGCGACAACGCACGCGCCCGCGGCACCGGCGGCGACCCCATAGGCGACCCACCGGCCGCGCCGCGGCACGCCCACCGAGGCCGCCAGCACGATGCCGACGATGAGGCCTGCCTCGATGATCTCGCGAAACACGATGATGAGTGTCGCCAACATGCGCGATCCTAATTTGCCACCACGATAGACTCGGCGGCGTTGGGCTCCACATCTCTATAGAGCGACTTGCAAATGAAAGTCAATCGCAATTGAGGGGGCAGCTGGCCGGACTCAGGCTCCGGAACACGCTGGTCTCACGCGATGAAAGCCCGGAGGCTCTGGTTTATAGTCGGGCGATCGCTGCCATTTGACGGGAGGGCGCCATGACGACGGCGCGCGAGAACGAGCTTCTGACCCGCGTGGGTCCAGGCACGCCGATGGGCGCGCTCATGCGTCAGTATTGGGTGCCGGTCGCGCTCTCGAGCGAGGTCGTGGCCGACGGCGATCCGCTCCGCGTCATGGCCTTGGGCGAACAGCTCATTGCGTTCCGCGATTCGACCGGGCGGCTCGGCGTGATGGATCATCGCTGCCCACACCGCTGCGCATCCTTGTTCTTCGGGCGCAACGAGGCCAATGGCATCCGCTGCATCTATCACGGCTGGAAGTACGACCTCGACGGCAACTGCGTCGACATGCCTAACGTGCCGCCGCACCAAGACTTCAAGAGCAAGGTCAAGGCCAAGGCCTACAAGGCGCTCGAACGGTACGGCGTGATCTGGCTCTATCTGGGCGAACGCGCCAAGGCGCCGCCGTTTCCCGATTTCGAGCTCAACGACGTGGCACCTGGCGAGATCGGCGTGCGCGTCATCCAGCAGGAATACAACTGGCTCCAGGGTCTCGAAAACGACCTCGACACCTCGCATTTCGGCTTCCTGCATCTTGGCAGCGTGGATCCCGCGACGCTCAATCCGACCGACACGTTCTATTACCTCTCGGCCGACCGCGCGCCGCAGTTCCATATCGAGGACACGCCACTGGGCCTGATGTACGGCGCCTATCGTCCTGCCGATGCCAACAACACGCACTGGCGGCTCGCGCACTTCATCGCGCCGTTCTGGGTCATCCCGCCGGCCGGCATGCTCGCGGACCAGATCATGATGAAAGGCTACATCCCGATGGACGACGTGCACACGCTCGTCATCACCATCCAACGCGGCAGCGCCGGCCGTACTCCGCTGCAATATCGGCTCGCCTCGGGGACGCCGATCCCCGGCCTCGGCCAGCCAATGCCGACGCCCGACCAGTACCGTCCTAACACGACGGACTGGTTCGGCCGCTTCCGGCTTCTGAACGAGGCGAGCAACGACTTTTTGATCGACCGCGAGGCGCAGCGCCGCGGCGGCGTGTTCAGCGGCATCATGGGCCTCGCCGTGCAGGACACCGCGATCGCCGGCACGATGGGCCCGATCATGGACCGCACGTTCGAGAACTTGTCTCCAAGCGACGCCATGATCGCGCGCATGCGGCGCAAGCTTCTCGCACTCCTTGAAGACTTTGCAAAGGACAAGGGCCTCAGGCTGCCCGGCGTTGACGATCCGGGTGTCTATCGCGGCCACCGCGCCGGCAATTTCATCGCGCCCAAGGGCAAGGGGTTCCGTGCCGCCTACGAGGAGGAGATGCTTCGCCACGCCAACGCGGCACCGCGCTGGGCGGCGGAATAGCCGCCCCCGGAAGAGCGACGAGACAGTCCGCGCCTACCGCTGCTTGCATGTGGAGATGGCACATCGCCGTCTCCCGGTGCAAGCGCCGGCGGGTGGACAATGAGACGAGCGGGCACATGCGGACATCGATTGTCGCGAAGCGACACAATGCAGCCACGGACCAGGCCTTTCTCCATGCGGCCGCGAAGCTTGCCGGGCTTCAGAAATCACTGACCCACTTGGCCGGCCGAGGCTCCGAAAGGCTGGACGATCGCCTCATCGACGAAGCATGCGCGACGTGCGACTGGATCCGCCGCGCCGAGCCGCAGTCGCTGGTCGGCGCCGCAGTAAAGCTGCGCATGTTGCTCGATCCGGAGTTGGGGATCGAGTCCGCGTTCCAACCGGACGAGGATTCTGGATCATTGCGGCAGGTGTTGGCCGTGATAGACCGCGAGCTGCGGGGCCGCGTCTGAGATTGGGCGCCCGCTCGAACTGACAGCAGCCGACTGGCGGACTATCCTGCGAGGCGCTGGGGACCGCCAGATGAGTGACGTCGAATGAAGGGGTTACTTTTCCTCGCAGGTGTAGCATGGCTCACGCTCGCGGGCGTCGCGCGCGCCGATGACCTCGGCTGCATCAGCACGACGTTCAAATTGCTGTCGCCCAACGACAAGGTCTGCGTCAGCGACTTCGACGACCCGCGGGTGCCAGGCGTCGTCTGCCACATCTCCCAAGCGCGAAAGGGTGGATGGGGTCAGCCGTTCGGGCTCAACGAGGATCCCTCGAACTTCTCGGTCGCATGCCGTCAAGTCGGCCCGATCACTGCCGATCTCGCCAAGCTACCCGAGAACGAGGAGGCATTCACCGAGAAGACGAGCATCTTCTTCAAGGCAACGCGCATCTATCGCATCATCGATAAGAAGCACAATACGCTCGTCTACCTCGCCGTGAGCTCGAAGCTGATAAACGGCTCCCCCGCCAACTCGGTTAGCACGGTGCCGATCATGCCGTGGGGCGGGGGTCAGCGCGCCGAGACCACGCGTTAGAGCGGCGATGAGGTGGGTCGGCTGGCTTGCGGCCGCCATTTTGGTGCTAACGATCGGGCGTCAGGTGCTGACGCAGTGGCGGAGCGGCACCTCTGCGGGTGTCTCGAAATGGCTTTACGTCGGACAAACGGCGTCCTCGGCCGGCTTCGTCGCCTATAGCATCGCCACACACGATCCGGTCTTCATCGCGACAAACTCGCTTCTGCTGGTGGCAGCGCTGGCCGGCGAGGCGATCTATTGGCACAATCGCAGGGCGATACGCACGCGACCGCCGGACCTGCCCTCAGTCCGTAAAGCCGTAGAGGCGTGCGGGATTGTCGACGAGGAGCTTTTGCCGCGTCGCGGCGTCGGGCGCGATCACCGGGATGAGATCGACGAGCTCGCTGTCGTTCGGCTGCCACTTGTTTGTCGGATGCGGCCAATCCGTTCCCCACAGCACCCGATCGGGCGCGGCGGCGATGAGCGCCTGCGCGAACGGCACGGCGTCGGCGAAGGGCGGCCCTTTGCTCGAGATGCGGTCGGGGCCCGATACTTTGACCCAGGCATTGTCGCGCTTCATCAGCTCGACGAGCGCCTTGAAGCCGGGTGCGTCGAGCCCGTCGGCGGTCTGGCCGCGGCCCATATGGTCGATAACGAAATTCGTGCGGATGGCCTGCATCAAGCCGAGATTGATGAGCAAGTCGGGCGGATCGATCAGGAACGTGACGTGCCAGCCGAGCGGCCTGATCTGGTCAAGGACGCGCCGGACGAACGTGAGATCGGGCGCGCCGCCCAGATGGGAGACAAAGGTGAAGCGCACACCGCGCACGCCCACCGCATGCAAGGCTTCGAGCTCCTTGTCGCTCGTCGCCTCCTTGATCCGCGCGATGCCGCGATAGCGGCTGCCGCTTGCGGCCAGCGCTTCGACCGTGACGTCCCTCGCGTTCTCGTTCGCTTCGACAATCACCGCATGGTCGAAGCCGAAATGACGATGGAGCGCGAAGAGCCGTTCCGCGTCGAGTTCCGGACTCGGCGTGCCCTTTCCGAAGACGTGGCAATGGATGTCGCATGCGCCCTTGGGCGGCACGAAGCGGGCCTTGCTCAGGTTCGGATCCGGATAGGCCATTGGCTCCTCCGTTCGGCGTTCAATGCGCCCAGGGATGGATGAAGGGCCAGGGTGACACTTCGCTCCCCGGCTCGGTCAAGACTTCGATCAACGCCGGTCCATTGGCGCTGAGTGCCCGCGCGAGGGCCGGCCGCAATTCTTCGGGGCTCGAGACGGTGGCGGCCAATGCGCCGAAACTGCCCGCAAGCGCCGAGAAATCGGGATTGACGAGGCGGTCGCCGATATGGCGGCCGCCCCAGTTGATGCGCTGGTCGCGCATCACGTTGCCGAAGCCGCGGTTGTTGAAGACGATCGCCACGACCGCAATGTCGTGCTGAACCGCGGTCGCAAGCTCCTGCACGCCGTACATGAAGCCGCCGTCGCCGCTGATCGAAACGACCGGCCGCCCAGGATGAGCAAGCTTCACGCCGAGCGCCGTCTGGAAGCCGAAGCCGAGATTGTCCTGGTAGCCGCACGAGATGTAGGTGCGCGGCGCCACCACCGGAAAGGCAAAGCGCGCCGCGAACCCAACTTGGCAGATCTCTTCGACGAAAAGCCCGTCGCGCGGCAAAAGCTCGCGGATCACGTCGAGATAGGCCACTTGCGGCTGGACCCCCTCGTATTTCTTGCGCGCCGCCGCCTTCGCCGCCGCGAATTCCGCCGCGCGCGATGCGCGTGGGCCGATCTTTCCGCGCAGCGCCGCGACAAGCGCCGCAACGCCTGTCGCGGCGTCGCTCACGATCGCCACGTCAACCTTGCGCCGTGGCATTTCGGCCGGGTCGATGTCGATACGGACGGTCTTGAGGTCGGGCGGGAATTTACGCCAGCGCAGATATTGCAGCTCCATGCGCGTGCCCACGGCGATGAGCACATCGGATTTGAGCCACGGCTCATAGGAGGCGGCGAAGTTCATGCCGAGCGGCGCGTCATCGCCGACGATGCCCCGGCCGCTCCTGTGCGACGTGACCGGGCATTGCAGCAGCTCGGCGAGCGCGGCCACCTCGGCACCAGCGTCCATCGCACCTGAGCCGAGCGTGATCATCGGGTTCTTCGCCTCGGCGATCATGGCGGCAGCCTTGTCGACGAGCGCGGGATCGGGCTCGGGCGGCAGATCGGGCGCGAGCGCCGGCATAGGCGTGACCGGGGCCTTCACGGACAGCACGTCCCACGGACATTCGAGCGCCACGGGTCCTTGCCGTCCGGACCGCATGCGGGCGAACGCCTCGTTGACGAGACGGGGTGCCGCGCTCGGATGCTCAATCCGCTCGGCCCATTTGACGAGCGTCCTAAGCGTGCCGAGTTGGTCCGGCAGTTCGTGCAGGATGCCATGGCCCTGGCCGATCTCGCCCAATGGGATCTCGCCGGTGAGGCACAGCACCGGCGTGTTCGCGCCGTAGGCGGTGCAGAGCGCGGCCGTCGTATTGAGCATGCCGGGGCCAGGCACGCAGGTGAAGACTGCGGGCTTGCCCGACGCGCGCGCATAGCCGAACGCCATGTAGGCCGCGCCCTGCTCGTGCCGCGCGCCGACAACGCGGATCTCGTTGCGCCGCTCGTAAAGCGCGTCGAACAACGCATAAGTATGCGCGCCGGGGATGCCGAAGATGATCTCGACGCCGTTCCGGATCAGGCCATCGACGATGGCCTGACCGGCCGTGCGGACCTTGCCGTCGCTCAATGCCACAGCGAGAGCGCCGTCGGCGTCACGAAGATGTTCTGCTGCTTCAGGAGGCCGCCCTCGGGGCCGCCCTTGGGTGGCCACACACCCTTCTCGTGCACTTCGTGGCGGATGCGCTGCCGGTCGTTCCAATCCTCATAGGCCCAGATGTGAATCCACAGATTCTGGAGGCCGAACTCGGAATAGCCCGCGAAAACGAGTGGCGAATATTTCTGCCGCTCCCCGATCGCTCCGGACCAGGACTCGATGACCTTCGGGATCGAGCCCGCGGTATAGGTGTAGGTGCGGATCTCGTAGAGCTCGCCATATTGGCGCGGTTGGACGGGCGGAGAAAACGGCGCGGCGTTCCAGATGCGCACGTCGAGCTCGACGCCGATGTCGCTCATCTGCGGCGGATAGTTATCGACCTTGACCTTGCGCAGGCGCTCGCGCTCGGCGAGATCGGCATAGGGCCACATCATATGGATTTGGTTGAGCGTGCCGACCTCGGACTGGAAAAATCCTGCCATCGGCGACACCTTGGCGCGCGCCGGCAGGCTTTCCGTGAAGCGGCCCAAGGCCTTCGGCACCGCGCCGAGGCGCAGTGTGTAGCTGCGGATTTCGAGAATCATGCTGGTCCTCCCATTGTTGCGGCGGCGCGCGGTAGCCATTCCGGCTTCGACGCGCCCCAAGGTTGCGGCGGCAATTCCCAATAGGCCTCAGTTTCGGAGAAGCGCGTCACCGGCGCCGGATGTTCGATCTCGCCGAAGGCGCTCGCCGTCCGCATCATGTCGGCGGCGCGCGGCTCGGGCAGCGGCGGGCGGCCGCGCGAGCGGTCGGGCCAGAGGCTCCGCGGCAGTGCGCCGAGCTCCAGCACCCACATCGAGGTGCGCGTCAGCGACGCCTTGACGTGGTAGCTGCCGCCCTCGCGGGCGCGCCGCACGAGTGCGCCCAGCGTTCCGGCGGCGGCGAGATAGGCCGTCGCATAGTCGTTAAGCGTGAAGGTCGGCGCGAGGATGGGCTCCTCGAGCGAGCCTTCGGCCACCGCGAGCCCGGCCGCAGTCTGGCCGATCGGCTCGTAGCCGCCCCGCGAAGCCCAGGGACCGCCATAGCCGTAGCAGCTCACCGTGACATAGATGAGGCCGGGCCGCCGCCGCGCGAGTTCTGCCGCCGACAGCCCATGCCGCTCGAGGCTGCCGGGGCGCCAGGAATGGACGAAGATGTCGGCCTCGGCCGCGAGCTTCTGCACCTCGGCGGCACCGCCGCGGGCGAGGTCGACGAAGGCGCGGCGCTTGCCCAATCCCGTATCGACCACGTGCACGAATTGGTCGAGCTGGTGGGGCGCGGACACGTGGAGCACATCGGCGCCCTGCTCGGCCAGGACGCGGGTCGCAACCGGGCCCGCGAGCACATGCGCCATGTCGAGCACGCGCACGCCCGCGAGCGGCCGCGCCGCCGGCGTGAACGGCTCAGGCGCGCTCTCGCCGATCTTCTCGATCTCGACCGGTGGGCGTGCGGCAAGCCATTGGCCCTGCGGATGGCCGAGCCATTCCTCGCGCGTGCGTGCGATCGTGCCGATGATCTTCTTCTCGGCCAGCGCTTCCTCGAGCTCGTCGCTGCGCCAGCGCGCGACGGCGGCCGCAAGCGCCTCCGTCGTGTTCGGGCACTGGAAGAATTCGAGCAGCCGTAGCATGTGCGGCACATAGGCGGGCGCGCGCAGGATATAGAGGCGCCGGCCGTCCTTGGCGGCGAAGAAATTGGCCGCCATCGCAGCCTGGCGCCCGCGATCGACCACGTGGCCGTTCTGGCGCAGATGGTCCGAGGTGCACAGACCCGGAATCGCGGCTTGGCGGAGATCGATGTCGATCGACTGGCCGCGCCCTGAGCGCTTGCGCCAGATCGCGGCGACACCAACTCCTTGCGCCGCGAGCGCCACGGCGCTTGCCGTGGCGAGCCGGTGGCGGGCGGGCACCGCCGGCTCCTCGCCCTGGATCGAGACCGCGCCGCCGGCATCGGATTCCGCCAGCCCGATCTGACCCAATAGATTGGTGAGCGCGCTCCGCGCGGCCTCTTCCATGCGGGCGATTTCAACAGATTTCGAGGGCGCGCGCTAGGCAGCGCCGATTCGCCCGAGCGGACCCAGCTCGCGCTCGAGCAGCGGCTTCACCTCGCGCACGAGACGCTCGGTCGTGCGCATCGCGACTTCGTGCGGCGTGCTGCCGACCTTGCACGAGAAGCAGATGTGCGCCGGCTCGAGGATGCGGATCTCGGCCGCGAGCTTTTTCGCCACGTCGGCAGCGCTGCCGATGAGCAGGTTCTCGCGGATCGTCTCGAGCGGCTCCTCGCCCGGCACCGGCTTGTCGACGAGGATCGTACCGTCCATCACCTCCTCGCGCCGGCGCAGTTGGCTCGCGAGCCGCGCCTGGTAGCGCGCGTTCTCGGCAAAGCGCATGGCCTCGCCGACATCGTCCGTGATGCAGCAGAAGCGGTTGATGGCGAAATGCGCCGCCGCATAGGATTTGCCCTCGGCACGATAGGCGTCCTCGGCGACGCGCCGCTGCTCGCGCATCGCTTCGGCCGATCCCGTGCGGCCCGAGCTCAGCGCGCGATATCCCCGCCGCGCCGCCGTGCGGAAGATGTGGTCCGAATGCCCCGCGAGCCAGAGCGGGATCTTCTTCTGTACCGGTCGGCACGCGATGTGCGTCTCGGGAATTTTGTAGTGGCGGCCGTCGAAGCTGAAGAAATCCTGCGCGAAGGCGGCCTCGATCATGTCGCAGAATTCTTCGGTCATCTCGAGATTCTTGGTGAGATCGACGTCGAAGCGATCGAACTCGTAGGGCTGATATCCCGCGCCCACGCCGAGCACGAGGCGCCCGTTCGACATCGCGTCCGCCATCGCGATCTCGGCCAGAAGCCGCACCGGCTGGTAGAGCGGCAGAACGACAACGGCGGTGCCAAGCGCGATCTGCTTCGTCAGCGGCGCGCAGTGCGCCACCATCATTAGCGGCGAAGCGCAGAGGCAGTAATTCGAGAAATGGTGTTCGGCGAACCAGGCGATCTTGTAGCCAAGCTCGTCGGCCAATCGTGTCTGCTCGGCGACCTCGGCGAAGACCTGGCTGCCCGCCTTCGTGCGCTCGCGCGCTCCCATTAGATTGAAGATGCCGAAATCCATGATGATCCTCGCCTCAGTCGAAGGTCAGAACGGTGCGTGCGACCTCGCCCGCCTTCATCGCGCGGAACGCCTCGTTGATGTCGGAGAGCCGCCCGCGCCGGCTCACCATCTCGTCGAGCATAAGCCGGCCCTGACGGTAGAAATCGAGATAGAGCGGGATATCGCTGCGGAAGCGGTTCGAGCCCATGCGGCAGGTCTGCACCTTGCATTCGGGGCGGATCGCCATCCACGGGAACTCGATCATCGCGTCGGGCGGAAGCACGCCCACGATCGTCGCCGTGCCGCGGATGGCGAGGCTCTCGATCGCCTGGCGTACGATCTTCGCGACGCCCACGGCCTCGAACGCGTGATTGACCCCCACGCCGCCGGTCAATGCGCGCACGGCCTTCACCGGATCATCGTTGCCGGCATCGACACTGTGCGTAGCGCCGACGCGCTTCGCCATCTCGAGCTTTCCTGCGAACATGTCGACGGCGATGATCTGCCGCGCGCCTGCGATGCGCGCGCCCTGCACGATCGAAAGCCCGACGCCTCCGCAACCGAATACCGCTACGCTCTCGCCGGCCTTGAGGCCCGAGGTACGCAGCGCTGCGCCCACGCCGGTCAGGACGCCGCAGCCAACGAGCGCCGCCCGGTCGAGCGGCAGCTCAGGATCGATCCGCACCACCGAGTTCTCGTGCAGCAGCATGCGCTCAGCGTAGCTCGAGATGCCGAGGAATTGGCGGAACGGTGAACCTTTTTGCGAAAGCCGTGATGGCGCAGTGTCCGGCCGCGTCACGATACCGCCGGTGCAGAGATTGGGATGGCCGCTCAAGCACTGCTCGCAGGTTCCGCAGAAGCCGGAGAGACAAGCAACCACGTGGTCTCCCGGCTTCAGGGTGGCGACGTCAGGCCCCACTGTCTCGACGATCCCCGCGCCCTCGTGTCCCAACACCATTGGCCGGTCGAGCGGGAATCGGCCGAGTCCGTCCACGACGTGGAGATCGCTGTGACACACGCCGGTCGCGACCGTTCGCACGAGCACCTCGCGACCCGCCGGCTTGTCGATCTCGACACCCTCGATCGAGACTGGCTCATGCACCTTGCGGAAGACGGCAGCCTTGATTTCCATGGCGACCTCCCTCTTTCATTATGACCGAATAAAGGGAGAAGGCGAGATGCAGGTAGGCTTCATTGGCGTCGGCACGATGGGGGCCAGCATGGCCGCCAATCTGCAGAAGGCGGGGCACTGGCTCATTGTCAACGACATGCGGCGGGCGGCGGCCGAGCCGCATCTCGCGGCGGGCGCGCAATGGGCTGACACGCCTGCCCGCGCCGCAGCCGAGGCGGAGGTCGTGTTCACCTCGCTCCCCGGCCCGCCCGAGGTCGAGGCGGTGGCGCTCGGGCCGGGCGGGCTGCTGGAAGCAATGCGGCCGGGCACGGCCTATTTCGACCTCTCCACCAACTCGCCGACGCTCGTCCGGCGCATTCACGCGCGCTTTGCCGAGAAGCACATCCACATGCTCGACGCACCGGTGAGTGGAGGCCCGCGCGGCGCCAAGACCGGCCGTCTCGCCATTTGGGTCGGCGGCGAGCGCACCGTCTTCGACCAGCACAAGAAGGTGCTCGACGCAATCGGCGACCAGGCGCGCTATGTCGGCGCGATCGGCGCCGGCACGGTGGCGAAGCTCGTGCACAACTGCGCCGGCTACACGATCCAGGCGGCGCTCGCCGAGGTGTTCACCCTTGGCGTCAAGGCGGGGCTCGACCCGGCGGCCTTGTTCGAGGCCGTGCGCCAAGGCGCGGCCGGCCGGCGCCGCACGTTCGACGCCGTCGTCGATCAGTTCCTTCCCGGCATCTACGACCCGCCAGCGTTCGCGCTGAAGCTGGCGCACAAAGACGTGGGGCTCGCAACCGCCTTGGGGCGCGAATTGAGCGTGCCGATGCGCGCCGCGAACCTCGCGCTCGAGGAGTTGACCGAGGCGATGAACCGCGGCTGGGCGCAACGCGATTCCCGTGTCGCCATGCTGCTACAGACCGAGCGCGCGGGCGTCGAGATCAGGGTCGATCCCAAGCGCATCGCCGAGATTCTCGAACGCGACAAGAGCTAGCGAGCGCGGATCACAGCTTGATGCTGATCGCGGTCCGTCCGTCCTCCGCAGCGAAACTCGTGATGAACTGTCGCGGATCGGCGAGCGCCGCGCGGTAGGCGTCGGCACGGCCGAAATCGAGATTGGTGCTGACGAGCACGCCTCGCGGGCGCAGGAGGCGGCGGAATTCGGCAAGGTGCGCCGGTGTGGGCGCGAACCCATCAAAGAAGCCGAGATCATAGGGTGGCGAAAGACGCGGCAGCACCGTCTCGAAATCGTCCTCGTGCACGGTGATCCGCGAAGCCATACCGGCCGCGGCGATATGGCCGCGCGCGAGACGCACATGCTCGGGATCGCGCTCGATTGTATCGACATGCGCGGCCTCGGCGCCGTGGGCGAGGCAGAGCGCGGTGTAGCCGAGCGCCGTCCCCAGTTCGACGATACGACGCGCGGCGCAGGCCGCGGCGATGACGCTCAGGAGCGGCCCCTCGGTATAGGAATGGGCGCCGCAGCCGTGGCGCGCGCGATGCGCGACCGTTGCCGCGCGGATCTCGGCGAAGGGATCGCCGGCGTCTTGCTGCGAGCGTGCCACCCGAACCTCCTCTGTTCGCGGCCCGAGATTACCGCCCGGTTGCGGCGGGCGCAGCAGCGACGGATACTCGTGTGCAAAGGGAGGGCTGCCCATGAGCGGCTACAGCAATCTCACCGGCGCCGAGGTGCGCGCCAAGCTCGATCATCCGGTGATCGACGCCGACGCCCATATCGTCGAGTGCAATTTCGCGCTGATGGATTGTCTTGAGCAGGTGGGCGGCAAAGCGCTTGCCCAGCGCGCGGCGGCGGCGTTCCAGAACGCGGGCTCGCATGGCGCCGCGGTCAAAGGCTTCTGGTGGGGGCTGTCGTCCGGCGAGCACACGAGCGACCGCGCCTTGGCCATGCTGCCGCGCTATTTCCGCTCGCGCATGGACGAGCTCGGCATCGATTTCGCGCATTGCTATACGACGCTCGGGCTCGCGCACGCCTATATCGTCGACGACGAGCTGCGCCAGGCCACCTGCCGGGCCCTCAACATCATGTATGCCGACATGTTCCGCGGCACGGAGGACCGGCTGCGCCCGGTGGCTCTCATCCCGACCTACACGCCCGAGGAGGCGATCCGCGAGCTCGATTTCGCGGTGAAGGAGCTTGGCTTCAAGGCGGTGATGATCGGCACCGAGATGCGCGGCCCCGCTCAGGCGCCGCTCGGCGCCGACACGCGCGAGTTCCGCACCCAGTCCACGCGCTCGATCATCATGGATTCGCCCTACGACTACGATCCGTTCTGGCGCCGCTGCATCGAGCTCAAAGTGGCGCCCGCGTGCCATACATCTTCGCGCGGCATTCCCTATCGCGCCTCGCCGTCGAATTATGTCTTCAACCATCTCGGCGATTTCGCCGACGGCTGCAATTTCTTCTGCCGCTCGCTCATCTTCAGCGGCGTGACGCGGCGTTTCCCTAATTTGAGCTTCGCCTTCCTCGAAGGTGGCGTGAGCTGGGCCCTTACGCTGCTCTCCGACATCGTCGAGCATTTCGAGAAACGCAACGCCGACGCGCTCGAAAAGAACCTCAACCCCGACCTGCTCGACATCGACCTGCTCGAGCGGCTCTTCCGCGAGTTCGGCGACGCGCGATTGCGGCCCGAGCGCGTCCGCGCGGATCCGCATGGCCGCTTCCAGATCAAGCGGCCCGAGCTCTTCGACGAGTTCGCGGCCTGCGCCATGCGCGAGATCAAGGACCTGAAGGAGCTTTTCGTCGATCCGTTCTATTTCGGCTGCGAGGCCGAGGACCGCATGGTCGCGGTCGCCTTTGACCGCAAGTTGTCGCCGATCGGTCTGCCCTTGAAGGCGATGCTCGGCTCGGACATCGGCCATTGGGACGTGCTCGACGCCACGACCATCCTTGGCGAGGCTTATCGGCTCGTGCAGGCGAAGCTGCTCTCGCCCGATAATCTGCGCGACTTCGCTTTCGTCAACCCGGCGATGTTCCATCTCTCGATGAACCCCGACTATTTCGCCGGCACCGTGGTCGAAGAAGAGACGAAGAAACTGTTGCAGGAGAGTACGCGCAAAAGGGAGCGGGTGCGCGTCTGATCCGTGCTTCGACAAGAGGCGGCGATGCCGTTATCTTGGCGAACATTGACGGCAGCGGCCGTCCAAGCGGGCAAAGGCCCGCACACCGAAGGGAGGACCATATGCGTCGATCGACAATGACCATCGCCGCGCTGGCGCTCGTCGCGCTGCCGCTCGCGCCCGCCCGTGCCGAGGACTTCAAAATCGGCGCCATCCTGTCACTGACCGGCCCTGGCGCGGACATCGGCAAGTACCTTGTCGAGGGCGCGAAGGCAGCGGTGGCAATGGTCAATGCCAAGGGCGGCATCGGCGGTATGCATGTCGAGATGACGGTGTGCGACACTCAGACAGTCGAGCAACAGGCTGTACTTTGCGCACGCCGGCTCCTCTTCGACCAGAAGGTCGACCTCCTTCTGGGCGCCGGGACGACGCCCCAGACCCAGGCAATCCTCCCGACCGTGGCGCAGGCGGGCGTGCCGACCTTTGCCATCGCCGGCGCCACCGTCAATTTCCGCCCGCTCAAGAAATGGGTGTTCAAAGCGCTTGCCACTAACGAGGATCAGATCCCGGCCGCGCTCGCCTTCCTCAAGGGCAAGGGAATGAAGACGATCGCCGACATCCGCGACAACGGTCCGTTCGGCGCTGACGTCGCCGCCAATCTGAAGACCGCGGCCGACGCCGCCGGCATGCAGATCGTCGACGAGGAACTTTATACCCAGACCGATACGGACATGACGGCGCAGGTGACGCATGTCCGTGCCAGTAACCCCGATGTGATCTGGGACTTCTCGTCGAATCCGCCGCCGGGCGCCATAATTGCAAAGAAAGTGGCGCAACTCGGCATGAAGCAGCCGATCGTCGGTGGCGTGAATTTGCAGACGAAGGCGTTCGCCGAGCTTGCCGGCGAGGGCTCGAACCAGTTCCTCTATGTCGGATACAAGGCCGCCGCCGCAGGGGTCTCCGGCAGTGAGCCCTTGGCCGCCAACCTCAAGGCCTTCCGCGCCGAGTTCGACAAGATCGATCCGGGCGCCGAAGTAGTGGGCCTTTCCGTCACGTGCGCCGATTCAATCTTGCTGACGCAGGTAGCGGCGAAGTCCCTGGGCGCCAAGGCCCTTGATCACGAGGCGCTGCTGCACGCGCTCGAGACGATCAAGGACGTACCCGGCATCCAGGGCTTTTGGACCTTCACGCCGACGAGCCACGAAAGCTCGCTCGAAAGCGGCATCGCGATGCTCAAATACGTGAAGGGCGAGTGGGTAGCGGCAAAGTAGCCGCACGATGGATTTCGTCACCATTGCGCAGACGATCTTTTCGAGCCTGGCGAATGGTGCGCTCTATGCCTTCATCGGCCTCGGCTTCGGTCTCGTCAACCGCAGCGCCGGGATCATAAACTTCGCGCAGGGCGATCTCGCCATGCTGGGCGCGATCCTGACGGGTGTATTGGCGCGCGCCGGCGTCCCCGTCATGCTCGCGGCGCTCATCGCGACGATCGCCTGCGCCGCGATCGGCGGCGGCTTCTACCAGCTTGCCCTGCGCCCGGCGCCGCGCGCGACGATCGCGCAGTCGGTGCTCATCACCATCGGCTTCGCCATCCTCATCCGCGGCACCGTGACGACGATCTGGAGCGCCGAGCCGATCCCCGTCCCGCCCTTCACCGGCGGCACACCGCTCAACATCATGGGCGTGAGCGTGCTGCCACAGGAACTGTGGCTCATCGGGACACTGGCGCTCGTCAGCATCACGACCTCGGGCTTTTTCCAGCGCACGGTGATGGGACTGGCGCTCCGAGCCGGCGCCTCCAATCCGCTGGGAGCTGCCTTCGTCGGCATCGACCACCGGCGCATGGGCTTCTACGCGTTCGTCGCGGCCGGGCTCCTCGGCGGGCTCGGCGGCGCAGTGTGGGCACCCATTTCGCTGGCGCAGGTCGATATCGGCCTCGGGCT
The DNA here is from genome assembly GCA_035518375.1 of Allostellaceae bacterium. GTDB lineage: Bacteria > Pseudomonadota > Alphaproteobacteria > ATCC43930 > CGMCC-115725 > DATJLY01. The sequence continues at coordinate 66,346 of DATIXQ010000023.1, read as the reverse complement.
CGGCCTAAAGGGCTTCACCGCCGCGGCCTTGGGCGGCTTCTCGACCGCCTATGGGCCGATCGTCGGCGGCATCGTGCTGGGCCTCGCCGAAGGCTTCGGCAACGGCTTCGTCTCATCGGCATATCAGGACGCGATCACGTTCAGCCTACTGCTGCTCGTGCTGATCGTGCGCCCGCAAGGGCTGCTCGGCGCGCGTTCGACGGGTGCCGGCGACGAGAAGGGGGAGGAAGTGCTGTCCGGTACCGTCTCGGCAACGCGGTTCACACGAGCCGATCTCGTGCGCCTCGGCATAGGCGTGGTTGTGCTCGTGGCGTTGGGCCAAATCCTCACCGGCGTCTGGCTCACCACCGCCATCTTCGCCGAGATCACCGCGATCGTCGTGATGGGGCTCGTGCTGCTCACCGGTTATTGCGGGCAGCTCTCCCTGGGCCAGGGCGCCTTCATGATGATCGGCGCCTATTCGAGCGGGTTCCTAACGGTGAAGGAAAACTGGCCCGCGTTGCCGGCAATGGCGGTCGGCATCGTGCTCGCGACGCTCACGGCTTTGGCGCTTGGGCGCATGATCTTCCGTCTCCGCGGCTATTACTTGTCGATGGCGAGCCTCGGGCTCCTCATGATCGCGCTCACCTTCGCGCGGGAGCTGAACGGCATCACCGGCGGACCGAACGGGCTTCCCGGCATCCCGCCGCTCGGCATCGCCGGCATGAGCTTCTTCGAGGATCGCCAATTCTACTATGTGGGCCTCGTCGTTTCGCTCGCGGTACTGATCCTCGGCATGAGCCTGACGCGCTCGCGTTTCGGCCGCGCGCTCCTTGCCATCCGGTCAAGCGAATCGGCGGCGCGCTCATGCGCGGTCGATGTCGCCTCGCTCAAGACCCGGAGCTTCGCCTTCAGCGCCGCCGTCGCAAGCGCGGCCGGAAGTCTCTATGTGCATTATCTCGGCATCGCCAACCCCGGCCCCTTCGGCCTCGATGCGACGATCGCGCAGCTTACCGCGCTGACGCTCGGAGGGCTCCTGTCGCTCTGGGGCGCCTATATCGGCTCTGCGATCGTCGTGGCGCTGCCGGTAGTGATCGGCTGGGTCGGCGGCTCGTCCGCGACGGAGGTCGTCGCGGGTCTCCAATATCTCATTTTTGGCGTCCTCCTCATTTGTGTCGTCCTGGTGCAGTCGAACGAGCATGGGAGGGAAATCCTCGCGCGGCTCAGGCCGAGGAGCCGCGTCGGCCGTCCGGCACCGGAGATGCGTCCCTCATGACGGCGCCACTTCTCGAAGTGTCGAATCTGTCGGTGCGTTTCGGCGGCCTCAAGGCCGTCGAGGATGTCTCGTTCGCGCTCGGCGCCAATGAGATCATAGGCTTGATCGGCCCCAACGGCGCCGGCAAGACGACGATCTTCAACACGCTCTGCGGTGTCGTCCGAGCGACTTCCGGCAGCGTTACGTTCGCCCGCCGCGACATCACGGGGCTTGCGCCCGAGCGCGTTGCCGCGCTCGGCATCGCGCGCACCTTCCAGAACGTGCGACTCTTCGGCGAATTGAGCCTGCGCGAGAACGTGATGATGGGCGCCTATCGCGCAGGATCGTGCGGCCTCTTCGGCGCGATGCTGCGCATGGGCCACCATCGCCGCCTCGAACGCGAGGCGGCCGCTCGCGCGGAAACATGGCTCCAGCGGCTCGGGCTCGCGGCTTATGCCGACCAGCCCTCAACAGCGCTCCCGTTCGGGCTCCAGCGCGTTGCCGAGATCGCACGCGCCATGGCGGGTGAGCCCGCGCTCGTGCTGCTGGACGAGCCGGCCGCGGGCCTGAACGAAGTTGAGAAGCGCGAGCTGGTGCGCATCCTGCGCGGGATCGTGCGCGAGACCGCGTGCTCGGTACTCCTCGTCGAGCACCACATGCCGCTCGTCATGGGGCTCGTCGATCGCGTCGTGGTCCTCGATTTCGGCCGCAAAATCGCCGACGGGGTTCCTGGCGAGGTGGTGCGCGACCGCGTCGTGGTGGAGGCCTATCTTGGCGCCTGAGGTGATGCTCGAGGTGACGGGGCTCCACGTCGCCTATGGCAGCATCGCGGCGCTCAAAGGCGTCGATCTCGAGGTACTGGCGGGCGAGTTCGTTGCGATCCTCGGCCCCAACGGCGCAGGCAAAAGCACGCTCATCAAGGCGGTGATGGGCGTGCACCCGCCGAAGAGCGGCACAATTCGATTCGGCGGCCATGATCTCGCAGGCGTCTCGCCGGCCGAGCGGATCCGGCTGGGCATAGGCATCATCCCCGAGGGACGCCAGCTCTTTCCCGATATGACGGTGCGCGAGAACCTCGTCCTCGGCGCCTATGCCGAGCTTGGTGTTCGCGTGCCCGCAAGTTCCGACGCGCTCGACCGCGTCTTCGCGATGTTTCCGCGCCTTGCCGAGCGTCAACGCCAGCTCGCCGGCACGTTCTCGGGCGGCGAAGCGCAGATGCTTGCAATCGGACGCGCGCTCATGACGCGCCCGCGTCTTCTTCTCTGCGACGAGCCGTCGCTGGGTCTAGCCCCCGGCCTCGTGCGCGACGTGCTCGCGACTCTGAGCAAGCTCCGGCGCGAGCACGGCGTCACCGTGACGTTGGCCGACCAGAATGCGGCGGCGGCGCTGCGCATGGCCGATCGCGGCTATGTGCTCGACACCGGCTATGTCGTGGCCGGCGGCGACGCCGCCTCCTTGCAGAGCGACGAGCGCCTGCGCGCGGCCTATCTTGGCACCGGGGTCGAGGCCTTGAGCGGGAAGGACTGACCCAGTACGACTCGGAAGTATTGCGCTCAAGGCAGCGCGAACTGCATCGGAGGGAGCCCGAAATGAATGTCGTCCTCTATTACGCGCCAGTCGCCTGTTCGCTCGTCCCCTACGTCACGCTGACCGAGGCAGGCGCCCAGTTCCAAGTGCGCCCCGTCAACATGGGCAAGCGGCAGCAGATGTCTGCCGACTATCTCAAGATCAATCCCAAGCACAAGGTCCCGGTCCTCGAGATCGACGGCGAGCCGCTCACGGAGAACGTGGCGATTCAGCAATGGATCCATCGCAACTATCCGGCGGCGAAGATCCTTCCCGGCGACCCGATGAAGGAATTGAAGGCGATTTCGCTGATGGCGTGGTGCGCCTCCGGCATCCATCCTTATCTCGGCCTCATCAACGCGCCACAGCGCGTGTGCGACATGCCGGGGTCGGAAGAATCCGTGAAGCGGCTCTCGGCGGGGCTCGTCCTCGAATCCTTCAAGGTCGCCGACGATCTGCTTGCTGGCCGCGAGTGGTTCTTCGACCATTTCACCGCAGCTGACGCGCATTTCTTCTGGTGTTTCCGGCGCGGGACGCAGTTGAAGCTCGACCTCGCCGGCGTCAAGAATTGCCAAGCCCATTTCGAGCGGATGCAGAAGCGGCCGAGCGTGCAGAAGGTGTTCGCCTTCGAGAAGGAGACGCAGGACGCCTTCGCCAAAGCGGCGTGAGGGCGCGGGCGCGCCCTATACGCCCAGGTAGCGCGACAGGGTTTCGTGATCCTCGGCGAGCGCGGCCGGGCGGCAGTGATGCACGACCTGGCCGCGGCTCACGATATAGATGCGGTCGGCGTGGCGCAGCACGAACGTCAGCTGCTGCTCCACCAGCAGGATCGACGAGCCCGCCTCTTTGAGCGTCGCGACGAGCCTCCCCAGCTCGCGCACCATGAGCGGCGCGAGGCCTTCGGTCGGTTCATCCATCAGCAGCAGGTCGGGATTGCCGACGAGCGCGCGGCCCGCTGCCAGCATCTGTTGCTCGCCGCCTGAGAGCTTGTTCGCCGTCTGACCGAGCCGCGCCTGGAGCTGCGGGAAAAGCGCGATCATGCGTGCGAAGGTCCAAGCGCCGCTGCCGCGCGCGCGCGCCGTCACCTCGAGATGCTCCTTGACCGAAAGCGAGGGGAAGATGCGGCGGCCTTGGGGCACGAGCCCCATGCCCATACGCGCGATCTTGTATGACGGCAGGTGGGTGATATCGGCGTCGTGGAACAGGATGCGGCCTCGCCGCGGCGGCGTCAGTCCCATTATCGACCGCACGAGCGTGGTCTTGCCGACGCCATTACGGCCGATCACGGCCACCACCTCGCCGCGCTCGACCGTGAGGGATAGGCCTTGCAGGATATGGCTCGCGCCATAGTAGGTGTGGATGTCCTCGACCCGGAGCATGGCTCACTCCGTCCCGAGATAGATGTCGGTCACCTGGCGGTTGGCGCGGATCGCCGCCTCGTCGCCCTCGGCGATGAGCCGCCCCTGGTGCATGACGGCGATCCGGTCTGCGAGCTCGAACGCCACATCCATGTCGTGCTCGATCATCACAATCGTCATGTCGCGCGGGAGCTGCTGCACCATGGCGACGACGCGCGACGTCTCGGCCGGAGAAAGGCCCGCCGTGGGCTCGTCGAGCAGCAGCAATCGCGGCACACCCGCGATCGCCAGCACCAGCTCGAGCTGGCGCTGCTCGCCATATGAGAGGTTACGCACAACGCGCGGCGCCGTGCCGGCAAGCCCCCATTGGTCCAGAAGACGAAGCGCCTCGTCCGCTTTCCTGCGATGGCGCGATCCGGGCTCAAGCAGCTGGAGGCTGTTCCCGGCTGCGCCGCCCAAGGCCAGCAGCACACTGTCGAGCACCGTGAGGCGTGGAAACAGGTTCGTGACCTGGAACGTGCGCGCGAGGCCCAGGCGCGCGCGCCGGTCCGGCCGGTGATGCGTGATGTCGGTGCCGAAGAGCGCAATGCGCCCGCCGCTCGGCATGACGCTGCCAGAGATCGTGTGGAAGAGCGTGGTCTTGCCGGCTCCGTTGGGGCCCAGGAGCACGCGCCGCTCGCCTTCGCTCACCTCGAGCGAGATGCCTGCGAGCGCAGTGACGCCCCCAAAGTTCTTCGTCACATTCTCGACGACAAGCGCGGTCATGGCTCGGCCCTGCGCTGGCGGAAATCATTGACGAGTCCGATGAGTCCGCGCGGCGCGAAGAGCGTCACCAGCACATAGATCACACCCAGCACGAGCACCCAATGCTCGGTCATCGAGCTCACGAAATCCTCGAGGAAGACGATGATGCCGGCACCAAGCGCGGGGCCGACAAGCGTGCCGGCACCGCCCAGGATCACCATGATGAGCGCCTCGGCCGACTGGATCACGTAGAGATATTCGGGGCCGACGAAGCGGTTGAAATAGGCATAGAGCGCGCCCGCGAGTCCGGCGAAGCCTGCGGCCAGCACGAACGCCGCGAACTGATAGCGCCACACGTCATAGCCCAAGGCTTGCATGCGCGATTCGCTTTCGCGAATGCCGCGGAGCGCGCGTCCGAAGGGCGAGCGCACAATCGCGACGAGCGCCAGCGCCGCAAGCGCTGCAAGCACGAGCACGAAGTAGTAGAAGGGGTCCGTACCATCGAGCGGAAATCCGAAGCTCGGACGCGGCACGCCGGGCATGCCGTCATCGCCGTTCGTGAGCGTGCGCCAGCCGAACGCGACGCTCCACAGCACTTGCGAAAGCGCGAAGGTGATCATGAGGAAATAGCTGCCGCGTGCGCGGAGCGCCAGCGGCGCGAGGAGCGCGCCCGTCGCGGTCGCGGCGATGAGCGCCGCCGGAAAAGCGAACGCGCTCGCGACGCCCCACCGCAGAACGAGGAGCGCCACGGCGTACGCGCCCACGCCGAAATAGGCGGCATGGCCGAGCGAGGCAAGGCCGGTGTAGCCAAGCAGCAGGTCGAGGCTCATCGCGAAAATCGCAAAGATCATCATGCGCGTCGCGAGCCCGACGTAATAGGGCCGCACGAGCTCCGGCAGCGCCAGCAGGAATGCGAGCGCGAGGACGATGGCGGCAAGCCGCACGGCGCGTCCGGTCATCGGCGGCCGAATAGGCCGGTTGGCCGCACAACGAGGATCACGGCCATCGGCACGAACACGGTGAAAAGCGCGAATTGCGGGAAGAACGCCTTCCCGAGATCGTCGAGGATGCCGACGAGGAGGGCGCCTGCAAGCGCGCCGCGCAGGCTGCCGAGGCCGCCCACGATGATGACCACGAAGGCGAGGATGAGCGTATCGAAATCGGCGCCGGGATACAGGCTCAATTCGGGCGCCGCGAGCACGCCGCCGAAGGAGGCGAGCGCCGCGCCCGCCGCGAACACGAGCGTGAACAACACAGAGACATTGATGCCGAGCGCGCGCGCGATCTCGGCATCGTCGACGCCGGCGCGCAGCATCGTGCCAAGGCGCGTATGCTCCTGGAACCACCACAGGCCGCCGGCGATCACCGAACCAACCGCGATGAGGAAGAGCCGGTAGAGCGGATAGGCATACTCGCCAAGCGGCACCGAGCGCTCGAAGAAATGCGGCGTGTCGAGCATCAACGGGTCGCCACCCCAAAGCCAGAGGGCAAGGTCGGAGAAGATGAAGAGAAAGCCGAATGTCAAAAGCGTCTGAGGTAGCTCGTCGAGATGGAAGCGCCGGAGGAAGAGGCGCTCGATCGCGGCGCCGATCAACCCGATCGCCACCGCCGCCACCAAGAGTGCAAGCACGAAGCTGCCGGTCTTTTGCATGACCGTGAGGCCAATATAGCCACCGAAGAGATAGAACGATCCGTGCGTCAAATTCAGGATCTTCATGAGGCCATAGATGAGCGAAAGCCCGGCCGCGATGAGGAAGAGCAGCATCCCATAGGCGACGCCGTTCAGGATGTGGATCGTCCAGATCATCGTGCCGGCCTGCAGCCGTGACTTCGTTCTATTTCTTTGCGAGAAGCCACGCGCAATCGGTGAGCTTGTCTTTCGAATCGTTGTAGGTGTGCGCGAACGATTGGAACTCCGTCTCGCTATAGGGCCAGTACTGGCCAATATCGTGATAGGTCGCGATCGGCACGTTGCCCAGTTCGGCGCCCACCTTCTGCACCTCGCGGATATACATCGACTGCACGACCATGCCATCCTTGTCGAGCGAGATCGATCCCTTGGGCGTGTCGAACTTAGCCGTCCTCAGCGCCCCCATGAACTTCGTCTTGTCGGAGAGATCGCCCTTCACTGCATCGATCGCGTCGGCGATGGCGTGCGCGCCGGTCCAGCCGCTCGGCCCCTCGTTCGTCGCCTGGTTGCCCGTGCGTTTCCTGAACTCGGCGACGAAGCTCTTGTTCAAGGCCGTGTTGAGATAGGGCGTGTAGATGAGAGCGGAATAGGCGCCAAGCGCGGCATCGCCCAGTTGCGGCAAGTAGGATTCATAAGTGAGCGTGCCAAAGAGATCGAGCTCCGGCAGCTTGCCCTTCAACCCGAACTCGGCGAATTGCCGCCCGAGCTTCAGCCCAGCCGCACCCGGCGTGAACACCACCATGGCATTAGCAGTGCGGTCGAGATTGGTGAGGTATGGTCCGTAATCCCCTGTGTCGAGCGGCGGATACTGTGCTTGCGTCACCTTGCCGCCGAGCTGGCAGAACCTCTGCGCGAAAGCGAAGGCAAGATCGACGCCCGCGACATAATCGGAAGTGATGACCGTCGCCGTGCGCCAGCCCTTGGTCTTGTAGGCGAAGTCGGCCGCGACCGCCGACGGCGTGCGGCTGTTCTCGGTAAGACGCACGAGATAGGGATTGGCGAGCTTGCCCGGCATGGTGAGTTCGTCGGTCGCGGCGTCGCCCGAAAGAACGAGCGGAACCTGGTTGGTGCGCGAATAGTCGCTTACCGCAAGCGCCACGGCCGAGGAGACGATGCCGGTCAGCACCTGAACGCCGTCGCGCTCGACGAGCTTCCGCGTTTTCGTCACCGCGACCTCGGGATTGCCCTGCGTGTCCTCGACGATGAGCTCGAGTGGATGGCCGCCCGCCTTATTGCCGATACCGTCGAAATAGATTTTGAGGCCGGCGAGCGTCTGCTGTCCGGGCGCGGCGAAATTACCGGTCAGCGGCACCAGCACCCCGATCTTGATGGGCCCGGCATCGGGAGCCGGCAGCGCCGGCACGATGAGCGCAAGCGTCACGACAGCGGCGCCCGCCGCCGTCGCAATCGCTCCAAGCGCGTGCCGACGCGCCCCCACCCGGCCCTCCACGCGCGCTCGCCGCGCGCCGGAATCGGTCTCGTTCCGCAGCGTCATGACCTTCCTCCCTCGTGGCCGCCTACTGCTCGTTCCGGCCAGTGGCGGCCGTAATCCTTATTTTTTCGCGAGCAGTTTGTCGCAGTCGGTCAACTGGTCCTTCGATTCCTTGTAGCTCGCCTTGAGCGACGCAAAATCGCCCTCGCTGAACGGCCAGAACTGATCGACGTCGGGATAAGACGCGATCGGCACGTTACCGATGCCGCCATCGACCTTCTCAGCCTCGCGAATATACATGGTCTGGATCACCATGCCGTACTTGTCGAGCTTAATCGGGCCCTTGGGCGAATCGAAATGCACCTCCTTGAGCGCCGCGACGAATTTCAGACTGTCTGAGACGTCGCCCTTCAAGGCCGTGATGGCGTCGGCGATCGCATGCATGCCGACCCAGCCGTTGGGCCCTTCGTTCGCCGGCGCCGTGCCGTTCATGCGCTTCTTGAATTCGGGCACGAACTTCTCGTTCTCGGCGTTCTTGACGTAAGGTGAATAAAAGAGGCTCGAATACATGCCGAGGACGGCGTCGCCAAGCTGCGCCTGGTTCGGCTCGTAGACGATTGTGCCGTAGATATCCATCACCGGCAGCTTGCCTTTGAGGCCGAACTCCGAATATTGCTTTCCGAGGCGTAAGCCATCGGCGCCCGGCTCGAACATCTCGACAGCATCGGCGCTGCGGTCGAGATTTGTGAGATAGGGGCCGAAATCGGCCGTGCCGACCGGCGGCCAATTCTCTTGGATGATCTTGCCGCCGGCCTTGCAGAAGGCCTGCGCGAACGAGAAATTCGTGTCGACGCCGCCGGCATAGTCGGAGCCAATCGTCACGATCTTGCGCCAGCCCTTCTTATAGGCCCAGTCAGCGCCAGCGGCGGCGACGGTGCGGCCGTTTTGCGACGTGCGCACGAGATAGGGATTGGCGAGCGGCCCCGGCATGGTGACCTCGTCGACGCCGGCGTCGCCCGACAAGACGAGCGGCACCTTGGCCCCGCGCGCGTAGTCGTTGACGGCGAGCGCCTCGCCCGACGAGACGATGCCCGAAAGCACCGCGACGCCGTCGCGCTCGACTTCCTTGCGCGCCTTGCTCACCGCGACGTCGGGCTTGCTCTGCGTGTCCTCGACGACGAGCTCGAGATCGCGCCCGCCTGCTTTGCTATGGATTTCGTCGAGATACATCTTGATGCCGGTCAGGGTCTGCTGCCCGTTCTCGGCAAAATTGCCCGTCAGCGACAACAGAACGCCGATCTTGATCGGATCGGCCGCGTGCGCCGGCGGTGTCAGCGCCGCCGCGCTCGCGAGCGCTACGGTCGCACCAAAGTATGCCCTCTTCTTGCCCGTCATGCGTTGCCTCCCGTCCTTGGTTGATTTTGAATGTAGCATATACCGCCCACAGGGCGAGCAGAAGGAGAAGAGGATGGCCGAGGCATCGCGTCCCGATCAATTGCGCCAAGCGCAGAACCCCCTCTTCAGCAGCCGCAAGCTCAAGCTCGGCACGTTCTCGAGCAATCTGAGCCATGGCTGCGCCATCTCGAAAATCGAGGGGACACTGAAGGCCGAGTGGCCAAGCACGGCCGAGCTCGCACGTATGGGCGACGAGATGGATTTCGAGGCGCTCGTGCCGGTGGGCCGTTGGAAAGGGTTCGGCGGCACCACAAACTTCAACGGCGCGGGGTTCGAGTCCTACACCTGGGCGGCCGGCATCGGCGCGCTCACCAAGAAGAGCGGCGTCTTCGCCACTTCGCACGTGCCGACGGTGCACCCGGTGATGGCGGCAAAGCAGGCGACCACGATCGACCACATAACCAACGGCCGCTTCAGCCTCAATGTCGTCACCGGCTGGTTCCAGCCCGAGATCGAGATGTTCGGCGAGCCGCAGCAGGATCACGACCTGCGCTACGAGCGTGCCGCCGAATGGCTCGAGATCATCAAGCTCTTGTGGACACGCGAGGAGGAATTCGATTTCGACGGACGCTTCTATCGCATCAAGGGAGGCTGGCTTCAGCCGAAGCCGGTGCAGAAGCCCTATCCCGTGGTGATGAACGCGGGCGGCTCCGATAAGGGGCGCGAGTTCGTCGCGCGCTATTGCGATGTCGCCTTCACGGCGCTCGTCTCGCACGAGCCCGATGCCATGGCGGCGCAGGCCCAGGCTTATAAACGCGCGGCCTGGGATGCGCGGCGGGTCGACCTGCCGGTTTGGACCAACGCCTATATCATCCAAGGCGAGACCGAGGCCGAGGCGCGCAAGTTCCTCCATCACTACATTCATGAGCAGGGCGACTGGGAGGCGTGCGACAATCTCGTGCGCCAGCTCGGCATCAACAGCGAGACCTTCCCCGCCGATGCGCTACGCGAGCTCAAGGTGCATTTTATCGGCGGCTGGGCCGGCTATCAGATCGTCGGCACGAAGGAGCAGGTTGTCGAGGGCCTTGCGCGCCTCGCCAAGGCTGGGTTCGACGGCGTCATCCTGTCCTGGGCGCGTTATGTCGAGGGTATGCGCGAGTTCCAGGCGACGACCTACCCGCTGCTGGTGCAGGCGGGATTGCGATAGAACCTAGGGCATCGGCACGACGTAGCGCGCATCGATGATGGCGTCGGCCGTGATCCCCGGCTTCACCATGCCTTGCGTCTTGAACCAGTCGAGCTGGCGCCGCACGTCAGCCACGTCGAGTCGCGCCTCGGGATCGATATAGGGAATCCCGAGCTTCACATCGTCGATGCCGAGCCCCAGCTCCTTCGCGAGGAGCGCCAGGATTTCTTGTGCGTCGGGCCCGTCGCGGCGCGCTCCGTCGGGACCGGTGAAGGCGTCGTGGAAAGCGCGCGCCGCCTTCTTGTAGGCGCGCAGGAAGCGCTCGACTGTATCCCGCCGCTCGAGCATCTTGGCCGACGCGAACGCCACGCCGAACTGGAACGGCGTCTCGTCGCCGACATAGCCGAGCAGCTTGACGTTGCCCTTGGCGATCGCGGCCGCCGTCGCCGAAGTCGGCGGCGCGGTCGCGTCGACCTGCCCGCCGGTCAAGGCGGCAAGCTCGTTCGCCGGATTCTGCAACGGCACGATGCGCACTTGGCCGAGATCGAAGCCGAATTTCGCCGCGGCGAGGATGAGTGCGTAGTGCGTCGGGCCGCCGACCTGCGTCACGGCGAAGGATTTGATGTGGGCGAGATCGCGGTACGTGCGGACGCCGTCGTCGAAGGCGTGCGGCCCTGCCACCATCACGAGCCCCTGGAAGCCCGCTGATTCGTGAATGCCGCCGGCGATGATGTGTACTTGGCTCGCGAGGTTGAAGAGCCCACCTGAGATTCCGGCGCCGCCGAAATCGAACGCGCCGGAAGCGACGGCGACCGCGATCTCCTCGGCACCGGCGACCATGGTCGTGAGCTTGCTCTCGAGGCCCTCCTCGGCGAAATAGCCGCGCCCATGCGCCAGGAGGATCGCGGGCGAGACCGTGTTCTTCGAAACCCCCAGCGTGATCTGTTCGGCCGACGCGTGCGATCCGAGCGCGACAAGAACAGCAAGCGCCAGTAGCAGTTTCGTCATCGTCTCCCCCTCCGCGCATCCCCGGCGGTTGAGACTAGCACGCTGGCATGGCGGACCATGCCTTGAAACTCCGCCCCGTACGTGCGCCAATCCGGTCGAGAAAGGGACCGTCATGAAGGTATTCGTCTTCGACCTCGTCGCCTATGCCGAGCATCTCGACCATCTGCGCGTCGATGGGCAGCTGCCCTATCCGATGGAGAAGAAACATTTTCGCCCGCAGATCGCGGTGCAGACCTATCGCGAGCATCTCGACGCCTGGGTCGAACTCGAACGCATGGGCTTCGACGGCGTGGCGTTCAACGAGCACCATGTCACGCCCTACGGCCTCATGAACTCGCCCAATCTGATCGCCGCCTCGGCGGCGCAGCGCACCGAGCGGCTTAAGCTCCTCATGTACGGCAATCTACTGCCGATCCACGATCCGCTCCGGCTCGCCGAGGAGATCGCGATGCTCGACTGCCTCTCGAACGGCCGCATCATCTGCGGCGTGGCACGGGGCGCGGCGCGCGAATATCGCGTCTTCAATGTGCCGCTCGAGGAATCGCGCGCGCGTTTCGACGAATGCTACGACATCCTGGTGGGGGCCTGGACGAGCGAGCGCTTCACCTTCAACGGGCGGTTCCATTCCTATAAGGACGTCGCGATCTGGCCGCGGCCGGTACAGCAGCCGCACCCACCGGTGTGGATGCCGGTGAGCCGCTCGAAGGATTCGATCGAATGGGCAGCGGCGCACGATGTGCCGATCACGCCCGGCATCGCCTCGGGGCCGGCGCGCGAAGACATCGTGCGCTATTACGCGCGCTGTCTTGCCGAGCACGGCAAGCGCATCACACCGCACCACATCACCATTACCCTCGACGCCTACGTCGCTGACAGCACCGAGCGGGCGATCGAGGAATATGGGCCTTATGCCCTCTATTTCCACAACGTGCTCTACAATTTCGACCACGTTAGGCTCAGCGACAGCGGCGCCTATTATTCCGAGAGCGCAGCGCAATATCTCAGGCCTGAAAACCGCACCGCCGCCTTCGACGACAGCAATCGCGTGCGCGACATCACGATGGACGAAGTCGTGCAGCAGGCCCGGAACGGCCCATGGGGCACCCCTAAACGCGTCGCCGACCGCATCATCGCCGAGGCCGAGCATTTAGGCTCCGACACAGTCATTGTCAGCATGAACCGCGGCGCCGTGCCGCAGGAGATGTTCCTGAACCAGATCCACCGTTTCGGCACCGAGGTGCTGCCGATCCTGCAGCGCCACGAGATCACGCGCGTACCGCTTGCCGAAGCGGTAGGCTGAGGCCCGATTTTTCTGGATCGCTCGTTTATTCTTCGCGCCGATAGCGCACGACGAGGCTCGCGGGGCCGAGGCTGTGCCCGGAGATCGCCTTGAATAAAGCGTCGCGGTCGAGCCCCGCGGGCAGCGCATCGGGCGCGAGATCAAGGGCCAGCACGCCGATCACGTAATGGTGCGGCGCGTCCTGCGGCGGCCCGCACGGGCCGATATATCCGACCGAGCCGCGCGAGTTCTTGCCCTCGACGATGTCCTTCGCCGGCGCGGCGCTGCCGCCTTCGCCAGCCTTTACGCCCGTGTGAGAGGGCGCGATGCCGTATGCCACCCAATGCACCGAGCCGAGCCCGCGCCGTCCGTCGGGATCGATCATCACGATGGCGAAGCTCTTAGTGCCCGCCGGCGCATGCGCCCAGGCGAGCGGTGGCGAGATGTCACCGCCCTTGCTCGCGGCACCGCATTGCTTGCCGCCGGCGTATTCGAGCGGCAGCACCGCGCCGTCTTTGAAGGCGGGCGAACTCAACGTGAAGGGCAGCACTTCCGCCGCAGTGGCGCTCGTCGCGACCGCGCATACCACGGCCGCCGCATGCATTCCGATCCGTCCGATCATCATCTCCGCTACCGCCTTTGGAGGAAGATGGGCGATGCTATTCCACCTCTCGTCGCGGCACGAGACCCCGCGAGTCGCCGGGGCGACTCGCGCGATGGACTGTCGCGTGTGTGCGGTTCATGCGCAAACGGGCGCTGCGCGTTTCGCCGCACGCCCGTTTCACACAACTGCAATCGTCCGCGACTAGTTTTCTCGCCACGTTGCTGCAACGCCAGCGCCACAATCACGGTACGAGGCTACGGCACGGGGTATGACGGCAGAGCTCGACACCATCAGCGTCGCCAAGGCCTATACCCGTTGGGCTCCCGTCTACGATCTCTTTTTCGGCCCTATCTTCGCCCCCGGCCGGCGCGCAGCGATCGCCGCAGCCGAGCAGGTGGGCGGCCGCATCCTTGAAGTCGGCGTCGGCACCGGCATCTCGCTGCCCGGCTACTCCGCGCACTGCCGCATCGTCGGCATCGACCTCTCCGAAGGGATGCTTAAGAAGGCCCGCGCGCGGGCCGCCCGACGCGGCCTCGACAACGTCGAGCGCCTCGAAGTGATGGACGCCGAGCATTTGGCCTTCGCCGACGCCTCGTTCGATGTCGTGGTGGCGCACTACGTCGTTTCGGCCGTGCCCAACCCCGAAGCGGCGCTCGACGAGTTCGCGCGCGCGCTCCGCCCCGGCGGCGAGATCGTCATCCTGAGCCGCATTGGCGCCGAGTCGGGTCCGCGTCGCGTCGTCGAGCGGATGCTCCAGCCCGTCGTCCGCCGTCTCGGCTGGCGCACCGAGTTTCCGTGGGAGCGCTTCGCGCGCTGGGCCAAGCGGCGGCCCGACATGCGTCTCGTCGAGCGTCGTGCCATGCCTCCGCTTGGTCATTTTTCCCTTGTCCGGTTCCGCAAATCACCGTCCCTCTAAGAAAGGCGAGAAGCCCATGCACGGTTTCATGGAAGTGCTGCGTATCCAGCGCTGGGACGACCATCGCTACTACCATCACAGCCTCGTCAATCAATCGCTCCATTTCCTGAGCGCGACGACCTTCCTTTCCGCCTATCTCGTGCTGTACTGGAGCCCGGCCTGGGCCGCGATCATCGCCTGGGTGATTGCCATGACGAGCCGCCAGTGCGGCCACTTCTTCTTCGAGCCCAAGGGCTTTGACGAGGTGAACCAGGCGACGCACGAATACAAGGAAGAGATCAAGGTCGGCTACAACCTGCGCCGCAAGGTCGTTTTGATGGCGATCTGGGCGCTTTCGCCCGTCGTGCTCTATCTCGAGCCGTCGCTCTTCGGCCTTTTGAAGCCGCGCAGCGGTCCGGGCCTCGCGGGCTTCATGCGCGAGGTGGGACAGCTGTGGCTTGCCATCGGCTTCGGCGGCCTCATCTTCCGCACGGTGCAGCTCTTCTTCCTGCGCGACGTGCAGACCGGCCTCGTGTGGTTTACGAAAATCCTCACCGACCCGCTGCACGACATCAAGCTCTACCACCGCGCGCCGCTCGAGCTGCTGCGGCGCTGGCTCGACCGCGACGACGATGGCCTCGACGACGACGTTGCGCTCGAAGGGCGCGGCTAGGCCGCGTTGCGGCCGGCGCCGCGGAAACGATGCGCCATCATCTCGCGCAGGATGCGGCGCTTGATTCCCTTGTTGCTGGCGCGCGCATCGTGCCACCACCATTGTGCGCGCCGCATCGCCTCGCCGGCCCTGACGAAAGCATCGGCGACGGCGGCAAAATCCTCTTCCGTATAGTCGAGGCTGAAGATCAACCGGCCGGTGCCGACCCAGGAGAGCGCGAGCCCCTCCGCGCGCAGGTAGTATTGGAACATCCAGTTGTAGGGCGATGGCTCGGTGTAGAGCACGGTCCAAATCGACGAGAGGTTCCTGACGCGCACCGGCACGCACGCTTCGGCAAGGCGGCGGTTGAGCCGTTCAGCACGATCGTTCCAGGTCTCGTCGAGCCCGTCATAGAGCCTTTGAATTTCGGGCGTCTCGAGTCGGCGCAGGAACTCGTTCATCGCCGCCATGACGTAGGGATGCGAATTGAACGTGCCGCGCGCGAAGCAGATGTCGGCGGGCCGGTCGTCACGGAAGCGCTTCATGAGGTGGCTCTTGCCGGCGACGACGCCGACCGGCAGGCCCCCGCCGAGGCTTTTGCCATAAGTAACGAGATCGGCCGCGACGCCGAAATATTCCTGGGCGCCGCCGGATGCCACGCGGAACCCCAAGAACACCTCGTCGAAGATCAGCACAATACCGCGCTCGCTGCACACCTCGCGCAGGCGCTTGAGCCATGTCGCATAGGCGGCGCGGTCGAAATGGGCGGAGCGCCCGCTGTCGACGAGCGTCGAATCCGTCGGCGGCGCGCCGTTCGGATGGAGCGCCTGGAGCGGGTTCACGAGCACGCAGGCGATATCGCGCCGCCGCCGCAAGACGCGGAGCGAATGCTCCGACATTTCCTCGAGCGTGTAGGTCTGCCGTGCGCGAACCGGATTGCCAACGCCGGGCTGCACGTCACCCCACCAGCCGTGATAGGCGCCGCAGAAGCGAACCAGATGCGAGCGCCGAGTGTGATAGCGCGCAAGCCGCACCGCCTGCATGACGGCCTCGGTACCCGACATGTGGAACGACACTTCGTCCATGCCCGCGAGCCGCGCGATGCGCTGCGCATTCTCGGCGACGACAGGGTGATAGAGGCCGAGAACAGGACCAAGCTCACGCGCTCGTGCCACCGCGCGGTCGATGCAGTCTTTATAGAAATCGCTGCCGAAGAGATTGACGCCGTAAGAGCCGGTGAGGTCGTAGAAGCGGTTGCCGTCGAGGTCGGTGACGGTGACGCCTTCGGACGAGGCGAAGAAGGAGCCCATTGGCAGATGACGCCGCGCGAAGCGGCTGAATTGGAACGGCACGCGATAGGCGGCCGTGAACTGCATGTCCGAAATGAAGGGCAGCGCCTCGGCCGAGAGCGCGAGCGTTTTCGGCTGGCGCGTGCGAAAGAACGCGCCGAGACGTTCGAAGTCGGCGCGGCGCGCGGCGGCAGCCTCTTCAGGCGCCTCGTCGACGGCGAAGAACCGCTCGCCCTCGTAGTGATAGGAGGGCACGAGCGAGGCGACGCGCGCGGCGATGCGCGCATGGCCGCCGAGAGAAGCGTGCTTTGCGCGCGAGAGTTCGAGGCGCGACACGAGTTTCGGCGCCGACGCCATGAGCGCCAGCGCGCCGAGGGCGGCCGAAGCCGCCAAGATTTCGGGCTCCATGACCCACCCCCTTACGCGCCGAGTTTTACAAACCGATGACAGAAGCCGCGCCGAGCGCGAAAATTTCGCTGCTCGAGGAATTAAACTTCCTCCTCACGAACCGCATCCCGCGCCGCCTCGCGACTCGCCTGTTCGGACATCTAAGCCGAATCGAAAACCCGCTCTTGGCCCGCGCTGGTATCGGGTTCTGGCGACTCTTCGCCGATCTCGACTTGAGCGACTCGGCTGAGTCGCGCTTTGCGAGCCTCCACGCCTGCTTCACCCGGCGCCTGAAAGAGGGCGCGCGGCCCATCGAGCCCGATCCCGCAATCCTGACGAGTCCATGCGACGCGCTCGTCGGCACCTGTGGCGCAATCGCCGGCAGCACCCTCATCCAGGCGAAAGGGCTGACCTACACGCTCGCCGAGCTAGTCCACGATTCGGCGCTCGCCGAAAGCTATGCCGGCGGGCGGTTCGTCACACTTCGGCTTACCGCGAGCATGTATCACCGCTTTCACGCGCCCGGCGACTTGGTCGTCCGCCGCGTGACGCGGATCGCGGGGGATGCGTGGAACGTCAACCCCATCGCGGTGCGGCGGATCGAAAAGCTGTTCTGCCGCAACGAGCGCGCCGTTGTCGAATGCGCTCTCAAGGAGTGCGAAGCCAGGCTGACGCTCGTGCCGGTCGCGGCGATTCTCGTCGCCGGCATCCGCCTTCACGCCCGCGCGTCCTACGACAAGGGCGAAGAGATGGGTTGGTTTGAGCACGGCTCGACCATCATCGTTTTGGCGCCCGATCACTTTGCGCTCTGCGACGGTGTGCGCGAGGGCGCCGCGATTCGAATGGGCCGCCCGCTGCTGAGGAAGACGTAAATGCGCATCCTCATCGCCACCGACGCGTGGTATCCGCAAGTGAACGGCGTCGTGCGCAGCCTCGAGTCATTGGCCGCGCAGGCGCGGCGGCTCGGCACCGAGATCCAGTTCCTCACGCCCGAAGGGTTTCCCTCCTTCGCACTGCCGACGTACTCGAGCGTGCGTCTCGCGATCCCCACCGCGCGCGAGATTGCCCGCCGCATCGAGCACGCCGCGCCCGATTGCCTCCACATTGCCACCGAAGGCCCGATCGGCGTCTACGCGCGGCGCTATTGCATGAAGAACGGCCTCTCCTTCACCACGAGCTTCATGACGAAATTTCCGGAATACATCTCCGCGCGCGTGCCGATTCCGGATTCGTGGAGCTATGCGGTGCTGCGCCGCTTCCATGCGGCGGCGCGCGCGACGATGATCTCCACCGCTTCGCTGCGCGAGGAGCTTACGGCCCGCGGCTTCCGCAATCTCGTCATGTGGACGCGCGGGGTCGACACCGAGCTATTCGCGCCCGAGCGCGCCGCGGCGCTCGAGTTGCCGCGGCCGATCTTCCTCAGCGTCGGCCGTGTCGCAGTCGAGAAGAACCTGCCGTCCTTCCTCGGGCTCGACCTTCCTGGCTCGAAGGTCGTGATCGGCGATGGTCCGCAGCGCGCCGAACTCGAGCGCCGCTTCCCTCGCGCGCATTTTCTCGGCACGCTCGAGGGCGAGACACTGGCCGCACATATCGCCGCTGCCGACGTCTTTGTCTTCCCGAGCCGTACCGACACGTTCGGCATCGTGCAGCTCGAGGCGCTTGCTTGCGGCGTCCCCGTGGCGGCCTATCCTGTGATGGGGCCGAAGGACGTGATCGACGACCATCCTGTCGGCATCCTCGACGAGGATTTGCGCGCGGCTTGCGTGAAGGCGCTCGCGCTCTCGCGTGCTCAATGCCGCGAGTTCGCCCTCGCGCGCTCGTGGCAGAAGAGTGCGGCGCAGTTCATCGCCAACTGCCGCCCGCTGCGCGAAAGCGCCGCAGTTCAGGCCATGGCTCAGGCCGGCGCTAGCGCCGGATAGTCAATATAGCCCTTGGCGCCGCCGTCGTAGAAGGTCGCTTGGTCGGGCTTGTTGAGCCCAGCACTGCGGCGGAGCCGGTCTGGCAAATCGGGATTGGCGATCGCGAGCGCAGCGAAGGACACGGCATCGGCCGCGCCGGCGGCGAGCGCGCGCTCGGCACTTTCGAGCGTATAGCCGCCATTGACGATCGTGGGCCCGCCGAAGGCGCGGCGCAGCTCCGGGGCAAGCCGCCGCATGCCGTCCGGCGGCGACTGCCCGGTGCCAGGATGGTCTGCCTCAATGACGTGGAGATAGGCCACGCCCTGTTCCTTTAACATCGCCGCGACATGGAGAAAAAGCGCGGGTGCGTCACTGTCGCCGATGCCGTCAGTGCGGAAATGCGGCGAGATGCGCACGCCAAGCCGATCCTTTCCCACCTCCTCGGTAATGGCTGCCACGATCTCCTGCAAGAACCGCACGCGGTTGGCGATGCTGCCGCCATAGCGATCGGTGCGCTTGTTGGTGACATCGCAGAGGAACTGCATGATGAGGTAGCCGTTGGCGCCGTGGATCTCGATCCCGTCCATGCCGGCCGCGCGCGCGTTGCGCGCGGCCGCGCGGAACTGAGCAACAACGCCCGCGACCTCGTCGGTTGCAAGCGGGCGCGGCGTCGCGAACTCGACCGGGCCATTGACGCCATTCACCTGACCCTTCGCCGGCACGGCCGAAGCCGAGACCGGCGTCTCGCCCGCCGGCATGCGCGAGGGATCGGATTTGCGGCCGAGGTGATAGAGCTGCTGGAACATGGTGGCGCCCGCCGCGTGGACAGCAGCGGCGACGCGCGACCAACCCGCGGCTTGCGCGTCGCGGAAGATCGCGGCCGCGCCGGGGCGCCCGACGCTAATGGGCGATACGCTCGAGGCTTCCGAGATGAGGAGCCCCATTGATGCGCGCTGGACATAGTATTGGCACATAATGTCGGTCGGCACGCGCTCGGCGTCGTTGCGTGCGCGCTGCATCGGCGCCATGACCACGCGATTCCGAAGCGCGAACGGTCCGATCCGGATGGGCTCGAGCAGGAGGCTCATGCGGCACCAGCCTGGCTCATCTCGGCGCGGAGCCGCTCGGTGGCTGCGAAATTCGGCGCGAGCGTCTCGGGGTCGAGCACGACCCCGTAAAGCTTCTCCGCCTGTTCCAGGCTCACATAGCCTTGGCGCACGTCCTCCTGCACCTTCTCGAGCGCGCGCTGCCACGGCGGCCCATAGCCGCCGCCACCACCAGAGCGGATGCTATAGGCATCGCCCGGCTTCAAATCGATGTATGAGACCTTGGCGTTCGGATAATCCGATTTCCACACGCCGTTGCGCTTCACCGCGAGCTCGTTGCCGGTGGCATCGAGGCCGCCCTCGAGCCCCCACGGCTTGCAATGGACACGATCGATACGGCTGTTGCACACGACCGGCGCAAGCACGCGCACGAGCCGCTCGACGCCGAGTCCGCCGCGATGCTTGCCAGCGCCGCCCGAATCCGTAACGAGCGAATGGCGCTCGACGACGACGGGGATCTTCGTCTCGACCTGCTCGCAAGGCGCGTTGTGCGTGTCGCCGTCATTGAGGCAGACGGTGGCGGAGACGCCGTCCTCACTGCGCTTGGCGCCCCAGCCGCCGCCCAAGGGCCCGAAGCCGCCGATGAAGAACTCGCGCTTCTTCGGGTCGATACCGTGGATGTTGGCGCTCATGAGATCGGCATGATGGCCGGCGATGACGCGGTCGGGGATGGCGGGCGCGAGCGCCTTGAAGACCGTGTCGATGATCGTCATCGGAAAGGTCATCCATTGCCGCATCGGCGCAGGGCGCGTGGCGCTCACGACGCGGCCCGCGGGCACGATCGACTTGAGGCTGCGGAACGAGCCGTCATTGATCGGATAGTCGCGCGGCGAGGTCACGCATTTATAGGCGACCTGGGTGCAACCGAGTCCCGTCGTGGCGCCCGAATTGAAAAAGCCGCGCACTTGCTGCGACACGTCGCTGAGATCGATCGTCATTTCGTCGTCGGCGACATTCACTTTGACCTTGATCGGCACGCGCTTGCCGACATCGATCCCATCGTCGTCCATGTAGGATTCGGCCTCATAGGTGCCGTTAGGGATAGAGCGCGTGCGCTCGCGTGCCTTGGTCTCGCACTGGTCCATGATGGCGGCGATCGCGGCTGCCACCTCGTCGCGGCCATAGCGCTCGACGAGCTCGAGGAACCGCCGTTCGCCGGTCTTTACCGCCGTCACCTGCGCGCGGAGATCGCCCAAGGCGCGCGTCGGGATGCGCACATTCATGCGGATGATATCGACGAGGTCCTGGTTGATCTTGCCGGCCTTGTAGAGCTTCAGAAACGGCACCTGCAGCCCTTCGGAATAGATGTCGGTCGTGATGCCGCCGATGGTGCCGCCGATATCGATCCAGTGCGCCATGCAGCACGAAAATCCGACGAGCGTCTTTTTGTGGAAGATCGGGAGCGTCAGCGTGATGTGATAGAGATGGCTTCCGGTCGTATAGGCGTCATTCGTGATGAGGATGTCGCCGGGCTCGATCCCGTCCGGCCCGAAATGGCGGAGCTCGGCCCGGATCGTCTCGGCCATGCCGCGAATGAAGGTCGGGAGCCCGATGCCGATCGAGACGGTCTCGCCCTTCGGCGTGAAGAGGCCGGTGGTGAAGTCCAAGGCCTCGTAGATGATCATGTTGTAGGCCGTGCGCATGAGGTTCGTCTTCATTTCCTCGGTCACGGCAATGACGCCGTTGCGCACGATCTCGGTCACGACCGGATCGGCCCCGCGCCGGGAAAATTCGAACGGCGGGTTCATCTAAGGCAGCTCCTTCGCAGCGCGGAACATGGTGCCCGCGAGTATAGCCGAGTGTACGAAAAAATTCTGTCGCGGGACTGACTTGCGCTCGGGCGAGCGGCGGTCTTGGATGGGCCCGGGATTTTGCCAGGGAGGCACCGATGAAGGTCGAAGCCGTCAATTATTCCGTGTCCGGGCTCAACTGCCAGGGCCAGCTCGTCTATGAGGAAACCCGCACCGTGCGGCCGCTCCTGCTGATGGCGCCCAATTGGCTCGGGATCGTTCCCAACGCGACCGATGTCGCGCGACAGCTCGCGGGCGACCGCTACATCGTATTCGTCGCCGACATGTACGGCGAGGGCAAGCGCCCGACCGGCAAGGAAAACCCGATGGAGTTCCTGGCCGGGCTCATGAAGGACGCGGGCGAGACCCGGCGCCGTATCGTCGCCGCCTTTGACACGATGCTGAAGGAGACCGAAAAGCGCGATCTCGGCGACCGGCGCAAGCGTGCCGCGATCGGCTATTGCTTCGGCGGCGCCAACGTGCTCGACCTCGCGCGCGCGGGCGCCGATGTGCAGGCGGTCGTCTCGATGCACGGCTCGCTCGCGACACCACTCCCAGCCAAAAAGGGCGAGGTGAAGGCCGCGGTCCTGGTGGTGCACGGCGCCGCCGATCCAATCGCGCCCAAGGCCGAGCGCGACGCGCTCGAGGCCGAGATGGACGCGGCCGGCGCGCGCTGGGCCATGCTGATGTGGGGCGGTGTCGTCCACGCCTTCACCGATCCCCCCGCGAACCGCCCCGGCGCCGCCGTCTATCACGAGCCGACGACGCGGCACGGCTACAACCTGGCGCACAATTTCATCGCCGACGCGTTCGCCGGAAGGATCTAGGCCGCCTTCCTTCTGTCATTGCGAGCAGAGCGAAGCAATCTCCTCGGAGATTGCTTCGTCGCCTCTGGCTCCTCGCAATGACAGCGGGTCCTAGTTCCTCGGCCGCTCCTCGCGCCAGAAACCCAATTTCTGCTGCGCCACGCGGTCCGAGAAGCTGAAAAGGACCGCGTCCTCAGAGGATTCGAGCCGGTAGGGAACCCAGCATGGCACCGCGAAGATGTCGCGCGGCTTCCACATCATCGTGTGTGCACCGGTCCCTTCGCCGACGATGATGCGGCCCCGTCCCTCGACCGGCGAGAAGACCGTGTTCTCGGTGCTGCGGTAGGTGGAGCCGGAAAAGCCCTTGGGCAGGAGCTGCAGGAAGGTCGAGATCGTGGGCATGGCAGAGCCACCGCGCGTCGGGTCGATATATTCGAGCTTCACGCCCGCCGCAGGATCCCATTCCTCGCTCTTGCGCAGAGCCTCGAGCGCCTCGCGCGAGCGCTCGTAGGGATAGGAGAAGATCGGCGATTCCGGCTTCTCCCAGCTTTCGCCGACCGGCCGCATGTTGGCGCCATAGCGCGCGCGGCTGTCGCCCGGCGGACGCCGCTCGGGATGGCGGTCGTCGCCGTAATTGTCGAAGAACATCGGCCCGTAGAGGCCGAGCATCGGAATGTCGAGCCCGTCCATCCACACCACGGGCTCGCTTCCCTCGTGCCCGTGATCGTGCCACGTCATCGACGGCGTAATGATGAAGTCGCCGCGCCGCATCATCGATTTCTCGCCGCTCACCGCGGTATAGGCGCCCTCGCCCTCGATGATGAAGCGGAGCGCCGAAGGCGAATGGCGGTGCGCAGGCGCAACCTCGCCGGGCAGGATAAGCTGAAGCCCGGCATAGAGCGATTCGAGGATTCGGTGCGAGCCGTCGAGCCCCGGATTCTCGAGCGTGAGCACGCGGCGGTTCGCCTCCTTCGCGGTGATGAGCGGACCAGCCTCCATCAGCACCGGCCGCACGACATCGTCATAGTCCCAGAGATAGGGCTTCGCCTTCACCTGGTCCTTGGGCTCGGGCGGCACGAGCCGCGTCGTCCAGAGCGGCGACAGCGGCAACGCGCTAACGCGGCGGTAATAGTCCTGGCGTGCGCCATCCGTGCTGCTCATTGCGCACCGCCTCCTTTCGGCGGGAACATTTCATCGCTGAAGGGCGAGGAATTCGGCACCTTGATGACGATCGCACCGTAGCCCTGCGACTGGTGACAGGCGTTGCAGGCCGCCGTCATCTGGTTGAAGGCGCGGGCGAAGGCCTTACGGTCCTTCGCCCTGATCGCGGCGTCAAGCGCGGTGGACGGCCCCGCCATCGGCAGCATGTTCGCCGTTGGCAGGCCGGGATAGAGCACCATCGCATCCTGGAAACTGTCCTTGATCTGTTCGAGCTCGTAGCCCGCCAACGCCCAGTTCTGGTCGGCGCCCGCGTACCAGAGCTTGATGTGCCGCAGCTGCGTCGCCCCCATGATGTCGCCCAGTCGCGGCTTGTAGGTGTCGGACGGGCCCGTCAGCGGCGGATCGGCGGCAGCGAGACCGCAGACACCCGCAATTGCGACCGCACCCAAGAGCGCCACGCCTGCCCGCGCAGCGGCGCCACCAGGCGCACGCCGCAGGAATCGCACATCCGCCATCGGTTTCCTTCTCCTCTGGCCTGTCCCGTCGTCCGGAAGCCCCCTTTTTTATCATGGTCTATACTGCGCGCGCCATGGAGCGCCAGACCACGATCCAACGCAACGCCCGCCTTGCCGTCACCGCGGCGCTCACAGGGCTCGCGTTCTGGATCCTGTGGGACTTCATCCCGGCGCTCCTGTGGGCGACGATCTTCGCGGTCGCGACTTGGCCGCTCTATATCCGCTTCAAGCAACGCGGATCGCCGCGCCAGGACGCGATGCTGGCGCCCTTGACGTTCACGCTGATCGTCGGGCTCGTGTTCCTCGTGCCGGTCGCGCTCATGGCAATCGAGCTCGGCCGCGAAACGCTGTTCTTCGCGCGCACGCTGCCCGACCTCGAGAAGGAAGGCCTGCCGACGCCGCAATGGCTCGGCGAGCTCCCATGGTTCGGTGTTTATGCGAAGCATTGGTGGCAAACGAACCTCGCCGATCCGCACGGCGCACAGCAGCTCTTGGGACGGCTCGACCGCGGCCTCGTGATCGACTGGACACGCACGCTCGGCCAGCAGCTCGCGCGGCGCTCGACCGTGCTCGTCTTCACGCTGCTGACTCTGTTCTTCGTCTACCGCGACGGGGCGCGGCTCGTGCGCGATATCGAAGCGCTCGTCGGCCGCCTCGTCGGGCCCCAGGGCACGCGCGTCGGCGTGCAGATGGTGCATGCGATCCGCGGCACGGTGAACGGCCTCGTTCTCGTCGGGCTCGGCGAGGGCGCGGTGCTGGCCGCGGCCTACGTGTCGCTGGGCCTGCCACATGCGGCGCTCTTCGGCGGCGCCACCGCGGTCCTCGCCATGATCCCGTTTGGCGCGCCGCTCGTCTTCGGGCTCGCGGCGCTCGTGCTGCTGTCGCAGGACGGGCTGTGGCCGGCGCTCATCCTGCTTGGCATTGGCGCCGTCGTCGTCTTCGTCGCCGACCATTTCGTGCGGCCGGTGCTGATCGGAGGCGCGGCCAAGCTGCCCTTCCTATGGGTGCTGCTTGGCATTCTCGGCGGGCTCGAAGGCTTCGGCCTCGTGGGCCTGTTCCTCGGCCCCGCGATCATGGCGGCCCTCCTCACGCTGTGGCGCGAGTGGGTCGCCGCCTCGCGCGAGGGTGAGGCAGGAGCGTAGGGCGCCTACTGCGCGGCGGTGCGCGCCGCCTTGCGCTCGAGCTTATGGCCGGCCAGGAGCGGATCGAGCTTGAAGAGCCGCCGCGCATTCTCGCCCAGGATATTGCGCTTCGCTTCCTGCGACAGGAACGGCAGGTCGTAGATTACGCTCGGCAGATCCATGTCCCAGTGCGGATAGTCCGAGGAATAGAGGAGCTGCGTCTCGGCCTTCATCATGCGGAAGGTGAGCTCGAGCGCGTCGCGGTTCTCGACCGCCTCCATCGGCTGGGTCGTGAAGAACATGTCGCGGATATAGTCCGACGGCTTCTTCTTGAGGCCGGGCGCTTCGGACGTGCGCATCATGTATTCGTTGTCGAGCCGCTGCATCAGGAACGGGATCCACGCGAGCCCGCTTTCGATCCAGATGGTCTTGAGCTTCGGGAAGCGCTCGGGCAGCGCGTTCATGATCCAGTTCGAGAGATGAAGCATGTTGAAAAAGGTGAAGCCCAGCGCGTGCACGACGATGAAGCGGTTGGCGAGCTTGAACGACTGCTCGGCCCAGGAGAAGCCGCCGTGGAACGCGAGCGGAAGCCCGCGCTCTTCGAGCATGGCGTAAAGCCGCATATAGGCATTGTCGAAGACGCCGCGCTCGCGCGGGCTCGTCACCATGAAGCCGATGACGCCGGGCTTGTCCGCGAAATCCTCGACCATCTTGATGCTGCCCTCGGGGTGATTGAAGGGCAGATAAAGCATCGAGCGGATGCGCGGCTCGTTCGCGATCACCTTGTCGCAAAGCCAACGGTTGTAGGCGCGCGCGAGCTGCAGCTCGTTATCGGGCCGCGGGTTCATGCCGAGCGAGAGCATCGGCGTCGGGAAGAGACAGATGAGATCGACCCCCATCGCGTCCATCCAGCGCTTCGTCAGCGTGATGTCGCGGTGCGGGGCGCCCGGCACCTTCTCGGCGCCGCGCTGGAAGATGCGCGTGATGCGGCCACCCATGTTCTGGTAGTTGGCCTCGGGCTGCATCAGGCCGGTGCGGCCCATCCCTTGCATCCGCGCCTCGTTGCGGAACACCGGGTCGTCGATGAAATCGATAATCTCGCCGTAGGATTCGCTTTCATAATGATGTGCGTCGACGTCGATGATCATGAAGTCTTCGTATTTGCGCTTCGCCGACTGCTCCTTCGCATTGGCGAGAAGGCGCGCGGTGTCGAACGTCTCGAGCGCGGGATCGCGGACCAACGAATCCATGGGGTTCTCCGCCGAGAAGGTTTCCTGGCGCAATCCTAGACGATCAACGCGGCGACGGAAATAAGGCGGGCGCCGCCTAATGCATCGCCGAACCGCCGTCGACGAGCATGGTCTGACCGGTCATGAAGTCGCTGTCGCGCGAGGCGAGGAAGATCACCGTCCCGACGAGATCATCGGGTTCCTCGTCGCGCTTGATGCAGCGGCTCTGGATGTTCACGGTGCGAAGCGCGCCATAATCGTTCCGTCCCTTCACCACGTCGCTCAATGTGAGGCCCGGCGCGATGGCGTTGACGCGGATCCCGTCTCCGCCAAGTTCGCGCGCCATCGCCCGCGTCATGGCGACCACCGCGCCCTTCGAGCTCACATAGTGCAGCATCATCGGCGTGCCCTTGAACACGGTGCCCGACGCGATGTTGATGATCTTGCCATAGCCGCCGCGCCGCATCACCGGCACGACCGCCTTGACGCACTCGAAGGGTCCGCGCGTGTTGACCACCATGACGCGGTCCCATTCCTCGGACGGGATTTCCATGAGAGGCTTCTGTGTGATCTTGCCGAAGAGCGCTGCGTTGTTGACGAGCACCTGCACGCCGCCGAACGCCTCGTCGGTCGCCTTGACGAGCGCCGCCACCGCCTTGGGATCGGTCACGTCGCACAGGCGTCCGATCGCGGTGCCGCCCGCGTCCTTGATCGCCTTGACCGTGGCGTCGACCGGGTCGATGTCGCAGAGGCTGAGCTTTGCCCCTTCGGCTGCGAGCGCCCTGGCATAGACGCTGCCGATGCCGCCGGGCGCGGCCCCCGTCACGATTGCGGAAACGCCGGAAAGCCGTGCCATTTCGTCCTCCCTCTCTATGGCCGCAAAGCTTACGCCCTATCGACGCGCGCGGCATAGCATCCGGGCGCCGCGAAATGAACATGAAGGTAGGCCGCTCTCGGATCGACAAAGAGCCGTTCGATCGTCGCTTCGAGGGCGCGCCCATCGACGAGCTCGAACCCGCGCATCATGCCATCCTCGTCAAACGCGCGCACGGCAAGCGTGCGCAAGCGCAGCTGCTCGGGCACACAGCCGACCTCATCGTAAGTTTCTTCCCCCTTGCGCACGAAGATGGCAAACCGCATGCGATAAGGCGAGGCAACGGCATGGTGCTCGTAGTTGACGAGCAGAAGCTCGTCACCCGGGCGTGAGTCCGTCAGACTAACACGACAGGGATAGCCGGGCCTGCGATCGTCGGCGATGCGACGCACCGCGCCCCGCTTTGCGAGCTCGTCATCCGCGAGCTCGAAGAGCGGCGCGAAGGGCTCGTTTGGCAGTCCACGAATACGGAAACTCATGATCAAACCTCCATCGGTGAATGGAGGCTATATGCGCCGGCCCCAGCGGCCTGCCACTCCGCTCCTTGCGGCCGAATTCTCAGAACGGCACGAAATCGCGCAAGCGCGGCATCACCTCGGTGCCGAAGAGCCGGATCGAGCGCATCAGATCATCCTCGGCGAGGTTGCCGAAATTGAACTCGGCGAAGAACGTGTCGAACAGACCCTCGGTCGCGATAGCCTTGAGCTTCTTTGCGACCGTGTCGGCAGATCCCACGAGCAGCAGATCACGTTCATACTGCCACTTTCCGTCGAGGAGATGGCGCGCGACCTCGCCCGCGCCCGGCTCGCCGCGCTCCTCGAAGCGCTTGCCGTTGGCTTCGAGCGCGGCATCCAATTCCGCCTGCGTCCGCGTCGGCGGCAGAAATCCGCGATAGGCAGAACCTGCCGCCTCGAGCTTCCGAAGCGCTTTGTCGTCGGTCTCGTCGACGTAGCAGATGCAGGAATAGGCGATGTGCGGCTTTTCTTTCCGGCCTTTGGCCTTCCACTGCTCGAGGAACTTGCGGTAGCGCGGCGCAGCGTCGTGGCGCGGATAGAGGAAGAAATAGCCGGTGTTGATCCCGTTCTCAGCGCAGAATTCGAGCGTCGCCGGATCGCGCGATTCGATCCACAGCGGCGGGTGCGGGTTCTGTGCCGGCATGACCGCGAGCCGCGCGCCCTTGACCTTGTGGTATTGGCCCGCGAAGTCGAACGGATCCTGGGCGCGGTAGGCGGTCTTAAGGAATGCGACGAATTCGTGCGTCACCTCGCGCCGCGTGTCGTAGTTGACGCCGAAGGGCCCGAAATTCGCCGGAGTAATTCCCGGCACGAGCCCCACCTCGAGCCGCCCGCCGATCATCTGGTCGGCAAGCGCGATCTCCTCGGTGAGCCTCAAGGCATTGTGGAGGGGCACGATATGACCCATGCCGCCCAAGCGCATGTGCTTCGTGCGCGCACCAGCGGCGACGCTGTAAAGGCCCGGCGCCGACATCCAGCTCTCGTCAGGGCGGAAGTGGTGCTCGACGCAGAAGCCGTAGTCGAACCCGAGCTCGTCGCAGAGCACAAGCTCGCGCCAGAGCTGCTGATAGCGCTGGGCCGGCGTCATACCTTCCTTACCCCAGACATGGGCGAAATGCGCGAATTTCATCGCACCCTTCCTTGTTTCTCTTGCTCGTTCACGTTGCCGCGACTGCCGGACGTGCGGATGCCGCTCCCATCCGCCGCACCACCTGGCGCAGAATAACGATGGCGACCGCGGCCACCGCCGCCGGGATCGTGTTGGCAAGGATGACCGACGGTACCGCGAAATGCGCGCCGACAAGGAGCCCGCCCACAATCGGGCCGACAACGGCGCCGATCCGGCCGATGCCCAAGGCCCAGCCTATGCCCGTGGCTCGGATCGCGGTCGGATAGAAAATGCCGGAGATGGTGTTGAGCGAGGGCTGCCCGCCATTGATGCTGAAGCCGGTCATAAACATCGCTGGAATGAGGATCGTCGTGTCGTGCACGGAAAAGGCCGCGACGGTGATGAAGATGGCGGCGCCGACATAGGCGCAGGCGAGCACGCCATAGAGTGAACCGACGCGGTCGGCGACCCAGCCGACGACGAGCCCGCCGACGATGCCCCCGACGCCATAGAAGATCGTTGCCTCGATCGCCACGTTCAAAGGCTGGCCAACTTGGCGCAGCAAGGTCGGCATCCAGAAGATGAGATAGACCAGCACAAACAAATTCATGATGAAGGCGATCCAGATCAGCACCGTGCCGAAGGCTCGCCCCTCGGTGAAGAGGTGTTTCACGGTGATGCCGGCCACGTTCCGCTCGAGCGTGAAGCGTGCGGAAAGCGCGAATTTCCGCTCCGGCACGATCCTCTGCATGATCGCTGCCACACGCTCCATCGCCTTTCCTGAAAGCAGCAGGAAGCGCACGGATTCCGGCAGGAACGGGATGACGACACCAAGGAAGAGCAGCGGCACGATGCCACCCACATAGAAAGTCGATTGCCAGCCCCACGTCGGGATGAGCGCGTTCGCGAGCACGCCGCCGACGATCGAGCCGAACGCGAAGAACGCGCCGGTGCTGTTGACAAGAAGCGAGCGCATGCGGTGGGGCGAGTATTCGAGCACGTAGGCCGTGACGGAGGGCAGCGTGCCGCCCAATCCAAAGCCCGCAAGAAGCCGCAGCACGATGACGCTCTGCAGCGTGTGACCCATCGGCGTCAGGATCGAGAACACACCGAAGATGACGACCGGCCAGATGATCGCCTGCCGCCGCCCGATCTTATCGGCGAGCATGCCGAAGGTGATGCCTCCCAGCGTGAGCCCCAGAAGCCCCGCGCTGAAGACGGGACCGAGTTGGGCCGGGCTGATGCCCAGATCCTTCGCCATCACCGGCGCCACGTACGCGATGCCCTGTGTGTCGTAGCCGTCGAACATCGCGGTCACGAGGCTGATCGCCAGCACCATCCACTGGTACGGGCTGACGCGTGCCGCGTCGATGACCGCGGTGACGCTATAGCTTTCGTCCTGCCGCATGTTCTTCCTCCCCGGCGGCCAGTCTACCGCTAAAGCATGTCGAGCGGGCGCGCGGATTTCGGCGGTGGGAAGGCGCGGTCGAGCGTTGCCATTTCCTCGGGCGACAACGCGAGGTCGGCAGCCTTGGCATTTTCCTCGACATGAGCGAGATCGGTCGCCTTGGGGATGACGGAGGCGCCCTGCGCGAGCGCCCAAGCAAGCGCCACCTGTGCGGCCGAAAGGCCCCGCGCCGATGCAACCTTCTTAAGCGCCGAGTTGCCGAGCATTCGCCCCTGCTCCAAGGGCGAATAGGCCATCACCATCATGTCCGCGGCGCGGCAGCGTGGCACAACGTCCCATTCGATGCCGCGCCGCGACAAATTGTAGAGCACCTGGTTTGCGGCGCAGCCTGTCCCGCCTGCAGCCGCAAGATCATCAAGGTCGCGCATGTCGAAATTGCTGACGCCCCAGTAGCGGATCTTCTGCGCGCGCAGCAGCGTCTCGAACCCGGCGAGCGTCTCGGCAAGCGGCACGGAACCGGGCCAGTGGAGGAGATAGAGGTCGATCCGGTCGGTCCCGAGCCGCTTCAGGCTCCGCTCGCAGGCCGCGACCGTGCCGGCACGCGTCGCGTTCTCGGGCAGCACTTTGCTCACGATGAAGAGTTTGTCGCGCTTGCCCGCAATCGCCTTGGCGATGCGCCGCTCGGCCTCCCCGCCGCCGTACATCTCGGCCGTGTCGATGAGATTCATGCCGAGTTCGACGCCGCGCGCGATGGCCTTCACCTCGGCCGCTTCGCTGCCGCGCGCTTCGCCCATTCGCCACGTGCCGAGACCCAACGCCGGGACGGCTTCACCGCCGGGCAGGTGAACCTGCCGCATCAGCCGCCCGCGGGCGCGCTCCCTGCCCCCGCCGGGCCGCCGCCCTGCGCCGCCTCCGCCTCGCGCTCCGCCGCTTCCGCCGCAAGCCGCAGCGGATCGAGACCCTTCGCTTGCATCTCGGCCTCCTCGGCCGATTGCGCGACGTTGACAGTGACGTGCACCGACACTTCGGGATGGAGCACGACGCGCTGCTTATGGAGGCCCAAGGTCTTGATTGCCTTGTCGAGCACGACTTGGCTGCGGCCCACCGTGAAGCCCGCGCCGGTCACCGCGTCGGCAATGTCGCGCGCCGTGACCGAGCCATAGAGTTGGCCGCTCTCGCCGGCCTGGCGGATGACGACGACGGACACGCCGTCGAGCTTCTTCGCCACCTGCTCGGCCTCGCCTTTGCGGTGCAGGTTTTGCGCCTCGAGTTGCGCGCGCTGCGTCTCGAAGATGGCGAGATTTTCCTTGGTCGCGCGCAGCGCCTTCTTCTGCGGCAGCAGGAAATTGCGCGCAAAACCCGGCCGTACCTTCACGACCTGGCCCATCTGGCCCAGCTTCTCGACGCGTTCGAGGAGGATAACTTCGACCGGCATGAGCCTCTCCTAGCGCAGGCTGAACGGCAGCAGACCGAGATAACGCGCGCGCTTGATCGCCTGCGCCAGCTCGCGCTGACGTTTGGTGGAGACGGCGGTGATGCGGCTCGGCACGATCTTGCCGCGCTCGCTCAGGAAGCGCTGCAGGAGCTTCACGTCCTTGTAGTCGATCTTGGGCGCATTCGGGCCCGAGAAGGGGCAGGACTTGCGCCGGCGAAAGAACGGGCGCCGGCCGCCGCCGCCGCGCGGGCCGCGGTCGCCCCGCTCGCCGCGCTCCGCGCGATCGCCGCGTTCGGAAGGTCCAATGTCGCTCATTCTTCAGCTCCCGGCACGGCGAGCGCCTCGTCACGATCGCGATAGGAATCGCGGCGGCGGTCATCGCCACGGTTGCGGGCTTGCATCACCGCTGAGGGCCCGGCCTCGTGTTCCTCGACCCTGATCGAGAGATATCGCAGCACATCCTCGTTGAGGCGCATGTTGCGCTCGAGCTCGCTCACGGCGGCGGGCGGCGCGTCGACGTTGAACAGGATATAATGACCCTTGCGGTTCTTCTTGATCCGGTAGGCGAGGTTCCGAAGGCCCCAATATTCGCGCTTCGTCACCTGCCCACCCTGCTCGCCGAGGATGGCGGTGAACTGGTCGGCCAAGGCGTCGACCTGGGCCGAGGAGATGTCTTGGCGTGCAATAAAGATGGTTTCGTAAAGCGGCATCGCTGCTCCTTCTGGCTGTTTCGCGGCCCGGCGCTCCGCGGAGCCGCCCGGGCCTAGCCGGATGATCCGGCAAGGAGACGGCGCGCTTTCTAGCGCCGGCGGGAGCGCGGCACAAGCGCTGCCGCCCCTCCGCTGTCTCGCGCCGCCCGAAAATTGGGTTCGTTCGGTAAAATTGCCCGCCCGTCCTCACGGTCCCGCCCGCCACCCTCGCGTGAACCACGCAACCTATTGACGGGTGATGCGCATTCCCGCAGCCCCGGCCCCCCTGCCGGACCATCTCTGGACAGGGTGCGCGCGCCGGGGTATCGGAGCCGGATTGGAGGGGCTGTCGCGATGACACGATGGGTTTGGCTCGCGAGCGCGCTGGCGCTGACCTCATGCGGCACATTCACCGGTCAGGTGCAGGGCGACCCGAACCGTGAACAGCTGGGCTTTTCCGCGCATGATCCAGCCGGTGCGGCGGGCGATGGCGCGCCCGCCCCAGCAGTCGACCAGAAGCTCGACTGGAAAATGAGTCAGATTTGCACGCGCGGCGCCGTCACCCTCTCCGAGACAAGGGAGCCAGCCGAGAATGACGGACGGCTGGTCGACCGCACGGTGCGCTGCCAGCCCTATGGCTTCAGCGTGCTCGGTATCCCGCTCGCCGGAGTGGTCCCGTTCTGAGGGATTTACCGTGATCAGGGCCCTGGTATTTCCCGGCCAGGGCTCGCAAGAGGTCGGGATGGGGCGCGAGCTTGCGGCCGCCTTTCCGTCCGCGCGCGACACATTCGCCGAAGTCGACGAAGCGCTGAAGCAGCATTTGTCGCGCCTCATGTTCGAGGGGCCGGAAAACGAGCTGATGCTGACCGCGAACGCGCAGCCGGCGCTGATGGCGGTGAGCCTCGCCGTAATGCGCGTGCTTACCAAGGACGGCGGCTTTGGCGTGAAAGGGGGCGCGCGCTTCGTCGCCGGCCATTCGCTCGGCGAATATTCGGCCCTGGCCGCGGCCGACGCGCTGGCGCTTCCGGACGCGGCGCGTCTCCTGAAGCGCCGCGGCCTTGCGATGCAACGGGCGGTGCCGGTGGGCGAAGGCGCGATGGCGGCGCTACTCGGGCTCGAACTCGAGGAGGCGCGCAAAATTGCAGCGGCCGCGGCGCAGGGAGAAGTCTGCGACTGCGCCAACGACAACGGGCCGGGTCAGGTGGTGGTGAGCGGCCATAAGGCCGCGGTCGAGCGCGCGATCGCGCTTTCGGCCGAGCGCGGCGCGCGGCGCTCGATCCTTCTTCCTGTGAGCGCGCCCTTCCACTGCGCGCTGATGGCGCCCGCCGCGCACGAGATGGAGGAAGCGCTGGCCGAGGTCGAGATCAAGGAGCCGGTCGTACCGCTCGTCGCCAACGTCACCGCGAGCCCGGTGCGGGACCCCGATGAGATTCGCATGCTCCTCGTGCGCCAGGTGACGGAACTCGTGCGCTGGCGCGAAAGCGTGCTCGCGATGCGCGCAGCCGAGGTCGAGGAAGTCGTCGAGGTCGGCGCGGGCCGTGTGCTTTCGGGGCTCGTGAAGCGCATCGACCGCGCTTTGGGCGCCGTTCCGCTCACGGCGCCCGCCGACATCGAAGCTTTCTTGAAGCGGGTTTGAGGCATGTTCTCGCTCGTGGGGCGAACGGCACTCGTCACTGGCGCGTCCGGCGCGATCGGCGGCGCTATCGCGCGGGCGCTGCACGGCGCGGGCGCGAAGGTGCTACTCGCCGGCACGCGGCGCGCCGCGCTCGATCAGCTCTCGGCCGAACTTGGCGATGGGACCCATGTCGCGACCGGCGATCTCGCCGATCCGGCAACGGCGGAGACGCTCGTCAAAGCCGCCGAGGATGCGATGGGCCAGCTCGACGTCCTCGTCAACAATGCCGGTATGACCCGCGACGGGCTCATCCTGCGCATGAAGGACGAGGACTGGCTCAAAGTTCTGGAGGTCGATCTCTCCGCCGCATTCCGCCTCTCGCGCGCGGCGCTCCGAGGCATGGTGCGCCGGCGCTGGGGACGCATCATCTCGGTCGGCTCGGTCGTGGGCGCCACGGGCAATCCGGGCCAGGCCAACTACGCCGCGGCGAAGGCCGGACTCGTCGGCCTCACGAAGGCCGTCGCCGCCGAGGTGGCCTCGCGCGGGATCACCGCGAACTGCATCGCTCCAGGCTTCATTGCAAGCGCAATGACTGAGGCGCTTTCGGCGGAGCAGCGCGAGCGCCTTGCCGCCAACATCCCGATGGGCCGGGTCGGCACACCCGAAGAGGTCGGATGCTGCGCGCTTTTCCTTGCGAGCGAGGAGGCGCGCTACATCACCGGGCAGACGCTCCATGTCAATGGCGGCCTCGCCATGTTCTAGGAGTTGGCAATCACGTCGGAATCGTGTTATGGAGCCGCGCTTTGTGATGGCCGCCTGCGCCCGACAAAGGGGGGTGCCCCGCGCGGCCTCAAGCGGTTCCAAAGTTTCTGTGCAACCAGCGCGTTTCAATCTGTCGAGGTGCGTATGAGCGATGTTGCCGAGCGGGTAAAAAAGATCGTCGTCGAACATCTCGGCGTCGATGAGACCAAGGTCACCGACAACGCCAGCTTCATCGACGATCTGGGCGCCGACAGCCTCGACACGGTCGAGCTCGTGCTGGCGTTCGAGGAGGAGTTCGGCTGCGAGATTCCGGACGACGCCGCCGAGAAGATCGTCACGGTCAAGGACGCGGTGAACTTCATCGAGGCGCACAAATAAGCCGCTGCCGCGCATGAGGCGGGTCGTTGTCACCGGGATGGGGCTCGTGACGCCGCTGGGCGTCGGGCTCGAACATTGCTGGAAACGCCTCATCGAAGGTCGCTCCGGCATCGATGAGATCGAAGGCTTCGATGTATCGGATCTGCCGGCCCGCATCGCCGGACAGGTTCCGCGTGGCGACGCCGCGAGCGGCACCTTCAATGCCGACGAATGGATCCCGCGCAAAGAACAGAAAAAGATGGACCCCTTCATCATGTTCGCGCTCGCGGCGGCCGAACAGGCGGTGAAGGATTCGGGGTGGATGCCCGAAGACGCCGAAAGCCGCAACCGCACCGGCGTGCTCATCGGGTCGGGGATCGGCGGGCTTCCCGGCATGGCCGACGCCTCGGTGAATCTCGCAGAGAAAGGACCGCGGCGCGTTTCGCCGTTCTTCGTGCCGTCGAACCTCATCAACCTCGCCTCCGGCCAGATTTCGATCCGCTTCCATTTCAAGGGGCCGAACCATGCGGTCGTCACCGCCTGCTCGAGCGGCGCGCACGCGATCGGCGACGCAGCGCGGCTCATCCGATGGGATGACGCCGACGTGATGGTGTGCGGCGGCGCCGAGGCTGCGGTCTGCCGCATCGGTATCGCCGGGTTCGCCGCGGCGCGCGCGCTCTCCACCGGTTTCAACGACACGCCGCAGCGCGCCTCGCGGCCGTGGGACAAGGCGCGCGACGGCTTCGTCATGGGCGAAGGATCGGGCATCCTCGTGCTCGAGGAGCTCGAGCACGCAAAGGCGCGCGGCGCCAAGATCTATGCCGAGCTCGTCGGCTACGGCATGTCCGGCGACGCGTTTCACGTGGTCGCACCCGCCGAGGACGGCGACGGTGCCTTCCGCTCGATGCAGAATGCGCTGAAGCGCAGCGGCTTGCCGCCGCAAAGCATCGATTACGTCAATGCACATGGCACCTCGACCCCGCTGGGCGACGAGATCGAACTGAACGCGGTCAAACGTGTCTTCGGCGAGCACGCCTATTCATTGTCGATGTCGTCGAGCAAATCCTCGATCGGCCATCTCCTCGGCGCCGCCGGCAGCGTCGAGGCGATCTTCTCGATCCTCGCGATCCGCGACGGCATCGTGCCGCCCACCATCAACCTCGAGGATCCGTCCGAGGGCTGCGACATCGATCTCGTGCCTCTCGAGGCGAAGAAGCGCCGCGTCCGCTACGCACTTTCGAACTCGTTCGGCTTCGGCGGCACCAACGCCTCGCTCATCTTCGGGCCCGCGCCCTAGATGCGGCGCCTCGGCGCCGGCTTTATCGTGGCGCTCGTCGCACTTTGCGCGGGCGTGGCCACCTGGATGTGGCACTCCTACGACGCGCCAGGCCCGCTCGCCGCGCCGGCAACCGTCGTCATCCCGAAGAGCGCGCGCCTCGCCGCCATCGCCGAAGAGCTTGCCGCGGCGGGCGTCGTCGCGCATCCGTGGGTGTTCGCGGCGGGCTCCTACGTCACCGGCGCGGCCCGCAACCTGAAGGCCGGCGAGTACGAGTTCGCCGCCGCGACGAGCCCACGCGCAGCCGCCGCCCTCATCGCGTCCGGCCGCGTCGTGCAGCATCGCCTGACGCTCGCAGAAGGCCTCACCAGCGCCGAGGCTGTCGCGCTCATCGACGCGGCGCCGGCGCTCGATGGTGCGCTCGAGACGACGCCGCCCGAAGGAAGCCTTCTGCCCGACACCTATTTCTACGTACTCGGCACCAAGCGCTGGGAGCTTATCGCACGCATGGAGCACGCGCGCGACCGCGCGCTCGCCGAAGCGTGGCAGCGCCGTGCCGCCGATCTGCCCTATGCGAGTCCACGCGACGCGCTCGTCATCGCCTCGATCATCGAGAAGGAAACCGCGGTCCCCGCCGAGCGCGCGCGCATCGCCGGGGTCTTTATCCAGCGCCTGCGACTTGGCATGCGTCTTCAGGCCGATCCAACCGTGATCTATGCATTGACCGATGGCGGGCGCACGCCGCTTCCCCATCCGCTCGGTCACGACGACCTTGAGACCGAGTCGCCCTACAACACCTATCTTGAGAAGGGGTTGCCGCCGACGCCCATAGACAATCCGGGCCTCGCCTCGATCGAGGCGGCCCTCGCCCCCGAGGAGAGCGGCGACCTTTACTTCGTCGCCGATGGAGCCGGCCACCACGTCTTCGCCAAGACGCTCGACGAGCAGAACCATCACGTCGCCGAATTGCGCCGGCTTCAGCACGGCGAATCGGGCGCCGAATAGCGGGCGTCGCGCGGCGAGGGTATAAGGGGTCATGGCTATTTCCAGCATGACCGGATTCGCGCGCGCCGAAGGTCGCGCGGACGGCTTGTCCTGGACCTGGGAAGTCAAAAGCGTCAACAGCCGCGCACTCGACCTGCGCTTCCGCCTGCCGCCCGGCTTCGATGGGCTCGAGCCCGCGCTGCGCGCGGCACTCGCGAAACACGTGAAGCGCGGCTCGATCTCGGCCTCGCTCACGGTGACGAACGAAGCGGGCGCCGCGGGACTCAAGATCAACCGCGCCGCACTCGCGACGATCCTTGCCGCGGCGAAGGAGCTTGCGCCTGATCTCGAAGCGGCGCCACCGCGGCTCGACGGGCTTCTTGCGCTCCGCGGCGTGATCGAAACCGGCGAGGAGCCGCAGGACGAGGAGGCGCGCGAGCGGCGCGACGCAGCACTGCTCAAGAGCTGGGACGACGGGCTCGCGCGCCTCGCCGCGGCACGGGTCGAGGAAGGCGCGCGGCTCGAAGCCGTGCTCGTCGGGCATCTCGCGCATATCGCCGAACTGGTCGGCGAGGCGGCAGCCAGCGCCGCGGCGCAGCCGGCGGCTCTGCGCGAGCGCCTAAGGTCGCTCGTCGCCGAGCTCCTCGAAGCCGCGCCGGCGCTCAACGAGGACCGGCTCGCACAGGAGGCGGCGTTGCTCGCCGCCAAGGCCGACGTGCGCGAAGAGATCGACCGGCTCAACGCACACGTCGCCGCCGCACGCGGCCTCCTGGCCGAAGGCGGCGCGATCGGACGGCGCTTCGATTTCCTGTGCCAGGAGTTCAATCGCGAGGCCAACACGCTGTGCTCGAAATCGAGCGACCTCGCCCTGACGCGCATCGGCCTCGCGCTCAAGGCCGCGATCGAGCAGCTGCGCGAGCAGGTGCAGAACATCGAGTAGATATGAGCGAGATCCGGCGGCGCGGCATATTGTTGGTCCTGAGCTCGCCCTCTGGCGCGGGCAAGACCACGATCACGCGCGCGCTCGCGACCGCCGAACCTTCGGTCAGGATCTCGATCTCGGTCACAACACGGCCGCCGCGCGAAGGCGAGGTCGACGGACGCCACTACCGCTTCATCTCTGATGTGCGTTTCGCCGAGATGGTGGCGGCTGGCGAGCTCCTCGAGCACGCAAGCGTCTTCGGCCATTCCTATGGCACGCCGCGCGCGCCCGTGATGGAGGCTCTTGGAGCCGGCACCGACATCATCTCCGACGTTGACTGGCAGGGAACGCAACAGCTCGCCGAGAAGGTACGACAGGACCTTGTCGCGGTCTTCATCCTGCCGCCGAGTCTAAGCGCGCTCGAAGAGCGTCTGCGCCGGCGCGCGCAGGATAGCGACGCCGTCGTGGCAAGCCGCATGGCAAAATCAGCCGACGAGATGAGCCACTGGCCCGAATACGACTACGTCATCTTGAACCGTGATCTCGACGAGAGCGTGCGCCAAGTGCGCTCGATCCTGATCGCCGAGCGCGCGCGGCGCGAGCGTCAGGTCGGGCTCGCGGAGTTCGTCAACCGCCTGCGCTCGGGCGCATAGCCACCGCAAGCGCCGCGAATTCCTCGACCGAAAGCTCCTCCGCACGCGCCGTCGGCGCAATCGCGGCAGCCGCAAGGAGAGGCGCCGGATCGGCGCCGAGCGAGCGCAGGCTCTGGCGGAGCATCTTGCGGCGCTGGCCGAACGCGGCGGCGGTAACGCGCTCGAGTGCCTCGATGCCGCATGTCCCGCGCGGGGTCGGCAGCGGCGTGAGCCGAACGACGCTCGAGGTGACGGCGGGCGGCGGCACGAACGCCGTCGGCGCCACGTCGAACACGATTTCGACTGCGCATAGAAACTGCGTCACCACCGAAAGCCGCCCGTAAGCGTGCGAACGCGGCCGCGCCGCGAGCCGGAGCGCCACCTCCTTCTGGAACATCAGCGTCAGGCTCTCGTACCGCTCGATCTGCCGCAGCCAACCGATGAGAAGCGGCGTCGCGATGTTATAGGGAAGATTCGCCACAATCTTGCGCGGCGCTTCGGCGAGCGCAGAGAGGTCGATCGCAAGCGCATCGCCTTCGACGAGTGCAAGCCGCCCCGGATAGGCAGAGACAAGCTCGGCAAGCGCCGCAATGCAGCGCCGGTCGCGCTCGACCGCGACGACGCGCCGCGCGCCTTCGGCAAGAAGTGCCCGCGTGAGCCCGCCAGGGCCGGGGCCGATCTCGATCACATCGGCCCGGTCAAGTGGCGCCGCGGCGCGCGCGATGCGGCGGGTAAGGTTGAGATCGAGCAGGAAATTCTGCCCGAGCGATTTCCTGGGCTCGATCCCGTGGCGGCGCATCACCTCGCGCAGCGGCGGCAGAGAAGGTTC
Organism: Allostellaceae bacterium; assembly: GCA_035518375.1. GTDB lineage: Bacteria > Pseudomonadota > Alphaproteobacteria > ATCC43930 > CGMCC-115725 > DATJLY01. The sequence continues at coordinate 26,595 of DATIXQ010000023.1, read as the reverse complement.
GGCCACGCCCCTCAGCCGCTTGGCGCGAGCGCGCGCCGATCACTCATCGCCGCCGCGAGCCGGAGCGCTTCGATGAGACTCGTCTCGTTCGCGACGCCCTTGCCCGCGATGTCGGTCGCGGTGCCGTGGTCGGGCGAAGTGCGGATGAAGGGTAGGCCCAGCGTGACATTGACGCCGCGCTCGAAGTCGAGCGTCTTCAGCGGGATGAGCGCCTGGTCGTGATACATGCAGAGCGCCGCGTCATAGCGCCGCCGAGCGCCCGCATGGAACATGGTATCGGGCGGAACGGGCCCGAACACGTCGATGCCATCATCACGCAGCAGCGCGATGGCGGGCGCTATCATCTCGATCTCCTCTCGCCCCATCGAGCCGCCTTCGCCGGCATGCGGGTTAAGGCCGGCGACGGCGAGGCGCGGGCGGGCGATCCCGAAATCGCGCTTCAGCGCTTCCGCGGCGATACGCCCGACGGCAGCGATCTCCGCCGTCGACAGCGCCGCCAGCGCCTCTCTCAGCGAGACGTGCACCGTCACCGGCACGACACGCAGCTCGGGCGAGACGAGCATCATTACGGGCCGCATGCCGCCCGCAAGGGCGCCGAGATATTCGGTGTGGCCCGGATAGGAAAAACCGGCCGCGTAGAGCGTCTCCTTCTGGATCGGATTGGTGACGAGCGCAGCCGCGTCGTGCGCGACGACGAGCTTCACCGCCGCTTCGATGGCCTCGATCACGGCGGGCGCGTTCCGCAGGTCGAGCCGCCCGGGCACGACCGACGCCGGAAATTCCCGCGGCAGGACCGGAAGCGCGCGCGCGAAAGCGGCCGCCGCTTCGCGCGGCGCCGCGATTCTCGCGACCGGCACAGCGAGGCCGAGCGCCGCCGCGAGACGCTCGAGCCGGGCCGGATCGTCGATGGTGAAGAACGGCGCCAGCCCCGCGCGCCCGCGCGCGAGCCAGGCCTTGAGCGTGATCTCGCCGCCAATCCCGGCCGGCTCGCCGGCCGTCAGGGCAAGCGGCAGGCTCATTCGCGGATATCGACGTAGGCGCCGCGGCGCAGGTCGCTCATGTAGCGCCGTGCCAGCGTATCGAGCCGCTCGCGCCCGATCGAATCCTCGACCTCGTCGCGCGAGGGGAGGCCCGGCGGGTCCTGGCGCTGGCACACCATGACGACGCCGATGCCGCCCTGGATCGGCAACGGTTTGCTCGCCTCGGCGATCTTGAGTGCCAGGATCTTGGCGCGCACATCCTCGGGCAGGTCGCTCGCTTTGACCTGGGGGAGCTGGCGCGAGAGCTGCGGCGCGCGCTCGGCGCCGATCTTCGCCATCTCGCCGCAGCTTTTCGCCTGCGCCGTCACCTGCGCCGCCTGCGCCTCAACCTTCTGGCGCTCGTCCGCGCTCGCAGTCGCGGCGAGCGGAAACACGACCTCGTCAAGCGAGAGGACGATCTTGTCAGGCTCCCCCGCGCCGAGGGTGCGGCGGTCGAGCACCTCGAGCAGGTAGAAACCGGCGGGAGTGCGGATCGGATAGGACATCTGGCCGGGGGCCATCTTGTCGATCGCATCGGCGAGAATGGAGCTGAGCTGACCGGGTGTGACCCAGCCGATGTCGCCACCCACCGCGGCGCTCGGTGATTGCGAGAATTGCTGCGCCATCGCCTGAAAATTGGCGCCGCCCTGAATTTGCTGCACGATGCGATCGGCGAGCCGCTTCACGTCGTCCGCCTGGCTCGGATTGTCGACTGCAAGAAAAATCTCGGCGACGCGGCTTTGCGGCTTGCCGATGTTGGCCTCGATTCGCTTCATCATCTCGTTAACTTCGTCGTCGGAGACCTGGACGTCCTGCGAGACGCGGTTCTGCACGATGCGCGAGAAGGCGATCGACGCAGTGAGCTGATCGACCAGCGAGCTGCGCGAGATGCCGCGTGCCTTCAGATACTCATTGAGCGAGCCTTTCGGCATATGGTTGCGCTGTTCGATCTCGGCGAGGCCGCGGTCCACGTCGTCCTTCGATACGGAGATGCCGATGCGCTTCGCCTCCTGCATCTGCAGCTTCTCGTCGATCAGCGAGCGCAGCACCTGCGGTTCCATGCGCTTGCGGTTATCCGGCGTGTCCGGCATGTTCGCCGACGACTCGACGATCTGGAGCCGCGCGGCCAGATCGCTGTCGGTGATGATCGAGGAGTTGACGACCGCGGCAATCCGGCTTTCGCCCTGCGCCAAGACGAACGAGGGGAGGAACACGAGCGCGAAACAAAGGACAAGAGCATTCATTCGGACACCACGAACGACACGGCACCACTTCCGGGCGCGGCACCATAGCACCGCGAGGGGCCTTGTCACGTGCCGCCCACGGACAGAACGCGCTGCCCGATCTCGCCGAGATTCTTGAAGACGAGCGTCAGCAACACCGACACGCCGGGCCGCACGTCGCCAACACGGATGCCTGACTGCGTGACCGAGGTCACGACCGCGAAGCAGTCGTCGTGATATGTGGCCGTGACGCCCGAATTGATGGTCGATCCGCCGCCACCGATCGAGCGCGTGTCGAAAAAAGCAAGCGCCCAATAGCGGGTGAGTTGCGCGGTGACCGAGCCTGCGATCTGCGCACCCGTCGGGAGACTCGTTGTAACCGTGTTAACGTTGGGGCGGATCGCTATGAAGCTCGTAGAAATACGCAGCGATTCGGGACCAAACGTCGTGCCTGCCTCCTGGCGCCGGGCCGCGAAGTCGCTCTTGTCGAAGCGGAAGCGGTAGAACACGGTGAGGAACTGGTCGGGCGAGAACGCGACGCGCCCGACATAGTCGGAGAACCGCGCTCCGAGACCCGAGCCTTGCGGGAAGATGTCGGTCGTCTGGAACGCGTAGCTTTGCCCGATCAGGGTCTCGAACGACTGCCCGGCCGCGCGGTTCACCTCGCCGTGGATGCCGTAATCGACGCGCTGGCCGCCATCGACACGGTCGTAGCCCGGCAGACGATTGGGCAAGAAGAGATCGCTCTCGTCGAACTCGAAGCCTTGCGAATCCTCGTCCGGAATGCGCGCCGGATTGCCGCCCTTGGGCGCGGCAACCACGGCCGTGATCGGTTCGATGAGCACGTTGGTGCTGTCGCTCTCGCGCACCCACGGATAACGCCACTTGAGCGCAACCTGCGGGAAGCCGCGCGCGGCGAGCGTGCTCACCGTGTTGACGTTGGTCGGCAGTTGCAAGGTCTCGCCGAATTCGGTCGTCACAGGCTGCGTGCTCGGCGTCAGCGCGACGTGGTCGGCGGAGTAGGCGTCGGTCCTGAGGCTCGCGAGGAAGGTGAAGCGGTCGCCGACGAGGCCGTTGAACGGCAGCTCCCATGTGGCGCCGCTCGAGACGCGGCGCACCTCGGGCCCGGTGTGATGAATGAGATCGAGCGCGCTGCCGGTGAGGTTCCAGCGCCCACCGAGCGGATCGGGCTCGCTTGTCCAGGTATAGAGCGCGTCAGGCAGCGCGATCGGCTCGAGCGAATCGCCGTAGAGCGGGCTCAAACTTTGATACGAGAGGCCGCTGATGTTGCCGTAGCTGCTGGGCCCGAACGTTTCGCCATAGAGATGGGTCGTGAGGTAGTTCCACGGCGTCGTGAAGTGATAGCGAAGCATGTAGGTCTGATCGCTCTCGCGCTGAATTTGATAGCCGGCGCGCGTTTGGTCCGTCAGTCCCCACTCGCCGTTGCCGAAAAAGTGCCAGCGCACGTCGCCGGTTGACGGCCCGACATTGCCGAGCGATGCGCTTTGCGAGCCGCCGCCCGCCTCGATGCTGGCGTCGTTCACCATGTAGCCGTTCGAGAAACGCTCGCGATATTCGCCGCCGAGCACGACACCGGCGCTCGTCGTGATCATCGGCCTGATGGTCGCGTCCTTGTCGGGGGCGATGTCCCAGTAATAGGGCACCGTCGCGTGGAAGCCGAGCGTGTTGCCGTAGCCCATGGTCGGCGGCAGGAACCCGCTCGCGCGCTTTACCGACGGATCGGGATGCGAGAAATAGGGCGCATAGAACACCGGGACGCCGTCGATCTCCATGATCGCGTCATGATATTCGACGAGCTGGAGCTCCTTGTCGTGCACCACCTCCTCGGCCTTGATCTGCCACACCGGCGGCCGCGTCGGATCGTCCTGGCACAGCTCGCACGGCGAATAGACGGCGCGCCGGATCGTCGTGCGCACGCCCGCGACACGGCGGGCCGTATTGCCGGCAAGTCGCGAGCGATCGGACAGGAGCAGGCGCACGTCCTTGATGAAGCCGTCGCGCATCTCGTCATGCAATTCGACGAAATCGGCGAACAGGATGTCGCCGGTCGGCTGCAGCAGCGCGATGTGGCCTGAGGCCGTGACCGTGTCGCTGCGCTGGTTGTAGGTCACGGCGTCGGCAAGGAGGATATCGTCGCCCTGGTCGAGCTCGACATGGCCCTTCGCCACGGTGAGGCCCAAATCCTGGTCGTATTGCACCTCATCGGCGCTGACCAGCACCGGTTCCTGGCGCCCCGTGCGCAACTCATTCGCCGCGAGCGCCGGCAGTGCCGCGAGCGCGACAAGGCTGGCGAAGATGAAGGCGCCCCCCCGAATCACGTGCGCTATCCGTCCTCAAGGTGAAGAAGCAGGCTGACGCCGAGAAGGCAGCTGATACCGGCCGGCGACCACGCGGCAAGCGACACCGGAATTGTCGCCGACAGGCCAAGCGCGAACACGACGTCGGACAGGAAATAGAGGATGAAGCCGGCGCCGACGCCGGCCGCGATCATGATGCCCGTGCCGCCGCGCCGCTGCATACGCAGGCTGAAGCTCGCGGCGATCACCACCATCGCCGCGAACAGCAGCGGCCGCGCGAGGAGTGCATCGAAATAGAGACGATGGCGCAAGGCCGAGAAACCCGAGCTCTCGAGCAGCGCGATGAAGTTCGGGAGTTCCCAGAACGACATCGTCTCCGGCGCGGCAAAACTGTCCTGAATGTTGCGGGCCGTGAGATTGGTCGGGATCTCGAGCTCCCGGAACGACTGCGCCGGCTGCGAGGGCTGCCACAGCGTGCCGTCGAACACATTCCAGCCGCTGTTGCCGAGTTGCGCCTCGCGCGCATCGATCCGCTTCGTAAGCTTGCGGTCGCCGGCGATGAACAGCATCGTCACGCCCTCGAGCGCGTTGCGTTCGGCGTGATAGCCATCCGCATGGACGATCGAGCGACCGCCTTGGTCGTCGCTCTGGCGGAGCCACAGGCCGGTACGCGACAAGGCAAGCGTGTCGGCCTCGCCGCGCAGGATCGAATCGTCGAGCTGCTCGTAGCGGGCCTGGAGGATCGAAGCCACGGGATTGAAGAGCGTGATGACGAAGACGCCGATGATCGCGGCGGCGGCGAGCGGCGGCGCCAGAAATTGCCACACCGAGACGCCAGCGGCGCGCGCCACGACGAGCTCGTTGCTCCGCGTCAGCCGCCAGAACGCCATCATCGTGCCGAACAGGATGACGAAAGGCATGATCTGCTGCGCCATATAGGGCTGCTTCAGGAGCGCCATCTTGAACAGCACATAGAGCGTCGCCTCGGGCTTCGATCCGGAGCGGCGGATGAGCTCGATGTAGTCGAGCAGGAACACGATCGCCAGCATCGCCAGGAACACGAGGCTGCACCAAACGAGAAACTGGCGCGCGATATAGCGGAAGAGGGTTTTGCCGGGCGACATCGGCGCCATCAGCTCGCCGCGCGCGCAGCGAACGGTGCCTGCGCCAGACGTGCGTCGCGCCACAGCATCCGCAGCATCACCGCCAGGGGGACCGCTATGTTGAGATAGAGAAGCGGCAGCGCGACGTCGCTACGGCCGGTCAGGTTCTTGAGGCCGATGTCGGCGAACTCGAACAGGAAGGCGAGCAGGATCGCGACGAAGACGCGTCGGTTCTGGCCGCGCCGATTGAACTCGCCCGGCAGGAGGCACAGGATCGGCAACACCGCCATGACGAACGCGGTGAGCGGGCCTTCGAGCCGCATGTTGAGCTCGATGAAGAAGGCGCGCTCCGACCCATCTCCCGCCGGCCTCCGGCCGGGGAAGAGCAGTTCGAGCGTATGGCGCTCATCGGGCTGTCGATCGCGCGTGGCGGCCGTGTCCGCGAGCCCGGCGAGGTCGAGCGTGTAGCGCTCGAAGCTCAGGGTGGAGATGTGTCCGTTCTCCTTGTCGCGCTGCTGGCGGGTGCCGTTGGCGAGGAGGAGCCGCGGACCGTCGGGCGTATCGGCGAAGGCACCGCGCTCGGCAAAGATCGTGACAGGCTTCTGCGGATCGCGCGCGTCGTAGATGACGAGGCCCATCAGGTCGCCGGCGTCGTTGCGACCCATGTCGTAGACCATGAGCCGGTCGGAGATCGTGTTGAAGATGCCGTCCTGGACCAGGACCGAGGCGAAGCGGTTGCGGATCTGGAACTGCAGATCCTTGAACGCCCGATTGGCGGCCGGAACGATCTCGAGCGAGAGCGCATAGAGCAGGATCGACGCGATGAGGCCGGCGATGAGCGCCGGACGCGCGAGTCCCGCCTCGCTCATGCCGGCCGCGCGCATGACCAGAAGTTCGCTTTCGGTGGTGAGCTTGTTGTAGATGAACAGAATGCCGACGAACACGGCGATCGGCAGCACGACCTCCACGAGGCGCGGCAGGATGAGCAGCGCGAGGTAGAGAAAGAGGCCGAGCGAAAGCCCGCGGTTGACGATGAGATCGATCAATCGCAGCGACTGGATGAGCCACACCGCGACCGCGAGCGAGACGGTCATGAACCCCATCAGAATCAGAATTTGCCGCAAGACGTAGCGGGTGAGGCCATCCATGGCGCGGATTATAGATTGCCGCACCGAGCGGCGCATGGAAATCTGCGCGCGATGCCGGCCGCCGATCCTTCACGCCTCTCGCCGCGCGTCTGCGCGATTTCCTTCGCGGTGCTGATCGCGGCAGCGGCACTGCCGCTCCTCCTCGTCGACGTGCTGCCGCTCGTCGATTATCCAAACCACTTGGCGCGCATGGCGCTCCTCGCGCGCTTGCCGCAGGATGCGACACTCGCGCGCTATTACGCGACCGATTGGCGCGCCATCCCAAATCTCGCGATGGACGCGCTCGTGCCGCCGCTTCTCCGCGTCATGCCGCTTGCGGCCGCGGGCAAGGTTTTCGTGCTGGCGACGTTCGTGCTGCTCGCCGGCGGGCCGATGCTGCTGCATCGCGCGCTTGCCGGACGCTGGTCGGCGTGGCCGCTCCTCGCGTTCCTGTTTCTTTACGGCCGGCTGCTGCTGTGGGGCATCCTCAACTACCTGTTCGGCCTCGGCCTCGCCTTCTGCGCGCTTGCCCTGATGGCAGCGCTCGCGCGGCGCAGCGCGGCGCTTCGCATTGCCGTCGGCGGGGTCGCGGCACTCGCCATATATTTTGCGCATCTGATGGCGTTCGGGGTCTACGCCCTCATGCTGCTCGGCATCGAAGCCACGTTTCTCCTGCGCGCGCCGGGCGCGAGCCCGCGGCGTCTCGTCATCGCCGCGGCCACGCTGGTGCCACCTCTCCTCCTCATGCTCCTGTCGGGGATCGGCGGCGGCGTCATCGAATACTCGCACCCGCTGCGCAAGCTCGACCTCCTGTTCAGCACCTTCGATCTCTATCACCGGCCGTTCGATATCGCCAGCTTCGTGCTCTTCGTCGGCGTGCTCGCCCTCGGCTATGCGCGGCGCTGGCTGACGCTCGCGCCGGCGCTCGTTCTCCCGCTTGCGCTCCTGATCCTCGCCTATGTCGTGATGCCGACGCAGATGGCGGGCGCGTCGGGCGTTGATCGGCGCATGCCGCTGGCGCTGGCCCTGGCACTTTGCGCCGGGACGAGCTGGGCCGCGCCGTCGCGGCGTCTCGAGCGTCAACTTCTCGGCGGCGCAGCGCTGATGTTTGCGCTGCGGCTCGCGACGGTCGGTCTCAGTTGGCACCAAAGTGCTGAGGAATACCGGCCACTCATTGCCGCGCTCGCGGCGCTGCCTGAAGGCACGCGCCTTGCTGTCGCTGCGCCGGCCGACGCGGTCAACGTGCAGCCGACGCCGCTCCTTCACGTACCGGTCCTTGCCGCCGCGTTGCGCGAAGCCTTCGTGCCGACGCTTTTCGCGCAAGCGGGCCAACAGCCGGTAACGCTGCAACCGCCTTATGCTGCGCTTGCCGCGGCGACATCCTCGCTCCGCGTGTGGCAAGCCTATGTCGCGGGTGGACCGCCGCTCGATCTTGCGGAGAGCGGAGCGCTCGGGCGCTTCGACTACGTGGTGTTCGTCGGCACCGCGCCGTTCACGCTCATTGACAGCGCCGGACTCGCGCCGGTGCAGCTCGCGCCGCGCTGGAAGCTCTACCGCCTCGGCGGTTGACTCGGGGAGCATATCTTCCCATACCGCCGACAGTCGTCGGAGAAGTGCCGCCATGAAGATCAGTTTCGCCGGCCCGCGCCTGCCGCACGCTGGAACAGTTGCCGTCTCCGTCGCGGACGAGCGCAAGCTCCTGGCCACCGCGGCACGCCTCGACGAGGAGAGCGGCGGCAATCTGACGCGCGCCATGGCGGCGAGCAAATTCAAGGGCCGTGGCGAAGAGGTGCTGGCCGTGCTCGCGCCGGCGCGGCTCGAGGTCAACCGCGTGCTGCTTTACGGCATCGGCAAGGAAGGCGGCGGCGAGCGCGTCGCTTGGCAGAACCGCGGCGGGCACATCGTGGCGCAGTTGAACAGCGCGGGTGAGAAGACCGCCGCGGTGGCGCTCGATCAGCGCGACAACGAGGCGCAAATCGCCGCCGACCTCGCCTATGGCGCGCGGCTCCGCGCATATCGCTTCGACAAGTACCGCACCAAGGAGAAGCCGGAGAACAAACCGACGCTCGAGGAGCTGACGATCGTGGTCGAGGATCCCGCGGCCGCGAAGCGCGCGTTCCAGCCGCTCGAGAAGGTGGCGGAAGCCGTCTATTTCACGCGCGATCTCGTGTCGGAGCCGGCGAACGTCATCTATCCCGAGACGCTCGCGGAGCAGGCGCGCTCGCTCGAGAAGCTCGGCGTCGAGGTCGAAGTGCTCGACGAGAAGCAGATGAAGAAGCTTGGCATGAACGCACTTCTCGGCGTCGCGCAGGGAAGTGAGCGCCCGCCTCGCCTCGTCATCATGCAGTGGAAAGGCAACCCCAAGGCCCGAAACCCCGCTCCCATCGCCTTCATCGGCAAGGGCGTCACCTTCGACACCGGCGGCATCTCGATCAAGCCGGCCGGCGGCATGGAGGACATGAAGTGGGACATGGCCGGCGCCGGCGTCGTCATCGGCCTCATGCGCGCGCTCGCCGGCCGCAAGGCCAAGGTCAACGTCGTCGGTATCGGCGGTCTCGTCGAGAACATGCCGTCCGGCACGGCGCAGCGCCCCGGTGATATCGTCACCTCGCTTTCGGGTCAGACGATCGAGGTGCTCAACACCGACGCCGAGGGGCGGCTCGTGCTGGCCGATGCGCTTTGGTATTGCCAGCAGCGCTTCAAGCCGCAGTTCATGGTGAACCTCGCGACCTTGACGGGCGCCATCATCGTCTCGCTCGGCAACGAGCACGCCGGGCTCTTCTCCAACAACGAGGAATTGGCTGAGCGGCTCATTGCCTCGGGCAAGCGCGTCGGCGAGAAATTGTGGCGCATGCCGCTCGCCGAAGGCTACGACAAGATGATCGACAGCGACGCGGCCGACGTGAAGAACATCGGCGGGCGCGAGGCCGGCAGCATCACCGCGGCGCAGTTCCTGCAGCGCTTCGTCAACAACGTGCCATGGGCGCACCTCGACATCGCCGGCACGACCTGGTCGAAGAAGGACGCGCCCACGGTGCCCAAAGGCGCCACGGCCTTTGGCTTGCGCCTCCTCGACCAGCTTGTGGCCGAGCATTACGAAGAGGGATGACCGAGGTCGGCTTCTATCATTTGCGCACGATGCCGCTCGAGCGCGCCTTGCCGCGGCTGCTCGAACGCGCGCTCGGCGATGGCCATCGCATTCTCGTCGTCGCAGGATCGGAGGAGCGCGTCCAGGATCTCGACGCCCTTCTCTGGACCTATAGCGAAGCGAGCTTCCTGCCGCACGGCACCGCGCGCGACGGCAACGCGGCGCGCCAGCCGGTGTTCCTCGCCACGATCGACGACAACGCCAATGCGGCGAGCATGCTTGTCCTCGTCGACGGCGCGGCGAGCCGGCGGCTCGGCGAGTTCAAGCGCGTCGCCGACCTCTTCGACGGCAACGACCCTGCCTCGGTCGAGCATGCGCGGGCGCGCTGGCGCGAGGCGGCGGCCGCGGGGCACGAGCTCGTCTACTGGCAGCAGACCGATGCGGGCTGGGAGAAGCGCGCGCTCGGTTGATGGCGTGGCTAGCGCTCGCTATAAGCCGCGCCTCCGATCCGCCTCTTGGGAGTGGCGATGGCGCTCGAACGTACCCTGTCGATCATCAAGCCGGACGCGACGCGCCGGAACCTGACCGGCAAGATCAACGCGCGGCTCGAAGAAAAGGGCCTCCGCATCATCGCGCAAAAGCGCCTACAGCTCTCGCCGAGGCAGGCGGAGGAATTCTACGCCGTCCACCGGGCGAGGCCGTTCTTCAAAGGCCTCGTCGAGTTCATGTGCTCGGGACCGGTCGTGGCGCAGGTGCTCGAGGGCGAGAACGCGGTTGCCGCCAACCGCGAGGTGATGGGCGCGACCGACCCCAGCAAGGCGGCGCCGGGCACGATCCGCAAGGATTTCGCCGAGAATATCGAGGCGAACTCGGTGCACGGCTCCGACTCGCCCGAGACCGCTGCGGGCGAGATCGCCTTCTTCTTCGCCGGGATCGAGCTTTGCCCGTGAGCCCGGGCTAGAGCGTCATGTAGGCAAGGAACAACAGCACGACGATGATTGCCACGACGGCCCAGCGCATCAGCCGGGCGAATCCGAGCCAGCCTTGCAAGTGCCGCTGATAATCCTGATCCAATGCCATTATTGCTGACCCCGTCGCTTCGGCGGCCGCGACATTAGCCGATTTCGTGCGCGAGGCAAGCCTATCGCGCCGGGTTAAGGGTGGTTTCGGGCACGGCAAAGGGTGCGGCGATCTCGACCCGCTCGTCGCGCACCTTCACCCGGCCCTCGGCGATCAGGCGGAGCGCGAGCGGGTAGGCACGGTGCTCGGCCTCGAGCACGCGCGCAGCCAACAGCTCGGCATTGTCGCCCGGCAGCACCGGTACCGCCGCTTGCACGATGATCGGCCCGTCGTCCATCTCGGCGCGGACATAATGAACGGTGCAGCCGGCGAAGCGCACGCCCGCCGCCAGGGCGCGCTCATGCGTGTCGAGGCCGCGGAAGGCCGGCAGGAGCGAGGGGTGGATGTTGATGAGCCGGTCGTGCCAGCGCGTAACAAAGGCGCGCGTCAGGAGCCGCATGAATCCCGCGAGGCACACGAGCTCGATCCCGTGCGCGGCCAGCGCCAGGTCCATCGCGGCCTCGAACGCCTCGCGCGAGGGATGGTCGCGGTGCGGAATGACGACGCGCGGAATGCCTACCGCGGCCGCATGATCGAGCCCCTGGGCGCCAGTCACGTTCGAGATCACGAGCGCGATCTCGGCGGGAAAGCCAGGCGCGGCGCATGCCTCGATCAGCGCCTTGAGGTTCGAGCCGCGGCCCGAGATCAGCACACCGACCTTCAGCCGGGCCACGCTTCCTCCGTACCAATGAGCCGCGCGCCCGCCCCGCCGGCACGCGGCACGATGCGGCCGATGCGCTGAACGTGCTCGCCATGCGCTTCGAGCGTCCGAGCGACGCGCGCCTCGTCCCCTGGTGCAGCGACCACCATCATGCCGATGCCGCAGTTGAAGGTGCGCGCCATTTCCTCGGCCGGAAGCTGCGCCTTCTCCGCAAGCCAGCGGAAGACCGGCGGCAGCGGCCAAGTCCGCGCGTCGAGCTCGGCGGCGAGGTCGCGTGGCAGAACGCGCGGAATGTTCTCCAGCAATCCGCCGCCGGTGATGTGGGCCAACGCCTTGACGCCACCCGCCGCAATGGCGGCACGGCAGCTATTGACGTAAAGGCGCGTTGGCGCGAGGAGCGCCGCGCCGAGGCTTTCGCCCGGCGCGAAGGATGCAGGCGCTGCAAAATCGAGCTTCAGGTCGGCGACGACGCGCCTTACCAGCGAGAAGCCGTTGGAGTGCAGTCCGCTCGAGGCGAGGCCAAGGACGATGTCACCCGCCACAACAGTGCTGCCGTCAATGGCGGCGCCGCGTTCGACCGCGCCGACGGCGAAGCCGGCGAGATCGTAGTCGCCCGCGGCATAGAGGCCGGGCATCTCCGCCGTCTCGCCGCCGACGAGGGCGCAGCCGACCTCGCGGCAGGCCATGGCGATGCCGGCGATCACGCTCTTCGCCTGCGCCACGTCGAGCCGCCCGGTGGCGAAGTAGTCGAGAAAGAGAAGCGGCTCGGCACCCTGCACCACGAGATCGTTGACGCACATCGCGACGAGATCGATGCCGACCGTGTCGTGCCGACCCGCCTCGATTGCGATCTTGAGCTTGGTGCCGACGCCGTCTGTCGTTGCGACGAGGATCGGATCGCGGTAGCCCGCGGCCTTCAAGTCGAAGAACGCACCGAATCCGCCGAGCCCCGCGTCCGAGCCCGCCCGCGCCGTCGCCCTCGCCAGCGGCTTCAGCGCCTCGACGAGCGCGTTGCCGGCATCGATGTCGACGCCGGCGGACCGGTAGCTCAAGGGGCGCTTCTCTTCGGCCACGCCGGTCTTCTAGGCCACGCGCACGCCGGTGAAAAGCCGGGCGCGGGCCGATAGACTGCGTCGATGCTCGCCGACAAGCGCGCGCTCGGGGTGGTGCTTGCGGCGATCGGCGCCTTCATCGAGCTTTACGTCACCCAGGCGCTGCTGCCGCTCCTCACGCACGAGTTCGACGCCACCGCGACCGAAGTGAGCTGGACCGTGAGTGCCGCAACGCTCGCCGTCGCCTTGACTGCGCCCTTGAGCGGGCTTGCCGCCGACGCGATCGGGCGCAAGCGGATCATCGTCACGGCGATGTTCGGGCTCGTGGTGCCGACGATGATGGCGGGGTTCGCCCATTCGCTCGGCATGCTCGTGTTTTGGCGCTTTGTGCAAGGTCTGCTCTTGCCGCCGATCTTCGCGGTCACCGTCGCCTATGTCGGCGAGGAATTTGCGGGCTCGGCGACGGCAATGACCGGCCTTTATGTCGCGGCAAGTGGCGTCGGCGGCTTCCTCAGCCGCTTCCTCTCGGGGCTGCTCGCGCAAAGCTTCGGCTGGCGCGCGGCGTTCTGGGGCCTCGCGGTGGTGACACTCGCCTGCGCGAGCGGCAGCGCGCTGTTCATGCCGCGCGAACGGCGCTTCGCGAAAAGCGGGGGGCTCGCGCCGTCCTTCCGCTTCATGGCGGCCAATCTGCGCTCGCCGCGCCTCATCGCCACCTATGCGGTCGGGTTCGGCGTGCTGTTCTCGTTCGTCGGCGTCTTCACCTACATCAATTTCGTGCTCGCTGCGCCGCCTTATTCGCTCTCGACGGGAGCACTCGGCACGATCTTCGTCGTCTATCTCGTCGGCGTGGTGGCGACGCCTCTGACCGGACGACTCGTGGCGCGGCTCGGGCGCAGCCGGCTTGTCGCGGGAGCCGCCGCTTTTTGGGTCGCGGGCCTCGCCATGACGCTCGCGCCGAGCATCGTCCTGATCCTGCTCGGGCTCGCGGTGTGCGTCACATGCGGTTTTCTGTGCCAGAGCTGCGCCACGAGCTACGTCGCGGTGACCGCGGTCCAAGGGCGCTCGTCCGCGGTCGGGCTTTACGTCTCGTTCTACTATCTCGGCGGGGCATTGGGCGCGATCTTGCCGGGGTTCGCCTGGGATCTCGCCGGCTGGCCCGGCTGCGTCGCGACCACGATGGTCGCCGTCGTACTGCTCGCGACGTTCGCGCTGCTGTTCTGGGAACGCGATCAGCGTGCACCTGACCCACCGACGGCAGCGCCGGAGGAATAGGTTTTAGGGCTTGCCTCCGCGGGCACGATTGTCCGAGTGCCGCCGATACAGGTAAGGTTGCGGTGCAGCATCTGCATGCTCCCCTCTCTTTCGGGCAACGCGACAAAGTTGCAACACATCAAGACAATAGGCGTCAAAAACAAGAGCTTGGCTTGCCGCGGAACGGTTTCCGTGACTATTAACCGTAGACGACGATACTCGCGCTCTTATCTGGTCCGGAGAGAGTCCATGAAATTTTTGCGTGCTGCCCCCTTGGCGCTGGCCCTGAGCCTCGCCGCCGTGGCCAGCCAGGCACAAACCATGATGAGCGGCCCCTACGGGGCGCCGGGCAGCTTTTATCTTCGTGGCGAGGCCGGCTGGAACCACATGGAGGGCTTGGGCTTCAACGGCCATCCGCCCGCGCCGGGAGGCGATTCGAAAGAGGATGAGGGCTACATCGTCGGCGGCGCCGCGGGCTACAACATCGCCCCCAATCTCCGCATCGAGCTCAACCTCGATTATCGCGACAACGACGTGAAGTCGATCGGCGTGGGCGGCGCTACCGGCGCCACCGGCAGCGTCAACAGCATCGCCGGCATGGTCAACGGCCTCGTCGACCTGCCGTATCAGTTCTGGGGCATCCGGCCCTATATCGGCGCCGGTGTCGGCCTCGTCAGCGTGAATCTCGACAATTTTGGCGTTACGGGCATGCCCATTGCCAACGACCGCGACACGGTGGGCGCGGTCCAAGCGATGGCCGGCTTGAGTTATAACCTGACGTCGAACTGGACCATGGGGCTCGAATATCGCTTCCTCGACGGCTTCAATCCGCGCTTCCACACCGTCAACAACTCGGCCATTTCAACGAGCGGGTACCGCAACCACAGCATCCTGCTGAGCATCAGCTACGCGTTCGGCGCGCCGCCGCCCCCGCCGCCGATGCAGCCCGCCGCCGCGCCCGCGCCGATGCCGGCGCCCGCGCCGGCGCCCGCCGCGACGGTGCCGCCCGGACAGTTCTTCATCGTGTTCTTCGACTTCGACAAATCGATGATCACCGCGGCCGGGCGCCAAGTGCTCGACGCGGCCGCCGATGCGTTCAAACAGAACAAGCCCGTGCGCATCGAGCTCACCGGCTACACCGACACGATGGGCACACAGCAATACAATCTCGGCCTCTCCCAACGGCGCGCGGTCGCGGTGCGCAACTACCTCACCTCGCATGGTGTGCCGACCAGCGCGATGGACGTAGCGTGGAAGGGCAAGACGGACCTGCGCGTACCGACGCCGGACGGTGTGCGCGAACCGCAAAACCGGCGCGTCGAAATCGTCATACCGCAGTAGCGATTACGACAAGCACCTTGAGGCCCCTCCCCGCCCCCGCGGGGAGGGGTTTTTCATGGCGCGCGCTTTTCCATGAGCTCGAGCCGGTTGCCGAACGGATCGTCGAGGAAGATGCGGAAATACCCGTCGAGCGGATCGTCGTCGACGACGCGACAGCCGGCGGCACGAGCGCGCGCGGCATAATCCGCGAGCCCGGCGACGAGAAGCGCCGGATGCGCCTTCTTCGCGGGGCGGAAGTCGGCCTCGACGCCGAGATGCAGATTGAGGCTGCCTGCCCTGAACCACACACCGCCGCGCGCGGCGAGCTCGGGCGGCTTCGCCAATTCGTCGAAACCAAGGATGCCGCGATAGAACGCGCGCGCCCGGTCCTCGCCGCCAGACGGCATCGCAAGCTGCACATGGTCGAAGCCGAGGATCATGCCGCGGCGCTCATTCTGCCGCCGCCGCCGCGGCTGTGGGCTGTTTCAGCTCCTTCAAACGCGGCATCACCTCGCTTGCGAAGAGCTTGAGGCTGGCGACGGTGTCGTCGTGCCCGAGATGGCCGGCCTGGCCCATCATCAGGAGATTGCCGAGCCCGCCGCAATGTTCGGTGAAATCGGCGATCTGGCGGTAAACCTGGTCGGGCGTGCCGCAGAACATGACGGCGGCGTCGATCAGCTCCTGCACCGAGGCAGTCGCCATGTTCACGACGCGGCCGTCCTTGGTGAAGCTGCGCGGCGGCGTGCGACCCTGCAGGAGCCGGGCGTTGTCTTCGGCCGAGATGGAGCCCGGCGGGTTGCGGAACTGGGGCGCGACGATCGCCGAGGTGCGCGGGTATCCGGCGACCAGCTCGCCGCGCCGGCGCGCTTCCTCTTCGGTCGGGGCGATGCCGACAAGCGCGAGATAGGCGAAGCGGTCGGGCGGAGGCGGCTCCTTGCGGCCCGCCGCGTGCCAGCCCTCGCGATAAGCATCGTAGAGCGCGCGCGTCGCATAGCCGCTCCCGAGCGTCGCCATGACATAGCCTTTCTGGCCCAGCACGCGCGCGTTGGTTCGGCTCGAGGTCGTGCTCCACACCGGCGGGTGCGGCTGCTGATAAGGGCGCGGCCAGATGTTGACGTGGCGGTAGTGGAAGAACTGACCTTCCCAGTTGAAGGGCCCCTCGTGGCTCGTCATCGCCTTGATGATGAAGTCGTGCGCCTCCCAGAACCGTTCCATGATGAAGACGGGATTGGTGTTGGCGACCGGGATCTCGTAGGGCACGCCCTTGACGAAGCCCATCTCGAGCCGGCCGCGCGAGACGACGTCGATCGTCGAAAGCTCCTCGGCGCAGCGCAGCGGATCTGGGCGGTGGGCGATCGGATAGCCCAGCACGAGAAGGCGCGCGCGCTTCGTCTCGCGCGCCAAGACCGAGAGCGTCACGATCACGGTCGAGGCCATGCAGGTCGCCGTCGAGTGATGCTCGTTCACCATGATGTCGTAACCGAGCTCGTCGGCGAGCTGCCATTCGTCGTAGTAGCGGTGCAGGCGCTCGGCCGCGATCTTCGGATCGAGGATGCGGTTGGGCAGCACGACGCGAAGCGAGCCCTGATGCTTATCCCACGCCTCGGGATAGGCCTGCTCGGTGAAATGGAACACTCTCATGGCGCGGTCTCCATAAACGCGAGGACGCGGCTCGCGAACGCGTCGGGCGCTTCGACATGCGGAAAATGGCCGGCGCGCGGCACGAGCTCGAAGCGCGCCGCCGGCAGCGCGGCGGCATAGGCGCGGCCGTAATCGGGCGCGGCGATGCGGTCGGCCTCGCCCCAGAGCACGAGCGTTGGCACGCGAACGCGGTGGAGCCGCTGCTTCAGCTTCGGATCGTGCATGTAGGGCTGCCAGCCATAGCGCGCCATCGCCTCGCGATTGCGCGCGATCGGCAGAAGATCAGCCTCGGACATGGATTTGTAGTCGCGCTTCTGCGCCTCGGGTGCGGCATAGGCGTGGGCGAGAAAATCCGCCTCGGTCATCGCGAACATGTCGGCGATGTCGCGCTCGTCGCGCGCGCCGACCTTGATGCCGAGCGGGTCGGCGAGGACGAGGCGTGCGATGCGGGCGCAGGATTTCACCGCGATCTCGGCCGCGATCCAGCCGCCGAACGAGACGCCGACGAGCGTCACCTGCTCGAGGCGCAGCTCGTCCATGAGGTCGAGATAGAAATAGGCAAGATCATCGACGGTAGTCATGTCCTTCGGCTGCTCGGAGCGGCCGAAGCCGGGATGCGACGGCGCGAAGACGCGGCCCCGCGCGGCCAAGCGCTCGAGCACCGGAGCGTCGGGCGCGATGCCGATGCCGGGATGGAGAAACAGAATCGGCGGCCCCGCGCCCTTCTCAATCCATTCGACGCGGACGCCCGCGACCGTCCTCAACTCTTCGGCCAACCCGTCCTCCCGTTTCCCCTCGTTCTATGCCGCGACCCGCGGCCTGTCACCCCCGGCCAAAAAGGCCGTCAGCGTTCAGCCTTCAGGCGCCAGCCGACAAATTGGGTTCGTTCGGCAGAATTCCTCTTCGGGCGCAAATTGGGTTCGTTCGGTAAAATCGCTTACCCAACTCCGTCGCTCCCGCGAAAGCGGGGCCGAGGAGGGAGAAATTGGGATCGTTTGGCAGAATTCCTCCTTGGCCGCAAATTGGGTTCGTTCGGCAATACACCAGTAAGCGCTTGACGGCACGTCCACCCGGCACTGGCCTCCGTTGACCGCAATTGACGTACAATGTCATCCGGACCTTGTCAAGGCCCGCTCCGGCGCTCGCCGCCCATCCCGCGATCAATGGCCGCAACAGGTAGCGGGAGACAAAAAAGCCAATCGCCATCGGCCGGGACCACCGGTAGTCTCGGGGCAGACAGCGGCGCGCCCAACGCCGGCGGACAGGGAGAGAAATCCAATGCGGCGACGGACCGGCGCGCCATGACGCTGGCGCTCTTCATCGAGCAGCTGTTCAACGGCGTGCAGTTCGGGCTGATGCTCTTCCTGATGGCGGTCGGCGTGACGCTCGTCTTCGGCATCATGCGCGTCATCAACCTGGCGCACGGGTCGCTCTTCATGGCGGGCGGCTACCTGCTCGTTGCCTGCCTCAACGTGACCCATTCCTATTGGCTCGCCGTGCCGCTCGCGGTTCTCGGCACGGTCGTGGTGGGCGCAGCAATGGAGATATTGGTGCTGCGCCCGCTCTATGGCCGCGGCCATCTCGACCAGGTGCTCGCGACCTTCGGCCTCACCATGTTCTTCAACGAGGCCGTGGTGGTGATCTGGGGCCGGCTTCCCTTGAACGTCGCCATCCCAGGCCCGCTCGACGGCTCGCTCGAGATCTTCCCGGGCGTGCATTACCCGGTCTATCGCCTCGCCATCACCGGAGCGGCGCTCGCGTGCGGCGCGATCCTTTATGTCGTGATGGTGCATACGCGCTTGGGCGCCTTGATCCGCGCCGGCTCCGACAAGCGCGAGATGGTCGAGGCGCTGGGCGTCAATATCGGCTTCCTCTATACCGCCGTGTTCGGGCTGGGCGCGGCCTTTGCGGGCTTTGCCGGGATGCTCACCGGGCCGCTTCTCTCGGTCGAGACCGGGATGGGCGACCCGATCCTCATCCTCACCCTCGTCTGCATCGTCATCGGCGGCACGGGCTCGATCCGCGGCGCGCTGGCGGGCGCGCTGATCATTGGCATCTTCGACACGTTCTCGCGCGTGCTGCTGCCGCAGATCGTCGGGCTCACCGCGGGAACGGCGGTCGTCGGCATGGCCGACTACGTGCTGATGGCGCTCGTCCTCATCTACAGCCGCACCGGCCTTTTCGCGGCCTATCGAGGCTGAGATGGCTCTCTCGCGCCGTACCATCCTGCACCTGGCGCTGATTGCGGCCGCGCTCGCGGTGCCGCTCTCGGGCGACATCTACTACACGCGCTTTGCGACCCAGATCGCGATGTACGGCATGGCGGCCGTCTCCTGTGACCTGCTCTTGGGATATGGCGGGCTCGTCACCTTCGGCCAAGCGGCGTTCTTCGGCGTCGGCGCCTATGTGACGGGGATATTGACCAACGCGGGCTACCACGACGCACTCGTCGTGTGGCCGGCGGCTATCGCGGCGGCCGCGCTCGCCGGGCTCGCCATCGGCGCCCTGTCGCTGCGCGCGCAGGGATTCCAGTTCATCATGGTGACGCTCGCCTTCGGGCAGATGAGCTACTACATCGCCCAGGCGCTCAGGGCCTATGGCGGCGACAACGGCTTCACCATGCCGCGGCGCAACACGCTCGCCGGCATGAGCCTCGCCAACCACGTGATCCTCTACTACGTGAGCCTGGCGCTCCTCGTCATCGTGCTGTTTCTCGCCTGGCGGCTCGTCAATTCGCAGTTCGGCATGGTGATCCGCGGCCGGCGCGACAACGAGCGGCGCCTCGCCGCGATCGGCATCCCGCCCTTCCGCTACAAGCTCGCGCTTTTCGTCATCTCGGCGGCGATCGCGGGGCTTGCGGGCGCGCTCATGGCGAATCACGCGCGCTTCGTCTCGCCGGCGCTCCTCTCGTTCCAGGTCTCGGGCCAGTTCCTCGCCATGGTGATCCTGGGCTCGGCCGGAACGCTCATCGGCCCCGTGTTCGGCGCGGCCATATATCTCGTCTTCCAGCAGGTGCTGTCGGACTACACCGACCACTGGATGATCTTCTTCGGGCCGCTCCTCGTCGCGCGCGTGCTGTTCGTGAAGGAGGGCGTGTGGGGCATGATCCTGCAGGCCGTGAAGGCGCACGAGGCAACGCCGGCGCCCGTTCCGGCCGAGGAAGGCGCCGCGGAATGAGGACGCCGTCACAGCCGATAGGGAATGACCACGAACGGATGACGCCGCGGCGAGAAGTCGCGCCGATTGCGGGTCACGAGCTGCAGG
Organism: Allostellaceae bacterium; assembly: GCA_035518375.1. GTDB lineage: Bacteria > Pseudomonadota > Alphaproteobacteria > ATCC43930 > CGMCC-115725 > DATJLY01. The sequence goes on along the minus strand of DATIXQ010000023.1, from coordinate 6,409 downwards.
CCGTGGCGCTCGGCGATGGCGGCCTGGAACGCATCGGGCAGCTTCCAGCCTTCGCTGCGGCGCAAGACCGCCGCCCGGTCGGCGATTGCCTGGTCGATCGCGAGCGTCGGGAAGCAGTCGAGAAATTCCGCTGCTCGCCGCATCGCCCGCGGCTCGAACCCGGTCAGTACCTCGGCGCGCGTGACGACGGAGAGGGCCGCGTCGGCAGCGTTCTCGGCGAGATAGCTCGTCGCCGCGTCGACACCGTTGAAATGGTCTATCAGAATGACGGAATCGAGGAGGAGCCTCACCTCCGCCTATCCCACTCGCGCCGCAGTCGCCGCTGCACCGCAAGCCCGTCGCCGGTTTTGCCGATCCCTTTCGTCGCCCGCAGCAGCCGAGCGAAGCGCGACGGCTCAGCGCCCGATTCCTCACGCATCCGCCGGATCGCGCGCCGCACGAGCCGCGTCATGGGAACACGTTCCTCGCGCGCCTTGCGGTCGAGCCACGCCTTGTCGTCGGGATCGAGACTGATGACGGTCCTGACCATCGCGGGCCTTTCGATATCATTCCGAGAAAATGATATCATCCACCGCGTCCGGCGTCAAAAGGCGCGCGGGCGATGACCGAGGCGGTGCTCGAGATCCGCGGCGTCAGCAAGAGCTTCGGCGCGCTCACGGCGTGCGACGACATCTCGCTCGAGGTGCGGCGCGGCGAGGTGCATGCGCTGATCGGGCCCAACGGCGCCGGCAAGACGACGCTGATCGGCCAGATCACCGGCGAGCTTACGCCGGACCGCGGCGCGATCCTGTTCGAGGGACGCGACATCACGGCGCTCGCGACGGCGGCGCGGGCGCGGCTGGGGCTTGCGCGCTCGTTCCAGATCACCAGCATCTTCCGCAGCTTCACCGCGCAGGGAAACGTGGCGCTGGCGGTCCAGGCGACGCAGCCCAACAGCTTCCACTTCTGGCACGCGGCGCAGCGGCTCGCCCGGCTTCAGGGCCCGGCGCGGCGGCGGCTCGGAGAGCTTGGATTGGGCGCCCGCGCAGGCACGATCGCCGCCGGCATGGCGCATGGCGAGCATCGCCAGCTCGAGCTCGCCATGGCGCTCGCGACCGAGCCCACGCTTCTCCTCCTCGACGAGCCGATGGCGGGATTGGGCAGCGAGGAATCGCAGGCGATGCTGGCGCTCCTCGCCGAGCTCAAGGGCCGCTACAGCATTCTCCTCATCGAGCACGACATGGACGTGGTGTTCCAGCTCGCCGACCGCGTCTCGGTCCTGGTTCAGGGCCGCGTCATCGCCTCGGGCACGGCCGACACAATCCGCAACGATCCGCGGGTACGCGAGGCCTATCTCGGCGAGGACGAGGATGCTTAAGGTTGAGGCGCTCGAGACGCGCTACGGCCAGAGCCAGGTGCTCTTCGGCATCGGATTCGAGGTGCAGCGCGGCGAGGTCGTGACGCTGCTCGGGCGCAACGGCATGGGCAAGACCACGACGGTGCGCTCGATCATGGGCATGACGCCGCCTTTTGCCGGCAGCATCGACTTCGAGGGAACCGCGCTGCGCGGGCTCGCGCCGTTCCGCATCGCGCGGTTGGGGCTCGGGCTCGTGCCCGAAGGACGGCAGATCTTCTCCGACCTCACGGTGATGGAGAACTTGACCGCGACGGCGGCGCCGGGCCGCGGCGGCAAGGACGGCGCGCGCTGGACCCTGGCGCGCGTGACCGAGCTCTTCCCGTGGCTTGCCGAGCGCCGCAACCAGCTCGGCATGCATCTCTCCGGCGGCGAGCAGCAGATGCTCGCGATCGCGCGCGCGCTCATGACCAATCCCGAGCTTCTGATCCTCGACGAGGCGACCGAGGGATTGGCGCCCCTGATCCGCCAGGAGATCTGGCGCGTGCTCGTGCACCTCAAGGCGGCCGGCCAGTCGATCCTGCTCATCGACAAGAATCTGCGCGCGCTGACGCGGCTCGCCGACCGGCACTACGTAATCGAGCGCGGCCGCGTGCGCTGGAGCGGCACGAGCGCGGCGCTCGTCGCCAACTACGACGACATCCGGAGATATGTCGGGGTGTGAGGCGTACGCATCGTAGACCGCGCTTTGCACATCACGTCGGTCCAAGAACACGGATCAGGACTAGCGCAGTCCCGGCGAGGAACAGGAGCGAGGCGACAACCGCCGCAATGACACGCGGACCGCTCGTCGCGACGGCGCGCACCTCGACGCCGAGGCCGAGCGCCGCCATCGCGACGATCGTCAGAAGATTGGTGCCCATGGCGATCGGTCCGAGCAGCCAGCCCGGAATGAGCCCCGCCGAGCGCAGCCCTGCGAGCACCAAGAAGCCGACGATGAACCACGGAAGAAGATGGTGCAGCGGAACCTTGCCTGGCGCGGGACGATCGCCCGCGGTCAGGTGCGGCCACGGCTCATCCGCCGCTTCGCGCCATTTCGCCGCGCCGAGCGAAAGGACCAAAATCACCGGGCCAAGCATCAGCACCCGCACCAGCTTCACCACCGTTCCGATCTGCACGCTGAGCCCGCCGAGCGGCGCGGTCGCGGCCAGAACCTGCGGCACGGCATAGACGGTGAGGCCGGCGAGGATGCCGAATTGCACCTTGTCGAGCCCGAGCGGCACGGCCAGCAGCGGCAGCAGCACGACGACGACGACACCGAGCACCGCGGTGAAGGCGATCGAGGCCGCGACATCCTCGCTGCTCGCGCCGATGACCGGCGCGGCCGCGGCAATCGCCGAATTGCCGCAGATCGAATTGCCGCACGCGACCAGGATCGCCATGCGTTGCGGCAGCCGCAGCGCACGGCCGATCGCGTAGCTGAGCGCGAGCGCAAGCACCACGACGGCGGCAATGCCGGCGATGAGCGGCGGGCCAATGGCAATGATCGCGTCCGCGCTGAGCGACGCGCCGAGCAGCATGACCGCGATCTCGAGGAGGGTTTTGGCGCTGAACTCCATGCCCGGCCGCCAGCGTTCGCCCATGGGCCACAGGGTGCGGACGGCGGTGCCGACGAGGATGGCGAGCACGAGCGATTCGAGCCAGGCTTTGCCGAACAGGCGCTGCTCGAGTAGTTGCAGTTCCCAGCCGGCCAGGGTCACGAGAACACATAGCGCGAGGCCCGGAACCACCTGGCGGATACGGGCCATGCGATCGCTCCGTTATTTTACACACCCTATAATGTCAAATGAGTCCGGCCGAGTCACGCGCTCTGAGAAGGCTGCACCACCGACGCGATCGAGCGCATCCGCGCGCGCTGAGGCGGCACGAGCGCAGCGCTCATCGCCAACGGCGGAGACATCAGCGAGATATGTCGGCGCACAGGGCGCCCGCTCAAAGCGAACGCGATCCTCTTCGGCGCCGTTATCAAGCTCGACCGCCGAGACATAGTGCGGACCCGTGGTGTGCTAGGGTGCGCTGCCTCGGTACGAGGAGGAAGCGATGAAACGGCGCCAGTTTATCACCCTACTCAGCGGTGCGTTGGCCGTGTCGCCGTTTGCAGCACGAGCGCAGACACAAAGGCCGGCCCGGATTGGCTTGATCGGCGCTTGGTATTCGTCCGAGGCGGGAGCCATGCTCTTCGACTCCTTCCGCCGCGGGATGCGTGAGCTCGGTTATACCGAGGGCCAGAACCTCACCATCGTTGATACCCGATGGTTGGGGGGCGAAGGCGACCTACGCGATCAGGCAGCTCATGCGGTCGCGGAATTGATGAAATCGGGGGCCGCCGAGCTCGTGGCGCAAGGGCCGGCGGTGGAGGGAGTGCTGGCAGCGTCGGGATCCCTTCCCATCGTAACGGTTTACAGCGGCGATCCCGTCGAGGCGAAACTCGTGACAAGCCTCGCCCGGCCCGGCGGCAACGTCACCGGAATGTATCTCCTCAACCCGGATCTGGCCGGAAAGCAACTCGCGCTCCTCAAAGAGGTGGCGCCAAGTCTTTCGCGCGTGGCCGTGCTCGTGAATCCGCAGCATCCGGGCGACGCCACGGAATTTCGAGCGTCCCAGAGTGCCGCCGCACGGCTGGGCCTCGAACTCAAATATGCCGAGGTGTACACGCTCGCGGACGTCAGTAATACCCTCGATGCCCTCGCGCGCGACCGTGTCTCCGCGATCCTCATGCTGCCGAGCCTGATCATCTATCGCCAGTGCAAAGCGATCGCCGAATTCAGCGTCAGGCGGCGAATTCTGACGATGTCGGGATGGAGGGATTTTGCCGTCGACGGCAATCTGATGACATACGGTCCCAACCCGAACGATGCCTGGCACACCGCGGCGACCTATGTCGACAAGATCCTCAAGGGAACGAAGCCCGCCGACCTTCCGGTCCAGCTGCCGACCAAATTCGAACTGGTCATCAACCTGAAAACGGCCAAGGCGCTCGATGTTTCCGTCCCGCCGTCGCTGCTCGACACTGCCGACCAGGTGATCGAGTGAGCATCCGTTTTTGCGGCGCGAGCGCGGCTCCCGCCGCCAAAAGGACGACTCGTCCGGCTCAGCCCGCGGCAAGCGCCTCGATGCGCGCCCTATCGAGACGCTCGACCGTCCATTCGCTCATCGCGCGCGCGCCGAGCTTGTCGCGATAGAAGGCAAGTGCGGGCTCGTTCCAGTCAAGCACCGCCCATTCCATGCGGCCGCAATCGCGCGCGAGCGCAATCCGCGCCAGCTCGCGCAGAAGCAAAGTCCCGATGCCTTGCCGCCGATGCGCCGGCCGCACGTAGATGTCCTCGAGGTAAAGGCCCGGCTTGCCGACGAAGGTCGAGAAGGTGTGGAAGAAGAGCGCGAAGCCGACGGGCGCGCCGTGGGCTTCGGCGATCAGCGCCTCAGCATAGGCGCGCGGGCCAAAGAGGCCGCGCGCGAGCGTGGCCTCGGTCGCGACCGCCTCTTGCGCAAGCTTCTCGTAAGCTGCGAGCTCGCGTACCAACGCGAGGATGATCGCGACATCGCCCCGGGTCGCGGGCCGGATGACGATTGCGGCGGGCGCTGTCATGGGCGGCGGCCGCGCAACAAAGTCGCAACTTCAGCGCGTCGCGCGCGAGGCCAGCACCAATACCGGATCGGCGCGATAAGCATCGGGGAAGAGCCGCTGCAGGTTCGCGACCTTCGGCAGATCGTTGATGACGATGTAGGGATAATCCGGATGCCGCGTCAGGAAATCCTGGTGATACTCCTCCGCGGGATAGAAGCTCTTGCCGGGCTCGATCGTAGTCACGACCTTGGCCGGGAAAACGTGCGCCGCGTTCAATTGCGCGATATAGGCCGTCGCGATCCGCGCCTGCTCCTCGCTTTGCGCAAAGACGGTGGAGCGGTACTGCGTGCCTGAATCCGGCCCCTGATAGTTGAGCTCGGTCGGGTCGTGCGCGACCGAGAAATAAATCTGCAGCAGCTTCCCGAAGCTCATGACGCGCGGATCGAACGTGATCTCGACCGATTCCGCGTGGCCGGTCTCGCCCGTGCCCACCGTCTCGTAATGCGCCGTCTCCGCCTCGCCGCCGGTATAACCCGAGACCGCGCGGGTCACGCCCTTCACATGCTGGAACACGCCCTGCACGCCCCAGAAGCAGCCGCCGGCGAGCACCGTCACCTCCGTGTTGGCTTGCGCCGTCTCGTCTTGCGCCGGCGGCGGCACGGCGCGCGCATCCTCGGCGCGAAGCGGGGCCGCGAACCATGCGCCAGCGGCGAAGAGCAGCGCGGCAGCGACAAGCGCCCGCCGACATGCGGGCTTCGAGGATTGGGGCATGGCAAATCTCCCGTCTGGCGCCGGCACAGCTTTACTCCACTCGCGTCGGGTCGGCGATGATGGGATTGCGCAACACGCCGAGGCCCGTCATCTCGACCTCGCACAGATCGCCGGGCTTCATGCGGGTGCGGCCGGGGATGCGTTTGGAATCCCATTGCGTCGGCTGATAGCCCGCCGGCGGATGGAGCGCGCCGGGCGTCCCCATCACGATCACGTCGCCCGCGCGCAGCAGATATCCGGTCGAGAGGTAGTGGATCACCTGCTCGACCGAGAACAGCATGTCGTCAAGCGAGGATTTCTGCTTCTCGACGCCATTGAGCCTCGTGATGACGGTGTGCGCGGGCGGGAGCCCGAACTCGTCCGCCGTCATGAGCCACGGCCCGAACGAGCCCGAGCGCTCGAAATTCTTGCCCAGCCCGAACTGCCGGTTGTGGCCCTGGAATTCGCGCACCGAGCCTTCGTTGTAGCAGGCATAGCCCGCGACGTGGCTGAGCGCGCTTTTGACCGGAATGTGACGGCCGGGCGTGCCGATCACGACAGCAAGCTCGCCCTCGTAGTCAAAAGTCTCGGCGACACGCGGATCGGGGCACCAGAGCGGCTCCAGATGCCCCACGACCGAGCACGGCATGCGCATGAAGATCTGCGGATAGTCCTTTGAGGTGGTGAGGCCGGTTTCCTCG
>DATIXQ010000022.1:0-13499 GCA_035518375.1 Allostellaceae bacterium | reverse complement strand
CCGAACACCACGGACGTCGACACGATCACGCTCTCCTACACCATGTTCCGCGCCAAGGACGACGGCACGCCGTCGGCCAGCGCCGCCCGTCCCGCCGCCGCGCCCGTCAACTGACATCTGCGAGACAGAGAAGAACGATGCACCACAGCCCCGCCGCTCCCGCCGCGCATCACAACAAGCATCCCTACCATCTCGTCGATCCGAGCCCGTGGCCGCTGGTCGGCGCGGTGGCCGCGGGCATCCTGTTCTCGGGCGCCGTCATGTTCATGCATGGCGGCCCGTGGTGGATCATGGTCATCGGGTTCCTCGCGGTGCTCGGCGTCATGTGGGTGTGGTGGCGCGACGTCATCCGCGAGGCCGTGTACGAGGGCCATCACACCAAGGTCGTGCAGATCGGCCTGCGCTATGGCATGGCGCTCTTCATCGCGTCCGAGGTGATGTTCTTCGCCGCCTTCTTCTGGGCCTATTTCTCGGCCGCGCTCTTCCCCACCGCGGCCATGGGCGGGACATGGCCGCCCAAGGGCATCGTCCCGTTCGATCCGTTCGACGTGCCGTTCGTCAACACGCTCGTGCTGCTGTTGTCGGGCACGACCGTGACCTGGGCGCATCATTCGCTGCTCGAGAACAACCAGCGTGACCTGATCCGCGGCCTTGCAGTCACCGTGTTCCTCGGTCTCTGCTTCACCTCGCTCCAGGCTTACGAATATACGCACGCCGCCTTCGGCTTCACGCAGGGCATGTATCCCTCGACCTTCTTCATGGCGACGGGCTTCCACGGCTTCCACGTCATCATTGGCACGACCTTCCTCGCCGTGTGCCTCTACCGGGCCATCAAGGGCCAGTTCAAGCCGGACCACCATTTCGGCCTCGAGGCGGCGGCATGGTACTGGCACTTCGTCGACGTGGTGTGGCTCTTCCTCTTCACCTGCATCTACTGGTGGGGCAGCAGCGGAGCGCCGGCTCTCAACGGATGAGCTCTGCCCCGTCGCTTTTCGCGCTTGCCGTCAAATGCCGGTGTCCGCGCTGCGGGCGCGGCAAGCTCTATAGCGGCCTCTTGCAGGTGGCGAACCAGTGCCCCGAATGCGGCCTCGATCTTGCGGCGCAGGACGCGGGCGACGGGCCTGCGGTCTTCGTTGTCTTCATCCTCGGCGCGGTCGTGGTGGCACTCGCGATCCTGGTCGAGGTGCTGTTCGCGCCGCCGCTCTGGGTCCATCTCGTGCTGTGGACGCCCGTCATCCTGGGCGGCGCAATCGCGTTGCTGCGGCCCCTCAAAGCCGCGCTCATCGCGCTCGAATACCGCCACCGCAACCTGGGCGCCGGCCCCGCGTCCTAGAGTCCGATTCGGCGAGTTCGAATCACCCTCTCCCCATCGGGGAGAGGGTTAGAGAGAGGCCGCGTTTCAATACAGCTGGATCAGACGCTAGGCCGCCGGGGCGACGTGCTCCGGCCGGAATCCCATGCCAATGACCCGCGCCGGAATCCGGCGCAACACCGGGAAGCGCCGCGCCAGCCGCAGCGCGAAAGGCGGCTCGACCGGCCCGCCCGCGATCACGCGCGCGAGAAAGCGATCCTGGATGAAGAGCTGCAGGCGCTGCGTCATGCGCGTCGGAAATTCGCGCCGCCTTTGCACCGCGGCGAGATCGGCGTCCGTGAGCGTGCGGGCGCTGAGCGGGCCGGCGAGGATATTGGCGGCGGCGACCGCGTCCTGGACCGCAAGATTGACGCCGACGCCGCCGATGGGCGACATCGCGTGCGCCGCGTCGCCGATCAACAAGAGCCCGGGCTTGTGCGATTGCCGCACGCGGTCGACCGTGACCGTGAGGAGCTTCACGTCGTCCCAGCTCTTGATTTCGTGCGTGCGATCGGCGAGCCCCGGGGCAAAGCGCGCGATCTCCGCCCGGAAGGCATCGAGCCCCTTGGCCTTGCGCGCCTCGAGGCTGCCCTTGGCGATGACGAAGCCGCATTGCCAATAGCCCTGGCGGCCGATCTGGACGAGGAGCCCGCCGCGATCGAAGCGTCCGAAGGCTTGGCCGCGATCGCTGGGCCGGCGCGACAGGCGTAGCCACAAGACGTCGATCGGCGCGCCAAACTCTTCGACCGCGAAGCCGCCCTTGGGCCGCAAGGTCGAATGACGCCCGTCGGCGCCCACGACGAGATCGGCGCTGATCTCGAGCGGACCCTCGGGCGTCTCGGCGCGCACGCCGGTGACGCGGCCCTCGGCCTCGACGAGATCGACGGCGTCCGTGCGCATGAGCGTGCGGAAGCCCGGATAGCGCCGCCCGGCTTCGGCAATGAAGTCGAGGAAATCCCATTGCGGCATGATGGCGACGAATTTGCAGTGCGTCGGCAGATGGCGCATGTCGGCGACGGTCGTCTGCCAGTCGCCGACCGAGCCGCTGAGCTCCTGCGCCTCGTCGTGCGGGCGCTTCAGGAATTCCTCGAGCAGGCCCAGCTCGTGCATCACCTCGAGCGTCGAGGGATGGATCGTGTCGCCGCGGAAATCGCGGAAGAAATCGGCGTGCTTTTCAAGGACGGCAACCTCGATCCCCGCGCGCGCGAGGAGGAAACCGAGCACCATCCCGGCCGGGCCTCCGCCTGCGATGCAGCACGTGACGCTGAGACGTCGCGGCTCCGTCATGGCTTGTGATCCTCGCTGGCGCGCGTCATATCCGGACCATGCAATCGCTCGCCGCCCGGCCGCGCAAGTCCCTCCTCGCGCCGACGCTCTTCGCCCTCTTTGGCGGCGCCCTGCTCATCGCCCTCGGCACATGGCAAGTGCAGCGTCTGCATTGGAAGGAAGGTCTGATCGCCGCGCGCGATGCCGCCGTCCATGCGCCGCCGATCGCGCTGCCGCGCACGCTCGCGGAGGCCGAGAGCGAAGAGTTCCGTCACGTGCGCGTCGAGGGCCGCTTCCTTGCCGCGCCGGAATTCCATGTGCACGCGCTATCGCAGGCGGGCGATGACGGCTATCACGCCGTCAACGCCTTCGCGCTCGCCGTGGGCGGCATCGTGCTCGTCGATCGCGGCTTCGTTCCCGTTGGAGGCGCAGCCGCGGCGCCGCCCAAGGACGCGGGCTCGGTCACGGGATTGCTGCGCCTCGCTCAGGGCAAGCCGTCCTGGTTCACGCCCGACAACCGGCCGGGCACGAACGAATGGTTCTACGTCGATCCGGCGGCGATGGCCGCGGCCGGCGCGCTCTCCGGCGTCCTGCCATTCTATGTCGATGCCGACGCCGGGCCCGACCCGCGTGCCTATCCCGTGGGCGGGCAGACGCCGCTCGATCTGCCGAACAATCATCTGCAATACGCCATCACGTGGTATGCGCTGGCGGCCGCGCTCGCGATCTATTACGTGCTGGTCGTGCGCCGCGCGCGCCGAGGTGGAATGTGAAGAACAGTGCCTATTCCGAACTCGAAACCCGCTTCAAGCGCTTAAGTTCCCTGCGCGAGGCGGCCGCGGTGCTGCATTGGGACGCCGCCGCGATGATGCCCGAAGGCGGCGCCGCCGCGCGCGCGGAGCAGCTCGCGACCTTGCGCGTCGTCTGCCACGAGGTACTGGCCGATGCGGCGTTGCCCGACCTTCTCGCCGGCGCCGGGGGCGAGCCGCTCGATCGCTGGCGGGCCGCGAACCTGCGCGAGATGCGGCGGCAATGGCTGCACGCCACATCGATGCCCGCCGATCTCGTGGCGGAGCTCTCGAAGGCCGGGAGCCACTGCGAGATGGTGTGGCGCAAGGCGCGGCCCAACAACGATTTCGCGATGGTCCTGCCGCACCTCGAGAAGCTCCTCTCGCTCGTGCGCGCGAAGGCCGACGCCAAGGCCGCGCGGCTTGGCAAGTCGTGCTACGAGGCGCTGCTCGACCAGTGGGAGCCCGACGGCAGCACGGCCGCGATCGACCAACTGTTCGGCGCGCTCGCGAAAGAGCTGCCGGATCTGATCGAAGGCGCGCTCGCGCACCAGGCAAAGGCGCCCGCGCCGCAAAAGCCCGAAGGCCCCTTCCCCATCGCGGCACAGCGCGCGGCAAGCCTCAAGCTCATGGAGCAGCTGGGCTTCGATTTCGCGCACGGCCGGCTCGATGTGAGCGCGCATCCGTTCTGCGGCGGCACGCCGGACGACGTGCGCATCACCACGCGCTACGACGAGGACGATTTCACGCGAGCACTCATGGGCGTGCTGCACGAGACCGGGCACGCACTCTACGAGCGGGGTCTGCCGGCGGAGTGGCGCACCCAGCCGGTCGGCGACGCGCGCGGCATGAGCGTGCACGAAAGCCAGTCGCTGCTGATCGAGATGCAGGTCTGCCGCTCGCGCGCGTTCCTCGAATTCGCGGCACCGATCCTGCGCGCGGCGTTCGGCGGCAAGGGCGCTGCGTGGGAGGCGGAGAATCTCCACCGCCTCTACACACGGGTTGCGCGCAGCCTCATCCGCGTCGATGCCGACGAGGTGACCTATCCGGCGCACGTCATCCTGCGCTATCGGCTCGAGCGTGCGCTGATCGACGGCGATCTCGCGCTCGCCGATCTGCCGGCCGCGTGGAACGACGGCATGCGCGAACTCCTCGGCGTCGCCCCGCCCGACGACCGGCAGGGATGTCTCCAGGACGTGCACTGGTACGAGGGAGCGTGCGGCTATTTCCCGACTTACACGCTGGGCGCCATGACCGCGGCGCAGCTTTTCGCCGCGGCGCGCGCCGCCTCGCCCGCAATCGAGCCCGCAATCGCGCGCGGCGACTTCGCGCCGCTCCTGACATGGCTGCGCACCAACGTGCACGGGCTCGGCTCCCTTCTCGGCACGTCCGAACTCGTCGAAAACGCCACCGGAAAGCCCCTCGACGGCGCCATCTTCACGCATCATCTGCGCCGGCGATATCTTGGGGAAAATTAGCGTAATACTTTGATATAACTTGTCTTTCTGCGGCATTGCGAAGGCCCGGGCGCGGGCGCTAGCCTCTCGCCTCAACTCGCCCCGTTTCACTCCTACCCCGGACCGAACGTGCCCTACATCTCGACCCGCGACGGTGGCGCGCCGCCCGAGCGTCTGCCTTTCGAGGCGACGCTGCTGCGCGGGCTTGCGCGCGACGGCGGGCTCTTCGTCCCCGAGCAATGGCCGCGACTCGACCGCGCCGCGCTCACGGCGTTACGCGGCTTGAGCTATGCCGAGATCGCCGCCGCTGTCACATATCCTTTCCTCGACGGGCTCATGCCCGCCGACGACTGGCGCCGCATGGTGGCCGAGGCCTATCGCGGCTTCACGCACCGGGCCGTTGCGCCGCTGAAGCAGCTCGCGCCGGCGTTGTGGCTCCTCGAGCTGTTCCACGGGCCGACCTTGGCCTTCAAGGACTATGCGCTTCAGCTCGTGGGGCCGCTGCTCGAGGCGGTGCTCGCCCGGCGCGGCGAGCACGCGACTGTGGTGGTGGCGACCTCGGGCGACACGGGCTCGGCCGCGATCGAGGCATGCCGCGATCTCGGCGCTATCGAGATCGTCGTGCTCTTTCCGCACGGACGCATCTCCGAAGTGCAGCGCCGGCAGATGACGACCGTCGCGTCATCGAATGTTCACACGATCGCCATCGAGGGCACGTTCGACGACTGCCAGGACCTCGTGAAGCAGATGTTCGCCGACGAGCAGTTCCGCGCCGGGCTCGGCCTCACCGGCGTCAATTCGATCAACTGGGCGCGCGTCATGGCGCAGGTGGTCTACTACGTCGCCGCCGCCGTGGCATTGGGCGCGCCCGAGCGCGAGGTCGGCTTCGCCGTGCCGACCGGCAATTTCGGCAACGTCTATGCCGCGCATGTGGCGCGGCGCATGGGCGTGCCGATTGCCGAGCTCATCATCGCCACCAACCGCAACGACATTCTGGCGCGCTTCTTCGCGACCGGGCGGATGAGCATCGCCGCAGTCGAGCCGAGCCTCAGCCCAAGCATGGACATCCAGGTCGCGAGCAATTTCGAGCGGCTCTATTTCGAGCTCGCGGGCCGCGACGGCGCTGCCGTCGCCGGCGCTTTCAGCACCTTCCGCGCGAACGGCACGCTTCCGGCAGAGCCGCGCCTCTGGCGCGAGGCTCAGACGCTTTTCGCCGCACATCGCGTCGATGACGGCCAGACGCGCGCCGCGATCGCCCACACTTATGCCATGACGGGCGAGCTTGTCGATCCGCACACGGCGGTGGCGCTGGCCGCGGCCGAGGCGTGCCGCAGCGCGCGTGACCTGCCGATCGTGGCGCTCGCCACGGCGCATCCCGCGAAATTCCCCGAGGCGGTCGAGAGCGCCGTCGGCTTCGAGCCCGAGCCGCCGCCGCGGCTCGCGGCGCTGTTCGAGCGCCCGGAGCGCGTTACCGTCCTCCCCAACGACATCGCCGCGGTCGAGCGCTTCGTCGCCGACCGTCTGCGCGCCGAGCAAGAGGCCTGAGCGATGACCGTCCACCTGACCCAGCTTGCCAACGGCATGCGTGTCCTCACCGATCGCATGACTTCGGTCGAAACCGTATCGCTCGGCGTTTGGGTCGGTGTGGGCACGCGGCACGAGCCGGCCCAGATCAACGGCGTGGCGCATCTCCTCGAGCACATGGCCTTCAAGGGCACGGCGCGGCGCTCGGCGCTCGAGATCGCGGCCGAGATCGAATCCGTGGGCGGCCAGGTCAACGCCTATACCTCGCGCGAGCACACCGCCTATTACGCCAAGGTGCTGAAGGAGCACACGGGTCTCGCGATCGACATCCTCGCCGACATCCTGCAACACTCGATCTTCGATCCCGGTGAATTGGAGCGCGAGCGCGCGGTCGTGCTGCAGGAGATCGGCCAAGCCTACGACACACCCGACGACATCATCTTCGACCTGTTCCAGGAGCGCGCCTTTCCCGACCAGGCGATGGGCCGCCCGGTGCTGGGCCGCGCCGAGATCATCCGCGCGATCGACCGCGAGACCGTGGCTTCGTATCTCCGCCGCAACTACGCCGCGCCCAACATGCTTCTCGTCGCGGCCGGCAATCTCGAGCATGGCGCGATGGTCGACCTGGCGCAGCGCGCCTTCGCCGAGCTGCCGGCCGAAAGCGCGGCGCGGAGCGAGCCCGCGCGCTATGTGGGCGGCGATCTGCGCCAGGCGCGCGAGCTCGAGCAGGTCCACATCCTTTTGGGCTTTCCGGGCTTCGCCTTCAGCGACCTCGACTATTACGCCGCGTCCGTGGTCTCGACCGCGTTCGGTGGCGGCATGTCCTCGCGCCTCTTTCAGGAGATTCGCGAAAAGCGCGGGCTCGTCTATTCCATCTATTCCTTCACGCACTCTTACAGCGACGCCGGCGTGTTCGGTGTCTATGCCGGGACCGGCGAGGAAGAGGCGGCCGAGCTTATGCCCGCCTTGTGTGCGGAGCTGCGCCGCCTCCAGGACGGGCTCGCGCCGGCCGAGCTTGCGCGTGCGCGCGCTCAGCTCAAAGCCGGGCTCCTCATGTCACTCGAAGGCACGGGCGCGCGCTGCGAGCAACAGGCGGCGCACATGCTCATATTCGGCCGCCCCCTCGACATGCAGGAGCTGATTCAGCGCATCGAGGAGGTCGACGCCGACGCCGTCCGTCGCGTGGCGCACCACATCTTCTCGGCGCCGCCCACCGTCACGGCCCTGGGCCCGGTCGCGCGGATCGAGGAATACGGCCGTCTCGTCGAGGACCTTCGGGCCTGATAAAAGACGGCCGATGGCCTTGCGCATCCTCGGCTCCGCTCCGCCTGCCTTCCGCCTCGCCACCCAGCGGACGCTGCTGCGTCCGCCCGAGCGGCGCGACTGGCGCCCGTGGGCCGAGCTGCGCGGAGCCTCGCGCGCGTTCCTGACGCCGTGGGAGCCGACCTGGTCCACCGACTCACTGACCCGTTCCGCCTTCTACCGGCGGCTCCAGCGCTACAGCGCCGATTGGCGCCAGGATCTGGGCTACAGCTTCCTCCTGTTCCGGCTTGAGGATGACGCGCTCTTGGGCGGCATCGGCCTCACCAACGTGCGCCGCGGCGTCGCCGAGAGCGCGAGCCTCGGCTATTGGATCGGCGAACGCTTCGCGCGTCAGGGCTATATGAGCGAAGGCTTGCAGCTCGTTCTGAACTTCGCGTTTCAGCGCGCGCGGCTCCATCGCGTCGAGGCGGCGTGCCTGCCGCATAACGCGGCGAGCCGCGGGCTCCTCTTGAAGAGCGGCTTCCGCGAGGAAGGCTACGCGCGGGGATTTCTCTGCATCGACGGGCGCTGGCAGGACCACGTGCTGTTCGCGATCCTGCGCGAGGAGTGGACGCCGCAAAGGTAGTTTCAATGCCCCATCGTTGTGTATCATAGATTAGTCTGGTGGCCCGATCCTAATCCCAACGCCTAACATCTGTAAAAGCGATTGAATCCAATGCTTCGCGACCTGCGCCTTGACAATTTTAAGTCGTGGAAGTCGGTGCAAAGCATGAAGCTCGCTACGGTCACCGGGCTATTCGGCACGAACAGCTCGGGAAAGAGCAGCTTAATTCAGTCATTGCTACTACTTAAACAATCAAAAGAATCGGCCGACCGAGCTCAAGTCCTGAATTTTGGAAATCCCGACTCGTACGCGAACCTTGGCACATACAAAGACATCGTCTTCGACCACGACACGACGCTCCAATTATCTTTTGGGCTAAGTTGGACTCTGCCTCGCGAACTGTCAATTGCCGACATTGAACGCAAAGAGACTCTGACGAAGAGCTCGCGGATGGGGTTTGATGCGCACATCGGAATGGATGACCGGGGCGCTCTATATGTGTCAAAGATTGCGTACTCGCTCGGCGACTATGCATTCTCGCTAACGAAGGCAGATGCGCCCAAGGCTCAATTTAATCTTTCCGCCGAAGCGGCGGCCGATTTCGTGTTTAAGCGAAACATGGGTCGAGCTTGGCCTCTTCCCGGTCCGGTGAAGTTTTATGGCTTTCCTGACCAGACGAGGGCTTATTTTCAGAATGCGGGCTTCCTCTCCGACTTGGAACTCGCGCTGGAGAAGCGGTTAGACTCGATCTTCTACCTCGGCCCGCTACGCGAGTTTCCATCTCGAGATTATCTTTGGTCAGGAAGTAGACCCGTCGACGTAGGACAACGCGGCGAAAATGCCATCGATGCCCTGCTTGCGTCACGGGCTGCCGGAGAGCTTGTTGCGCGGGGCTACAAACGAAAGCGTCTGAGTGTTGAAGCCGCTGTAGCGGACTGGCTGCAGCGATTCGGCCTAATTGCGTCATTCAAGGTTGAGGAGATAGCTAAAGATTCGAATCTGTACAGAGTGTCGGTGAAGCATAAATTAGCATCAAGCCCCGTTCTGATTACTGACGTCGGATTTGGTGTATCTCAAATCCTGCCTGTCCTCGTCCTACTTCATTACGTACCGGAGGGATCGACCCTACTCCTCGAACAACCGGAGATCCACCTTCATCCTTCGGTGCAGAGTGCTTTGGCGGATTTGTTTGTAGAAGTGGCCCAGGCTCGTAAACTTCAAATCTTCTTCGAGAGCCATAGCGAGCATTTATTGCTGCGCCTACAAAGGCTCATCGCGGAGCAAAAGGCGCAGCAGGAAGAGTTATCACTTTATTTTTGTGATAAAGCTGAAGACGCATCGTCGCTGGAACGTCTCGACGTGGACATATTCGGGAATATAAGAAATTGGCCCAAGAACTTCTTCGGAGACGCGTTCGGCGAAGCCGCCGCGATGCAAAAAGCTCAAATCAAGCGCCAGCTCGCCGCAGGTTAGTGAAGAACGTTGTGGTGGACACCAACGTGCCCGCTGTTGCAAACGGGAGAGACAGTATCTTCCCGCTCGAATGCCAGCTGAAGTGTATTGTCCGGCTGGAGGCGATCGTCGCGCAATGTCGAGTTTTCATCGATGAGAGGGGTCTCATCATGGAAGAATATGCACGACACCTTTCTTACGCGGGCCAGCCAGGTGTTGGTGATCGCTTTTTTCGACATTTATTTCAGAACCAAGCCAACCCAAGCGCCTGTCGCCGCATCGCCATACCGATTCGGGTTGGGGATGGCGAATTTGAAGCTTTTCCACGCGACGCTCGACTCGCAAACTTCGACAGGGCAGACCGCAAATTTGTCGCGGTAGCACTCGCTAGCGGCCATTCACCCGCTATTCAGAACGCTACCGACAGTGATTGGAACAAGTTTGAACGGATACTGGCGCTTCACGGCGTCCGGGTAGATAATATTTGCTAAGTCGTGACGCCGCAGCGCTAGCTAGAAGCCGACCACCTTCGCCGGATCGTCGAACCGGGCGCCATCGAGCTTGGCACCACGGAGGCGCGCGCCGTCGAGCTTCGCCTGGCGAAGATCGGCGCCCGCGAGATTGGCGTCGGTGAAATCGGCGCCGCTGAGGCGCGCGCCCGAGAGGTCGGCGCCGCGCAGATCGGCGCCGGCGAAGGTCGCATGCGCGCAGTTGGCGAAAAGATCGCGCTCGGCCGGGCCGACCTTGCGCAGGGCGCCGAGCTTGACGTTGTAGAGATTGGCATCGCCCAAAACGGCGCGAGAAAGATTGATGCCGCGGAGATCGGCGCCGCGGAAATCGGCGCCGGTGAAATCGGCGCCGGTCGCATCGGCAGCGGCAAGGCTCGCCTCGCGCAGCACCGCGCCGCGCAGGTTGGCCTCGGCGAGGACCGCCATGGCGAGGTTCGCGCCGCGCCATTGGCGCTTCGTAAGATCGCGGCGCTGAAACTCGGCGCGCACACCCGAGGCACCGCGACTCTCGAGCCAGATCGCATGCTGGGCCAGCGCGCGCGCCACATCCTCGTCGGAGATCGGCGAACAGGCGTTCTGCTTCGCACCCACGAACTCGGGCGAGCGCAGCGCGTCTTCGTCGACCTGCGCATGGGTGATGTCGGCGTCCTTCAAGACCGCATGTTCGAATTTCGCGCCTTTCAGCATCGCACCGCGCAGGATGGCACCGCCGAGATTGGCGCCCCCGAGATCGGCGTTCTCGAGCACGGCGCCCGCGAAATTGGCGCCGCGCAGATCGGCGTGACGCAGATCAGCCTCGCGCAGCTCGGCGTTGGTGAAGTCGGCGCGGATCATGATGGTGCCGCCGAGGCGCGAATTCGCGAGATTGACGCCTTGCGCGTGCGCCGCGGAAAAATCGGTGTGCCGCGTCTCGGCGCTGACGCTGCCGGCATCGTAAAGCATGACCGCCTCCTCGCGCAGATCGGCATGCGCAAGGATGGCGCGGTCGAGTACGGCGCCACGGAAAGAGGCACCGCGCAGAATGGCACTGGTCAAGTCGGCATGGACGAGATTGGCCGCCGAGAGATCGGCCGAGACGAAGACAGCCTCGCGCAGCAGAGCGCGCGCGAGGATCGCGTGCTTCAGCACCGCGCTCGTGAAATCGGCATGCGAGAGATTGCGATGACCGAGATCGGCACCGGTCAGATCGCATCGCGCCAGATTCGCCCGGGCGCCGCCCTGCGGCTGCCCGGCAAGATAGCGCTCGTGCTGGGCAACGATCTCCTCGAGCCGCGCACGCGGAAACTTCACGCCCGCCATTAGCTTTTTCTAGCGAGGGTTGAGTTAAAAAAACGTGCATGCGGCTGCATGCACATTCCGGAGAGTCGCGGAAAACCGCGATTTTCGGCCCCTAACCCCTTTTGGGCTCAACCGAAAAGGCGGGTTGGCAGCGACGCATGCCGAGTGCTACGCGTGATCAGGAACCTGTTTTCCGCGTCCCCGTTCCGGACGCAATGATATGGCGTGTGGAGAAGGTGCCTGCTTCGCGTTTCGAGACCGCAGCCTTTCTCCGTGACCAGGTTCAACGCATGCTTCAGCTCGCGCGTGAGGCGAAAGACCCGGTCGTCATGAACGAGTTGCTGTCCATGGCGGCATGGATGCACGAGAAGGCGAAAGCACTCGAGGGGGAGCCGAGCTCGTCCGGCGCCGACGAAACGAGCATGCCCGACCAGCGCGACAAGGACTGAGCGACGGGTTCACCCGCCACCACGCCTGGCCTAAGCTTCATTCATGGAAGAGCGCGCGGCGGAATGGCTTGCGGCGCGGCGCCGCGCCGGCATGGCGCTCGCCGACTGGCCTGCGGCCCTCAAGCCCGCGACGGAAGCGGCGGGATACGAGGTCCAGGCGCGGACGATGACGCTGCTGCAGCCGCTTTGGGGCGCGCCCGCCGGCTGGAAGATCGGCGTCACGACCAAAGCGATGCAGGACTATCTGGGGATATCGGCACCGATCGCGGGCCGCATGCCGGCGCTCTTTCGCCGCGCGCCGGGCGTCGAGGTGCATCATGCGGCTTACTGCCGCATCGGCATCGAGACCGAAATCGCGCTGGTGCTGAAGACGGCGCTCGCAGGCCCGGTCTCGGCCGAGGAGGCGGCGCGTGCGGTGGGCCAAGTCCATCCCGCGATCGAGCTCGTCGACGACCGCTATGGCGGCGACTATTCCGGCGTGGGCGTGCCGGCGATCATCGCCGATTTCGCCTTCCACGCCGGCTTCGTGCTGGGCGGTCCGGTCGCGGGCTGGGAGACGATCGATCTTGGCGCGGTGCGCGGCACCACGCGCGTCAACGGCAAGATCGTGGGCGAGGGCTTCGGGCGCGACGTAATGGGCCACCCGTTCCGCTCGCTCGCGTGGCTCGCGGGGCGGCTTGCCGAGATGGGCCAGCGGCTCGAGCCGGGCGAGGTGGTGATGACGGGAAGCCTGCCGCTTCCCTATTGGGCCAAGGCGGGCGACCGCATCCAATCCGAGATCGAGCGGCTCGGCACGGTCACGCTCGAGTTCGTGTGACGCCCTACTCCGCGGCGGCGCGCGTCTCTTCGGCCGCGATGAGGCGCTCCATCAGACGGCGCATGTGGACACGGTTGGCGTCGGACGCGATGTCGGTGAGGCCCGCCTCGCCGAACTCGCTGAGCCGCTCCTGCTGCCACTCCACCATTTCCTTGTCTTCGATGAAGGTCGGCGCGATCTCGCCATAGAGCTGCTCGGTCGCGGACGGATCGTTCTGGCGATAGCCGTTGGCGATCGACCAGAAATAGAAGCAGCTCGTCTCGGTCTCGGGCGTCAGGCCATGGAACAGGCGGAACTGGAACGGGCAGTCGGGCGTGCCGGCCTTGGCCGAGCCGACATCGTCGGCGCCGGTCCATTGCAGGATCGTGCCGGGCGCCACGTATTCGAATTCCTGGAAGCGATCGACGCGGCCCGCAAATCCGGCGGCGCGCACGTAGGAGGGCGGCGGCGGCGAGTTCTTCATCCAGCGGAAGAAGTGGAGGCCGCGCTCGGTGCGCGTCGTCTTCATCTCGGCTTCGACATGGACCGCGGGCGTGCCACCCACCGTGCGCGCATGGAGATAGCCTAGATGCGTCAGGTCCATGAGGTTGTCGACCATGAGCATGTAATTGCCCTTGATCGGATAGACGTCGTGCTTGTTGGGCCATTTGCCGGGATCGTCGTGATAGGGATAATCGACGATGCGTGCCGGATCGGCCTTCTCGGCCGCGCCCATCCACACCCACACCATGCTGTTCTTCT
>DATIXQ010000021.1:0-22520 GCA_035518375.1 Allostellaceae bacterium | reverse complement strand
ACCGAGATCATGATGGCGCTCGCCTTGAAGCCACGGCTGCTCTTGCTCGACGAGCCGACCGCCGGCATGGGCGACCAGGAGACCTACGACATCACGCAGCTCATCCGGCGCCTCCACCGCGACCAGAAGCTCAGCATCGTTCTCATCGAGCACGATATGCGCGTCGTATTCCATCTCGCAGATCGCATCATGGTGCTTGCGGAGGGTTCGACGCTGGCGGAAGGCACGCCCGAGGAGATCGCCCGCAACGAGGCGGTCCAGGAAGCCTATCTCGGGAAGGCGGCATGAGCGACCTGATGCTCGCGGCCGAGGGGCTCCACACCTATTACGGCAAAAGCCACATCCTCCACGGCGTTGGTCTTGAGGTAAATGCCGGCGAGATCGTCACGCTTCTCGGCCGCAACGGCGCGGGCAAGACGACGACCCTCAGGAGCCTGATGGGGTTGACGCCTGCGCGCGAGGGCGTGGTTCGGATCTTCGGCCATGCCACGAACGGCTGGCCGCCATACCGGATTGCCGGGCTTGGCGTCGGCTATGTGCCAGAGGGCCGCCGCATCTTCGCGAACCTCACGGTTGACGAGAATCTCAGGGTCCCGGCCGATCGGCCCGGGCCGTGGACGATCCAGCGTGTCTACGAACTCTTCCCCCGCCTTGCCGAGCGCAAGTCGAACAAGGGCCGGCAGCTTTCGGGCGGCGAGCAGGAGATGCTGTCGATCTCGCGTGCGCTGCTGCTCAATCCCAAGCTTCTGCTGCTCGACGAGCCGTCGCAAGGCCTCGCGCCGCTCATCGTGCAGGAGGTTTTTCGCGTGGTGGCGGCGGCCCGCCGTGAAGGGATCTCGGTGCTGCTCGTCGAGCAGAATGTGCGCGCGGCGGTCGAGATCGCGGACCGCGCCTATGTGCTCGACGACGGTCATGTCGTGTTTCAGGGCTCGGCCGCCGAGTTCGGAAGCGACGAGGAGCGCGTCCGCGCGCTCGCCGGGGCCAGCGCCGAGGTCTGGACCGCACCCGACTGACTGCCGGTCGAGCCTCCTGAGGCTCCGAGACGCACTCCCGCACCGGCGCGAAGACCAACGGACTTAACGCGCCCGCTCGTCCCTTGCACTCAACCGCTCGAGAGCGTTGAGCTTATCGGTCATCGCCTGGGCATCTTTCCGAAGCTTGAAGCGGCCAAGCACCGCATTGGATTGGGAATCTTCGGCGTACCAGCCCTCTGGGCGCCCGCGGATGTCTCGGTCGCGGCGGACCTGGAAGCGCCCGCTGGCTTGGCGCAAAAGCCGGTTCCGTCGCTCGGTGCGAACTGAACGATTCGAGGCGAGCCTTGTGCGGTCCTTTCCTCGATCTCTCTGATCGTCGCGGCAATGGCGTGCCACCGCTTCACGAATACGAGTTCGTTCGTCGTGCTCGCGCGTTGCTCCGCGATCGAGAAAGCCTGCTTCCCGTGGACTTCCAGCATATGCTGGGCAGCCCGAACCATGTCCCAGTCGTCCGACAGGTTACGTTTTCGCGTCTCAGCCGGCGAAGGGACGAGGCGCGAATGTTCGCCCATTCGTTTCTCGGTCATTCCGTGCGCTCGCTGGGATACTCGGTCCCTAAGCGGCAAACCTGTCGCGCGCGATCCCATACTTCGATCGCGGGATAGCGCGGTTGCTCCGCAAGCATCCGATCGGCGAATTCGCAAGCCTCCTTGTCCGAGGTTGCTTCGATCTCGTGTACGATCGCGATGTGTCCGGCGGCGTCGAACAGGTAGCACCTGTAGCCGCGGATCGATTGGCCGGCAGATTGTGGCACGCGAGCCTCCCCTCCGGGGCGGGAGCGCGCGCAACAGATGCGAGCGCTCCCGCCTTAACGGCCACGGGAGGCGCGCATGCCAGCGCAGTCAACACGCACCCCCACGTTTGGAAATTGGTTTCTCGACGCGATGCCGCACGCTACCCGCGAGCGCATTCGCAAAAGCCTGCAAGCAGTCGATATGGAAATCAATCAGACGATCCACGAACCGGGGCAGGCGGTCGAGCATGTCTATTTCCCGACCAGCGGGTTCATCTCGTTGTTGGCGCGAGATGGTCCCGCCGCCACCTCTGTCGAAATCGGCATGATCGGCAGGGAAGGGATGTTCAGCGCCTCGGCCATGCTCGGCGACGAACGCCCGTCCTACGCCGCGATGGTGCAACTTGCTGGCAAGGCACTGCGCATGAGAGCCGCGTCGATGCGGCGCGAGGCTCAGGCGAACGCCGCGCTGCAAGGGATGCTTCTGCGATATGGCCAGGTGAATCTCATCACGGTCGCGCAGAACTCCGCCTGCAACCGCCTGCATCTGTTGGAGCAGCGCTTCGCCCGCTGGCTGCTGTCGGCGCACGATCGCGCCGACGGCGACACGTTCGCGATGACGCACGAGTTCTTGGCGATGATGCTCGGCGTGCGGCGGCCCGGCGTCACCATTGCCGCGCAAGCCCTCCAAGCCGATGGCTTGATCTCCTACACCCACGGCGCGATCAACGTCATTGATCGCAAGGGGCTCGAAGCCAGGGCCTGCTATTGCTACGAGTTCGTTCAGAACGAATTCGCGCGACTGATGAGGCCGAGAGCATGAGGCCGGAACCCACCCGGCCGTCTCCTCTGCTTGCGTTGGCTCGGTAATATGGTGAGCCCGATGGGATTCGAACCCATGACCCCTTGATTAAAAGTCAAGTGCTCTACCGGCTGAGCTACGGGCTCCGAGGGGGCGGCGAACTTAGGGCCGGCTCCGGGGGCGGTCAAATCCGGGCGGCTGATCCGGCGCGCTTGGCCCAGCGTAATAAATGCAAAGGCCACCGCAGAACCTTCGCCATGCCGCCTGATCTCAATCCCAACGCCGAAACCGCCGAGTCGCTGCGCGCCCGCGCCGAGCGCTGCCGCGGACTTTCGCGCCTCGCGGCCGCGCCGTATGTCCACGCGATGCTCGAAGGCCTGGCGCAGCAGCTCGACGGCGAGGCGTGCCGCGCCGAGGACGCCGCCCGCGCGGGGACGCTGC
This sequence comes from Allostellaceae bacterium, assembly GCA_035518375.1. Taxonomy (GTDB): domain Bacteria; phylum Pseudomonadota; class Alphaproteobacteria; order ATCC43930; family CGMCC-115725; genus DATJLY01. The sequence goes on along the minus strand of DATIXQ010000021.1, from coordinate 19,510 downwards.
GCTGAACATCTCCTTTCGGTCGTAATTCTCCTGCCTCGACAAAGGTCGGGACCATAGCTTTTGTGACGATTTGCGTCCGCCGGACTTGCGGCGGTGCAGAGCAGCGGCGTGGCAAGACGCCAGAGCCGGTCCCTAGCGTTCTGCAGCACAACGAGATTTTTCCACTACCCAACGCGCGCTTTCATGCTGCGGCGCACCGCTCCCGCATGTGGCGTTTGCACGAGCGGGCCGCCCGGACGCGCCTGTTACATTTCTTTGCACATTAAAATGCTGGGTACATCATGGGATTACATTGATCTCTTCATGATGGGCGCGTGAACAAGAATGAGGAACGCGCCCGATGACCGACTTCCGGCTCCTGCTCGAGCAAGAGATTCCGCGCCTTCGGCGCTATGCCCGCGCGCTCGCGCGCGACGCCTCGCGCGCTGATGATCTGGTGCAGAGCTGCCTGGCCCGCGCGCTGGCGAAATCGCATCTGTGGCAGCCGGGCACCGACTTGCGCGCCTGGCTCTTCACCATCCTCCACAATCAGCATGTGAACGATGTGCGCCGCGCCGTCCGCGAAGGCATTTCGGTGCCCGTCGACGACATGGCGCCGGTGCTTGCCACGCCGTCAACACAAGGTGCCTCGCTGCGCCTGCGCGATCTCGAGCGCGCGCTCGACCGGCTTCCCGAGGAGCAGCGCCAGGTGCTGCTTCTCGTCGGGCTCGAAGGCATGCGCTACGAGGAAGTGGCGCGTGTGCTGAGCGTGCCGGTCGGCACGGTGCGCTCGCGCCTTTCGCGCGGCCGCGACATGCTGCGCCAGCTCATGGACCTGAAGCCGGAGGACGAGCCGCTGACGGAAGGCCCGCCGCGCCCGCGCGCGCATCGCACGCTCCCCGACGACGCGTTTCGGCAGATCTGAGAGCGACGGTTAGCCCGCGTTCGTCCCGTGCGGGCTCGCCGGACCACCGGCCGTGCCGGAGATGAGCTTCAATGCCGCAAGCGTCAGCGCATCGAGCATCGAGGCGACGGGCGGCGTGAGGGTGACGCCCGCGAAGTTGATTGGCAGCGACGCGCCTGCGCCGCCCGGCGTGAAGGCCGCAAGCGTGGCGTCGCTCACGTCGGCCGAAGCAATGCCCGCGCTCGGCGGTGCGTTCGTGGCGAATCCGTTCGCCGCGGCCTCGATGCGGCCGCCCAGCATGGAATAGATGGCGCTGATGCTGCGCGCGTGGCCGGCGGTGTCATAGAAGATGCCGGGATTGTTCGCGGCCGCGTCGGGCAGGAGTTGGGCAGCGCTGCTGCCGCCTTCCGTGTGCAGCGCCTTCAGGAACGAGGTGGCGCCGGACGGGCCCAGGAAATGTGCCATATAGAGATCGGCGCGCGTCGCGGGGCGCCCAAGCGCGCTTTCGAGCTCGCCCTTGTTGAGCTTCGCATATTCTCCGGCCAGCGCGGTGGCGAGATTGGGATCGTTGCGCAGCGCCAGGATGTGCTGCTTCGCGGCGGGATCGGCGACGGTGGGCTTGCCGGCGGCGTCGGTCCCGATCTGGCTCGCGAGCTGGCTTGCGCCATATTTGGCGCCGAACCGTCGCACCATGTCGAGCCAGGTCGAATCGACGAACTGATAGAGCCCGCTAGCGCTTCCCGTAGCGGCCTTGGCGGCCGGATTGAAGCTGCTTTCCTGCTGCGCCTGCGCCATGAGCAGGCCGAAATCACTCGAGCTCGCGAGGCTCGCCTGGCGGATGGTGCGCACGAGCTGAGGGTCCACTGCCCGCGTGAGCGCCGGATAGGGATTGCTCGGCACCGCCATGACCTGCCGACACTAGGGCGAATTGGTTAATCCAAAGTGAGCCCCGCCGCGAAACATTCGAAGGCGCTTCGTCAATCTTCGTGAAGCTCCGTTAACGACGAATCGGTCATCCTGGTCTCCTCGGAATCCATGACCGAGGAGCCCTTATGCGGGATAGACCGTCCAATCCGGTGAACGCTGCCCTGCGGGCCTGCCGCTCGGCGCTCGTGATCGTCGCCGCTTTCAGCCTCGCGACCAACGTTCTCGCGCTCGCATCGCCGCTCTACATGATGCAGCTCTTCGACAAGGTCCTGTCGAGCCGCAGCGGCGACACGCTCGTCATGCTGACCCTCGTCACCGCGTTTGCGGTAGGCGTGCTGTGCCTCCTCGATGCGATCCGCTCGCAAGTTTTAGTGCGGGTCGGCGACTGGCTCGACGACCGGCTCGGCCCCACCGTGTTCGGTGGCGCGCTGGCGCTCGCGCTGAAAAGCGATGCTCCGCGCGCGGCTTTGGCCTTTGCCGATCTTCAGGCGCTGCGCGGCTTCTTCAGCGGGCCGGCGGTGCTGCCGCTCCTCGATGCGCCGTGGACGCCCATTTTCGTCATCGCGCTGTTCGTCCTTCATCCCGATCTGGGCTTCGTCGGGCTCGCTGGCGGCGTGGCGCTTCTCACGCTCGCGCTTATCAACGAGTTCGCGACACGTCATCCGCTGCGGCTCGCCAATGCCGCGACGCTCAAGACACGCCAGCGCGCCGAGGCGGCGCTGCGCAACGCCGAGGTGATCCGCGCCATGGGCATGTCCCAAGGCGTCGTCGAGATGTGGCGGCGGGAGCTCGCCGAGACGCGCGCCGCCGCGCACGAGGCGGGATCGCGCGGCTCGCTCATCCTCGGCGTCTCGCGCTTCTTCCGCCTCATGCTGCAGATCGTCATCCTCGGCGTGGGCGCCTGGCTCGTCATCGCCGAGCAGTCGAGCCCCGGCGCGATGTTCGCGGCCTCCTTCCTCCTGGCCCGCGCGCTGGCGCCGGTCGAGAGCGCGATCGGCACGTGGCGCTCGCTCGTCAGCGCGCGGCTTTCCTATCACCGCCTCGTCGATCTCCTGGCCGACACGAGTTGGGCCAAGAAGGGCATGGAGCTTCCGGTGCCGGAGGGCGCGCTCAACGTCGAGCGCGTCAGCTACATCCCGCCGGGTTCCGACGAGCCCACCTTGCGCGGCGTCTCGTTCAACCTCCTGCCCGGCGAGGTGCTGGGCGTCGTCGGCCCCTCGGCCGCCGGCAAATCGACGCTCGCGCGCCTCGTCGCCGGGACTTGGCGGCCCACCGCTGGCAAGGTCCGGCTCGACGACGCCGACATAGCGGTGTGGCACGCCTCGGGCGGCTCCGTCCATATTGGCTATCTGCCGCAGGACATCGAGCTCTTCGCCGGCACTGTGCGCGACAACATCGCGCGCATGGCCGCGGCCAAGCCTGATGCGGTGATCGAGGCAGCGCAGCTCGTCGGCCTGCACGGCGCGATCATGAACCTGCCCGCCGGCTACGACAGCGAGATCGGCGATGGCGGCATCAAGCTCTCGGGCGGCCTGCGCCAGCGCATCGCGCTCGCGCGTGCCGTGTTCGGCCGGCCGCGGCTCGTCGTGCTCGACGAGCCCAATGCAAGCCTCGACCAGGAAGGCGACGAGGCGCTGCACGCGGCTCTGCTCGAGTTGAAGCGCCGCGGCGCCACCGTTCTCATCGTCGCGCACCGGCCGAGTATCCTTGGCCTTGCCGACAAACTCCTCGTGCTGCGCAACGGCATGGTCGATGTCTACGGCAACCGGGCCGACGTCATTGCCAAGCTTCATGCGCCGCGCCACCAGCCGGTGCCGTTGCAGAGACAATCGGCCTAGGTCCCGAGGAGAGCCGTATGAGTCTCATCACCTACGAAGGTGGCCTCCCGCCTGCGCCCGCAACGCCGCTCGCCCGCTGCCGCCGGCTTGTGCTCTTCGGCGCTGTGCTCGTGGGCGTGTTTGTGCTCGGCCTCGGCGTGTGGTCGGCCTTTGCCCCGCTCGAAAGCGCGGTCGTGGCGGGTGGCGTCGTCGTCTCGGATTCGCATCGCAAGACGATCCAGCATCTCGAGGGCGGCATCATCAAGGAAATACTGGTCCAGGACGGCGATGCCGTGACCGCGGGCGAAATCTTGGTCCGCCTCGACGACACGAAGGCGCGCACCGCCTATGCGACCGCCGCAGGCGAACTCAGGGACGCGCGGGCCGCCGAGGCTCGGCTCGTCGCCGAGCGCGATGGGACGGACGCGATAACTTTTCCCGCCGATCTCGTCGCGCATCAGGACGATCCGGCGGTGGCGCAGGCGATCGCGGGCCAGCAGAAGATCTTCGACGCCTGGAAACTTCTGCAGAAATCCAAGGTCGACGCGATCGGCGAGCGCATCAACCAGTCGAAGGCGGAAATCGCCGGCTTCCAGGCGGAAAGCGTCGCCGATACGAGCCGCGGCGCGCTTTTGAACGAGGAGATCAAGAGCGTCGCCTCGCTCGTGAACCAAGGGCTCGAGCGCAAGGGCCGTCTTCTCGAGTTGGAGCGCCAGCTGGTCGACACGCAGGGAAAGGCCGGCGATCTCATGGCGCAGATCGCGCGCGCCAAGGAGACGGTCGCCGAGGGCGAGGTCGACATACTGAGCCTCAAGAACGACGACCAGAAGCGCGCCGCCGACGATCTGCGCGATACGCAGCAGAAGCTCGGCGGGCTCGCGCAGACGACCGCGGCCACCGCGGCGGTGCTTGCGCGCACCGACGTGAAGGCGCCCGAGGACGGCACCGTCACCAATCTTCGCGTCCACACGCCGGGCGGCGTCGTCAATCCCGGCGAGCCGCTCCTCGATCTCGTGCCGAAGGACGACCGGCTTGTCATCGAGGCGCGGGTGCGGCCCGTCGATATCGACCGCCTGCGCGAAGGGCTCCCGGCAGAGGTGCGGCTCTTGCCTTACCGCACCCGGCGCACGCCGCCGCTTGATGCGAGCGTGACCTACGTCTCGGCCGACGAGCTCAACGACAAGGAGGCGCGCCAGAGCTACTTCGCGGTGAAGCTCGCAATCGACCCGCAGGAGCTCAAGGATCGCACCGACGTCAAGCTCGTGCCCGGCATGCCGGCCGAGGCGATGATCCGGACCGGCAAGAGCACCGTGGCGCTCTATGCACTGTCGCCGATCCTCGACAGTTTCCACCGCGCCTTCCGCGAGAAGTAGAGGCTAGACGCCGCGGCGCGGCGCCAGCGCGCGGTCCTCGCTCGTGATGCGCCAAGTAAGCATCGCGGCGTTGACGGCGCTTGCCGCAAGCGCGAGGCGCCATGCGCCGAACATTGCCGGCAGCAGCGCGATCTCGCCCACGACGACGGCATAGATCGGGTGGCGCAGGAAACGGTAGGGGCCGCTCGTCACGAGCGGCGCGCCCGGCAGTGTGATGACGCGCGTCGTCCAATAAGGGCCGAGGCTCAGGATCGCCCAGGCGCGCACGAACTGGAGCGCGAAATAGCATCCGGCGAGCCACCAGTTGGGCCAGGCGGCAGACGGAACGACCCATAAGATCGCGCCGAGCCACAGCGCGTGCAGCAGCACGATGAGGGGATAATGCGAGCGCCCGTGCTCGACCGCGCCGCCGCGCAAGAGCGCCCGCGCGTTGTGGCGCGACAGCGCGAGCTCAACAAGCCGCTCCGCCGCGACGAGCAGCGCCGCGGCGAGGACCGGACTCATCCCGGCACGTCGAGCCGCAGCATTCCCGCGGTGAATCCCGGTCCCAAAGCCGTCAGCAGCATGCGGCCCTCCGCGCCCGAGCGCAGCACGCGGTCGAGCACGAACAGCACGGTCGGCGCCGACATGTTGCCGTAGTCGCTCAAGACGCCGCGCGCACTGTCGAGCGCGCCGGCGGGCAGCTCGAACGCGGCCTCCAGCGCCGTCACCACCTTGGCGCCGCCGGGATGGCACACGTAATGGCGGATGTCGCCGAGCCGCAAGTCTTCGCGGCGCAGGAAATCGCCGACGACGGCGCGCAGGTCGCGCTCGACCAACGCCGGGATGTCGCGCGAGAAGATCGCCTTCAACCCGTCCTCGGCCACGTCCCAGCCCATGATGTCGAGCGAGCTGGGCCAGGTGTGCTCGCCGGCATTGCCGAATGCGGGCCCGTATCCCTTGCTCGAGACCACGGCCGCCGCGGCGCCGTCGCCGAAGAGCGCGGTCGCGACGATGTTGCTCTTGGATATGTCGTGCCGGCGGAACGACAGCGCGCACAGTTCGACGACGAGAAAGAGAACACGGGAGCCCGGCGCGGCGCGCGCCAGATCGACCGCGCTCGCGAGCCCGTTGACGCCGCCGGCGCAGCCGAGCCCAAACACCGGCAAGCGCCGCACGTCGGGCCGCAGGCCGAGCCGGCCTGCGACGACCGCATCGAGGCTTGGCGTCGCGATGCCGGTGGTCGAAACACACACGACGGCATCGACATCGCCGGGCCGCAAGCGCGCCGCCTCAAGCGCGCGCCGCGCCGCGTCTTCGAGCAGCCGGGTCGCGTTGTCGAGGTACAGGGCGTTGCGGTCGACCCAGCCGTGCGGGCTCTCGTACCAGTCGATCGGCACGCAGGAATAGCGCCGCGCGATCCCGGCATTGGCGAAGACCGGCATGAGACGGTCGAGTTCGCCCTTCGCCACGCCGCTGAAGATGCGCCGGGCGCGCTCGGCCACCTCGCGCTGCCCCATCTCGAAGGGCGGAACGGCCGTGGCGAGCGACAGAAGGCGTGGCGCGGCGATCGTCACTGGCGGCTTCTCTCCCGGGCGGTTAGAGTCGGGGCACGCGATTTCCCGAAGTCGCTCAACCCTACGCGAAGCGCCTTCACCGCGGGATCACATCTTCGCCAGCGCGCGCCGCCCCTTCACGCCATCATAGCTCATGCAAGCACAAACCCCTTCAGCCCCGGTTCCTCCGCGCCGCGAGCGCCGCACCGTGATGGAGCGCCTGCGCGGCTATTTCATCGCCGGCATCCTCGTCACCGGGCCGATCGCGCTGACGCTCTATCTCACCTGGGCCTTCATCCATTTCATCGACGACACGGTCGGCGGGCTTCTGCCCCGGCAATACAATCCGGCGACGTACGTGCCGGTGCCGGGGCTGGGGCTGGTGATCGCGGTGCTTGTCCTGACCATCGTCGGCGCGCTCACCGCGGGCTATATCGGCCGTCTCTTCGTGCGTTTGAGCGAGCACATCATGGCGCGCATGCCCGTGGTGCGCAGCATCTACGGCGCGGCGAAGCAGATTTTCGAGACCGTTCTGGCGAAGCAGAGCAACACTTTCCGCGAGGTCGTACTCGTGGAATGGCCGCGCCCGGGCATGTGGACCATCGCCTTCGTGACGGTGCAGCCCGAGGGCGACATCCGCGAGCATGTCGGGCCTGATACTGTCGCGGTGTTCGTGCCGACGACGCCCAATCCGACCTCCGGATACCTCATGTTCGCGCGGCGACGCGATCTACTGTCTCTGCCGATGTCGGTGGAGGAGGCTGTGAAGTTCGTCCTTTCGGGGGGTATCGTCGCGCCGCCGCCGCGTCCCCCGGCCGTCAGCGAAGCCGAGCGAAAGCCAGAGATCGAAGCAGCCGAGCCTCGCGGCTAAGGGTGTGCCGGCTCAGTTGCAGGCGACCGCGAAGACCGGCGCGCCGGTGATGGCGGGTTTTGCCGTCAGGTGCACGTTGAATTGCTTGCTGAGCGCCTGGTCGGCGCCTTCCTGCTGAAGCCAAACCACGGCATCGCACGGCCCCTCCTTCCGGCCCCGGGCCTGGTAACGCGCCCCGGCGCGGAAGGTCGCCGTGATCGGCACGGTCGCAGCGGCGGCGGCGCCGAAATATTCGACGCCGAGCGTATGCTCGCCCGGTTGCAGCAGAACCTGGTCGAAATCGAGCGCGCTCACCGGTTGGTCGTCGACCGTGACAATTCGCGTATCGCCATCGGCGCCGCTTGGCGTGTTGGGGTTTTGCGACAGGCCGACCGTGGCGCCAGTGGCGCCGGTGAGGCCTGTGGGCGCGTCATAAAAAGGCGCATGCGGGTTCGTGCAACTCGCAAGCACCGCCCCCAGAATAGTTACAACCGTCAACCGCCAAGCCCGTGCGCCCGTCATCAGGCAGGCCCCCCTTCCATCGCGCCATCGCTTGCCCGGCACACTAGGACAGCCCCGCCGCGCGCGGCAAGGTTGACGCTATCCCGAGCGCAAATATTTAACGGCGAGGTCGCGCGCGAAAAGGTAGAGGAGCACGCGCAAAGCCTGGCCGCGCTTGGTCTCGAGCTCGGGGTCGCGCGCGAGGACGAGTCGCGCATCGTCGCGCGCGGCCTCGAGCAGCTCGGCATGGACCGCGAGATCGGCCAGTCGCATCTGCGGCAGGCCGCTCTGCCGCGTACCGAGCATCTCGCCGGCGCCGCGCAGGCGCAAATCCTCCTCGGCGATGCGAAACCCGTCCTCGGTCTCGCGCAGAATCGAGAGACGCTGCCGCGCCGTCTCGCCAAGCGGTTGCGCATAGACGAGAAGACAGGTCGAGGGTTTGTCGCCGCGCCCGATCCGTCCGCGCAGCTGATGGAGCTGCGCGAGGCCGAAGCGCTCGGCATGCTCGATCACCATGACCGTCGCAGCCGGCACGTCGACGCCGACCTCGACGACCGTGGTTGCGACGAGAAGATCGACATCGCCATCGGCGAAGGCCGCCATCGCCTTGTCGCGCTCGGGCCCCTTCATGCGGCCATGCACGAGCCCGGTGCGCGCGCCGAAGATCTTATGGAGTTGCGCGTGTCGATCGACCGCAGCCTGCAAATCGATCGTCTCGGATTCCTCGACGAGCGGGCAGATCCAATAAACCTTGGCGCCCGCCTCGAGCGCGCGCCGCACCGCGCCCACGACCTCCTCGAGCCGCGTTGACGGCAGCGTGACGGTCGTGACCGGCCGCCGTCCGGCCGGCTTCTCGGCGAGCCGCGATGCCTCGAGGTCGCCATAGGAGGTCAGCATCAAGGTGCGTGGGATCGGCGTCGCCGTCATCACCAGGATATCGACCGCGCGGCCCTTGGCCGCGAGCGCCACGCGCTGCTCGACGCCGAAACGGTGCTGCTCGTCGATGACGGCGAGTGCCAGATCTTTGAAGACCACATCGTCCTCGACGAGCGCGTGGGTCCCGACCAGGATGCCGATCTTACCGTCGGCAAGCCGGGCCAGGATTTGGTCGCGCGCGCGGCCCTTTTCGCGCCCGGTCAGGAGCGCGACCTCGATGCCGCTCCCGGCGGCAAGCTCGCTGAGCGTGGCGAAATGCTGGCGCGCCAGCAGCTCCGTGGGCGCCATCAGTGCCGCTTGCGCCGCGGCCTCGACCGCGTCCGCCATCGCCGCCAACGCCACCACCGTCTTGCCGCTGCCGACATCGCCTTGCAGCAGGCGCAGCATGCGTGTTGGCGCTGCCATGTCGGCGGTGATCTCGGCGATCGCGGCGCGCTGACCCGACGTGAGGGAGAAGGGGAGGGACGCGATGAGCTTCTTCCGCAACTGCCCGCGCGCGGCGAGCGCGCGGCCGGGCAGCGCTTTCTGGTGCTGGCGCACGAGCGCGAGCGCGAGCTGATTCGACAGCAGCTCGTCATAAGCAAGGCGCTCGCGCGGCGGCGCATTGGGCAGCAAATCCTCCGCGCTCTGCGGCGCATGCGCCGCGTGCACGGCTTCCCGCCAAGCGGGCCAGTTCCGCCGCGCCGCGAAATCGGGATCGAGCCAGTCCGGCAGCTCCGGTGCCCGCGCGAGTGCCGCGTCCACCGCCTTTTGCACGACGCGGAGGCTTAAGCCGGCGGTCAGCGGATAGACGGGCTCGATCGGCTTCAGCTTCGCGGCGTCCTCGGGCGCGGCGATGTGGTCGGGATGGGTGATCTGCACCTGGTTGTTGAAGTACTCGACCTTGCCGCTCACCACGCGCTTCGATCCAACCGGCAGGGTACGCGCGAGGTAGTCGCCCTTGGCATGGAAAAACACGAGATGGAGAAACCCGGTCTCGTCGCGGCAGCGCACGCGATAGGGCTGGCGCGGCGAGCGCGGCGGCTCGTGCGCATCGACGATCACGGAGATGGTGGCGATGACGCCCGCGGGTGCCGCCGCGATCTTGGGCGTGAAGCGCCGGTCGATGATGTCGATCGGCAGGTGCCAGAACAGATCGACGACCGCGGGCCCGGCGAGATGCTCGAACAGTTTGCCGAGGCGTGGTCCTACGCCCGGCAGGGTCGTGACCGGCGCAAAGATCGGGAAGAGGATTTCCGGGCGCACGCGCTAGCGTCCGATCCAGTCGGGTTGAAGCCTTTTCCGTCGCCCCCGCGGAAGCGGGGGCCCAGGGCAGCTGCTCGTCACTTGCCCTGGGTTCCCGCCTGCGCGGGAACGACGATTCAATCTACGCCAATCCCGCCCGAGCCTTCTCGCCCTCAAAGCTTCAGAAGCTTCTCGACGTTGCCGTGCAGGATCTTTTCCTTGTCCTCGTCGCACAGCGGGATGTGCGGAATCCAATCGACCGCGGGCTTGTTCATCACATAAGGGTAATCGACCGAGAAGATGATGCGGTCGACCCCCAGTTCCTGCACGCAGCAGAGGAGTGCCGGGTTCGAGAAGAATCCGCTCGTCGTGATCCAGAAATGCTTGCAGAAGAGCTCGCGGAACTTCAAGGGTTTGTTGCCTTCACGCGACAGTGCCGAGTCGATGCGCCAGAGCAGGAACGGCAGGCCTTCGCCGAGGTGGCCGAGAATGATCTTGAGGTTCGGGTATTTCTCGAACACGCCCGAGAGCACGAGGCGGATGCCTTGTGTCGCGGTCTCGACCGTGAAGCCCCAGCCGGCGCGCACGAGGAGCGGGAAATCCCTCACATATTCCTTGTAATAGGCATCGACGACGATCGGGCTCGGGTTGGCGGGATGCATGTAGAGCGGCACGTCCAAGGCCGCCGCCCGCTCGAAGATCGGCCAGAAGCGCTTTTCGTCGAGGAAGGCGCCGTTCGTGAGCCCATGCACCATGGCGCCCTTGAAGCCATACTTCGTGACCGTACGCTCGAGCTCGTCGGCCGCGGCCTTGGGATCGGGCGTTGGGATCGCGGCAAAGGCGGCAAAGCGCGTCGGGTGCCGCTTCACCGCCTCGTAGAGCCGATCGTTCGCCGCGCGCGCGAGCCGCACTGCGGTCTCCGGCGCGAAGCGCTGCGTCGAGGGCGCGGTCAGGGACAGCACCTGGAAATCGATGCCGCATTCGTCCATCTCGGCGATGCGCAGGTTGCTCAGGTCCTCGAGCCGCTCGGCCACGTCCGGCTGCTTGCTCTGGTCGGCCGCGTCGAAGTGCGAGCGCACTTCGGCGTCGACATAATGCTCCTCGATCGCGATGATGCGCGGCTTCTGCGCCATTTGCGCCTCCCCGTGGCAATCTCGGCCGGAACCTATCAGGCGGCACGACCATCGGAAAGGGCGCTTGATCCCGCCGCGCCGGGCGCCAAGATTATCGCCATATGGAAGAACCACCCGACATCAGGCTGAAGCGGCTCCTGTTCCGCAGCTGGCACCGCGGCATGCGCGAGGCCGACCTGCTGCTCGGCCCGTTCGCCGAGCGTCATCTGCCGTCGCTGTCGCCGCGCGAGCTCGATCTATTCGAGGCCCTGCTCGCCGAGCGCGACGACGACATCGTTTCCTGGATCAGTGGTCTTGCCGCGCCGCCGGCGGCACAAGACACGAGCCTCCTGCGCCGGCTTATGGATTTCCGCGCGGGGCCGCGTCCAGGGTGAGCGAGCTTACGTCATTCTTCGCCGCGCGCCGCGCGGGCGAACGCCTCACCATCTTCGCCGCGCCCGAAGGGCACGACGCCTATGTCATGGGCGGGCTCGTGGCGCGCGGCACCGTGCCGTCGCTCCTACATGTCTGCCGCGACGACGGGCGCATGGCGCGGACGCTTGCGGCACTCGCCTTCTTTCATCCTGGCTTGCCGGTTCTCTCGGTTCCGGCGTGGGACTGCCTCCCTTACGATCGCGTCTCGCCCAACCCCGAGATCGTGAGCCGCCGCGTCGATGCGCTGACGCGCTTGGCGTCCGGCGAAGGCGAGGGTGCCGTGGTGCTCACGACCGTCAATGCCATCGTGCAGCGCGTGCCGCCGCGCAAGCTTTTCGCCGACCGCGTGCTGAAGCTAGGGCTGGGCGGGCGGATCTCGCACGACCGGCTCGCTTCGTTCCTCGAGCGCAACGGTTATCAGCGCACCGATACGGTGCGCGAGGCGGGCGAGTTTGCGATCCGCGGCGGCATCGCCGACCTCTTCCCGTCGGGCGCGCGCGCGCCGGTGCGGCTCGATTTCTTCGGCGAGGAGATCGAGGGGTTGCGCAGCTTCGATCCGCTGACGCAGCGCACGACCGGCGCGGCCCAATCCATCGTGCTGCGCCCGATGAGCGAAGTGCTGCTCGACGAGGAGGCGATCCACCGCTTCCGCTCGCGCTACCGCGACCAGTTCGGCACGGTCGCCAATGACGATCCGCTCTACGAGGCCGTGAGCGCAGGGCGGCGCTATATCGGCATGGAGCATTGGCTACCGCTTTATTACGAGAGCCTTGAGACGCTCTTCGACTATCTGCCCGAGGCGGCGGTCACGCTCGACCACGAGGCGGAGGAGGTGCGGCGCGACCGGCTCGAGCAGGTGAACGATTTCTACGCCGCGCGGCGCGATGTGAGCCGGGCCGCGCGCGCGGCCTCGCCGCCCTATCGCGCGGTCGAGCCGGGGCAGTTCTTTCTCGACGATGCCGCATGGACGGCGGCTCTCGCAGGTCGGCATGTCGGCGCGTTCACGCCGTTCGCGGGCGAGGGGAGGGCGCCCGCGGTCGATGCCGGGGCGAAGCCGGGCCGCGACTTCGCCGAGGCGCGGGCGAGCCAGAGCGTCAATTTGTTCGACGCCGTGCGCGACCACATCCTCGACGAGCGCGACCACGGCCGCCGCACCCTCATCGCCGCCTACAGCCAGGGCTCCGCCGAGCGCCTGAAGACGCTGCTGCGCGACCACGGCGTCAGCAACCCGACCGTGATCGGCGGCTGGCCCGAGTTCGCGGACATCGCGCTCGGCCAGGCGGCGCTCGCCGTGCTTCCGCTCGAGCATGGCTATCGCTTCGATGACTTGGCGCTCGTCACCGAGCAGGACATTCTGGGCGACCGGCTCGCGCGGCCGGCGACGCGGCGGCGCGCCAACTACCAGGATTTCGTCGCCGAGGTCGCCTCGCTGACGCAAGGCGATCTCGTCGTCCACGCCGAGCACGGCATCGGCCGTTATGACGGCCTCGTCACGCTCGATGTCGCCGGCGCGCCGCACGATTGCCTGCGCGTTCTCTACGCCGGCGACGACAAGCTGTTCGTGCCGGTCGAGAACATCGAGGTTCTGTCGCGCTACGGCTCGGAGGCGCTCGACGTTCCGCTCGACCGGCTCGGCTCGGTGGCGTGGCAGTCGCGCAAGGCGCGGGTCAAAAAACGCATCCGCGACATCGCCGGCGAGCTGATCCAGGTCGCGGCCGAGCGGCAGCTCCGCCAGGGCGAAACCCTCAACGCGCCCGAAGGAGTTTACGAGGAATTCGCCGCGCGCTTCCCCTATCCCGAGACCGACGACCAGGAGCGCGCGATCGGCGACACGCTCCACGATCTCGGCACCGGCCGGCCGATGGACCGGCTCATATGCGGCGATGTCGGCTTCGGCAAAACCGAGGTCGCGCTGCGCGCCGCCTTCATCGCGGTGATGGCCGGCATGCAGGTCGCGGTCGTGGTTCCGACGACGCTGCTCGCGCGCCAGCACCACCGCACCTTCCTCGATCGCTTCGCGGGCATGCCCGTGCGCGTCGAGCAGCTCTCGCGGCTCGTTGCCGGCAAGCGCGCTTCCGAGGTGAAGCGCGACCTCGCCGAGGGCCGCATCGACATCATCATCGGCACGCATGCGCTTCTCGCCAAATCCATCACCTTCCGCAATCTCGGCCTTCTTGTCGTCGACGAGGAGCAGCATTTCGGCGTGGCGCAGAAAGAGCGCCTGAAGCAGCTCAAGGCCAATGTGCACGTGCTGACGCTGACGGCGACGCCGATCCCGCGCACGCTGCAGCAGGCGCTCTCGGGCGTGCGCGAGATGAGCGTCATCGCGACCCCGCCGGTCGACCGGCTCGCCGTGCGCACCTTCGTGCTGCCCTACGATCCCGTCGTCGTGCGCGAGGCGATCCTGCGCGAGATGCATCGCGGCGGGCAGGTGTTCTATGTCGTGCCGCGGATCGCCGATCTCGACGAGGTGCGCGCGCAGCTCACGGAGCTGGTGCCCGAGATCAAGGTCGCCGTGGCGCACGGCAAGATGGCTCCGAGCGAGCTCGAGCGCGTCATGTCCGCCTTCGACGAGCACGCCGCCGACATTCTGCTCTCGACCAATATCATCGAATCGGGCCTCGACATTCCGAGTGCGAACACGCTCATCATTCATCGCGCCGACATGTTCGGGCTGGCGCAGCTTTACCAGCTCCGCGGCCGCATCGGCCGCGCCAAGGTGCGGGCCTATGCCTATCTGACGCTGCCCGCGGGCAAGCTCCTGACCGAGACGGCGAAACGCCGGCTCGAGGTGATGCAGACGCTCGACCAGCTCGGCGCGGGCTTCACGCTGGCGAGCCACGATCTCGACATCCGCGGCGCAGGCAACCTCTTGGGCGAGGAGCAGTCGGGCCATATCCGCGAGGTCGGTGTCGAGCTTTATCAGCATCTGCTGGAAGAGGCCGTGGCCGCCGCGCGCGCCGGCGCGCACATGGAGGAAGCGCCCGAGGATTGGACGCCGCAGATCACCATCGGCACGCCCGTCCTCATCCCCGAGGACTACGTCTCCGACCTCAATGTCCGCCTCGGCCTCTACCGCCGCATCGCGTCGCTCCTCGACCGGCGCGAGATCGACGGCTTCGCGGCCGAGCTGGTGGATCGCTTCGGCAAGCTGCCGGAGGAGGTCGACAATCTGCTCGAGATCATCGCCATCAAGCGCCTCTGCCGCGACGCCGGCGTCGCCAAGGTCGAAGCCGGGCCCAAGGGCGCGGTCGTGGCCTTCCACGGCGACCGCTTCGCCAACCCGGCCGGGCTCGTCCGCTTCATCCAGGAAAATTCCGGCACCGCGAAGCTGCGCCCCGACCATCGCCTCGTCATCGCGCGCAGCTGGGACACACCCGCCGCGCGCTTGAAAGGCGTGAGCGCGATCCTCAATCGCCTCGCGGCGATCGCCGCGCAAGGAGCCGCTACATCGGCAGCCGCGGCCCAGCACGCCCAAACGGGGTGAGGGTCAGGGCGGTTCCCGATCCGCTTGAATAAAATCTCGTCATGCCCGGCCTCCGTGCCGGGCATCCACGTGTTCCTTTAAAGCTGAGGCATACTCGTGGATGGCCGGAACAAGTCCGGCCATGACGACAAAAGAGGTTCAGTCCGCATAGGTCACGCCCTAGATCGCCGCCAACATGGCCGCGACCTCGTCCGTGCTTTTGACGTCGGCGAAGACGCGCTGCATGGTCTTGAGCTCGGCCTCGTGCGTGTCGCGATGCACCTCGGCGACGGCGTCCTGCGCCAGGATCATGCGGTAATTATGCTCGACCCCGCCGCGGATGGTGGTCGAGACGCAGACGCAGGTGGTGACGCCCGCGACGACGCAGGTCGTGACACTCATGTTGCGCAGGATCGTGTCGAGCGGCGTGTTGGAAAAGCCGCCGAAGCCCTTCTTCACGACGAGATGCTCGCCTTCCTGGGGCTTCAGCTCGTCGATGATCTCGGCGCCCCACGTGCCTTCGGTGATGAAGGTCCGGTTTCCGGCGAGCGCTCCGCGCGCGTGCCGCCAATAGGGGAACTGCGCGTCGGAATAGTCGGGCTTCAGCACATGTGCGATATAGACGACCGGGCGCTCTGCCTTGCGGAAACTGTCCGCGAGCCGCCGCGCCTGCGGGATCGTGCCCATCAGGAACGGCATGTCGATCTTCGCTTCGGGGTTCGCGCGGGCGCGCTGCGCGAAGCCGCCGTCGGGATGCACGAAGTCGTTCTGCATGTCGACGATGATGAGCGCTGAGCGCGTGATGTCCGGACCCATCGTCTGTCCCTCCTTCAGCTCGCCGCGACCTCGCCGCCGTTCTGCACGAGATCGAAGACGGGGAGGAAGAACTCGGGCTCCTGCGCGCCCGAGATCGCATAGCGCTCCTCGAAGATGAAGCACGGCACGGCGTTGATGCCGATGCGGCGCGCGGCGCGGTCTTCGGCGAGCATGTCGGAAAGCCCGTCCTCGCCGGAGAGAAAGCGCCGCGTTTCCGCGCGCCCGAGCCCGGCGTCCACGGCAAGATCGAGGAGCCGCGCCGGGTCGCCTAGATCGACGCCTTCGAGGAAATAGGCGCGGAACATCGCCTCGACCATCGGGCCGGCGCGGCCCGCGCGCTCGGCGCGCCGCACGAGCCGGTGCGCGTCCTGGGTGTTGGGGGTGCGTTCGGCGCGCTCGAACGCGAAGAGGATGCCAACCGCGGCGCCCGCTTCGCTCGCCGACTGGTAGACGCGCTGCGCGTGCTGCGATCCCCCGAACTTCGAGGCGAGATAATCGCGCCGCGCCATGCCGTCGGCCGGCATGTCGGGATTGAGCTGGAACGGACGCCAAGAAATTTCGGGCGCGATTTCGGGGCGTAGAGCCAGCGCACGCTCGAGCCGGCGCTTGCCGATGAAGCACCACGGACAGATCACGTCGAGCACGATGTCGATACGCACGGGGCGAAAGCTTAGCACGGACTCCCTCACCCCTTGAGGGGGAGGGGCGGGGTGGGGGGTAGCGCAACGAAGACGCCGGGATATCATCGCCGCCATGGCGCTGTACGACGCCCCGCACCTCGACCGTGGCCCCGCCAATTTCGTGGCGCTTTCGCCGCTCTCGTTCCTCGCGCGCGCGGCTGCCGTTCACCCCGAGAAGCTCGCGGTCGTCCATGGCGAGCGCCGCTTCAGCTATCGCGAATTCTATGCGCGCTGCTGCCGCCTCGCCTCGGCCTTGCGCAAGCGCGGCGTCGGGTTGGGCGATACGGTCTCGGTGATGGCGCCCAACGTGCCGGCGCTGCTCGAGGCGCATTTCGGCGTCGCCATGGCGGGCGGCGTGCTCAACGCGCTCAACTACCGGCTCGACGCGCGCACCATCGCTTTCATCTTGGGCCACGCCGAGAGCAAGGTCCTGATCGCCGACCGTGAATATTCCTCCGTCGTCGCCGCGGCGCTGCAGGAACGAAGGCCCCGAACGGTGATCGACATCGACGATCCGCTCTATGAGGGCGGCACGCTGCTCGGCGAGATGGACTACGAAGCTTTCCTCGCGACCGGCGACGAGACCGAGCCGTGGCCGATGCCGCAGGACGAGTGGCAGGCGATCGCGCTCAACTACACGTCCGGCACGACCGGCAATCCTAAGGGCGTCGTCTATCATCATCGCGGCGCGTTCCTCAACGCGATCGGCAACGTGCTCGCGTTCGGGCTTTCGGCGCGCGCGGTCTATCTCTGGTCCCTGCCGATGTTCCACTGCAACGGCTGGACCTATCCGTGGGCAGTGACGGCCGTTGCCGGTACGCACGTATGCCTGCGCCGCGTCGATCCCCGGGACATATTTCCGGCGATCGCGCGGCACGATGTGACGCATATGTGCGGCGCGCCGGTCGTGCTGAACATGCTCGTGCACGCACCCGAGGGGGTGAAACGTCGCTTCACGCGCACGATCGAGATCGCTACAGGAGGTGCGGCGCCGCCATCAACCATCATCGCCAACATGGAGCGCATGGGCTTCCGCGTGACGCATCTCTACGGCCTCACCGAGTCCTATGGGCCCGCGACCTTGTGCGTCGCGCAGGACGGGTGGGCGGAGCTGCCGCTCGAGACGCGTGCCGCCAAGATGGCGCGCCAGGGCGTCGCCTATCCGACGCTCGCGGGCGTGCGCGTCATGGACCCGGCGACGATGCGCGACGTGCCCGCCGACGGCGCCACCATCGGCGAGCTGATGCTGCGCTCCAACACGCTGATGAAGGGCTATCTCAAGAATCCGGCCGCGACCACCGAGGCCTTCGGCGACGGCTGGTTCCATACCGGCGATCTGGGCGTCATGCACGATGACGGCTATGTCGAGATCAAGGACCGCTCGAAGGACATCATCATCTCGGGTGGCGAGAACATCTCCTCGCTCGAGGTCGAGGAGGTTCTCTACAAGCACCCGTCCGTAATGGAGGCGGCGGTGGTGGCGCGACCTGATCCGCAATGGGGCGAGAGCCCGTGCGCCTTCGTGACGCTGAAGAACGGCGCCACGGCGAGCGCTGCCGACATCATCGCCTTCTGCCGCGACAATCTTGCGCACTTCAAGGTACCGAAGCGCATCGTGTTCGGCGATCTGCCCAAGACGTCGACCGGCAAGATCCAGAAATTCGTGCTGCGCGAGCGCGCAAGCGCGCTGGAGGACTAGGCGATGGCCGATTTCTCGCTCGCCTCGCGCAGCGCCATCGTGACCGGCGCCTCCTCTGGCCTCGGCCGGCATTTCGCCGAGGTGCTGTCGCGCGCCGGCGCGTCGGTGGCGCTGCTCGCGCGGCGCGAGCACGAGCTTCGTGCGGCCGAGGCCGAGATCGCCGCCGCGGGCGGCCGGGCGGCCGCCATCCCGTGCGATGTCAGCGACTATGCGAGCGTGCGCCGCGCCGTTGCGGCAGCGGAAGAGCGGCTCGGTCCAGCAGATATTCTCGTCAACAATGCCGGCATCGCCATCTCGAAGCCGCTCCTTGAGCATGACGAGAGCGATTGGGACCGCACGCTCGATACGAATCTCAAGGGCGCGTGGCTCATGTCGCGGGAGCTCGCGTCGTTGTGGATCGCGGCGCGCCGGCCCGGCCGCATCGTCAACATCGCCTCGCTGCTGGCGCTGCGGACGATCCGCAATGTGCCGGCCTATGCCGCGGCCAAGGCCGGGCTCGTCCATCTGACGCACACGCTCGCGATGGAGCTGGGCCGCTACGGCATCACGGTCAACGCGATCGCGCCCGGCTATTTCGAGACCGATCTCAACCGCGCCTTCCTGCAGAGCGAGGTCGGGAAGGCGCTCGTGCGCCGCATTCCTTTGGGCCGCAGCGGCGAGCCGCCGGATCTCGACGGCGCGCTGCTGCTCTTATGCTCCGACGCCGGCGCCTATATCAGCGGCGCGGTGCTTCCGGTCGATGGCGGGCACGCCGTGGGCGCGGTCTAGCCGGTGCCAACGTCACCCCCCACCCTTCCCCTCCCCCTCACGGGGGGAGGGGAAGGGAAAACTCTCTCTCCCCACCGGGGAGAGGGTTGGGGTGAGGGGGCAGATGCCAAGATCGGGGCCATCATTGCCCACGCGATGAATGTGGCGCGCGTCGAGATCGCCACAATGGAGCCGTTGCACGGCGGCGCGGTGCGGCGGCACTGGCGCGTCGATGCGCGCGTCGATGGCATCGCGCAGAGCTTCGTGTTGCGCGCAAACGGGCTGACGCCGCTGGGATTCGGCCTCGAGCTTGGCGAGGAGTTCGTACTGCTGCGCGTCCTTGCCGACGAGACTATCCCCGTGCCGCCGCCCATCGCGTTCTCGGACGATGCCGCGCTCGTCGGCTCGCCCTTTCACCTCACGCGGTTGATGCGCGGCAGCGCTGATCCGGCCGCCATCGTCGCCGCCCCGGCGAATGAGGACTTGGCCGTGGCGCTCGGGGCCACGCT
>DATIXQ010000020.1:0-5247 GCA_035518375.1 Allostellaceae bacterium | reverse complement strand
GATCTCTTCGGCATGACTGACCTCATCTACAACCACATCACCGCGCGCATCCCGGGGACCGAGGATCATCTCCTCATCAATCTCTACGGTCTTCTCTATCGCGAGATCACCGCCTCGAGCCTCGTGAAGATTTCGCTCGACGGCGACATCCTGTGGAAGCCAGAGACCGACTACGGCATCAACAAGTCCGGCTATGTCATCCACGGCGCGATCCATCGCGCGCGGCCCGAGGTGAAGTGCGTCATCCACACGCACACGCGCGCCGGCATGGCGGTCTCGTCGATGAAGGAAGGGCTCTTGCCGCTGACGCAGACGGCGATGCGCTTCGTCGGGCATTTGGGCTACCACGACTATGAAGGGCCGGCAATCGACGAGGACGAGCGCCAACGCCTCGTGCGCGATTTGGGTCCGCACGATGCGCTGATCCTGCGCTCGCACGGGCTTCTGACGTGTGGCGCGAGCGTGCCGCAGGCCTTCAACACGATGTACCAGCTCGAATTGTCCTGCCGCAGCCAGGTCGACGCCATGGCAGCGCGCGCGGAGCTCATCGTGCCAAGCGACAACGTGCTCGCCCATACGGCGCATCTTTATCAGCCGGGCACGCGCCGCCCCTATGGCGTGCTCGAGTGGCCGGCGATGCTGCGCCTCCTCGCGGCCGAGGAGAACAGCGCGGGCTTCCCGCCCTACGCGTCGTAGGCCGTAAAGGACTGCCATTGCGAGCGCAGCGAAGCAATCCCCCGGGGATTGCTTCGTCGCCTTCGGCTCCTCGCAATGACTCCGTTATTGGTTGAGCGCGCGCCAGATGCGCTCGGCCGTCGCCGGCATCTCGATGTGCGGTGCATTGAGCGCATCGCAGATGGCGTTGACGAGCACCGCGGGCGCGGGCGTCGTGCCGCATTCGCCGGCACCCTTGACGCCCAGCGGGTTGCTCTCGGCCGCCGTAGGCGCCGACAGCGTCGCGAACGGCGGGAAGTCGTCGGCGCGCGGCATCGCATAGTCGAGGAACGAGCCCGTCACGAGCTGCGCCGCGCCGTCATAGACGCACGCCTCCATCACCGCCTGGCCCACGCCCTGCGCGATGCCGCCATGCACCTGCCCCTCGACGATCATCGGGTTGATAACGCGGCCGACATCGTCGACCGTGACATAGCGCACGATGCGCAGACTTCCGGTCTCGGGATCGATCTCGACCTCGCACGCGCACGCGCCCGTCGGATGCGCGTGAAGCCGGGTCGCGATCTGCGCGGTCGCCTCTAGCGGCTCTTGCGCCGCGAGCTCGAAGAGCGTGATCGCGCGGTCGGTGCCGACGACGGCGAAACGGCCATTCTCGTAGGAGATGTCGGCGGCCGCCGCTTCGAGCGATTGCGATGCGCGCGCGCGGCCTTTCTCGATCAGCTCGCCGCTCGCGCGCACGAGGATCGTGCCGGCAAGCCGCATCGATCGGTCGCTGTGCGAGCCGCCACCGACGATCGCGACGTCGCTGTCGCCATGGAGCACCGCGACGCGCGCCATCGGAAGTTGCAGCTCCGAGGCCACGACCTGCGCGAAGCTCGTCTCGTGACCTTGGCCGGACGGGCCGGTGCCGACGACGGCGGTGATGCGGCCCTCGGGCAGGACCCGCATGTCGGTACGCTCGATCGGGAAGCCCGTCGGCGATTCGAGATAGTTGACGACGGCGATCCCGGCGAGCTTGCCGCGAGCGAGGGCCGCGGCGCGGCGGGCGGGAAATCCTTGCCAATCGACGACGCCGAGCGCTTTGTCCAGGTTCTCGGCAAACGCGCCCGTGTCATAGCGATGGCCCAAGGGCGAAGGATAAGGCAGGCGCCGAATCACATTGCGCCGGCGCAGCTCGGCGCGGTCGAGCCCCAGCTCCGCCGCCGCGAGATCGAGCAGGCGCTCGGCGATAAAGCAGGATTCGGGCCGGCCCGCGCCGCGATAGACGCCGGTCGGCTGCGTATTCGTTGAGACGCCGCGCACGCGCACATGGATCGCCGGAATGTCATAAGGCCCGCCCGGCATCCTGAGGAGGTTCGAGAGCACGGCGAAATAGGCCGGCACCGCGCCGAGATTGCCGACATAGTCGAGCGCAAGCGCGGTAATGCGACCGTCCGGCCCGAGCGCGAGCGCGCCCTCGGCGTGCATCTCGCGCGCGTGAAAATCGCTGAGGAATGATTCAGCGCGGCTCGCCGTCCACGTTACCGGCCGGCCAACCTTGCGCGCGGCCCAGCACAAAAGCGGATATTCGGGATAGCAGAGCGAGCGCACGCCGAACCCGCCGCCGACATCGCCGGTGACGACGCGTACCTTCTCCGGCGCCACGCCGAGCGCGCCCACGATCCCCATCTTGTGGCGATGGACGCCTTGGCTCGCCGAATGAAGCGTGTAGCGGCCGGTTTGCGCATCATATTGCGCAACGGCGGCGCGCGGCTCCATCGGCATGGGGCAGAGGCGTTGGTTCTTGGCGGCGAGCCGCACGACGCGATGCGCCGCGGCGATCGCGGCATCGACCGCGGCGCGGTCGCCGTTCTCGGCCTCGACGAAGAGATTGCCGCGCGTTCCCTCCCACAGAAGCGGCGCGCCGGGCGCGAGCGCCGCGAGCGGATCGGTGACGGCTGGAAGCCGCGCGTAGCGCACTTCGATGTGTTCGGCGGCGGCGCGGGCGGCATCCTCGGTCTCGGCGACGACCATCGCCACGCCTTCGCCGACATGGCGCACGCGCCCCGCCGCGAGCGGCATCTGCAGCGGCAGGTCGGGATTGGGGAGGCTCGCGGGCTGGAACGCGGGCTTCGTCACGTCGAGATGATCGACGCCGTTCGGCGTGTGATTGATGCCGCGATAGCCCTCGGCCACGTAATCGGCGCCGGTGAGGATCGCGAGCACGCCCGGTACGGCGCGGGCCGCCTCGGTCGCGATCCGCTCGATGCGCGCGTGCGCATGCGGCGAACGGAGGAACACCGCATGGGCCGCGCCCGGAAGCGCGAGATCGGCGGTGAAGCGGCCCTGCCCGGTCAAAAGCCGCTCGTCCTCGACGCGCAGGACCCGTTCGCCGATGAGCGAGGCCATCTTTCCTCCCTGCCCTCTCGTTGACTTCGCGCGGGCGATGCCGATGCTAGCGCGCGGCCATGTCAGCGCGCGACAGCGAAGACCATTCCCTCGTCGGCAAGCCTGTGCGGCGGTTCGAGGACCGCGCGCTGCTGATGGGCCGCGGGCGCTTTGCTGACGATCTGCCGGTCGCGCCGCGCACGCTCCACGCTCACATCGTGCGCTCGCCCCATGCGCACGCGAAGATCGTCCGCATCGATGCCGCGGCGGCGCTTGCGACCGCGGGCGTGCACGCCGTCATTACCGGCGCCGATATCGCGAAGCTCACCGATCCGTTCCTCGTCGCGGTGAAAGCGCCGATCCCGCAATGGTCCTTGGCCGTCGAGCGCGTGCGCTTCGTCGGCGAGCCGGTCGCGGTCGTGCTCGCGAGCGACCGCTATCGCGCCGAGGATGCGGGCGAGAAGCTCGACGTCGAGTACGAGCGGTTGCCGGCCGTGGTCGACCCGGGCAGCGCCATCGCCCCGGGCGCGCCGCTCGTTCACGCCGATGCAGGCTCGAACGTCGTCTCCGAGCGGCATTTCGTCTATGGCAATCCGGCCCGCGCCTTCGCCGAGGCGTCTGCGCGCGTTGCCGTGAGCGTGCGCTATCCGCGCAATTCCTTCACGCCGATCGAGTGCTTCGTCGTCGCGGCGGAGTACGACCCCGCGAGCGACAGCTATGACACGACGGCGAATTTCCAGGGACCGTTCAGCATCCACCCGGTGATGGCGCGCGCGCTGCGCGTACCGGGAACGCGGCTCCGTCTGCGCACGCCCAAGGACAGCGGCGGCAGCTTCGGCGCGAAGCTCGCGGTCTTTCCCTATATCGTGCTGATGTGCGCCTGCTCGCGCATCGCCGGGCGCCCCGTCAAATGGGTGGAGGACCGGCTCGAACATCTCCAGGCGGCGAGCTGCGGGCCGGTGCGGATCGCGACCGCCGAAGCGGCGGTGACGCGCGAGGGCCGCATCCTCGCGCTCAAGTTCGACAACATCGAGGATTATGGCGCCTATCTGCGCGCGCCGATGCCGGGGCCGCTTTACCGCATGCACGGTGCCGCCTCGGGCGCCTACGACGTCGCGAACGTCGAGATCCTGAACCGCGTGGTGCTGACCAACACGATGCCGGCGGGCCTGATCCGCGGCTTCGGCGGGCCGCAGCATTACCTCGCGCTCGAGCGGCTCATGCATCAGATCGCGGTCGAGCTTCGGCTCGATCCGCTCGACGTGATCCGCAAGAACCTCGTGCGCTCGTTCCCGTACGACTGCGCGGCAGGGTCGCGCTACGATTCAGGCGACTTCGCCCGCGCTATCGACGTGGCGGTGGATGAGGGACGCCTTGCCGCGCTCGAAGAGCGGCGCGCGGCGGCGCGGCACGCGGGCCGCATCTACGGCATCGGCTTCGCCGCCGTAGTCGAGCCCGCGCTTTCCAACATGGGCTATCTCTCCACGTTGCTCACGGCCGAGGCGCGTGAGCGCGCGGGGCCGAAGAACGGCGCGCTCGCGCTCGCGACGGTGGCGATCGATCCGCTGGGCGCGGTCTCGGTCACCGCCGACGTGCCTAACCAGGGGCAGAGCCACGCGACCGCGCTGGCGCAGGTGGTCGGCGACGCGCTTGGCCTTGAAGCGGAGGACGTGCGCGTCGATCTCGAGATCGACACCGCAAAGGATGCGTGGTCGATCGCGGCCGGGACCTATTCCTCGCGCTTTGCCGGCGGGACTGCGGTCGCCGCGCACATGGCGGCGACGCAGCTGCGCGCGCGGCTCGCGGCGATCGCGGCGAAGCAGCTCAACGTGCGTCCTACGGAAGTCGAGTTCGCGCGCGGCAAGCTCTTCGGCCGCGGCAATCCCGACAACGCGCTCGCGTTTGCGCGTGTCGCCGGCACGGCGCACTGGTCGCCGGCGCTGCTACCCGACGGCGTGCCGCCAAGCTTGCGCGAGACCGGCGCCTGGATGCCGCCGGGGCTCGATGCGCCCGCGCCCGACGACCGCATCAACCCGGCGTTGACATACGGCTTCGTGTTCGATTTCTGCGGCGTCGAGATCGATCCGGCGACGGCGTCGGTGCGCGTCGATTCATATGTCTCGATGCACGATGCCGGCACGATCCTCAATCCGCTTGTGGCCGAGGGGCAGATCCGGGGCTCGTTCGTGCAGGGACTGGCCTCGG
>DATIXQ010000019.1:0-2029 GCA_035518375.1 Allostellaceae bacterium | reverse complement strand
CATTTGCGCCGCGTTGAGCATCGCCTGACCCAAGGTGCCGCTGGGGCCCGAAAGCGGCAAAAGCAACGCGACATTGATCTTGCCCGGCGCCGTAACCGCGGGCGAGGGTACCGCCGAGATCGGCGGCAGAGGCTGCACTTGCGGAGCCGCCGCAGCCGGCGGCGTCGCCTGGGTGCCGGGCGCGGTCGCTTGCGGCCCCTGCTCCAGGATCGGTACCTTGACCTCACCGCAGGACGCGAGTGCTAGCGCCGAGACGAGGAAACATGCCGCGGCGGCAAGACGCGCAAAAGGCCAGCGAAGGTGGATCGGCACGCGTGATCTCCGCAGAGGGCGAGGCGAGCGCGGCGCAGCCTATCGAGGTGCAAGCGCGAAGTAAACTGCTGGACGCCTCCGCGACGCGGTTTGCCCCCGGGCTTTACTTGACCGCAACGCCGATCGGCAATTTGCGCGACATCACGCTGCGCGCGCTCGATCTTTTGACCGCGGCCGATCTCGTCGCCTGCGAGGATACGCGCGTCAGCCTCAGGCTTATCGCTCATTTCGGGTTGGCGACGCCGCTTGTCGCCTATCACGAGCACAACGCCGAACGCATGCGCCCGAAATTGATCGAGCGCCTGAAGGCGGGAGCGGTGGTGGCGCTGATCAGCGATGCGGGAACGCCCCTTGTTTCCGATCCGGGATGGAAGCTCGTTCAAGCCGCGCTCGCTGAAGGCATCCCGGTATCGGCCTTGCCCGGCCCTTCCGCCGCGCTGGCCGGACTGCTTCTCTCGGGCCTGCCATCGGACCGGTTTCTCTTCGCAGGCTTTCTGCCGCCCAAATCCGCCGCGCGCAAACGCAGCTTGAGCGAACTCAGCACTGTGCCTGCCACCCTCGTCTTCTTCGAGACCGCGCCGCGACTCGCCGCGTCCCTTGGCGACATGGCCGAGATTTTGGGCGACCGACCAGCCGCGGTCGCGCGCGAGCTGACCAAACTTTATGAAGAGGTGCGGCGCCGGCCGCTCGCGGCGCTTGCCGCGCATTACCGCGTGGCCGGTCCGCCCAAGGGCGAGATCGTCGTCGTCGTCGGACCGCCGGCGGCAGGCACGCCGGAAGCGCTCGACGATGAGGCGCTCGATGCCAGCCTCAACGCGGCGCTCGCGACCATGAGCGTCAAGGATGCGAGTGAGGCGGTGGCTGCGGCGACAGGCCATCCGCGCCGGCGGGTTTACCAGCGCGCCCTCGCGCTTTCGGGGCGCGGCAGGTGAACCGCGAGCAGCGGCGGGCGGCGTTCCGGCGCGGCGGGCAGGCCGAGCTCTTCTGCCTGTGGCAACTCCGCCTCAAAGGCTATCGCATCCTTGCGCGTCGTTTTCGCACGCCCGTGGGCGAGATCGATTTGATCGCGCGGCGCGGCGGCGTGCTTGCCGCGATCGAAGTGAAAGCCCGTGACGATCTGAGCACGGCGAGCGAGGCCGTGAGCGCGAAGCAGCAGCAAAGAATTTCCCGCGCGCTCGGCTATTTTCTCGCCGGCCGGCCAGACCTCGCCCAACTCTCGCCGCGTTTCGACGTAATGCTCGTCGTGCGGGGGCGTCTGCCTCGCCATCTCGTCGATGCTTGGGGCGTCGAGTAGCCGTTCGGTCGAAATCTTGCCCGCGCGACTCGCGCCGTCGATTGTCAAAGTAAGGACGGTTCCTTAGAGTTCGCGCGTCAACGGAGGGAATGCGGCCGTGATTCGAAGCTCGAGCTTGCGTGTCTACTTTTGCCTTGGCGCCGCGCTGGCGGCGACGTCGATGCTGGGCGGGTGCGTCGTTGCCGCCGTGGGCGGCGCGGCCGCGGGCGGCTACACGCTCGCAACCGAGGAGCGCTCGCCGCAGCAGCTCGCCCAGGACTCGGCGATCGGCGCGGTCGCGCATAAGAACTGGGCCGATTACAACGTCGATCTTGCGCGTGATCTAACCGCTACGGTCTATGATGGACGGCTCCTTATCACCGGCATCGTCCCGACCCAGGAGTGGAAGGACAAGGCCGGGCAGCTCGTCACCAACATCGACGG
>DATIXQ010000018.1:0-14616 GCA_035518375.1 Allostellaceae bacterium | reverse complement strand
GAAGGCCGTTCTCACCGAGATTCAATCCGCGGCCGGCAAGGTCATCCTCTACATCGACGAGATGCACACCCTTGTCGGCGCCGGCAAGGCCGAAGGCGCGATGGATGCCTCGAACATGCTCAAGCCGGCGCTGGCCCGCGGCGAGCTGCATTGCATCGGCGCGACCACGCTCGACGAATACCGGAAGCACATCGAGAAGGATGCGGCGCTCGCCAGGCGCTTTCAGCCCGTCTTCGTCAGCGAGCCCACGGTCGAGGACACGATCTCGATCCTGCGCGGCATCAAGGAGAAGTACGAGCTCCATCACGGCGTGCGCATCACCGACGGCGCGATCGTCGCAGCCGCCACGCTTTCGAACCGCTACATCACCGACCGGTTCCTGCCGGACAAGGCGATCGACCTCATGGACGAGGCCGCGGCGCGCCTGCGCATGGAGGCGGAATCGAAGCCCGAGGAGATCGACGAGCTCGACCGCCGCATCATCCAACTCAAGATCGAGCGCGGCGCGCTCGAGAAGGAGCATGACGAGGCCTCGCGCGACCGGCTCGAAAAGCTCGTCGGCGAATTGACCGACCTTGAGAAGGAATCGGCCGAACTCACGGCGCAGTGGAAGGCCGAGAAGGACAAGCTCGCCTCGGCGCAGAAGCTCAAGGAGCAGCTCGACCAGGCGCGCGTCGAACTCGAGCAGGTGCAGCGCAAGGGCGACTACACCCGCGCCGGCGAACTCACCTACGCGACGATCCCCGAGCTCGAGCGCAAGCTCAAGGCGGCCGAAGCGGCCGAGGCGCACCGCATGATCGAAGAGGCGGTGACCGAGAGCCACATCGCCGCGGTCGTGTCGCGCTGGACCGGCATCCCGGTCGACAAGATGCTCGAGGGCGAGCGCGAGAAGCTGCTGCAGATGGAAGGCAATCTGAAGCGCCGTGTCGTGGGGCAGGACGAGGCGGTGGTCGCCGTCTCGAACGCGATCCGCCGCGCGCGCGCCGGCCTGCAGGACCCGAACCGGCCGATCGGCTCGTTCCTGTTCCTGGGTCCGACCGGCGTCGGCAAGACCGAGCTGGCGAAGGCGTTGGCCGAGTTCCTGTTCGACGACGAGCAGGCGATGGTCCGCATCGACATGTCGGAATACATGGAGAAGCATTCCGTCGCGCGGCTCATCGGCGCGCCGCCGGGCTATGTCGGCTACGAGGAAGGCGGATCGCTCACCGAAGCGGTGCGGCGCCGGCCATATCAGGTGATCCTGTTCGACGAGATCGAGAAGGCGCATCCCGACGTCTTCAACGTGCTGCTGCAAGTGCTCGACGATGGCCGGCTTACCGATGGGCAAGGCCGCACGGTCGATTTCCGCAACACGCTCATCGTGCTGACCTCGAACATCGGCAGCGACGTGCTCGCGGGCCTGCCCGAGGGACGCGATGTTTCGGCCGTGCGCGACGCCGTCATGGAGATGGTGCGCGCGGCCTTCCGGCCCGAGTTCCTGAACCGGCTCGACGAGATCCTGATCTTCCGCCGCCTCTCGCGCGACGACATGAAGGGCATCGTCGACATTCAGCTCGTGCGGCTGCAGAAGCTGCTGACCGATCGCAAGATCACGATCGAGCCCGACGACAAGGCGCGCGCATGGCTTGCCGAGACCGGCTACGACCCGGTCTATGGTGCGCGGCCATTGAAGCGCGTGATCCAGCGCGAGCTGCAGAATCCGCTGGCCGAGCTGATCCTCAAGGGCCGTATCGCCGACGGCGAGACCGTCGCGGTCACGACCGGCGAAGGTGGCCTCGCCATCGCCGGCGAGGTCGCGAAAGCGGCGGAGTAGGGACGGTTGCGCTTTTAGCCGTTTACTGTCATTGCGAGGAGCCGAAGGCAACGAAGCAATCTTCTTGGGGATTGCTTCGCTTTGCTCGCAATGACAGTGGCAGTGTTGCG
Organism: Allostellaceae bacterium; assembly: GCA_035518375.1. GTDB lineage: Bacteria > Pseudomonadota > Alphaproteobacteria > ATCC43930 > CGMCC-115725 > DATJLY01. The sequence goes on along the minus strand of DATIXQ010000018.1, from coordinate 12,693 downwards.
ACCCTCGCTGCGCGTTCCTATCTTTCACCCATGCGTGACCGCCATCCCGAGAACGCGCCCGGCGACTGGTATGTCGACCGCAACTGCATCGATTGCGGCGCGTCGAAGAACGTGGCGCCGGGCCTCATCGCCGAGCGCGGCGGACAATGTGTGTTCGTGCGCCAGCCCGAGGGCGCGGCGGATCTGGCGCAGGCGTGGCGCGCGCGGCTCCTGTGCCCGACCGCCTCGATCCACAGCGAATCCGCTCAGCACGCGCCGCCAAATCTTTTCCCCGAGCCGATGACCGAGCGCGTGTGGCGCCTGGGCTTCAACGCGCGCGCGTCCTGGGGCGCCAACTCGTTCCTCTTCCGCACCGCCGCCGGCAACGCCATGGTCGATGCGCCGCGCTGGACCTCGCATCTCGTCGGCGCGATCGGGGAGATGGGCGGGCTCGACAAGATTCTTCTGACGCACCGCGACGACGTGGCCGACGCCGAGCGCTATGCCGCGCATTTCGGCGCGCGCGTCTTCATCCACGAGGCTGACCGCGCCGCTGCGCCCTACGCCACCGACCTCTTTCGCGGACGCGCACCGACGGAGCTTGAGCCCGGCCTCGCCGTGATCCCGCTTCCCGGCCACACCGAGGGTAGCGTCGCCTTCCTTCTCGAGGATCGCTGCCTCTTCACCGGCGACAGCCTGTCGTGGGATTTCGAGACCGGTGACCTCCGCGCCTCGCGTCACGTGTGCTGGTGGTCGTGGCCGGAGCAACTCGCTTCGCTCGCGCGGCTTCGGGACTGGCGCTTCGAATGGCTCTTCGCCGGCCACGGCGGCAGCCATCGCCTCTTGCCGGCCGAGATGCAGTCGCGGATTTCGGCTCTCCTGCGCCGCTTCGGCTACGAGCAGGCAGCGTGATTCTGCCAAACGAACCCAAGAGAATGACGCCGCTGACAATGGATGTGGCCAGGGAACTTACTAGCCGACTAACCGGATCGCGACTGACTACGGCAAAACGACGCGAGCACGACTGGGCTTTTGAATTTGGCAAGGACGTTGGTGTCCGCGTTAGCTGCACGTGGAGAATTCTGGTCGACGGTCGGATGAAATTCGCGGGTGATGATGACGGGCAGCAATTCGGTCTCCCAAATCCGCTCGACGGCGAAGAGGAAGCGACGCGGTTACTCGGGCAAAGGTCAATAAAAAATCTGACGATCCGTCCTGATACGGGCGATCTTTGCATTGTTTTCGATGGCGGTGCGACCCTCGAATTTATAAATGATTCCTCGGGATATGAGGGTTGGGAGCTTCACGCGGGTGGCTTGGCTGTGATCGCCCTTGGCGGGGGCGGGCTGGCAGTCATGAATCTCCCCAAATGAAGAAGGTTTATGGGCAGCTGAATCTACAGAACGAAGCCAATTTCTGCGCCGACGGCTCACCTGAAAAAAACAACTAGAGCAAGCACTTAAGAAAAGTCTACGAAACGAACCCAATTGGCTCGGGGACGCGGCCGCACCCGTTTTTCGGCCTTTCGGTCGAACGTTCGGAGGCCTAGCGCCTTTCGCGGAGCCAGCGCTCCGCACCCTTGTGCAGCGGTACGTCCATGGGCGTCGCCCTGGTCTCGCGCCACACCTGGCTCACGTCCTCGAACGAGTCCGTCTCCCACGGGATCTCGTCGGCGCGCGCGGCGAAGCCCGAGCACACGTCATAGACAACCTGCTCCGGGAGGTCTTCGCGCGCGTAAAGCGGCCAGCCGCTGTAGTCGATACAGGGATGATCATGGTCGAGGCCGGAGAAGCGGCTTTTCGGCACCATGATCCGGCGCCAGCCGAGCGGTTCGAGCTCAGCGAAGATGTCGGGCTCGGGATCGAGCAGCATCATATCGTGCTTCAACGCCTCGTCGAACCAGACGACAAGCGCCTCGTCGAAGATGGCGTCGAGCGTGCCGTCCTTGAGCGGCTCCATGCGGCGCTTGTCGCTCGGGCTCCCGCTCGGCGAGAGCTTGCCACCCCAGGAAACGATGTCGGCGAGGCTGAAGCCATAGAGTGCCAGCACCTGGTCCGTCAGCACGCGGGTCGAATGGGTCGGATCCTCCTTGACCGAGACATGCAGCGGATAGCGGGCTTTCTTGATGTCGGCGAGCGAACGAAAGCCCAGGCTTTTCCTCACCGCGAACACGAACCAGTCCCAAGTCGGCCAGTTGCCGACGATGCGGAGCGGCAGCTTCTCGCTGAAGAGCCCGACGCCGCGATAGGCCTGCGTCAGGAAGGCCGACGGATTGACGAACGCCATCTCGATCGTTCCTTTGGCGACCGCGTGCGCCAGGATGGGCGAGCCCGTCGCTAAGCGCAGGTGCGGCCGGAATTCGGTGCCGGAGCCGTTGCCGATGGCGATGCAGACGTCGCGGTTGCCGCCATAGGGCGTAGCCGGGTTTCCGGCATAGTTAAGCGCCAATTCCCAGAGCGCCTTGGCGCGCAGGAAATTGGCGCCGCGCGGCAGCTTCTCCATCGCGTCCCTCCTTCGCTCTTGCGGCCCGTGATTGGCAGGCGCGGCGCCGATAAGCAATCCCCTCGGGGCGAAAGGCGGGCCCGGACGCCAATTCTGGAGGTCGAGACACCAGCATTGCTGGCGTGCACGCCTAGGCTAAAGGCGGCAAATGCCCCTTTCCGATCAGCAGAGGAGGAGGCTCGCCAGAACCGGGGGCATCGATGCCAGATTCGGTCTTCACATCCGGTCCGTTCCGGGGCGTTCCGGCCGACGACGCGTTCGCGCTTGCCGCCAGCAGCGAAGCCCCGGTCGTCGTCGATCTCGGCAGGATCAACTGGCCGCCTGGTCTCAAGCCGGTGCCGGCGCCGCTCGGCGGTTATCGCCCCGGGCAGAAGATCATCGGCGCCATCAGCGCAAACATAGACGTGCTGATCGTGCTTTATACCGAGCTCGAGACGAGCGCGCTGCTCGACGTCTTCACCGGAGACAAAAGCTGGACGCCCCAGCGCCGTGCGCAATGGTGCGGCTACGCGCATAATTTCGCGCCTTACAAATCGGGCATCGCCGGGATCGACGGTAACGACGCATTGGAGCAGGGGCTGTTCGGCTATCTCTCTGCGGTGCGCATCGGCACCAAGACCGTGGCGCTCTACAAGTCCGAGCTGCACCCGAAGCAGAATGGACCGATGCTCCCTTTCATCCCGGTCATGCGGCAGCTCATAACCGAGCTTGCGCCCAGCCTCGTGATAACGACGGGAACGGCGGGCGCGGTCGGCCCGCTCCTCCAGTGCGGCGATGTCGTCGTCAACACGGCCGCTCGCTTTCATTGCCGCGAGCACTATCCCGACTTTCCCGCCATCGAGAAGATGGTCGCGAAGGGAACCAGGATCGCCAACTCCCTCACGGTCGATACGCGCCATATCGACTACGCCGCAAATCATTTCACGAGACTGTCGTTGCCCGGATTGGCCGAGTGTCACGCCCGGCTCGAGGCGCTCGGCGGATACGGGTTCGTGAAGAAAAGCACGAGCGCCCCGGAGATATTTGTGACCGGAAAGAACCCTGTGCCCAGCGCCGAGCCGATGGCGACGGTATCTGCCGACTACCTCACCGTCGACGACAACCACGATTCCGAGGGTCTGCAGGCGCTCGGCAACGTTAACGACACGGACGACGCCTTCCTGTTCTACGCGATCGACGGCATCAGAGCCGCCAAGCCTAACTTCCTGTCCATCCGCAATGTCTCTGAGCCGCAGATCATCGCCCCGTCGTTCCCGTCGGGGACGAGCCAGAGCGTAATCGTCGACAAGCTCAAGGGCATCGGCGGCCGTATTTACGGCATCTATCAGTATTGCACGACGCTCAACAGCGCGTTCGCCTGCTGGGCCGTCGTCGCCGGGCTATGACGCGTTGTTCTCGCTCGCTTCTTCCTGCTCCTTCGCGGCGATGAGCCGGGCATAAGCCCCGCCCTTCGCCAGAAGCTCCGCCGGTGTCCCTGCCTCGACGATGCCGCCATCCTCGATCATGAGCACGCGGTCGGCGCTCCTGATGGTCGAGGGCCGGTGCGCGATGATGAGGACGGTGCGGCCGCGGCGCACCTCGTCCATGGCGCGGCGCAGCGCTTCCTCGCTCTCGGTGTCGAGGTTCGACACGGCCTCGTCCATCACGAGCACCGGCGCGTCGCGCAGGAAGGCGCGCGCGATCGCGATCCGCTGTCGTTGCCCGCCCGAAAGCCGCGCGCCCCGCTCGCCGCAGGGCTCGGCATAGCCCCGGGGCAGGGCGCTGATGAAATCGTGCGCTTGTGCTAGCCGCGCCGCGCGCTCGATCTCGGCGTCCGTCGCTTCGGGCCGGCCGAGACGGATGTTGTCGGCGACCGTGCCGTTGAAAAGGTAGACATCCTGCGGCACGAGCGTCACGACGCGGCGCAGCTCGCGGAGCGGCAGCTCGCCGAGGCCACAGCCGCCGATGCCGATCGCGCCCTGCTGCGGGTCCCAGAACCGCAGCAACAGATTGGCGCAGGTGGTCTTGCCGGCGCCCGACTGGCCGACGAGCGCCACCGTCTCGCCCGGCGCGAGCGTGAAGCTCATATCGCGCAGCACGGGCGCGCCGCGGCCATAAGAGAAGGTGACATGGTCGAAGCGCACCGAGCCGTCGCGCACGGCGCTGCGCGCCGCGCGGCCATTATCCTCGACCTGCGCTTCCTGGTGGAACACGGTCGCGACGCGGTCGGCGCCGGCGCGCAGCTCGCCGAGCTTGCGCGCGGTCTGCGTCACCTCGGTGATGGGCGCGAGCGCAGCCCCCGCCAGCACCACCGCCATCGGATAAAGCGCGAAGCTCATGTGCCCGCTGCCGACAAGGAAGAGTCCGGTCGATACAGTCGCGAGCACGGCCAGCGCCAGAAGCACGTCGATCGCCGCCTGCTCGAGCCCGGCGCGCACGCCGTAGCGCATCTGGATGATGTGGACGAGGCGCGTCTCCTGCATCAGCTTCCCGAGGAAGCGCGTGCCGGCGCCGAACACGGCAAGCTCGCGCAGGCCTTGCACGAATTCGACCGCGGCCGCGTTGAGCCGGCCCAAGGCCGCCAAGAGCGCGCGGCCTTGCTCCCCCGCGCGCTTGGCCAGCCAGAACGGCACCGACGCGACAAGCGGCAGGAACGGCAGCAGCACGAGCGCCATGAGCGGATGAATGAACGCGAGCGCCGCGAGCACGCCCAGCGGCACGATCACCGCGCCGATATAGTCGCCGAGCACGTGCGCGTAGAACCATTCCATGAGGTCGGCATCGGCGGTCGCCACCGAGGCAAGCTCGCCGGTGCGGCGTCCCAGCACATAGGCGGGTGCCGCGCGCTCGAGCCCGTCATAGATCCCGACCTGCAGCACCTCGATGAGGCCGTACGCGAAATCGTGCGAGATGAAGGTTTGCCACCATTTGCAGAGCGCGGCGGCAAGGACGGCACAACCCAGGACCCAGAAAGCGGGGACAAGTTCCTGCGGCGCGACGTGACCGACGGCGTGGCCGACGAGCCAGGCGCCGGTCGCGGCCGCGATCACGTTCGCCACCTGCGCGACAATGCCCGAGGCGACCGTGATGATGAAATGCCAGCGCTTCGCCGAGATGAACGGCAGGAGCGCCGCAAGCCCGTAGGAGCGCGGCCGCTCGGCCTTCGCGCCGATTGCATCGAAGGTTTCGGCGCTCATGCGGCTTCTCCCTGCGCCAGCGTCAGGCGCGTATAAAGGCCGCGCCGCGCCAGCAGTTCGTCGTGCGTGCCGTGCTCGACGAGCGCGCCCTCGTTCAGCACGAAGATGCGGTGGGCCTTGCGGATTGTCGACAGGCGGTGGGCGATGACGATGGTGGTGCGCTGCTCGAACAGGCGTTCGAGTGCGCGTTCGATGGCGCGCTCGCTCGCCGGATCGACGCTCGAGGTCGCCTCGTCGAGGATCAGGATGGGCGCGTTCTTCAGGAGCGCACGGGCGATCGCCAGGCGTTGCCGCTGGCCGCCCGAAAGCTGCGCGCCGCGCTCGCCGACCTCGGTCTTGTAGCCGTCGGGCAGCGAGCGGATGAACTCGTCGATCTGCGCCGTAGCAGCCGCTTCGCGCAGCTCTTCCTCGCTCGCATCCTTCTTCGCCATGCGCAGATTGTCAGCGATGGTGCCGTGGAAGAGGAACGTGTCCTGCGCCACGAGCGCCACGCGTTTGCGGAGATCGGCAAGCGCCAGCTCGCGCACGTCGGCGCCGCCGACGCGGATGACGCCCGTGCCGGGGTCGAAGAAGCGCAGGAGCAGCGCCGCGACCGTCGTCTTGCCTGCCCCCGACGGGCCGACGAGCGCCACGCGCTGATGCTCGGCGACGGTGAATGACACGTTCTCGAGTGCTGGTCGCTTCGTCCCCGGATAGGCGAAGGTGACGCGCTCGAACGCGATGTCGGAGCGCGCCGGCGGCGGCACGGGCCGGCGCGGCTCGGCCACGAGCGGTCGCTCGTCGAGAAGCCCCGAGATCGCCGGTGCCGCGGTCTGGCCGTTCCAGGCGGAGTGGAATTCGCGCTCGAGCCGGTCGAGCGGGCGGAACGCCTCGCGCGCGAGGAACAGCGTCATGAAGAGTGCCACCGCCGGCAGCTCGCCCGACGCGACGCGCCACGAGTTCCACGCGAGGAGCGTCGCGACGCCGCTCAGCGACAGGAGCCCAGTGACGCCGCCACGGATGAGCGAGACCGACAGCGTGCGCATCGCCTCGTCGCGCAGCTCGACCGCGCGCCGTACCAGCTCATGCCGCCGCGCCGCCGTGGCCGAGAACGCCTTCAACGTCACGAGCCCTTGCAGGCTGTCGAGCAGATAGGCCCCAAAATCGGCACGCACCGCGAAAAGCCCGCGCGATTTGCCGCGGCGCCAGCGCATCCATGTGCGGCTGAAGATCGGCACGATCACGACGAAGGGCACGAGCACGAGGGCCGAGCGGAGATCAATCGTCGCGAGCGCCGCGAGCACGAGCGCCGTGCCGAAGATGGCGACGAACACGGTCGGCATGTAGCGGCTGTAATAGGTCTCGATCGCCTCGACGCCGCCCACCACGATCTGCTGAATTTTGCCGCTCTGCTGCGTCAGGGCAAAACTCGGCCCGAGCTCGACGAGCTTTTCGAGAAGCCGCGTACGGAGCGATTCCTTCGTCACTTGCGCGGTCCGCTGCGCCGCGATCTCGACGAGCCACAAAAGCCCGCCGCGCGCGATAAGCAGGACGAAGAGCCCGGCGACGTAAGGCAACGCACCCGCCACGTCATGCGCGCGGAAGATCGTGCCGAGCGCGAGCGCGAGCAGCACGCCCTGCGTCACATAGGCCGCTGTCACCAGCAGGCCCAAGACGGTGCTTTGCAGCACGTAAGAGCGGATAGGGCCGGCGAGCGTCCACAGAGTCCGGTTCATGCCCTTCTCCTGCCTCCTCAGCGGAAATGCGGTGCGACCTCGGTCATGAAGCGCGCCATCTCGTCCTTTACCTGTGCGTGCGGCTTCAGGCCGACATTGAAATAGAGGATCACTTCGTCGAACCCCGCCGCCGTCACCTTGGCAAGCGTTTCGCCGATACGCGCCGGCGAGCCGAGAAGGACGGAGTTCTCGGTCAAATCTTCGGGCCGCGCGTTCTTCAGACGCTCGACCATGCCGATGAAATAGCGGTAGGAGGGCGGCGCCGTCGCCGGGTCACCGGGAAAGGCCGGAATTACGCATTCCTTGTAGTAGCGGATCTGACGCGCGCGGGCGGCGGCGTCCTCGGCAGAATTGTCGGCGAAATGGGTGAAGTAGCTGCACATCAAGCGCTGCGGCTTCTGCCCGTGCTTGGCGCAGGTCTCCTTGTAGAGCTGCGCTACCTCCTTGAGCCCGCCAAAAGTCATTGCCGCTGCGAACGGCGCGACGATGAGGCCGCAGCCCAAACGTCCGGCCAACTCGATCGAAGGCTTCGAGAACGAGCCGACATAGGATGGAATCGGGCGCTGTACCGGCTTCGGCGTGATGCGCACCTCGTCGAAATGGTAATGTTTGCCGTGCCACGAGATAGGCTCGTCCGCCATCCACAGGCGGCGCACGATCTCCATCCCTTCCTCGAAGATCGGCTGGTTCTCCTCGAACGACACGTTGAACGGCAGGTATTCGCGCTTGTCGTAGCCGCGCCCGGCGGCGAAATCGACGCGCCCGCCCGAAAGCAGATCGAGCGAGGCCCATTGCTCGGCGACGCGGATCGGATGATGAAGCGGCAGCACCGACACGGCGGGGGCCAGCCGGATGCGCTTCGTGCGCGCCGCAACATAGGCCAACGCCAGGTCGGGACAGGACAGTACGCCGAGCGAGCTGAAATGATGCTCGCCGATCCAAGCCGAGTGCATGCCGAGCTCTTCGGCGTAAAGCGCCTCGTCGACGATGTCGGCGATGAAGCTGTTGGCCTCGCGCCGGTTGTTGTCGTAATGGTTATCGCTCAGCGTGAAATAGCCGAAATCCATGGCGCTCCCCGCCGTTTCCCTGCGTCATATTGATACACCAAGCGCGGGCGTCCCGGCACCGTCTTGATCCCGCATCGCTGCCCGGCCAAAAATGGCGGGCGAAAAAGGAGAGCGGGTACGAATGAAGGCGATCAGGTTTCACGAGTTCGGCCCGCCCGAGGTGCTGAAGTACGAGGACGTGCCCGATCCCGCGCCGCGTGCGGGCGAGGTGCGCATCCGCGTCCACGCGGCCACGGTAAATCGCGTGCTCGACGTGGCGCTTCGCGCCGGCAAGCAGCCGCAGCGCCTCGCCAAGCCGCCGGTCATCCCGGGCGTTGATTGCGCCGGCGTCATCGATGCGGTGGGTGAGGGCATTCGGCATTGGCGGCCGGGTCAGCGCGTCGCCGCGGCCGGCACCATGCCGCTCGAAATCTGCGCCGAGGACGGCAAAGGCTATAGCGGCCCGCAAGGCATGATGGGGATCAGGCGTCCCGGCGGCTTCGCCGAGCTGGTGGCGGTGCCGGCGTGCAGCCTTTATGCGCTGCCCGACGGCCTCGGCTTCCACGACGCGGCCGTGGCGCTGCGCCACTGTCCAACCGCGTGGAACCTTCTCATCAACGAGGCGCATCTCAAGGCCGGCGAATGGGTGCTCATCATGGGCGCCGGCGGCAATCTCGGCACGATCGGCATTCAGATCGCGAAGAACGTGGTGGGCGCGCGCGTCATCTGCACCGCAGGCTCGGACGAACGCGTGCAAACGGGTCTCGCGCTAGGTGCCGATCACGGCGTCAACTATAAGAAGGCCGACCTCCTCGCCGAGGTGATGCGCATCACCGGCGGCAAGGGCGTCGACGTGCTTTACGACAACATCGCCAATCCCGAGATCCTGCCGAAGGCATTTCATGCCTTGGGCCGCGACGGCCGGCTCGTCACCGCGGGCGCGCATGGCGGCCCCAATGTCACCATCGACTTCTTCCATCTCTATGACCATCGCATCACCATCCGCGGCATGCCCGGCCACAAGCATGAGGACGTGCCGAAATGCTTCGAGGCGGTCGCGGCCGGCAAGATCAAGGTTCAGATCGCCGAGGTGCTGCCGCTGTCGCGCGCGGCCGATGCGCACCGGATGATCGAGGCCGATCCCGGCATGGGCAAGCTCGTGCTCGATCCCACCTTGGGCTAGGCGGCACGCGCGGCCTTCGGCACGGAGCCGGCGCCGCGCGCGACATCGATGATCGCGGCGGCATCGTCGGGCGCGTGGTCGCCGCGCCAGGCGACGTGGCCGTCCGGCCGGACCAGCACGAGGCGGCGCTCGTAAAGTGCGGCGATCGCGGGATCGTCGATCGCGACCTCCGTCAGCGGCAGGCCGCGCGCCGCCGCCGCGGCCGCAAGCGGCCGCCCGTCTGCCCCGACAAAGCGCAGCAGCACGAAGCCGCGGCCGAAAAGGTCGAGCGTCGAGCGCCCGTCCGCCAGAAACGCATGCGGCGCGCGCGAGCCGGGGCGGCTCGTCGGCACGTAAGTCCCCGCCTCGTCCGGCGTCGGCGGGGTGCCGTCGGGCCACACGATCGGCGAGCCCTCGTAGCGATAGCCCAGCGCAATCCCGTCGGAGACATACTGCTTCGTCTTCTCGCCGACGATCGCGGCGCCCACCTCGCGGCGGAGACGCTCGCCCTCGGGCGTCGCGGCGATGATCTCCTTGAACTCGGCGCCCTCGGCGAAGCGCTCGGTGTTGCGCGTCGCCTCGTCGACGTTGCGCTGCGCCACGGGCTTGCGCTCGGGCGCGTAGCTGTCGAGGAGCGAAGCGCCGCCCCAGCCTTCGACCATCGCCGCGAGCTTCCAGCCGAGATCGACGGCATCACCCATGCCGGTATTCATGCCGAACCCGCCGGCGGGGCTGTGCTGATGGACGGCGTCGCCGGCGAGGAGCACGGGGCCTTTCTGCCAGCGGTCGGCGACGACGCTGCGGCACGTCCAGGGCAGGACCGAGATGACCTCGTAGGGGATGCCAGAGCCGACGAGGCGCCGCATGATCGCATCGACATCGACTTTTGCCGGCGGCACGGGGTCGAGCCCCTGGTTCAATCCCAGCCGCCACAGCTCGTTACCGTCGAGCTCGATCAAGGTCGGATGGCGGAGCTCGGGATCGACGAACATGTAGAACGCGGCCTTGCCGAACTTGGTGTGGGTCCAGAGATCCTTGATGCGGACGAAGATGTTGAGGTGATAGGACAGGACCGGATTCCCGTCCCAGCGCGTGCCGAGCGCCTTCGGCACTACGCTCGCGCCGCCGCAGGCGGCAACGAGGTAACGCGCCGCGATCCTCTCGGTTTCGCCCGTCGCGAGATCGCGCACCGTTGCAACGATACCGCCGTCCGCTTCCTCGAATCCCTCGAAGCGGCAGCGCTCGCGCATCTCGACGCTCGCGAAGCTGCGGACGAGCTTGCGCAGGATCGGGTTGAAGAAGAGCTGGTTGCAGCGCTGTGAGCGCTCGGGCGTGATCGGCAGCGGCCGCGCACCGCCGTGGGTTGGACGCTCGATGCGCGCCACCTCGAAGCCTTGGAGGCTCGTCAAATAGAGGATGGTCGGCGGAAAGTCCGGCGGCGCGCCAGCGTTGCGCACGTCTTCGGCGATGCCCCAGCGGCGACAGAACTCCATCGTGCGCGAATTGACCGTGTTGGCGCGCGGATGATGGATCGTGCCGTCACCCTGCTCGACGAGCATGCAGGAAATACCGCGCCAGCCGAGATCGGCCGCAAGCCCCAGTCCGACGGGTCCGCCGCCGACAATCAGAACTGGCACCTCGCGCATCACTTCCTCTTCTCTTGCCGCCGGCCAGTCTAGCAGCGGCTCGTCCATTGTTCACCGGCGGCGGATGGAGTAGCGTGTTCCGCCATCGGGTCGAGAGAGGAGCCTCTCATGCTTGCCTGCCTGTCTCCCAATGGCCAGAACCGCTTCAATGGGCCTTATGCGCCGGTCCGCCTGCTGGTCGCGACCGAAAACGGCGTGAGCGTGCTGGAGCGCCCGACCGCCAAGGGCACGTGGCGCAAAGTGGCCGTCACCTTGCCGGAGGTGCACGCGACCACGCTCGCCGGGCTGCCGGGGCAGGCGGGTGTGTTCCTCGGCACGCACGGCGACGGCGTCTACTTCAGCATCGATCAGGGTGCGAGCTGGGAGCAGCGCAACAACGGGCTTGCGATCAAGGACGTCTATTCCGTCGCGTCGGTCGCACGCAAGGACGCGACCTTCGTCTATGCCGGCACGCAGCCCGCGCATCTCTTCGAGAGCCGCGATCTCGGCCTCACCTGGACCGAGCTGCCGGCGCTTCGGCAGGTGCCGGGAACCGAGCACTGGACCTTCCCGGCGCCGCCGCGCATCGCCCACACCAAGATGATGGTGTTCGATCCGAAGAAGCCGGAGCGCTTCTATTGCGCGATCGAGCAGGGCGCGTTCTTGAAGACCGAGGATGGCGGCAAAAGCTTCCGCGAATATGCCGGCTACTCGCGCGAGGACGATCGGGCATATCGCGACATCCATCAGATCATGGTGGTGCCGTCGCGGCCCGAGATCGTCTACATGACGACGGGCGTCGGCCTCTATCGCAGCGACGATGGCGGCGAGAACTGGAAGCGCCTGACGGGGCCCGAGTTTCGCTTGGCCTATCCCGACCACATCGTGCTGTCGCCGGACGAGCGCACGCTCTTCCTGACCGGCGCGCGCGAGGATCCGGGCGTGTGGCGCCGTACTCAGGTCGCCGAGACCGCGATCATGCGCAGCCGCGACGGGGGTGCCTCCTGGGAAGAGCTGCGGCAGGGATTTTCGGTCGAGCCGCGCGCCAATATCGAGGCGATGACGCTCGCCTCATATCCCGGCGGTTTCACGCTCTTGGTCGGCGACACCGACGGCGGCGTCCATACGAGTGAGGATGGCGGCGACACCTGGACGCGGATCGCCGACGCCGTCGGCCCCGTCACCAAGGGCGACCACTCCGCGCTGCTCCAAGGCCGGCGCATGCAGCAGCGCGCGCACGCCTGAGTCTGCTCAGGCCTCGGTGATCGCCACGAGGTCGATCTCGACCATGAAGTCGGGATCGGAGAGCCGCGTCACGCCCACCATGGTGCTCGTCGGCGGGTTGTCGCGGTTCTCGGGCCGGCGGATCGACGGATCGGCCAATACCTTCTTCAGCCCGTCGACGTCGGTCGTGAAGACGCGCCGCACCACCACGTCGTCCCAGGTGGCGCCGGCCGCCTTGAGCTGAAGCGAGAGCCCTTCGATGAC
>DATIXQ010000017.1:0-20567 GCA_035518375.1 Allostellaceae bacterium | reverse complement strand
CTGTTGCGCCGCGCGCGCGCCATGGTTCCGCGTTTGGCCGAGCGCGCGCCTGCGGCCGAGGCGCAGCGCTTTTTGCCCAAGGAAACGATCGCCGAGATGCAGGAGGCGGGCTTCTTCCGCATCCTCCAGCCGAAGCGATGGGGCGGCTACGAGATGGACCCCGCGGTCTATTACGACGTGCTGATGACGCTCGCCGAGGGCTGCTTCTCGACCGCGTGGGTCTATGGCGTCGTCGGCATCCATCCGTGGCTCATCGCGCTCTATGACGACCGCTTGGCGAAGGACGTGTGGGGCCGCGACACGAGCACGCTCATGTCGTCCTCGCTGATGCCGGGCGGGCAGCTCGTGGCCGAGAAGGACGGTTTCCGCCTCTCCGGCCGCTGGAGCTATTCGAGCGGTTGCGATCATTGCGACTGGGCCGTCCTCGGCGCGGTCGTGCCGCCGGTGAGCGAGGAGCATTTCGACTGGCGCTTCGTACTCGTGCCGCGGAGCGACTATGAGATCGTCGACACCTGGCACGTCGCGGGCCTCAAGGGCACGGGCAGCCAGGACATCGTGGTGAAGGACAAGTTCGTCCCCGCCTACCGCATGCACACCGTCGCCGAGATGTACGAGTGCAAGGGGCCGGGTCAGAAAGTGAATGGCGCGGCTCTCTACCGCATCCCGGCGGCGCAGATCCTCTATCTCGGCGTCGCCTGCGGCGCGATCGGCGCGCTCCGCGGCATGGTCGAGAATTATCGCGGCTATGCGCCCAAGCGCGTGACGCCGCGCGGCAAGACTGTCGAGGACCCGATGGCGCAAATTGCCTGCGCCGAGGCCGCCGCGCTCGTCGACGAGCTTCAGGTCATGCTGCATCACAATCTCCGCGTTCTTGGCGCTTTTGCCGAGCGGCGCGAGGTGCCGCCGATGGATCTGCGTTTGAAGCTCAAATTCCATTCGTCCTGGGGTGTGGAGCGTTGCGGGCTTGCGGCCTTGAAGCTGTTCAAGGCGGCGGGCGCCTCGGCCGTGCGCGAAAGCCTGCCGTTCGGCCGCGTCGTCGCCGACATCAACACCGGGCGCCAGCACGTCTCGAACCAGTCGGACTATTTCGGCCGGCTTTGGGGCGGCATGCTGCTGGGCGGCCCCGCGCCGCTCGAACGCCTCATCTGATGCCGCGCGGCAGGATCACGATCGGCGGCGACCTTGCCGTCGAGCGTATGGGGTTTGGCGCGCTCCACATCGCCGGGCCCGGCAGCTTCGGGGCCCCTCGAGATCGCGGCGAGGCGGTGGCGCTTTTGCGGCGCGTCGTCGCGGCCGGCGTCGAGCTCATCGACACCGCCGACTCCTATGGCCCCGCGATCAGCGAGAGCACGATCGCGGAGGCGCTCCATCCCTATCCGAAGGACCTCGTCATCGCGACCAAGGGTGGGCTGTTGCGTCCGTCGGCCGGGCGCTGGGACCCGGATTGTCGCCCCGCGCATCTGAAAGAGGCGTGCGAGGCGAGCCTGAAGCGCCTCAAGCTCGAGCGCATCGACCTCTATCAGCTCCACACCGTCGATCCGAAGGTGCCGCTCGAGGAGAGTGTCGGCGCGCTCGCCGAGCTGCAGAAGGCGGGCAAGATCCGTCATATCGGCCTCTCCAACGTTGATGTGCGTCAGCTCGCGCGCGCCCGCAAGGTCGCGACGATCGTCTCGGTGCAGAACCACTACAATCTCGGCGACCGCTCGTCCGATCCGGTGATCGACCAGTGCGAGAAGGACGGGCTTGCGTTCCTGCCGTGGTATCCGCTGCATCAGCGCACGGGCCTGCGCGCGATCGAGGGGATCGCCAAGCGCCACAACGCCACGTCCGCGCAAGTGGCGCTCGCCTGGCTCTTGCGCCGCTCACGCTCAGTCGTGCCCATCCCCGGCACGTCGCAGGCCGCGCATTTCGACGAGAATTTCGCCGCTCGCGACCTCGCGCTCTCCGACGAGGAATTCGCCGCGCTCTAGGGCAGCTCTTGGCCGAAGGGGATTGCTTCGGAGCAAGCGCTCCTCGCAATGACAGCAACAGAACTGTCATTGCGAGCGGAGCGAAGCAATCTGCGGGGGCAGGTCACGCCTGCGTGAGTGCTGCTGGCATGGAGGCGCGCGGCGTTGCATGCTCGTCTTCATGCCGCCGGGCGCCTCGCTTGTAACGACGATCGTCGTAAGTCTTGCCGTCGCCTATGCCGGCGGCCTTGCCGCGCGCGCCGCGCGCCTGCCGCCGCTCGTGGGCTATCTCCTCGCTGGCGTCGTGCTCGGGCCCTTCACGCCGGGCCTCGTCGCCGATCAGGCGATCGTCGAGCAGCTTGCCGAGATCGGCGTGGCGCTCATGCTGTTCGGCGTCGGGCTCCATTTCTCGATCGGCGATCTCGTCGCGGTGTGGCGCACCGCCGTGCCCGGCGCGCTCCTGCAGGTCGCAGCCTCGGCCGCCCTGGGCTGGGGCGTCGGGCGCCTCGCCGGCTTCGCGCCCGAGACGGCGGCGATCTTCGCCGCCTGCCTCGCCGTCGCCAGCACCGTCGTCGCGACCCGCGCGCTCGCCGAGCGCGACAAGCTCGAGACCGAGGCCGGCCGCGTCGCCCTCGGCTGGCTCGTCATGCAGGATTTGATGGTCGTATGCCTGCTGGTGATGCTGCCGGCGGGCACGGGCGATGCCGGAGGCGGCGGCGCCGCGCTCGCGCTGCGCCTCGCGCTGAAGCTCGCCGAGGTCGTGGCCTTCGCCGCCGCCATGCTGCTCATCGGCCGGCGCGTCATTCCATGGCTTCTCACCTACACCGCGCGCGACGGCACGCACGAGCTGTTCCGTCTCGCCGTGATCGTCGTGGCGCTCGGGATCGCCTATCTCACGACCGAGCTCATCGGCGTCTCGCCGGCGCTCGGCGCGTTCTTCGCCGGCGTCGTCATCGCCGAGTCCGACGTGAGCCACCAGGCGGCAGGCGAATCCGTGCCAGTGCAACAGATCTTCACGGTGCTGTTCTTCGTCTCGGTCGGCATGCTGTTCAACCCCGCGGCGTTCGTGCGCGTGCCGGTGCACATCGCGGCCGCCGCGGCCGCCGTCATCCTCGGCAATGGCGTCATCACGCTCCTCGTCCTGCTTCTGCTGCGCGCGGCGCCGCGAATGGCCGCCGACGTCGCCGCCGCCCTGGCGCAGATCGCCGAGTTCTCCTTCATCCTGAGCGCGCTCGCCGTCGCGCGCGGACTCCTGCCGCCCGAGGGCCGCGATCTCGTGCTGGCGGCGTCGCTCCTTTCGATCCTGGCACAGCCGTTGATGTTCCGCGCGGCGGCGGCGTTGGGTCCGCGGCTCGAAAAGATCGCTGTCCTCCGCCATTGGCACGCCGGCCGGCGCGAGCGGAGACGCCGCGACGAGGCCCCGGTGTTCGAGGGGCACACCATCGTCGTTGGACACGGCCGCGTCGGCAGCATCGTTGCGGCGTCGTTGCGCAGCCGCGGCATCCGCTATGTCGTGGTCGAGCAGAACCTGCATTACGCGGAGCAACTGCGCGAGGACAACATCCCGGTGATCTATGGCGATGCGGCCTGGTCCGAGGTACTCGACGCCGCAGCACCCGAGCGCGCGCGCATGATCGTGATCGCCGTGCCGGAGAAGGGCGCGACGCGTCGCATCCTTGCGAACGCGCGGCGCGCCAATCCCGAGATCGAGGCGGTCGTGCGCACGCACAGCCGCGAGGAGGCGGACTGGCTCGCCGAGAACGCTGTCGGGCGTGCCGTCATGGGCGAGCAGCACGCGGCCGAGGAGATGGCGAAGTACGCGCTCGACCGCCTCGCGCCGCGCTCGCGCGGCTAAGCGCTCTTCCGCGCGTCGAGCCAGCCCATCATCACGCGGTTGAACGCGCCGGGGTTCTCGACATTGGGGAAATGCTTCAGGCCCGGCAGCTCCTCGCCGCGCGCGCCCGGAATGAGCGAGACGATGCGCTTGTTCGCCTCGGGCGGCGTGCCCGGATCCTCGGCGCCCCACACGACAAGCGTCGGTAGCTTGATCTGCGGCAGGCGGGGGGAGAAATCGAAATTCTGGATTGCCGCGACGCAGCCGCAGAACCCGTCGGGCGTGGTGGCCGATATGGTGTCGCCGATCTGCTTCAGGCGCGCCGGGTTCTTCGTCTTCATCGCCGGCGTGAACCAGCGCTCGAGCGTGCCGTCGGTCAAGGGTGCGACCGAGTTCGCCTTGCGCACCGCGGCCGAGCGCTCGGCCCATGCGCCCGGCGGCGCCGGCGGCGTGGCGCAGCTCGTGTCGCAAAAAAGCAATGACTTGAGCCGCCCGCCGTCGCGCAGCGCGAGACTGTGCCCGAACATACCGCCGATCGAAAGCCCCATATAGTGCACGCCCGAGAGGCCCAAGGCTTCGAGCACGCTCGCCGTGTCGTCGGCGAGTTCGTCCATGGTGTAGTCGCCCGGCACCGGATCGCTGCCGCCATGGCCGCGCATGTCGATGCGCAGGACACGCCAGCCAGCGTTCAAAAGCGGCGCCATCTGCTCGCCCCACATGCCGCTGTCCGACGCGAGCGAATGGGTGATGCACAGCACCGGCCCGCTCTCCAATCCTGCGAAATCGTAGTAAATGTGGCGGTTCTTGAGCGGCAGCAGCATCTCTTCCTCCTTCGTTGGCGCCCGACTAGTGCGTGCCCGCGCCAAGCTCCTTGGCGGCGTCCTTGGCGATGCTCAGGTCGGCATATTTCTTCACGTCGATGTCGGATTTGATGAAGCCCAACTCGCGCTGCGTCTTGATGTTGGCCTGGAGCACGTCGAGGTTCGGGAGCGCGTTGGGGTTCCTGTAGTAATCGTCCTTGGTGAAGAGCCATTTGTAGAAATCGGTCGGGCGTTTCGTCATGTCGGCGACGATCGCGACGCCTTCGGCGCGATGCTGCGGATCGTAGACATGGTGCAGCGTCGAAAGATAATCCGCCATGAAATCGACGAGTGCCGCGCGGTGCTCCTTGATGTAGGCGCCGCGCACGACGCGCATGATCATCTCGGTCTCGCCCATGCCGTCCTTCTGCGTGAAGAGCGTGCGCGCGAACGAGTGCAGCTCGGGGTCGTAGTCGAACGGCGAAGCGGCGGCGATGAGATCGACCTTGCCCTCTTTCAGTTCGGCCTTCATCTGCGGAAACGGCACCTCGACGAATGTCACGTCGCGCTTGTCGCGCAGGTTGTGCTTGGCGAGTGCCGCGCGCATCGCCATGTCGATGGCGCTGCCGGCCTCGTTCGAGGCGAGGACCTTGCCCTTCAAGCCCTCGATCGTCTTTATGCCGCTGTCGTTCTTCACCATGAAGTCGTTGGTGTGATAGCCGTCGACGCCGTCCATGAAGGAATCGGCGATGACGCGGATGTCGGTCAAGCCCGCATTCTCGATGGCGATGGCGAGCGTCGAGTAGGCGATCGCCGCCATGTCGAGTTCGCCCGCGGCGAGTGCCGTGACGATGCTCGAGGTGCCGGTGAAATGCGTAAGCTCGGGCTTGTAGCTTTTGCCGGCGTGCGGCGCGAGGCCGGGTTTCGCCAGCATGACCGGCGCAAGGTCCGACGGCACCACGACCCAGCCGATGCGGAGGGCCGGAGGCTCGTCTGCGCGCGCAGGCCCGAGCGACAGCGTGGCCAAGGCGGCAAAGGCCGCGATCCTGAGCGAGCGCATCATTCCTCCCGGTCTTTTCTTGCGTCCCTTTTACGCCGCGCCGCGCGCCGTGTCGATGATGCGGGCGGCGTCCGCGGCCTCATCATCGCGCCAGGCGACATGCCCGTCGGGCCGTACCAGCACGAGCTTCCGCTCGTAGAGACGCGCGGCTTCCTCGTGCGCGAGATCGACGCGGGTGAGCGGCACGCCGCGGGCGCGCGCAGCATCTTCGAGCGCGGACGCGTCGGCGCCAGGGTCAAAACGCAGCAGCACGAAGCCGCGGCCATAAAGGTCGAGGATCGAGCGCCCCTCGCTGAGCCAGATGTGCGGCGCGCGGTGGCCCGGCCGCGCGGTCTGCTCGTATGTCGAGACCGTATCGGGCGGCTCGGGCGTTCCGTCCGGCACGATGACGGGCGAGCCCTCGTAGCGATAACCCAAGTGAATGCCGAGCGTGAACCATTCGCGCTGCATGAGCGCGCTGAACTTCTCGCCGAATTCCCTGCGTGCGCGCTCGCCCGCGGGGCCGGGCTCGAACGCCTCGGGCGGCACGCGCTGCTCCCGTGGCGACAGCATGCGGCGCAGGTTGCCGCTCGCCTCGCGCACGTTGCGGATCGCGACCGGCCGGCGCTCGACCTCGTAGGAAGGAAGGAGCGCGGGGCCACCCCAGCCCGCGAGCATCGCTTCGAGCTTCCAGCCGAGATCGACCGCGTCCTGGATGCCCATGTTCATGCCGAAGCCGCCAGTGGGCGAGGTGAGGTGCGCGGCATCGCCCGCGATCAAGACGCGGGCCCTGCCGAAGCTCTCGGCCACCAGCTCGCGCCTGATCCACGGCACGATGGTCAGCACCTCGAACTCGAACCGGCGCCCCATCGCGCGCACGATGAGCTCGCGCACCTCGGCCTCATCGTACGTGCGCTTGTTCGCGTCGCCGACGATCGAGAAGCGAAAGCGGTCGCGCCCATTGATCGCGACGATCGTCGCGAACGTGCCTTCGGTGCCGATGCAGATATAGCGATAGGCCTCGCCCTTGCCGTGAAGCTCGAGGAAATTCGCGCAGCGGAAGATGGCGTTGGTGGTGTAGGTCAGGACCGGGTTGCCCGACATCTGGATGCCGAGCGTCTGGCGCACCGCGCTCGCGGCGCCGTCGCAGCCGACGAGATAGCGCGCCCGCACGGTCTCGCGTGCGCCGCTTCTCGGATCGGCGATGGTGGCGGTTACGCCGCTCTCGTCCTGCTCGAACCCGAGAAGCTCGGCGTGATAGCGCAGGCTCACATGCGGAAAGCTCGTGGCGAAGCGGTGCAGCACCGGATCGAACATGTCCTGCGGGCAGCGCTCGCGGTGCTGCGGGCTTTGCGGCGGCGGCCGCTCCCCGTTCATGCCGGGAAAGCGGTCGCGCCCGAACTCGAAGCCGCACACGGCCGAGACATATACATTGTCCTGCTGGTAATCGCGCGGATAGGGCGTCGCCTCGACCCATGGCACGATGCCCCAGCGCCGGCAGAACTCCATCGTGCGGATGCCGACGAGATCCATCTTCGGCTGGTAGATCGAGCCGTCGCCCTTCTCGATGAGGAGACACGGCACGCCGCGCCAGCCGAGTTCGCCGGCGAGCGCCAGCCCCACGGGTCCGGCGCCGACGATGAGCACGGGCGTGTCGATTGTCGCCATTTGCGGCTTGGCCTAAGGTCCGATCACATGAGCGAGCAGAACAAAGCACTGCGGCGCGCGCTTCACAAGGGCGCCGGCGTGATCGTTCCGGGTGCCTACGACGCGCTCGCGGCGCGGCTCATCGAGCGCGCCGGCTTTCCCGCCGTCTATGTCACCGGCGCCGGCATCGCCAACGCCTATCTCGGCGCCCCCGATATTGGCCTCGTCACGCTGTCGGAGCTTGCGGCCAACGTCGCCGCCATGCGCGAGGCGGTTGCCGTGCCGCTCATCGTCGATGCCGACACGGGCTTCGGCAACGCGCTCAACGTCGCGCGCACCATCCGCGTTTTGGAGCGTGCCGGCGCCAACGCGGTGCAGCTCGAGGACCAGGAGTTTCCGAAGCGCTGCGGCCATTTCGCCGGGAAGACCGTGATCCCGGCGGGCGAGATGGCGGCGAAGGTGCGCGCCGCGGTCGATGCGCGGCGCGACCCGGATTTCCTCGTCATCGCGCGCACCGATGCGATCGCGCCCAACGGGTTCGAGGACGCGCTTGCGCGGGCGCAGCTTTATATCGAGGCCGGCGCCGATCTCACTTTCGTCGAGGCGCCGCGGAGCGAGGCCGACATGGCGCGCATCCCGGAGGCACTCGCCGTGCCGCAAGTGGCGAACCTCGTCATGGGCGGCCTCACGCCGGTGCTGCCGCGCGCTGAGCTGCGGCGCATGGGCTTTTCGCTCGTGCTCTACGCCAACGCGGCGCTCCAGGCGGCGTGCTGGGCGATGAAGGACGTGCTCGGGCATCTCCACGAGAAAGGCTCGCTCGAAGCGGTTTCCAACCGCCTCATGCCGTTCGCCGAGCGCCAGGACCTCGTCGGCAAGCCCGACTGGGATGCGCTCGAGGCGCGCTACGCGCCGGAAAACTAGCGCCATGCCCCGTGCGTTGGTGATTGGCGGGTCGGTCGGCGGCCTCTTCGCCGCGTGCCTCTTCCGCGAGATCGGCTGGGACGTGGCGGTGTTCGAGAAGACCGCCGGCGATCTTTCCGGCCGCGGCGCCGGGCTCGGCCTGTCGCACGAGCTCTTCCAGGTGCTGCGCCGCGTCGGCGCCGAGGTTTTGCCCTCGTCCGGCGTGCCGGTCTCCTCGCTCCTGTGGCTCGCGCGCGACGGCCGCATGATGGAGCGCATTCCGCGGCCATGGCTCACCGGCGCGTGGTCGCGGATCTACCGCTCGCTGCGCGACGCGGTGCCCGACGCAATCGTGCAGCCCGGCCGCACGTTCGAGCGCGTCGAGCAAGGGGAGCGCGGCGTCATCGCACATTTCGCCGATGGCGGGCGCGAGGCGGGCGATCTGCTCGTCGGCGCCGACGGCGTCCATTCGACGGTGCGGCACCAATACCTGCCCGAGATCGCGCCGCACTATGCCGGCTACATCGCCTGGCGCGGCGTCATCGAGGAAAGCGAGCTCACGCCGGCCGAGCACGAGCTTCTGTCCGACTGCATTGTCTTCGCCTTTCCGCCCGGCGAGATGAGCCTCTCGATGCCGATCCCCGGCCGCGATGACGACGTGCGGCCGGGCCATCGCCGTTACTATTTCATCTGGTATCGCCCCGCCGACATGGGCGCGCTCGGCGCTCTTCTGACCGACGAGGCCGGCCGCACGCACGAGCTGGCGATTCCGCCGCCGCTCATCCGCGCCGAGGCGATCGCGGCGATGCGTGCCGATGCCGCGTCCCTGCTGCCAGCGGTCGTGGCCGGGATCGTCGCGCGCACGCGGCAGCCGCTGTTGCAGGCGATCACCGATCTCGAAGTGCCGCGCATGGTGTTTGGCCGCGCGGCGCTTATTGGCGATGCCGCCTTCATCGCGCGCCCGCATGTCGCGGCCGGCATCACCAAGGCCGCGCTCGATATCGTCGCTCTCGTCGAGGGCCTGGCGGCAACGCCGGGCGACATTCCCGGCGCGCTCGCCCGATTCGAGGGCGAGCGGCGCGCTTTCGGGCAGGCGCTCGTCGACTACTCGCGCATGCTGGGCGCCGCCTCGCTCGCCGCCGAGGCGTCGCGCGACCCCGCCGACGTCATGCGCCGCTATGGCGCGCCCCATCTCCTCAGGGACAGCGATCGCAGCGCGCTGGCCTGACCCCATTCCATGCGCGTGGCGAGGGGCTGGGATGTCAGGCCGGTGCTTGGCAAATACGTCAACCATGCTTACCTTTGCTGCAGTGCAACAATCATTGCGGAGAAAAGACATGTTGTCCCGTCTTTTCAAGGCCTTGGCCGAGCGCTACGAGGATTGGCGCCGGCGCGAGCAGGCCTATCGGGAGCTCTCCGCCCTCGATGACCGCTCGCTGGCCGACATCGGCATCAGCCGATCGGAAATCCCCTATGTGCTGGCCCACCGGGTCGAGCGCGCCGTGCCGCCTGCCGGAGCGCCGATTCGCGGCTTCCGGCACGCCGCCTAGGCAAGATCGCCTCGGACGGAACCGCGGACAGCGGCTCCGCCCGATCCGATCTGGCCGAAAGCGCGCGCCGGCCCTCGACGCCCGGGTTTCGCTCGGGCAAAGTAGCGCGCGATGGCGCAGGCCCATGGCCATGAGCACGCCCACGGCGGCCACCAACACGGCGGCCACGCTCATGGCGGCCCCGCCGGCCATCCTCACCATTATCACGACGCCACGCCCACGCTGCTCGCGATCGGCACGGCGCTCAACCTGGGCTTTGTCGCGGTCGAGACCGTTTACGGCGTGCTCGGCCATTCCGTGGCGCTTCTGGGCGATGCCGGGCACAATCTTGGCGACACGCTGAGCCTCGGCGCCGCCTGGGCGGCGAGCCGGCTTGCGCGGCGCAGCCCGAGCGTGCGCTACACCTATGGGCTCGGCAGCTTCTCGATCCTCGTCGCGCTTTTCAACGCGATCGTCCTGCTGATCGCCGTCGGCGCGATCGTGCTCGAGGCGGCCGAGCGCATCGTGACGCCGGCGCCGGTGATGGGATTGACCGTGCTGGTGGTGGCGCTCGTCGGTGTCGCGATCAACGGCGCGACCGCACTGCTGCTCGGCCGCGCGGCGCACGGCGACATCAACGTCCGCGCGGCTTATGTGCACATGTTGGCCGACGCCGCGGTGAGCCTCGGCGTGGCACTCTCGGGCGGCGTCATCCTTTTCACCGGCTGGCTGCGTCTCGATCCGATCGTCAGCATCGTGGTCGCGGTGATCATCGTGGCCGCGACCTGGCGGCTCCTGCGCCAGTCGCTCGACATGGCGCTTCAAGCCGTGCCGGCGACGATCGACGCCGAGCGCGTGCGCGAGCACCTGTCACGCGTCAAAGGCGTCGCGGCCGTGCACGACCTCCACATCTGGCCGATGAGCACGACCGAGACCGCCTTGACCGCGCATCTCGTCATGCCGGCGGGCCATCCCGGCGACGAAACCTTGGCCGCGATCGCGACGGAGCTGTTCGAGCGCTTCGCCATCGGCCACGTCACGATCCAGGTCGAGATCGATCCCGAGCACGCCTGCCGCCTCGCGCCCGACCACGTGGTGTAGAGAAGGTAGCTGTCATTGCGAGGAGCGCAAGCGACGAAGCAATCTGCCGGGGATTGCTTCGCTCCGCTCGCAATGACAGGAGCAACTCACATCACGAAAACGAGGAGCCCGAGCGCAATCGCGCCCGCCGCCCAGCAGTAATAGGCGAACGGGTCGAGCGCCTCGAAATCGTGGCGGCGGAAATAGCGCATGAGGAAGGCGACGCTCGCCCATGCGGTGAGCCCGGCGACCACGCCGGCGATCCAGGCGATGCTGCCGATCCCCTGGTGCGCGTGGAGAAGCTTCGGCACTTCGAGCACCGCCGCGCCCAGGATGACGGGCGTCGCGATGAGGAACGAGAAATGCGCGGCCTCGCGGTGATGGAAGCCCAGCAGCAGCCCGCCCACCATCGTGGCGCCCGAGCGCGAGATGCCGGGGATGAGCGCCGCGCTCTGCCACAGGCCGATCAACAGCGCCTCGCCCCAATGCATTTCGGTGAGATTGCGCTCGCCGCCGGAGCCGCGCCGCAATCGCTCACCTGCGAACAGCACGAAGCCGTTGACGATGAGGAACACCGCCGCCGCCGCCGGCGCGCCGAAGAGCGAGCGGAACCACTTCTCGAGCGTGAAGCCCAGGATCACGGCCGGAATCGTCGCCACCACGATAAGGAAGAGGAGGCGCCAGTTGGCGTGCCGCTCTTCGGGCGTTCCCGCGGCCACGAACGCCGTCGCGATCTCCCACCAGTCGCGCCAGAAATATCCCAAGAGCGCCGCCGCGGTGCCGAGATGCAGCACCACGAGAAACGGCAGATAGTCGGGCGCGTCCTGGTCGATGTGCCAGCCGAGGAGACGCGGCAGCACGACGGCGTGGCCGAGGCTCGAGACCGGGAAGAGCTCGGTCACGCCTTGCAGGATGGCGGTGATGATCGCTTGCAGCGCGGTCATAGGCTGAGTTTGCTCCGGGACAGGATGAGGGTGGACCAGCCGGCGACAAGAATGCGCCGGGCGAGAACGAAGCGGCGAAGACGATGCGCGGCGAGGACGGCGCTCTCCTGCCACGGCAGGAAGCCGCCGAGGACCACGACGCCGCCGGGCGCGAGTGCCGTCGCGAGGTCGCGCGCCATCAGCATAAGCGGCCGCGCCAGGATGTTCGCGACTACGAGATCGTAAGGCGCGCGCGCTTTTAGGGCCCGCGCACGATAGCTTGTGGCACGGAGCGGGCGCAGGAACGGCTGAAGCGAGTTCACGCTGGCGTTGCGCGCGGCGACGCGGACGGCCTCGGGATCGATGTCGGCGAGTGCCACCGGGCGCCGCCACGTCTTCGCTGCGGCCATGGCGAGAATGCCCGTGCCGCAGCCCATGTCGAGCACGCGCCGGAAGCGCCGCCGCCGCGCGAGCCGGTCGAGCGCCAAGAGCGCCCCCCGCGTCGAGCCGTGCTCGCCGGTGCCGAAGGCGGTCGCGGCGTCGATCCTGAGCGCGATCGTTCCGTGCGGCGCGCGTCCGCGCCAGCTCGTCGGATGGATGAAATAGCGGCCGGCCGCGACCGGGCTGAAGCTCTTCTGGTTCTCGTCGAGCCAGTCGCGTGGCGGCAGCCGCTCGATGAGCACGGACGGGACCTCGCCACGCTCGAGCCATTGCAGCGCGAGATTGGCCTCGAGCGCCGCGCGATCGGGTTTCTGGCGCGCCAGTCCCTCGACGCGCCAGTCTTTCTCGACGGCGAACGCGCTCACGCTTTCGACGACGGGATCGAGCGCGCGCGCCGCGGCCTCGGCGCGGTCGGCATCGCGCACGGAGACGAGGACGCGCCACAGCGCGCTGCCGGTCCGCGCCACGTGGCTCACGCCTTTTCGACGAAACTGTCGATCACCATCTTGTCGCCGGCCTTGTCGAACGCGATGGCGAGCTTGTTGCCGTCGGCGCGCCCGACGGTGCCATAGCCGAACTTCTGGTGAAACACGCGGTCGCCCGCGGCGAAGCCGCCGGGCGGCGCGCGGCGCGGCGGGGCAGGGGGCGCCAACGTC
This sequence comes from Allostellaceae bacterium, assembly GCA_035518375.1. Lineage (GTDB taxonomy): Bacteria > Pseudomonadota > Alphaproteobacteria > ATCC43930 > CGMCC-115725 > DATJLY01. The sequence goes on along the minus strand of DATIXQ010000017.1, from coordinate 7,769 downwards.
GTGCGCGCGGCCAAGGCCATGCGCACGGCTTCGAGCCTCGGCCGCGCGCCGATGCTCCAATCCTCGCCCAACGCGTCGCCGCGCGGGTAGAGGCCGGGCTCGGCGTGCGCCTCGGCATGCTCGGCCGGCAGCTCGCCAAGAAAGCGCGAGGGCAGCGTCGGCTGCCACTGCCCGTGAATGCGCCGCACGGCGGCATAGGACACGAACACCCGCTTGCGCGCGCGCGTCAGCCCGACATAGGCGAGGCGCCGCTCCTCCTCGAGGCCTTTCAATCCATGCTCTTCCATCGAGCGCTGATTCGGAAAGAGCCCTTCCTCCCAGCCCGGCAGGAATACGATGTCGAACTCGAGCCCCTTGGCGCTGTGGAGCGTCATGAGGCTCACCATGTCCTGCGTCCCGCCCGCGACATTCTCCATGACGAGGCTCACATGCTCGAGGAATCCCGCGAGGCTGTCGAACTCGGCCATCGCCGTCACGAGCTCGCGCAGATTTTCAAGCCGCCCCGGCGCGTCGGGTGAGCGGTCCTGCTGCCACATCTGCGTGTACCCGCTCTCGTCGAGCACGGTGGCGGCAAGCTCGGGATGAAGCTTCGCCTCGGCGAGATTGCGCCAGCGCGCCAACGCGATGAGGAAATCACCGAGCGCGCGCTTTGCCGCGGGCTTCAATTCGTCGGTGCCGAGAAGGCGGGCCGCCGCTTCGGTCAACGGCATGCGTTCGGCGCGCGCAAGCGTGTGCAGCGCCTGCAGCGTCTGGGTCCCGATGCCGCGGCGCGGCACGTTGACGATGCGCTCGAAGGCGAGATCGTCGGCCGGCTGATGGATGAGGCGGAGATAGGCCAACGCGTCGCGGATCTCCTGCCGCTCGTAAAAGCGCGGGCCGCCGACGACGCGATAGGGCAGGCCGAGCGTGAGGAAGCGCTCTTCGAACTCGCGCGTCTGGAAGCCGGCGCGCACCAGGATCGCGATCTCGTGCAGAGCCTCGCCCTTGCGCTGCTGCGCCTCGATCTCGTCGCCGACCCAGCGCGCCTCCTCGATGCCGTCGCGCAGGCCCTTCATCACGACGCGCTCGCCCTCGCCGCCCGACGTCCACAGCGTCTTGCCGAGCCGGCCCTCGTTCTTGGCGATGAGACCGGAGGCCGCCGCGAGGATGTGTGGCGTCGAGCGATAGTTCTGCTCGAGCCGGACGATCTTGGCGCCGGGAAAATCCGCCTCGAAGCGAAGGATGTTGCCGATCTCGGCGCCGCGCCAGCTATAGATCGACTGGTCGTCGTCGCCGACGCAGCACAGGTTCTTGTGTTTTTGCGCAAGCAGCCGAAGCCACAGATACTGCGCGACGTTCGTGTCCTGATATTCGTCGACGAGGATGTAGCGGAAGCGCTCCTGGTACTGCTCGAGGATCGCGGGGTTGGCGCCGAAGAGCGTGAGGTTGTGGAGCAGAAGGTCGCCGAAATCGGCGGCGTTGAGCGTCTGCAGCCGCTCCTGGTAGAGCCGGTAGAGCGCGATCGCGCGTCCGTTCGCGATCTCGCCGGCCTCAACCTCGGGCACCTTGTCGGGCACGAGCCCACGGTCCTTCCAGCGCTCGAAGAGGGCAAGAAGCGCGCGTGGCGGCGCCGTGCGGTCGTCGACGCGCTCGGCCTCGGCGATTTGCTTCACGAGGCGGAGCTGGTCGTCGGCGTCGAGGATGGTGAAGTTCGATTTGAGCCCCACCGCTTCGGCATGGCGGCGCAGGATGCGGGCGGCGATCGAGTGAAACGTGCCGAGCCAGAGCCCGTCGGCGGCGCGGCCGATCATGCGCTCGAGCCGCTCCTTCATCTCGAGCGCGGCCTTGTTGGTGAAGGTGACGGCGACGATCTGCGAGGGGAAGGCGCGCCGCGACGCGAGGATATAGGCAAGCCGCGTCGTCAGGACGCGCGTCTTGCCGGTGCCGGCGCCGGCCAGCACGAGGACCGGCCCGTCGATCGCCGCCACGGCCGCGCGCTGCGCCTCGTTGAGCCCGGCGAAAAACTGCGCCTCGGCGGTCGCGACCGAATGATCCTGCATGGAATGTATATAGCTTAGCCGTCAGCCGTCAGCCATCGCCCGTCCGCTTTCTTTTTCCCGCCCGAGTCGCCGCTAAAGGGCCATTTCTGGGCCTTTTGGGGGCCTTCGCGAGGATGGCGGGCGATCGCCATGGCAAGGGCGGATAGCTGACAGTCGCCACGCGATAGCTGTTAAACTCCCGCTTCCCGGAAACCCCGCCTCGTCCCCGTGCACAACGCCATCATCATCCTCGTGTCCATCTTCGCCTATCTCGGCATGGCGGCGGGACGCTTGCCGTGGCTGCAGGTGGACCGCACCGGGATCGCGCTTCTGGGCGTCATCGCGCTGCTCGGCACCGAGACGACGACGCTCGACCAGCTCGGATCGAGCATCGATACCTCGACCATCGTGCTGCTGTTCGCGCTGATGATCATCTCGGCGCAGTTCGCGGTCGCCGGCTTCTTCGATTTGTGCGCCGGCTGGGTCGTGACGAAGCGCGCGAGCCCGGCGCTGCTCTTGGCGTTGACGGTGGGCGTGTGCGGCGCGCTCTCGGCGCTTTTGATGAACGATATACTCGTCTTCGCGATGGCGCCGCTCCTCGTCGCGGGCGCGCGCTCGCAGGGGCTCGACCCGCGGCCCTTCCTCATCGCCCTGTGCGGCGCAAGCAACGCCGGCTCGGCCGCGACCCTCATCGGCAATCCGCAGAACATCCTGATCGGCCAGCTCGGCAATCTCGGCTTCGGCTCCTTCCTTGGCGCCTCGCTCGTGCCCTCCGTGGTCGGGCTTGTCGCGTTCTTCGCCGTGATCTGGCTCCTCTGGCACGACCGCATCGACGGCACGGTGATGGCGGCGTCGCGCGAGATGCCGGACATTCCCCGCCATCCCTTCGACAAGAACCAGACGATCAAGGGTCTGGGCGCCATGGCCGTGCTGCTGGTGCTGTTCATGACGCCCATTCCGCGCGAGATCGGCGGGCTCCTGATCGCGGCGGTGCTGCTTTCGAACCGCAAGGTCACGAGCCGCACGATGATCGCCGGCGTCGACTGGCCGCTCCTGCTGCTGTTCGTATGTCTCTTTGCCATTACCGGCGCGCTTGCCGACACCGGCATCCCCTATCGGGCGCTGTCATCGTTCGAGCAGCATTCGCTGCTCCCCGACAATCTTGCCGTGCTGGCGCCGCTCACGCTCTTTTCGAGCAATGTCCTCGGCAACGTGCCGTCGGTGATCCTGCTGCTACAAGTGTGGCCCAACCCGCCGCAGGGCGCGCTCTACGCCCTGGCTGTCCTGTCCTCGCTCTCGGGCAGCCTGCTGCTGACGGGCTCGCTCTCGAACCTCATCGTGATCGAGCGCGCCGAGACCTATGGCGTGCGGCTGAGCTTTGGCGACTATGCGCGCGTCGGCATTCCGGCGACGCTCATCTCGGTCGGATTCGCGATGGCGTGGCTCGCCTGGGGCGGCTGGCTGCCGTGGGTTTCGGGTGGCGGCTGAGCATGCCCAACGGCTGATCCACGCCACGCCGATCTGGCGCAGCATGACGCATCTCCGCAGGGTTGCTACAATCCTTCGCGGGAGGCCGCATGGCTGAGGAGCGGGTCGAACGGCGGTTGGCGGCAATCCTGTGCGCTGACGTCGCCGGTTACTCCCGGCTCATGGGCAGCGACGAAGAGGGCACGCTCGCGGCCCTGAAGGCGCATCGGCGCGAACTCATCGATCCACTCGTCGCTCAGCACCAAGGCCGCATCGTCAAGACGACCGGCGACGGGATCCTCATCGAGTTCGCCTCGGTTGTTGACGCTGTGCGCTGCGCCGTCGTGGTGCAGCAAGGTATCGAGGATCGCAACGCGCAAGTGCCGGAGGGGCGGCGCATCTCCTTTCGCGTTGGCATCAATCTCGGGGACATCATCGTCGACGAAGGTGACATCTTCGGCGACGGCGTGAATGTGGCGGCACGGCTGGAGGCGCTGGCCAAGCCCGGCGAGATCTGCGTGAGCGGCTCGGTGCGCGAGCAAATCGGCGAGAAGCTCCCGATCGGCTTCGCCGACATGGGCGAGCACGGTGTCAAGAACATAGCGCGTCCGATCCATGTCTATCGGGTCGAGAGCCGTGGCGAGGCGGCTCTTCCACTTGCCGCGGCGGAGAACGCCATGCTCGCGCTCCCGGACCGGCCCTCGATCGCGGTGCTGCCGTTCCAGAACATGAGCGGGGACGCCGAGCAGGATTATTTCGTCGACGGGATGGTCGAGGACATCATCACCGGCCTCTCGCGCGTGAAATGGCTCTTCGTCATCGCCCGCAATTCGAGCTTCGTCTACAAGGGCAAGGCGATCGACGTGAAGCAGGTCGGGCGCGAGTTGGGCGTGCGCTACTTGCTCGAAGGCAGCGTCCGTAAGGCGGGTAACCGGATTCGCATCACGGGTCAGCTCATCGAGGCGGACATGGGCCGGCACATATGGGCCGAACGCTATGACCGCGACCTGACCGATATTTTTGCGCTCCAGGACGAGCTCACGATGACAGTGGTTGGGGTCATCGAGCCGAGCCTGCGCCAAGCGGAGATCGAGCGCGTCAAGCGCAAGCGGCCGGACAATCTCGATGCCTACGACCTCGTGCTGCGCGCCATACCCTACGCCTACCTGGCGATGCCGGCCGAGGCCGCCAGCGCCCTGCCATTCATCGAGAAGGCGCTGGCGCTCGAGCCCAATTACGCGCTGGCGCACGGGCTTGCTGCCTTCGTGCACGAGATCATGTTCGTGCGCGGCGGGCAGCGCGAGGAAAACCACGCGGCGGCGCTGCGTCATGCGCACGCCGCCATCGCGAACGGACGCGACGACGCGATGGCGCTGAGCTTCGGGGCCTTCGTCATCGGCATTATCGCCCACGACCGTCGTGCCGCGCTCCAGGCATTCGAAGCGGCGATCGCGCTAAGTTCGTCCTGCGCGTTCGCCTATGGTCACGGTGCGGTCATCATTGCGCTCGGCGGCGATCCTGAGCGCGCCATCGAGTGGGGCGAGCGCGCGTTGCGCCTCAGCCCCATAGACCCTTTCAACTTCGGACCCTACTTCGCGATTGCGCTCGGTCACTTCCAACTCGGTCATTATGAGGCGGCGGCCGAGGCTGCACGCAAGACATTCCAGGCTAATCCCACCTGGAGCTATGCGCACATGGCGCTTGCGGCAACTTTGACCAAGCTGGGCCACGTCGAGGAGGCAAAGGCGGCTGCCCGCCGTGTCCTCGAACTTCAGCCCGGCTATACGATCAGCGGCATGCGCGCCGCGGTCCCCGTGGCTCCTGTTCTCGCGGAGCCTTTGACCGAAGCGCTGCGTGCCGCAGGCCTGCCCGACAAGTGACCGATGAATTCACGTCAAGGGTAGGCGAAGGCGGCTAGACCTTCGCCGCTTCCTTCTCGTCCGCTTCGATCGCAACGCGATTGCGGCCTTCGCGCTTGGCGCGGTAGAGCGCGGCATCGGCGCGTTCGACGAAGGTCGAGAGCGGCTCGCCCGGGCGATATTCGGCGGCGCCGAAGGAAAGCGTGATGCCGCCATAATCCTGGTTCTTGTCGCGGCCCACGAGCTTGCGCCGCGTCAGCCCCTGGCGGATATGCTCGGCGACGACGGTCGCGTCGGCGAGCGCGGTCTGCGGCAGGATGATCGCGAATTCCTCGCCCCCGAAGCGCGCCGAGGTGTCGCGGCCGCGCACGGAATCGGTCAGCGTCTTCGCCACGAGGCGCAGCACCTGGTCGCCGATATGGTGCCCGTAGGTATCGTTGAAGCGCTTGAAATGGTCGATGTCGGCGATGAGGAGGCAGAGCTGCTCGTCATTCTCCATGGCGTCGCGCGCGGCTTCGCGCAGCCTCGTCTCGAACGACTTGCGGTTCGGAATGCCGGTCAGCGCGTCGGTCAGCGCCTCGCGCTGCACTGTCTCCAGATGCTGCTTCAGCTCGCTCACTTCGCCCGAGGCCTTGGTGAGCTTCTCCTCGAGCGTGCGGTTGCGTTCGGCGACGCGCTGCGTCTCGACCACGAGGTCAGCGACGAGCGCGCGGATGTCGGTGGCTTCGCCGGTCTCGCCGATCGCCTCGGAGAAATCATCGAGCGTGCGGCCGAACGCGGTGGCGTCCCCGCTCGAGGTCTCGACGAGCTTTCTCACCTGGTCGACGATGTGGGTGAGGCGGCCGCCCGCGTCGCTCAGGATGCCGAGCTGGCCCGTGGCGTCGAAGAAGCGCGCATAGAGCTCGGCGTTGAGGTCAGGCGTGAAGTTCTGCTTGTTCGAGATCAGGATGTCGAGCGTGCGCGTGAGCTCGGGCTGGGTCCCCGCCGCATAGGTGTACCAGACCGCGTAGTTCTGCGGCGTCGGCGAAACCTCGTGGCCGAGCATGGCTTTGATCGCCTTGTCGGCAAGCTCTAGCGAAAGTTGGTTGTCGGCCGGCCCGATCATCGGAAAGTCCCTGTCCCCCGGCCTCTTCTAGCCCTGGAACAGTTAAGGTTCCGCCAAGATCGAACGGTTAACGGCGTTTCAAGCCGATGACGTGGCCGGCCTGGGGCGGCCGGGGCAGGGCGCGGTGCGCCGCCGCCAGGGCCGCAAGCCGCGCCCGCGTCTCCTCCGCCCAGGGCGCCGCGCGGCGCGTCTCGAAGCCCACATGCAGCATCATGAGCTCGTTCGTGGCGGCGAGGAAGCCGCGGCCCGCGTGGTACATCGCATGAAAAAGGTGGGCGCGCTTGTCGTCGTGGTCGAGGACGAGCGTCGTGATGCGGAGCGGGTCGCCGGCGATGAGCTCGTGTTCGTAGGTTACGTGCGCCTCGACGATGAAGATCCGGCCGATCCGGTGCTCGACATAACGCCAGTCGACGCCGAGCTGCTCCGAGATCGTGTCGGTCGCATGATCGAAGGCGACGAGGTAGTAGCCGACGTTCATGTGCCCGTTGCCGTCGACCCATCCGGGCTGCACGGCCGCGCGATGGCGATCGAACGGCGCCGCGAGGTCCAAGGGCGGAAGCGGATAGGGAAAGCTCATCGGGGGTCCAGTCTAACCCTCTCTCCTCGGGGAGAGGGCAGATGAGGGGGCAAGCCGCTGGAAGCTTCGCGCGTCCTTCGACTTCGGCCCCTTCGTCAAGCTCAGGGGCAGACGCTCAGGATGAGGAACTTTCTCTAGGCTTCACAAAAACCCCTCATCCTGAGCGGAGCGCGCAGCGCGGCGGTATGGTGTAGGAAACGCCACTAGGCTTTTCCCGGTCCTGTCCCCTCGCAATCCGGCAAAGTTCTCCATAGCGGCTGATACCCGCGTGCTTCGTAATCTGGAATATCAAGATCAATCGTATGGCCGCCAGGATACTGGGTACGGACGGCGTACGGCGCCCCACTTTTGGAATGGAGAATACAAATGCCGGTGGGCATTGAAATTGTCGTCTCCTATTGAAATCGCAACCGCGCATACACTGCTTTAATGGTCGCCCCCTCGGCTTGGTGGGCGCTCGTCGGCTCAACACGATTATCGGATAATAATCCGCGTGAAAATTTCGCCTGAAGTTTTGGGACCCACGTTCCGACCCTCGATATATACGAGAAGGCAAGCGTGAGGGGCGACCGCAGGTCGTTTAGCAGCACAGCAGCGCGCAAGCAACGTTACTCCGGTCGCGGCGACCGATGCGCCATCGCCGGTTCGATCTTAATCCCCCCGCCGTCGCCCTTGTAGATCAGATCGAAGATGTTGGCCGCAGTCTGAAGCCACTTGATCCGATCATCGCGCGACCAATCTGT
>DATIXQ010000016.1:0-2132 GCA_035518375.1 Allostellaceae bacterium | reverse complement strand
GAGCTCGATGAGCCGCGCCCAGGGATTGTAGTAGTCGAACAGCATCGCTTCCGCGGTTTGCCCGGGGCTCGCGCTGTCACTTTCCGCCACGAGGCCCACGTGGCGTGCATTCTTGACGTCGATGACGCCCATGTGCCGCGTGCTCTGCAGAAGGCTTTGCGTCGCCTCGGTGTCCTCCACCTTGACGATGCCGTAGGCGATCTTGACCAGGGCGCTGGCGAGATGGCGGCCCTCCGCGCGCTCCGCCGAGAAGGTGTCGGCAAGGTATTCGCGCGTGCGGCTGAGGTAATAGAGCAGGAAGATGCCGATGTAGTACATGACGAGCGCGGCGATACCGACGATGACGATGCCGCCGCTCTTCTTGCTGTCGCTGCCGCGGGCCGCGCGCGTGGTCGCGGCGTAGACCTGGTAGAGGATCTGCACCAGCGTACCTGCCGCCGTCATGACGATGAAGTCGCGGTTGACGATGTGGCCGAGCTCGTGCGCGACCACGGCCCTCGTCTCCTGCTCGTTCAGGAACTCGAAGAGGCCTTCGGTCAGCACGATGCGGGCGTTTCCCCGCAACAGCCCGTAGGTGAAGGCGGTGGGGTTGCGGTCGGGGATGATGCCGATGCTCGGCGCGGAAAAGCCGTACTCATCCGCGACCGCATGCGTCAGCTGGTGCACGACGGGATACTTGGCCTTGACGGTGGCGTCGTCGAGCCAGGCAAGCTTGTTGAACCAGCGCAGCGAGAAGTCGGTGATCCAGGGGCTCACGAGCCAGATCAGCCCGTTGATGATGATCGTGAGGGTGATCGCGAGCGAAAGGTCGACCTGGTCGGTTGCGACCATGGCGGCGAAGATCACGCCGACGACCATGCCGAGCAGGAGCCCGATGGTCACGAGCGAGGCGATGAAAAGCCGGGCCACTGCACCCCCCTTATCCCTAAAGTTGCGCGCGGGAAGCTAGCGCTAGTCGCCGGTTGCGGTCAAAGCGCTGCAATGGTCACTGTTTGAGGAGCGCGGTCACGTGCTCGCCGATGGCAAGGGAAGAGGTGAGGCCGGGGCTCTCGATGCCATAGAGCGCGACGAGGCGCGGGATGCCGTGCGCGGCGGGTCCGTCGATCGCGAAGTCGGCGACAGGCTCGCCCTCGCGATAGATCTTCGGGCGCACGCCGACGCTGTCGGGGGTGAGCGCGTCATCAGGCAGTCCCGGCCAATAGCGGCGGATCGCGCGCTCGAAGCGGGCGCGTCGCGCTCCATCCGCGTCCTCGAAATGGTAGCTCACGCCGTTGGTCCACTGGATGTCGGGGCCGAAGCGGGCGCGCCGCGCGACGTCGAACGTCAAGTGCACGCCGAGCCAGGCGCCCTGCGGCATGGGATAGACGAGGTGACGGAAGGGTGCGCGCCCCGATAGCGCGAAATAGTGGCCCTTGGCCGGATAGGTCTCGGGCACGCGATATCCTTGCGGATAGCGGAGCGTGCGGCCAAGCGCGGTGGCGCCCAAGCCGGCGGCGATGACGACGTTGCGCGCGGTGAGCGCGCTCGTTTCGCCGCCGCTCGCAACCTCGATCGCGAAGTCTGCCGTCTCGCTGCGAGGAGCATCGATGCGCGTCGCGGCGGCATTGGGCACGACCTCGCCGCCGAGCGTCGTCAGGTGCCCTTCGATCGCCTGCACTAAGCCGGCGGTGTCGACGACCCCGGTCGACGGCGAAAGGTAGGCGGCGACGCAGGAAAGCTCTGGCTCCAGCGCGCGTGCCTCCTCGGCCGGCAACCCGCGCAGATCGGCGACGCCGTTCGCCTTAGCGTTCGCCGCGATGGCTTCAAGCTTGGAGATCTCGCTGTCTTCGGTCGCGACCAAAAGCTTGCCGCAAGTGAGGTGAGCGACGCTGATTTCCGCGCAAAATCTGTAGAGAAGCGCCTTGCCGGAAACGCATAGCTTGGCGCGCAAGCTGCCCGGCGGATAGTAGAGGCCGGCGTGGATCACTTCGGAGTTGCGCGCGCTCGTCTCGGTGCCGATGCGGCCGTGCCGCTCCAGAACGAGCACCCGATGGCCTGCCAAAGCGAGCGCGCGGCCGATGGCGAGGCCGACCACCCCGGCGCCGATTACGATGGTCTCAACGTCGGCCGGCACGGTGTCCCCGGCTTTTGTG
>DATIXQ010000015.1:0-28675 GCA_035518375.1 Allostellaceae bacterium | reverse complement strand
GGTCGATCGTCCACGATCCGGACCGCTCCAGCGGCACCAGCAGATTTTCTTCGACGCTGAGATTGGCAAACACCCGCCGACCTTCCGGGACGTAGCCGACACCGGATGCGGCGATGCGAAACGGCGGCCATCGCGTGGTGTCGTTGCCGAAGATCGTGACGTTTCCCTGCCGCGCGGGAGTAAGTCCCATCAGACTGCGCAGTGTCGTCGTTTTGCCCGCGCCGTTGCGGCCGAGCAGGGCGGTGATTTTCCCTTCCGCGACCTCTAGGCTCACGCCGTGAAGGATGTGGCTCTTGCCGTAATAGGTGTGGAGGTCTTTGGCGACGAGGGCGGCGGTCATGCGGCTTTCCCAAGATAGGCCGCCTGCACCGTCTCATTCACCGCAATTTCCTGCGGCGTGCCCTCTGCGAGTACCGAGCCCTGGTCGAGAACCATGATGCGGTCGGCGAGATGGAAGACGACGCGCATGTCGTGCTCGATCAGGAGAATGGTGAGGCTGTGGTCCTTGTGGAGGCGGCGGATCAGCTGGGTGATCTCGTAGGTCTCCTGGTCGCCCATGCCGGCGGTCGGTTCGTCGAGCAGCAGAATGCGCGGCTTCAGCGCGATCGCCATCATGATCTCGGTGGCGCGTTGATCGCCGTGCGAAAGCTCGCCAACGAGCCGGTCGGCATGCGTCGCAAGTCCGCCCATTTCAAGGAGCTCGGCGACGCGCGTACCGATGTCCTTATCGGCACCTCGCGAGAGCCACGCCTTGAACCGATAACCCGAGGCGACCTCGACGGCGATGCGCAGGTTTTCGCGTGTCGTGAGCTCGGGGAACACTTCCGTGATCTGGAACGTGCGGGCGATGCCGCGCCACACCCGCCGCGCCGGGAGGAGGCGCGTGACATCCTCTCCATCGAAGGTGATGCGGCCGCTCGTCGGTGACAGAAAGCCGCTGATGAGGTTGAAGAAGGTGGTCTTGCCGGCGCCATTCGGTCCGATCACAGCGCGCAACTCGCCTGACTCGACCGTCATCGAGACGTTGTCGACAGCCACAAGGTCGCCGAAGCGGCGCGACACGCCGTTGATCTCGAGCAGGCTCATGTCGCGCTTCTCCGGCGCAGTATGCCGAGGACGCCGCGCGGAAAGAACAGGACAATCAGCACGAAGAAGAGCCCGATGAAGGATTCCCAGTTCTCGGTGCGGCTCGACACGTAATCCTCGAGCACGAGAAAGATCGCCGCGCCAATGAGCGGGCCCCAGAAGCTCCGCATCCCGCCGAGCACCGCCATGATGACGAACGTCCCCGACATGTCCCAGCGCACCGCGCGCGGATCGACGAAATCGTTCAGGAGCGCATAAAGCGAGCCGGCAACGCTCACGAAGAAGCAGGAGATCACCCACGAGACCCAGATGTGGCGGTCGACCGGGATGCCGAGAAACCGTGCCCGGCGCTCGTTCTCGCGAATGGCAAGAAGCGTGCGGCCGAACGGCGAGTGCAGCAGGAACGCCATGACGCCGGTGGCGACCGCAAAGATGATGAGGACCCAGTAGTAGAACGCCTTGTTGCTCGTGAGGATATCGAGATTGACGAAGCCGAGATCGATCGGAGTGCGATGCCACGCAGTGAGCCCGTCATCGCCGCCAGTGAAGGTGCGCCAACGGAAGGCGATGAAATAGAACACCTGCCCGAAGGCGATCGTGCACATGGCGAAATAGACGCCGCGCAGCCGCACGATCAGCGGCCCGACGAGCGCCGCGGCCGCGGTGGCGATGACGATGCCGATCAGCATGGCGAGCGGCGTGCTCGGGTAGAGATACTTCATGGTCGCCGCGGTGCCGTAAGCAGCGAGCCCGAAATAGGCGGCATGGCCGAACGAAAGCACGCCCGTGAAACCGAGCAGGAAATTGAGCGCCATCGCCGCGAGCGCCATGATGACGATGCGGCTTCCGAGCTCGACATATCCGCCGATCATCGGCAGCCAGTACGGTGCGGCCAAAAGCAGCAGCCAGACGAGCGCATTGGCCGCGCGCTTGTCGAGCCTCGGCATCAGAAGCGGCCCTCCTCGCCGAGGAGCCCGCGCGGGCGGACGATCAGCACCGCGGCCATGATCACGTAGATCACCGCCTCGCTCGCCGAGGGATAGAAGACGCTCGTCAATCCCGAAGCGACACCGATGAGGAGCCCGCCCAAGAGCGTGCCCGGAAGGCTCCCGAGCCCGCCCACGATGATGGTGATGAAGCTCGGCATGATGAGCGAATCGCCGATCGTCGGCGTGAGGCCGAGCATGCCGACCGCAAGCACGCCCGCGAGCCCCGCGAGATAGATACCGAGGCCGAAATTGAGATTTCGCAGCACCCGTACGTTGACGCCGAGCACGGAGACCGTTTCAAGGTCGAGCGTTCCGGCGCGGATGCGCAAGCCCAAACGCGTACGCGTGAGGATGAGAAAGAGCCCGAGGACCACGAGCGCGACGAGCGCCACCATGAACACGCGATAGCCGGTGAGGAAGAAGAACTCGGTGCTCAAGGGGCTGTTGAGCGCTTCCGGAATGCGGTAGGGCAGGCTTTGCGCGCCCCAGATGAACCGTGTGCCGTCTTCGATGAGGAAGGCGAGGCCGAAGGTCAAAAGCAGGCTGTAAAGCGGATCGCGCCCATAGAGCGGCCGGATCAGCACGCGCTCGATCGCCACGCCGACGATAGCGGTGAGGAAAGGCGCAACGATGAGAGCGCCCCAGAATCCCAGGAACGGGACCAGCGTATAGGCGAGATAGCCACCGATCGCGAGGAAGCCGCCATGCGCGAAATTGATGACCCCGGAGAGGTTGAGGATGAGCGACAGGCCCAAGGCCATCATCGCATAGAAGGCGCCGATGATGAGGCCGTTGAAGACGTTGAAAAGCAGCAGCGTGCTCATTGAGCAGACCCGGAGAGCGAAAGGAACGCAACATGGCGCCGCGTCCTTCGGCTCCATGGGACCAACTCTCGATTCGGGACAAGGGTCCTGATCGGTGCCACGACGCCTACCTCGTCCCGAAAGGAGCGGAGCTGGTTACTTCGGCTACGACGGCCAAACCATCTTGCAGCCGGTGTCACCGACCGACAGCGCGGCGTCGACGCCCTTCACCTCCTGCGTGACGGCGAACAGGTCCTCGGGGTCGCCGCCCTTCGGCGCCGGCTGCGAATGGCCGACGAAGAGGGTCGGCATCAGCTGATTGTCGCCCTCGCGGTAGAACGGATTGTTCGGCATCAGCGCAACTTCGGGCGGAAGAACGAGGCCTTGCATCGCCTTCGCGAGCTTCACCGCCTCGAGCGACTTCGCCTTGTCGGCCGCGAGCTTACAGCTCCAAATCGACGCAAAGCCGAACCATGTGCGCGCGGTCGGCACGTGGCCGCCGCTGCGCTTCCTGATCTCGGCCACGAACTCCTCGACATGCGGCACGCCCGGCTGCTTCCAATACCACTCGAAGACCCAATCACCGAAGAGCGCTTCGGGCGGCAGGCCGAGATTGACCTCGAGCTCCTGCTGCGCGCCGGCAATGTGGAATTTCTTGTCGAGACCGAACTGCACCGCCTGCTTCAGGCAGTTGATCATGTCGTCGCCGGCAAGCAACAGAATGATCGCGTCCGGATTCGTCGATTGTGCCTTGATGAGGTAGGCGGAGAAGTCGGTTGATTGCAGCGGCACCGCGTCGGCGCCCACCTCCGTGCCGCCGGCAACCTTGAGACTCGCCTCGAAACCTTCCTGCAGCGAATGGCCGAAAGCGTAGTCGGTGGTGATGAAGTACCACTTCTTCCCGTACTTATCCAAAAGCAGCTTCGAGACCGAATTCGTTTCCATGCGCGTCGTGTTGCAGACGCGGAACACGTTCCAGTGGCACTGACTGCCGGTGACGGAGTCAGTGTGGCCGCCGGGAACGATGTGGAACACGCCCTTCTCGAAGGCGACGTTCGCGATCGCCTGGGCGAGGCCCGAATTAATGTTGCCGATCAGGAAATTGACCTGGTCGCGCTCGATCAGCTTGTTGGCCTTCTGCACGGCGGTCGCGGTGTCGGCGCTGGTCGAATCCTCGACCAGGAGCTCGACCTTTCGGTCGAGGATACCGCCCTTGGCGTTGATCTGGTCGAGCGCAAGCTGCGCACCGATCAGTTCGTTCTTGCCGAGCGCGGCGTATGTGCCGGTAAGCGGGTTGTCGAGGCCGATCTTCACGGTGTCGGCCGCGCGCGCCGTCCACACGAATGGCGCGGCGACTTGCGCGACGCCGGCCGCGGCTGCGGCCTTGAGGATTGTGCGGCGACGGATCGTCGATATAGACCTGGACATTGCTTCCCCCCACAGACTGGGTTCGTTGGTTAGGATCGGCGCGCCAGGATTTGCAGGGATACCAGAGGTTTATTTGCGCCTGATCAGCACCGACGTTCAGTTTCCTGATACTAAAGATTCGAGACATTGTCACAAGGAAATTCCGGAGCACAGGCTAATTTTGTTCCGCTTCACATGGTACGCGCGCGGAAAGGCGCGCCGCGCCGCCTGAGTGGCCAACACGGGCGCGGAAGAGCGCCGGCCGCAAAGCCGCCGGGCAGGTTCCAAAGGTCAATGACGCAAGCGGAGGTTCAACTCGACTGAGGCGCTGTCTCAGTCTGATCAGGCGCGGCCGTCTTCACCTCGCCCAAAGACGTGCCGACTCGCGCCCAGCCGGAGGCTGGAGGCCAGGGCCCTCAGGGGCACGCCGGCAAACTAATGGCGCGCTTTGGCCGCCCGGTCCCAATTGGGGAGATACGCCTGCCAGAAAAAGCGCCGGGCTTCCAGTTCAGCGGTCGCCTGGTCCGCGCCTATGTCGCGCAGGCCCGCCTCGCTCATGCGCGCGAGCGCAGTCCGGTCGCGCATACGCTTGCGCCAGACATTAAACAAGTGAAGTCCACGCTGAAGAAGCGAGGCCCGCGCTCTGGGGGAACGGGTCTTAGCCTCGCCCCGCCCCGCGAAACTTACGATGTTCGTATATGTCATCTCGGTCCCCAAGAGATCCGAACCATTTGGCTCTTGGTTAACGGTACTTTGGACTGGGCTCGGAGCATGTGAGGCGGCTCACACATTCCCGGGTTTCTTTATCGCGCAAGGTGCCCGGGAAGCTGCCCGCTAAGCAGCGCTCGCCAGGAACGACCCTTCGCCAAGCCGGACGCGCACGAGCGTTCCCTGTCCGACTTCGCTTTCGATCGACACCGTTCCACCATGCTGCTCGACGATCTGCTTGACGGTGGGAAGACCGAGCCCGGTGCCGAAGCTCTTCGTGCTGAAGAGCGGCTCGAACACCTTCGGCAGAACGTCCGCGGCGATGCCGGGCCCGGTATCTTCGACCGTTATCTCGGGGACCGCCCCTCCGCTGGTCGCGACCGTGATCCTGCGATCACTAAAGTTCGCACCATTGAGGGCGTGCGTCGCGTTTTCGATGAGATTGATCACGACGCGGCGGAAGCGATCGTCGTCTAGCGACACGAGGGTCTCGGGCGCGCCGAACTTCCGTTCCAGCACGATGTTCTCGGGAATACGCTGCTCGTCGAGAACCTCC
Source organism: Allostellaceae bacterium (assembly GCA_035518375.1). Lineage (GTDB taxonomy): Bacteria > Pseudomonadota > Alphaproteobacteria > ATCC43930 > CGMCC-115725 > DATJLY01. The sequence continues at coordinate 23,126 of DATIXQ010000015.1, read as the reverse complement.
GCAATCCACTCATCGAGGTTCACGCGCCTCCGGCTGAGCTGTCGCAATTTCGTGAAATCGAGCAGGTCCGCGATGATGGCTTCGCACCGGGCGATGCCCCTTTCCATGCGTGCAAGCGGGCGGTCCAGTTTTGCGTCCTCGCTGCCGGCGAGTTGCTTCACAGCGTAGATCGTGTTGCGGATTGCGCTGATCGGATTCCGCAACTCATGCGCCACGGTCGCCGTCAACTGCCCGATCGCCGAGAGCCGCTCTTTCGTGAGCAGTTCCGCCTGGGCCAAGTGCAGCTGTGCGGTCCTTTCTTCGACCCGCTGCTCCAGAACGAGGTTCGCCGCTTCGACCCCTTGCTTTGCCGTCTCCGCGGCCTCCTTGGCCGTGCGCAGGGACCGCTCCAGTTCGCGCCGCCGCTCTTCGGCTTCGTGCCTTTCGGTCACGTCCTGCGCGGTACCAATACGACGCCACGGCTTGCCTTGCTCGTCGCAGACCGTGTTCGTCAGCATGAGTAGCCATCGCACGGCGCCGTCCGGTCGAATGATGCGGAATTCGCCGGGCGAGGCATTTACGCCGGTCTCCGACATCGTCATGTTCGCTTCGTAGGCGTCCCGGTCAGCAGGATGAACGATCGAAAGGAACTCATCCCTCGATACCGGAGGCGAGGCTCTGTCCCGGCCGAGAAGCCGATAGAGCTGTTCCGACCAGATCACGGATCCCTTTTGCAGATCGCGCTCGAAGCTCCCGACCTGCGCGATACCCTGGGCCAGCAAGAGATGTTCCTGGCTTTTGCGGAGCTCGTCGGTCAGGGCGCGAATATGCTGGTCCTGCTGCCGTTCGCGGGCCTCGACGGCGCGCTTTTCGGTAACGTCCCGCAGCGTGCCAAGGACGCGGATCGGGTTGCCAGCCTCGTCATAGAATACTTCGTTCACCCGGTAGATGGTCCGCACCGCCCCATCGGGCCGAATGATCCGGTATTCGTGCGGCTCAGGCGTCGTGCCCACGGTAATGTCGTCGCGAACGCGCGTCACGATCGGGCGGTCGTCGGGATGCACGAGAGCAAGGAAATTCTCCGTCGTCGGCACGAATGTCTCGGGAGAGACTCCGAATATGCGAAATGTCTCTTCCGACCACTCGCGGTGATCGGTCAACACATCGCGGTCATCGCTTCCCACATGCATGAGGCGCTGTGCGTGCGCCAGGTGGTCCTGGCTTTTTTGCAGCCGGGCGGCCTTGTCCTGCAAGCCGCGCTGCGCATTGATGCGCTCGGTCACGTCAATCGTGGTGACGAGTGATGCGTCCCTTCCCCGGAACGACAAGTCGCGACGCAGGACATCGACATAGATGAGCGTGCCGTCGGATTTCTTGTGCCGCCGCAGCCCCACGTTCGCCAACCCGCCATTATGCGGGGTGATATGCCCGGGCTGGAGCCGCCATACATCCTCGGCGGGTACGAGATCGTGGATGGACATGCTCACGAACTGGGCGTGCGTGTATCCATATTGCATCGCCGCGGCGTCGTTACCTTCGATGATGCGCAGGCCCGCGCGCTCATAAATGAACATCGGCACGGGGTTGTGCTTGAAAAGATCAATGAACGGACTTTCGGTCCGGCCCCGCGCGAGTGCGTTCGCGGCCTTCGCGATACGGCGCCCCGTCTCTCGCGCGGCCGCCGTCAGGGCGGAGAGCGTTCGAGCGAAAGTATTGATCAACGAATTGTTCACCATAACCGGTTCGCGGCGACACTCCTCGCGGGATAGCTTGGGCGGAATTTGTCATAATCCCGTAAAGGGGCGCGGCCGCTTCGCCATGCGGTCGTCCCGATCGTGGAATTTCTCGGCTGTGGTCAGTCTTGGCGCAAGGCGGGCTCTGGCAGGAGGGCCGGGACGCCTACGCATTCTGCTGAGCCACCCAGCGGCGCTCATAAGCGCTTGCGTCTGCCTCGTCACGGAAGACGACGACAGGGAGGTTGAGCTTGCGAGCGAAGCGCCATCGTCCATGGCCATAGGGCCCGAAGGTGTCGGTAAGCCACGCCATCACACCTTCCGGATTTTCCGGCCAAGCGCGCACGTGTGGCAGCTCGTGCACGGGATACCAGCGAAATCAGTTGGCCGAGGGCTCGGCAAGTCCGATGCAGAATTCGGTCTGTATCTCGGTGCATTCGGCGGTCAGCATTACCATGCCAAGATCAAGGGGCACGTGCGGCACGACGATGGCCACGTGCGGCTGGAGCACGCCGATTTGTGCCGCAAGAAGAATGAGAATCACAGTCGAAAGTAGCGTCTGCGGATTTGACCCCATCACGAGTTCTCCCACGCCACCCGCAGACTCACATGTAGCTGCCGATCCTTGCCCTGAGATTCGGGGGAAGGAACGAATCAAAATAATGGCACTGACGCAGCCCGCGTTCTGGCGCGGGTCGGGTATGTGACCGGGTACGTAAGCAGGTTTGCGGTGGATCAACGCGGGCGGTGCGATCTTGCCGTTAGATCGTGATCATGCAGTTCGCTCTTCACTGGTTCATTGTCGTCCTTGGCGCGGTGCTGTTTTTGTGCGGCGTCGCTCTGCCTTTGTGGGCGCTCATTATCGTGGTTCTAACGCGGCTGGAGGCTCACCGCGTCCATGCCGCCCGCGGCACGAGCGCTGCCGACACGCGGCTTGGCCCTGCGCATCAGAGGCCGTAGTCTCACCCGCGCTGATGCGCGTGATTCTGGCCAAGATCGGTGAACTCCCCACCGGCTCGCACCGGCGCGCGCGCCCTTGATCGCGGACGGCGCTGAGTACGGATGGCCGGCACATTCCCATGAAGAGCAGATTGTCGTACGCGCTCGGGCCCTTTGCGGTGCGGAGCTTCCGCTTCCAGTGGCCGGCCGACCTGCTCACGTCCTGGGCGATCGAAATGGAGGGGATCATCCTCGGCTGGTACATCATTGCCGAGACCGGATCCGTGTTCCTCCTCACCTTGTTCGGATCCCTGCAATATATTGGCACGCTCGTGGCGCCGATGTTCGGTGTCATGGGCGACCGGATCGGCCACCGCAATCTGCTCTGCGCCATGCGCGCCGCTTATTTCCTGTTCTCATCCACGATCATGATTCTCGCCTTTTCCGGCGTGATCAGGCCCGCCTACGTCCTCATCGTCGCCGGCTTGATGGGCATGGTGCGGCCGTCGGACCTCGTCATGCGCAATTCGCTCATCGGCGCATCGATGCCGCCGGCAGCGCTCGTTAGCGCCGCGAGCGTCGCGCGCACCACGATGGACAGCGCGCGCATCGCCGGCGCGCTCGCCGGCGCCGGCTTGTTCGCGGCGCTCGGCATGGGCAAGGCATATCTCATCATCGCGACCCTCTACGCCTTGAGCTTCTGCCTGACGCTCGGGGTCTATCGCGGTCCGACCCGCCAAGGTGTCGTGAAGGCCTCGCCCTGGCGCGATCTGAGCGAGGGGATCGCCTATGTGTGGACGACGCCGAGCGCGGTCTCGGCGATGGCGCTCGCCTTTCTCGTGAACCTGACGGCGTTTCCGCTCTCGAACGGATTGCTCCCCTACGTCGCGCGGGAGATTTATCGGATCGATCAGCAGGGCCTGGGCTTCCTCGTGGCGAGCTTCGCCTGTGGCAGTCTTATCGGCTCGCTCGTCTTGACGGTCGGCGGACGCTCGATCCGGCCGGGCCGCATGATGCTGGTCTCGATCGTGCTCTGGTACGCGCTGCTCATCGTGTTCACCGCTCTGCCGCGCCCGGGCAGCGCCATGCTGCTTCTTCTCCTCGCCGGCTTTGTTCAAAGCCTCGGCATGGTGCCGATGTCGGTCATTCTGCTTCGTACCTCGGAAGATCGATTTCGCGGCCGCGTCATGGGGGTAAGGATGCTCGCGGTTTACGGGCTGCCGGTGGGACTGCTGGCCGCCGGCGCGCTCATCGACCGGTTCGGCTTCACGGCGATGGAAACGATTTACTGCATCACCGGCATTGTCTTTACGCTCGCGATCGCCATGCGCTGGCACGCGGATCTTTGGCACGTGCGAGGCGCCGCCAACGTGCGATAATCCCGTGCGCCGCGGCGTTGAGCGAAAGGGAGGATCGGGCGATGAGGACGAAGGCCGGCGAAAACGCGCTGCGGGCGGCCGAGGCGCTCTTTCCGCTCATCGAAGCCGAGGCCGACGCCGCGGAACGGCAATACCATCTGACCGATGGCGTGGTGGAGGCGCTCAGGCGATCGGGGCTCTATGCCATGCTCCTGCCGAAAGAGCTGGGCGGCGGCGAGCTTCCTTTTGCCGACGCCATGGAGGTGATAGCGCGGCTTTCCTGGGCCGATGCCTCGACCGGTTGGTGCACGATGGTGAACGGGGTGATGAGCGCGTCCTTTGGCGCCTTCGCCACCGCGGACGGCGCGCGCACCGTCTATGCCCGCGGCAACGATGTTACGATGGCCGGCAACGGCGTGCCGCGCGGCTATGCGCGGCCGGTCAAGGGCGGCTACATGATCCGCGGCCATTGGGCTTATGGCAGCGGCATCTACCATGCGGAATGGATTCATTCCGGCTGCTTCGTGACCGGCGAGGACGGCAAGCCGGCGACGCACGAAAACGGCGCCCCCAAGATCGTGCTGACGCATCATCCGAAGGCGAGCATCGAGCTCAAAGGCAATTGGGACGTGCTGGGGCTCAGAGGCACGGGAAGTTACGACTACACTTTAAAAGAGCCCGAGCTTTTCGTTCCGGACTCCCTGTGCTTCCCATTCGACGGCGCGACGCTGCAGCGCGGCGGCCCGGAATATGGATTGGGCCTTGTCGGCTTCACGACCTGGGGCCACAGCTCATGGGCCCTGGGCGTCGGCCGCCGCGCGCTCGACGAACTGGCACGGCTCGCGTGCGAGCGCGGCGACCTGTGGGGCAAGCTTGCCGACAGCGCCACCTTCAAGCGATCCTACGCCGACGCGGAAGGGCGCTTCCGCGGCGCGAGCGCGCTGGTGCGCGAGAGCTGGGCGTCGCTCTCCGACACGATCGCCGCCGGTGGCAGTCCAAGCGTCAAGCAGATCGCGCTCATCCGCCTCGGCATGCGGCAGCTCCACGACGCGCTCTCCGAGGTCACCACCTTCGCCCATCGCTCCGTGCGCGGCGCGTCGCTGCGCAGTGGCAAGCTGCAGCGCTGCTACCGCGATGCCCATGCCGGAACGCAGCACCTCTTGCTCGCCGACGAAATCGTCATGGAATGCGGCCGCGCGCTGATGGGCGCGACCGGCAAGGACGCGTTCTGGACCATGTTCGGCGTCGTGGGGTGACGGACGAAGGCGCCGAACGCAGCGCCGCGCGGCCCGGATATGCTTTCCTGTTTGCCGTCTCTCCGGCATGGGATAGGGTCGTGCGGGGGCTGCGATATCCGATCGACATCTGTGCTGGTCGCCGGGCGGCTCGCCGATCCAGGTGCTGGATGGCCAGCGGTTGAAGGGGCTGTTCGCCGATAGTTTCTTTGATCATCGGGCGGGTGCTGAACCTTATGGATGAACCTCTGCAAAGCGTGGCCGAGACACCTGCCGTCGCTGACGACCACCTGCAGGTCGCGCTCGACCACATGCCTGGGGCACTCGTCTACACCGATCAGGATCTGAACATCGTCTTCTGCAACGATCGCTTCAGGGAGATGTATCCGGTCCCCGCCGACTTGCTCCGGCCCGGCCGGCCCTATCGCGAATTCCTGCGCTACCTTGCGACCCACGGCTATTACGGCAAGGGCGACGTGGAGGCTTTGGTCGCGCGGCGCCTGGAAAGTCTGCGCCATCCCACCGGCAAGAGCTTCGAAGACGTCACGCCGGACGGCCGATGCTATCAAGTCCAACGTCGCCGGGCGGCCGCTGGCGGTACGGTGACCGTGATGATCGATGTCACGGAGCAGAAGCGGGCCGAAGAGGAACTGGCAAACAAGGAAGCCGAGCTTCACGTCGCACTCGACAACATGCCAGGGGCGCTCATCTACACGGATGACGACTTGAACATCGTCTTTTGCAACGATCGCTTCCGCGAGATGTATCGGGTTCCTGCCGACTTGCTCCGCCCAGGCCGACCCTATCCTGAATTCCTGCGTTACCTTGCGACCCAAGGCTACTACGGCAAGGGCGACGTGGAGGCTCAGGTCGCGCGGCGGGTGGAAAGCTTGCGCCATCCGACCGGCAATAGCTTCGAAGACGTGACGCCGGACGGCCGAAGTTATCGAGTCAACCGTCGCAGGGCAGACGCTGGCGGTACGATCACGGCTATGATGGACGTCACCGACCAGAAGCTCGCCGAGCAGGCGCTCATCGAGGCCAAGCGGCGCCTGGAAGAGGCAAACGCAAGCGTCACCGAGAAGAACCGGATGCTCGAGGCGCTTTCCTCGAAGCTGTCGAAGTACCTGTCGCCGCAGGTTTACGAGTCGATCTTCAGCGGGGCGCAGACGGTCGAGATATCCGCCAAGCGCAAGAAGCTCACCGTATTCTTTTCCGACATCGCAGGCTTCACGGAGACCACCGACCAGCTGGAAGCGGAGGAGCTGACGGATGTCTTGAACCAGTACCTGACCGAGATGTCGAAGATTGCGCTCGCGCACGGCGCCACCATCGATAAATTCATTGGCGACGCAATGCTGCTATTCTTCGGCGACCCGGAAACCAAGGGCATGCAGGAGGACGCCAAGGCGTGCGTGATGATGGCGATCGCCATGCAACGCCGCATGCGCGAACTCGAACAGGAATGGCGGGCGCGCGGGCTCGAGCGGCCGTTCCGGATGAGGATCGGCATCAGCACCGGCTTCGCGACCGTTGGCAATTTCGGCAGCCGCGATCGCATGGACTACACGATCTACGGCAACCAGGTGAACCTCGCGGCGCGGCTTCAGTCAGCGGCCGAGCCCGGCGGTATCCTGCTCTCCTACGAGACGAATGCGCTGGTGCAGGGAATAGTCCTCACCGAAGAATACCCGCCGATGACCGTGAAAGGCTTTGTGCGGCCTATCAACGTGTACAAGGTCCTCGGCACCTACCAGGAGCTTGTCGATGACGGCAGAGTGGTGCTACAGGAGCGCGATGGCTTGCGGGTTCTCGTTGACCTGACGAAGCAGGTGAGCTCCGAAGCGATCAAGGTTCTCGAGGAGGTGCTGGCCGAGCTGAAGCGGCGCAGCACGTGAGAGGCCGTAACGGACCAAGTTGTTAACAAATTTTCCTTAAGCTTTCGGGCTCCTGTTCGGAGCATCTCTCGTGGATGGCGCAGCGGGCCACGCGTCCCCTCTTGATCCCTCGGTCGAAGATCTGCGTCACTTGCGCGCCGACCGGGACCGGTTCGTCGGCTTCGCCTTTGCCGGCGGCGAGCTGCTGCTCGAGGTCGCGCCCGATCGCCGCATCATGTATGCGGCCGGCGCCGTCAAATCCATCACCGGCGGCGATCCGCCGGCGATCGTCGGGCGCGCCATCGGCAGCCTGTTCGCGGCGCCGGAGTTGCGGCTCCTCGATCAAGCCCTGCAGCAAGCCAAACGCCGGGGACGGCTCGAGCCGATCACGCTCACGATCGAGCGCGCGCCGGGCGATGCCGTTCGCGTCGTGCTGACCGGGCGGCAGCTTCCGGGCAAAGACGAATCTCTCTATCTCGTCATCAATCGGGTCGGCACGTTTCCGGCGGCGGCCCGTTTCGACGAAAAGCACGATACCGAAACGGGGCTGCTCGACCAGCAGTCTTTCGCGCAGGCCGCCAAGGCCCTGCTCCGATCGGAAGACCGGCCGGACAATCTCTCGCTCGCCCTGGTGCGGTTGCAGGGACTGACGGATTTGCGCACGCGTTCGGGCGACGACGCGGTCGACGCGCTCTTGCGCGAGATCGGTGCGCTCCTGCGGCTCAACGCCGTCGATGGCACGGCGGCCGGCCGTCTTGCCGGCGACAAGTTCGGTGTCGTTCGTGCGACGCTTCCGGGCGATACCGCGCTCAAGCCCGAGATAGAGCGCCTCGTGCGCCCGCTCGATCCGCAAGGCAAGACGGTCAAGGTTCACGAACAGGACGTGCAGCTCGACACCGGCACGCTGACCTCCGCCGATGTCGCCAGAGCGCTTGCTTACACGCTCGGCCGGTTCGTGTCGGACTCGGGCGAATTCTCGCTTCCGACGCTCGTCGATGGATTTCGCGCGCAGGTCGCTGACGCCGTCTCGCGCATCTCGCAGATCAAGAGCGTCGTCCTCGCGAAGAAGATCGACGTCGCCTTCCAGCCGATCGTCGCGCTCGAGGGTCGCGCCATTCACCATTACGAGATGCTGGCGCGCTTCGAGGCCGGTGCCTCGCCTTACGAACTCATCAATTTCGCCGAGCAGATCGGACTGATCGAGGACATCGATCTCTTCATTTGCCAGCGTGGAATTTCGATCCTTGCGTCGTTGCGCAACAAGGCCTCGTTCGCCATCAACATCTCTGCCCGGTCGCTCGGAAGCGATATGTTCGTCCAGTCGCTCATTGGCCTCTGCGGCCAGCATCCGGCGCTGCGCGAGCGCCTGCTCTTCGAGGTCACGGAATCCGCAGCGATCAAGGACCTGGCGCGGGCAGGCCGGATTCTGACGGAGCTGCGCGAGGCCGGGCACGGCATCTGTCTCGACGATTTCGGTGCCGGCTCGTCATCCTTCCCTTATCTTCAGGCCCTTCCCGTCGATTTCGTCAAGATCGACGGCGCCTATGTCGATCGCATGGCGATGAGCCGCAAGGATCGGGCGATCCTGGTCGCGATGGCCTCGATGTGCAAAGAGCTCGAGGTGGCCGCCATCGCCGAGAAGATCGAACACGAGGAGCAGGCGCGAACGCTCCGCGAGCTCGGAGTGGACTTCGGACAGGGTTATCTGTTCGGGCGGCCGACGCTCGCCCCAACCGGGTTCGCTGCCTGACGCTTAGACGGCGGCGACCTTCGCGGAACCGGCGTGATTGCCGCGCCGCTCGTCGGCGAGGATGCGCAACAGACAATCGAGCACGTGTTCGAGCTGTTCGAACGGCAGGCGCCGCCCGATGAAGTTGCCGGTGCTCAAATCCCAGCAATGGGTCGCATGGTTGAGCGCGCTCAACGCTTCGCCGAGCCGCCAATAGACCTCGCGCGACCGATGCAGGAAATCGATGAAGTCGGTCACCGCCTCGCGATTGACGGCAAAGCGCTCGTAAAGTTTCTCGTACTCGCGAACGATATCGTCGACCGCCGCCACATGACGCTTGAGCCGGTCGATCGCGTTCTCCTTTAGAAAGGCGACGTGATCGGTGTCCATCGTCAGGCTGACCAGGCGCGGAAGCTTGATCCGGCTGAGCCACTCCGCCATGCCGTCGATCCGCTCTTTGATGCGGTCGTATTCATAGGTGTAGAAATTGATGCCCTTCCAGCCGGTGAAAATCGCAAGCGCCTCGTCCTTGGGGAAGCGGCACGCCTCGATGAGCGGGTCGAGCGCATCAAGATCCCTCGCTTCCCACATCTTGTCGACGAGGTAGGCGACCTTGCTCGACTGAAACGAGCCGGATCCAAGCGCCGCACGGACCAGTGGCTCGAACTTCTGGCGGATATAGATGTAGATCGCCTCGCGCTCGGCGTCCGACACCTCGAGGTAGAGCGGATTGGGATTGAAGCCTTCGAGCTCCAAGGCGTCGCGCAGGAGAAAAGCGTCGAGCGACGGCAGGCTTTCGAACACTTGAAGCATCTTCAGGTCGCCGCGGATCTCCTCCTTGGTGAGCTTCCGCCCCTGCAGCCCTACGAGTTCGTTCAGGACCGTGAGCAGCTTCGGATCGTGCAGGAAAACCGAGCGGCCGCCTTCATAGACGTCTTCCTGATTGTAAGGCAGGTACAATTTCGTCTGCAGGTCGCGGCCGCGCCCAAGGCCCCGGCTATCGGGGTGGGCCTCCTTGATGATGACGAGATTATGCAGCGGCTCGTGCTTGAAGAACGACACATCGACCACGCCCTCGGCGCGGAGCTTGCGATGTCGTTCGATGCAGTTGAAAACACGGGAGGATCCGGCCTCCAGCATCGGTCGCAGATAGGAGTCTCTACCGGGCACAGTTTACCATCCCGAGGAGTGTCAGGCGCGACCGACACTATGGTTGAGCAGGATTAAGCGATCGTGAACCGAGTGGTAACGATGACCCGGCGCGAGCCTCTAATCGCACGGTCATCGACGGGGTATCTCCGTATTCGCGGATCCACCCTCACTGGTCGCCGGCCCCGGAACCAAGGCGGGTTGATCGGTGAATTCAACCACGTCGGCAGTCACCTTGATTGTCGGGATGGAAAAGAGAAGCAGCGTGAAGAATGAATGGTCGTCGGTCTCGTTGGCGAGCGCGATCGGCTTGCCGTTCAAGGGCTCATTTACGGACCGGTAGAGATCGGCTTTGGCGGCGGCATAGTTGGGGCTGGCGATGGGAATGAACAGGAACCAGAACCCGCTGCTGCTGCCCGTGGCGCCGGCCTTGAGCACCTCGTAATTGTCGTGCGAGAGCTGCACCGACGTTCCGCTGGATTCGTTCAAGCGCCCGCTGCTCGTGCAGGCGCAAAGACTGAGCGCCCAAAGAGCAGAAGCGAGTATTGCTCCGGCCGGTCTGACGGTCATGGGCATGGTCCTCCGGTTCAACTCTCCTTTCCGGGCAAAACCGTTCCGAAAGAATTTAGGTTCCCGGCACGACCGCGGGTCGCCTGTCGGAGTTCGTTTCGGCGGCCGCCGCAACCTATCGGTTCGGGTCTACGCGGCCGTGAACCCGGGCCTGCCTGCGGCGTTGGCCGCACATGCGGAACCAAAGGCTCATCACGACGCTCGGCGTCGCCCTCTTTGTGGCTGCCTGCACCACGGGCATCTCGGCCCCGCAGCCTGCGGCTTCCTCGGCCGGCCCGGGGTGGCCCGCTTGGGGCTATTTCCCAACCGAGGCGAAGCCGGTGCATCTCGTAATCGAGCAGCCGCCAAAATCATGGGGGCCGGTCACCGTCGTCACGAACGACGGGAGGCTCCCGGTGCGGCTGAGCCAGGAAGGCGTCGACGTCGAGGCGGTCGGCAGCTCGACCCCGCCGCAACACTGAGCGAGCCCTCGCGCTTCCGGGTATCCCGCATCCACGAGCAGTGCCATGATGGCCTCCGCTCGCATTTGAGGGGATCGCCATGGCACAGCGCATCGACGTCCATCATCACCTGGTCGCGCCGAAATTCGTGCCCTCGATGCGCGACATGGGCGTTTTGACGCCGCACCTCGCCTCGATCATGAACGAGAACGACGCGATCGCCGACATGGACAAGGGCGGCGTCAGTCTTGCCGTCAACTCACCGACCATCCCCGGCAGCCTCAAAAGCGAAGCGCTGACAGCATATTGCCGCGAGAACAACGACTACATGGCAAGGCTTGCGGCCGACTATAAGGGACGCTTCGGCATGTTCGCGGCGCTGCCGCTCCCCGACATCGACGCGACGCTTGCGGAGATCGCGCGCGCCTTCGACACGCTGAAGGCCGACGGCGTCCACATGATGACGAGCTACGGCGACAACTGGCTCGGCGACAAGGTGTTCGCGCCCATATTCGACGAGCTCGAGCGGCGCCGCGCCGTCATCTACACCCATCCGCACGCGCCGAATTGCTGCGCCAATACGTTGGCCGAGCTCGACATCCGCGACAGCGTCATCGAGTTCGGCACCGACACGACGCGCGCGCTCACCAACTATCTCTTCAGCGGCACGGCCGCGCGCTGCCCGCACATCCGCGTGATCTGGTCGCATGGCGGCGGCACCATGCCGTTCCTGGTCGAGCGCTTCATCCGCATGGAGAAGATGCCGCGTTTTGCACCCCTAATGCCGCAAGGCTTCCTCGCCGAGGCGTCGAAATTCTATTACGACACCGCGCAGATCCTGCACGGCTCGCCCTTGGGCGCGCTGAAGCAGATCATCCCGCTCGCGCGCATCTGCTACGGCACGGACTATCCGTGGCGTGGCTCGGAGGAATGCGTCACGGGCCTCAAGGCCGCCGGCATCTTCAGCGCCCAGGAGCTTGCCGCGATCGACGCCAACGCGGCGCCGCTCCTGCCGCGCTTCGCCTAGGCCGAAACGGTATCACCGCGGACCGTGCTGGTTGAGGCGTCATGGCCGGGCTTGTCCCGGCCATCCACGGGTTCTTTCACGTCGTGGCAAACACGTGGATGCCCGGCACGAGGCCGGGCATGACGAAACGAAAAGCCGATCCACTCGAGCCGATGTCGCCTAATCCTTCGGCAGGACCGAGCCCCATTTGGCGCGGATGCGATCGTCGAGCACCTTCGACGAGCGCGCAACGAGCGGAAAGTCGTCCTTGCGCCGGAACGGCTTGCACGCGTCGATGACGACGCGCGCGTTGCGGGGATCAGCGGGATCGTAAGCCATCGGGTCGAGCGCCGTGCTCCAGCAGCCGCGCAGCACCTCCATCCCCTCGCGCGGCTCGAAGCGCGTGCACATGGCCCAAATCACCTCGTTCATGTCGGCGGGATTGATGTCGTCGTCAACGACGACGACCCAACGGTTGGCATAGGCGCCGGCATGACATTGCGAGGCGATGAGGCCGGCCTGCTTCGAATGTCCGCCATACATCTGCTTGATCGCGACGGTGAGCCACATGCGGCTGCCGCCCGCCTCGTGCGACCACACGCCCTTCACCTCCGGCACGCCCGCGGCCTCGAGCTGGTGCCACACGGCGCCGGCGCGATACGTCCCGCGATAAAAGGTGTCGTCGTTGGGCGGCACGGCCGGAACCGCGCCGAGGAGGATCGGATCCTTCCGGTGCATGAAGGACGAGACGCGGATCGCGGGCTCGCGCTTCTTGCCGCCGGCGTAATAGCCGGTCCATTCGCCGAGCGGCCCTTCGTCGACGAGGTCGCCGGGCGCGACCGTGCCCTCGAACGCGATTTCGGCCTCGGCCGGGATCGGCAGGCCGGTGCGGGGGCCGGCGATGACGCGGACGGGCTCGCCGATCAAGCCGCCCGCGGCGTCGTATTCGTTCTTGCCGTAAGGAATCTCGAGCCCCGCCACCATGAAAAGCGCAGGATGCATGCCAACGACGACGGCGACCGGGCACGGCTCGCCGCGCTCGTGATAGCGGCGCATGATGAGGTTGCCGTGCTTGCCCTTCGACGTCATCACCGAGGCGAGATTGCGCCCATGCACTTGGACGCGATAGGCGCCGTAATTGATCCAGCCCGAGTCCGGGTCCTTCATCACGACCATGCAGCCGGTGCCGATATAGTGGCCGCCGTCATGCTCGTGCCAACGCGGTGCCGGAATCTTCAGCAGGTCGATATCGTCATCGAAATATGAGTTCTCGAGCAGCGTGCCGGTGTTGACGGCGATCGGCGGGATCGTCTTCGCCGACTTCATATAATCGCGCCAGAATCGCACCAGCTCGATCTCGCTCGTGTCCGCCGGCAGGCCCAGCGTCAGCGCGATCCGCCGCGCCGAAGTGAGAATGTTGGCGACGACGCGATAGCCCTTGGGATAGCCCGGGATGTCGTCGAACAGCACCGCCTTGCGGCCGGACTTGCGCTGATAGAGATCGACGATGCCGCCGATCTCGTTCTCGCGCTCGGCGCCGCTTACGGATTGCAATTCGCCGGCCCTTTCGAGCGCGGCAAGCCATGTCCTCAGATCCTGCTGTGCCAAATCCCCGTGCTCCCTGCTTTCCTAACATTGTCATTGCGAGCGCGAGCCGAAGCAATCCCCCGGAGATTGCTTCGTCGCTCACGCTTCTCGCAATGACGCCTTGCCCTTGGCGATGAGCGCCACGAGATCGGACGGCCGGAGCGGCAATCCGGAGATGCGCACGCCGAAGGGTTGGAGCGCGTCCTCGACCGCCGACAGGATCGCCGCCGCCGCCGGCGTCGTGCCGACCTCGCCCGCGCCCTTGGCGCCCAAGGGATTCATCGGCGACAGCGATTCCTTGTAGAGCGTGCGGAACATCGGCAGCTCAGTGGCACTCGGCAGAAGATAGTCGGCGAAGCTCATGGTTACGGGCTGCGCGCTCTCGTCATAGCCCATCCACTCGAAGAGCGCGTTGCCGATGCCGTGCGCGATGCCGCCATGCGCCTGGCCGTCAACGATCATCGGATTGATGAGGCGGCCGGAATCCTGGATCGCGAAATAGCGCAGGATGCGGACGCCGCCGGTCTCGGCATCGACCTCGACCTCGGCGACATGGCAGCCATTGGCATAAGCGAGCCCGTCGCTCATGAAATTGGTGTTGTCGTCGAGGCCCGGCGTGAGGCCGGGCGGAAAGGAATAGCCGGGCGCGCCCTTCAGGATGCCGGCGAGATCGCCAAGCGCGATCGCGCGCTGGCGCACGCCGACGACGCGAACGCTGCCGTCGGCGAGCTCCAAATCCTCTTCCGCTGCTTCGAGGAGATGGCTTGCGAGCTTCTTCGCTTTGGCCGCGACCGCGCGCGATGCGAGCAGTACGGTCGAGCCCGCGGTGACGAGCTGACGGCTCGCGAAGCCGCCGAGCCCCATGGGCGCTACGCCCGTGTCGCCGGAAATCACGGTCACGTCCGCCGCATCGATGCCGAGCTCGCCGGCGCAGATCTGCTGCAAGGAGGTCGCGAGCCCCTGCCCCATCATGGCGGCACCGGTCGCGATCGTGACGCGGCCCGATGGCGCGATGCGAACGGCGCCCGTCTCGAACGGCCCGCGCCCCGTGCCCTTCACCGTGTGGGCGAGGCCCGCGCCGATATAGCGACCCTCGGCCAGCGCCTCTTTCTGACGGCGCGGAAAATCGTCCCAGCCGGCAGCGGCAAGCACCTCCGCCTGGCACGCGCCGTAATCGCCGCTGTCGTAGCGGATGGGCGCACCCGAGCGCGCCTTCAGCGGCAGCTCATAGGGCATGCGCTCGGCCGGGATGAGATTGCGGCGGCGCACCTCGGCGCGGTCCAACCCCATCTCGCGCGCGACGAGATCCATCATCCGCTCCATCGCGAAGCACGATTGCGGATGACCGGCGCCGCGGACCGAAGAGGCGGGCGCCTTGTTCGTGGTCGCGATCACGACCTCGATCGCATAGGCCGGCACGACATAAGGCCCGGTGACGGAAGTCGCGGAATTGTAGGACAGGTTCACGTCCTTCAGCGCATAGGCGCCTTGGTCGTGCAGCATCGAGCCGCGGATGCCTAGAATTCGCGCCTCGGCATCGACCGCGATCTCGAGCGTCCAGAACTGGTCCCGCTCCTGGATCGCGCCGAGAAAATGCTCGCGCCGGTCTTCGGACCAGCGCAGCGAGCGGCCGAGAAGCTTCGCCGCCGCTACGACCGCGACATCTTCGGGATAGACGCAGTATTTCGGGCCGAAGCCGCCGCCGACATCGGGCGTGCGGACGCGCAGGCGCGTCTCGTCGAGATCGAGCAAAGTCGCGAGCGCGTGGTAGAGATCGTTCGGCATCTGGGTCGAAGCCCATACGATGAGCGCATCCTCGCCCGCGCGATACTCGACGGCGACGCCGCGCCCTTCGAGCGGATGGCCGGAGCCGCGATGCTGCAACAGCTCCTGGCGGAATTGGCGCGCGGCGCCCTTGAAGGCCGCCTCGACGTCGCCATAGCCGACGCGAAAGCTCGCGAGCACGTTCGGCATCTCTGTGCGCACCTTGGGCGCCCCGGATGCGACGGCTTGCCGGGCATCGGCAAGCGCGGGCAGCTCCTCGTACTCGACTGCGACGAGCGCCGCTGCATCCTCCGCGATGTAGCGGCTCTCGGCGACGACGATGGCGATGGGCTCGCCGACGAAAGCGACCTCCTCGCCCGCGAGGATAAAGGGCGTGCTGCCTTCGGGCTGGCGCGTCGCGCGGGCGCCGCGCGGCAGGCGCGCGTCCGTCAGCACGGCGCGCAGATCGTTGAGCGTCAGCACGGCATGGACGCCAGGAAGCGCGCGTGCGGCGCCGACGTCGATGCCGCGGATCAGCGCGTGCGCGCTGGCGCTCCGCACGAAGGCGCAGTGCAGCGCACCAGGAAGCTCAATGTCGTCGAGATAGCGCCCGCCGCCGCGCAAAAGGCGCGGATCTTCGCTGCGCAGGACGCGCGATCCTATAAGGGCTGCCATCGTCTTCGTTCCCGCGCGAGTATGGGGTTTCGGCGCGCGGCTTGCCATTGCCTACTTCGCCCCCGCCCCGCTGGAGCAGCCGCCTTTGCCTCGCACCGCGGCACCGATATACTCGCCGCCGCACGAAACTCGGGCCTTCGACAATGATTCCCTTTGAGCTTGCCGAACCGCGAAGCTTGCGTGAATCGATCGCGCTCCTCGACCGCGACGATCCCGCAATCCGTCCGATCGCCGGCGGCACGGCGCTCATGCTCATGATGAAGGCCGGGTTCTTCAAGCCGATCCGCCTCGTGAGCCTGCGCAAGATCGAGCCGCGCTACCGCGCCATCACGGCCGCCGGTGATGGCTCGCTCCACATCGGCGCGATGACGACGTTCGCCGACCTCGAAGGGTCGCCCGAGCTCCGCCGCCACGCGCCCGTGATGACTCGCATGATGCGCGAGGTCGCAAACGTGCGCGTCCGCAACGTCGCGACGGTCGGCGGCAACCTTGCCCACGCCGATCCGCATCTCGACCTGCCGCCGGTGTGGGTGGCGCTCGGCGCGCGCATCGCCATCGCCGGCGCGAAGGGAGAGCGCACGATCCCGGTCGAGGAGCTGTTTGCGGGCTATTACGAGACGACCCTCCGCCATGACGAGCTCATTGCCGAGCTGATCGTGCCGCCGCAGGGTGCGCGGCGCGCAGCTTACCTCAAATGTCTCGCGCGCTCGGCGCACGATTGGCCCTCGGTCGGTGTCGCCGTCTCGTTCGCCCTGACGGACGGCGCGATCGCCGACCCGCGCCTCGTCATCTGCGGCGCGACGGCAACGCCGACGCGGCTTGCCAACGCCGAAGCCGTCCTCAAGGGCGCGCGCATCGACGATGCGGCGCTGAAGCGCGCGGGCGAGGCGGCGGTCGCCGAGGCCGAGATCGAGGGCGACCAGCACGGCTCCGCGCCCTACAAGCGGCAGCTTCTCCGCGTCTATCTCGCGCGCGCGGTCAAGGCCGCCGCTGCGGCGGAGCCGGCGTGATGGACGACATGCCGATGCCCGGAGGCCAGGTCGGACGCGCGGTGCCGCGGCTCGAGGCGCGCGCCAAGGTCACGGGGCGCGCCGAATACACGCACAATCTGCGGCTGCCGGGCATGCTGCACGGCAAGATCTTCCGCAGCACCATCCCGCACGGACGGATCAAGCGCCTCGACGTGAGGGCGGCGGCCGCGGTCGAAGGAGTCCACCGCGTCGTCACGATCGATGATGTGCGGAGCATCATCCCCAATCCCTATTACGGCCCCGCCTTCCACGATCAGCCGATCCTCGCCGATGGCAAGGTGCGTTTCGCCGGGGAGCCGGTCGCTGTCGTACTTGCCGAGGATGCGCACGTGGCCGAGCACGCGGCAGGGCTCATCGTCGCAGAATACGAGGAGCTGCCGGCCGTCTTCGACGAGCGCGAGGCGCAGAACTCGCGGGCCATCGTGCATGACGAGCTGAAGCCCGCGGCGACCTTCCCCGACCTGAAGCATCTTCACGGCCGCCAAGGCACCAACATCGCGCTCGACTATCACCTGCGCCGCGGCGATCCGGACAAGGCGTTCGCCACGGCCGACCGCGTCTTCGAGCACACGTTCCGCACGCAGCAGGTGATGCACACGCCCTTGGAGCCGTTCGTGACGGCGGCCGAGCCGGGCGACCGCCGCATCACGCTTTACAGCGCGACGCAGAACCCCTCGTTCGTTCGCATCGAGATCGCGCGCATCCTCGGCTGGCCGGAGAACCGGGTGCGCGTTAAGGTTCCGTATCTGGGCGGCGGCTTCGGCGGCAAGCTCTACATCAAGCTCGAAGCGCTGGTGACCGCGCTCGCGCTCATCGTACGGCGGCCGGTCAAGATCGCGCTCACCATGGAGGAGCAGTTCTTCATGGTGACGCGGCACCCCGCCACCGTGGTCTTGAAGAGCGCCGTCACGAAAGAGGGCCGCGTCACCGCGCGGCGTTGCGAGATCTGGTGGAACGGCGGCGCCTATGCGGATATCGGGCCGCGCGTGACGCAGAAGGCGGGCTTCACTTCGGCCGGCCCTTATGACATCGAGCATGTCGCGATCGACAGCTACGCCGCCTATACCAACCGTCCGCCGGCCGGCGCGCTTCGCGGCTTCGGCGTGCCGCAGACCTGCTGGGCGCACGAGCGCCATACCGACCTGATCGCGCGCGCTCTCCGGCTCGACCCGATCGAGTTCCGCCGCCGCAACCTCCTGCGCAACGGGCGCCCGCAGGCGAGCGGCACGATCGTGCGCGACGCCGCGCTCGAGCCGGTGCTCGACCGACTCGCCGAGCGCATGGCATGGCGGCAGCCGTTCGAGCGCGGCACCGGCCGCATGCGGCGCGGGCGGGGCATCGCCCTCGGCTTCAAGGGCATCACCTCGCCCACGACGTCGGTCGCGATCTGCAACCTCTACGGCGACGGAAGCTGCGGCCTTTATATCGGCACCGTCGATATGGGCCAAGGCTCGGACACGGTGATGGCGCAGATCGCCGGCGAGGTTCTCAACATCGCCGCGGAGGAGGTCCGCGTCGTCCATTCCGATACGGACGTGACGCCTTACGACATGGGCACGCTCGGCATGCGCTCGACCTACCACATGGGAAACGCCGTGCGGCTCGCCGCCGAAGACGCGAAGAGCAAGATAGCGGCGCTCGCCGCCGAGCTTGGCGTGCCGCCCGGCAGCAACCTGCCAATCGCGGAACTGTTCCGCCGCAAATACGGGATGCAGGCCGGCAACATCGTCGGCATCGGCAGCTTCATTCCGAACTACGTGTCGCCTGACTCGGCTGGTCAGTCGCCAATGGTGACGCCGTTCTGGGGCGTCGCCGGCAGCGGCGCCGAGGTCGAGGTCGACACCGAGACCGGGCAGTTCCGCGTGACGCGCCTCATCAACGTCGCCGATGTGGGGCGGCCGCTCAATCCGGGGATCGTGCGCACGCAGCTTTCGGGCGCCGCCATCATGCAGCTGGGCTTCACGCTCTCCGAGACGATGCTGTTCCGCGACGGCCAGCTCACCAACGGCTCGCTCGCCGACTACAAGATTCCGAACATGCTCGACCTGCCGCTCGATTTCCTCAACGAGACAGTCGAGGCGGCACAGCACGACGGGCCATTTGGCGCCAAGGGCGCGGGCGAATGCAGCACGCTCACGGTCTCGCCCGCGGTCGGCAACGCGATCGAGGACGCGGTCGGGATCAACATGACCGAGTTGCCGCTCACGGCCGAGACGGTCTTCCGCGGGCTCGCGGCCGCCGCGGGCGAAGCGCTGCCGGAGGCATGACATGAGCGAGATGCGCCGCACCATCCGCTTTACCCTCAACGGCGCGTCTGTTTCCGCCGAGGTCGAGCCGCACCACAGCCTCGTCGAGGTGCTGCGCGATACGTTCAGCCTCTTCGGCGCGCGCGAAAGCTGCGGCCAGGGCCTGTGCGGGTGTTGCACGGTCCTCGTCGATGGGCGCGCGGTCTCGAGCTGTCTTTACCTCGCGGCGTTTGCCGATGGCGCCAAGATCGAGACGGTCGAGGGGCTCGCGACCGGGGATAAGCTCGATCCGGTGCAGGACGCCTTCATCGAGGCCGGCGCCTTTCAATGCGGCTTCTGTACGCCGGGCTTCGTGCTGATGGCGAAGCAACTCATCGAGCGTAATCCCGACCCGAGCGATGACGACATACGGCACTATCTTTCCGGCAATCTCTGCCGCTGCTCGGCCTATCCCGAGATCATCGCCGCGGTGAAGCTCGCCGCGCGCCGGCTGAGAGCGGGCTGAGCAGCAGGAGACGCGTCTTTGGCGAACAAGGATCTGAGGACCTGGCTCGAGCGCGTCGCGGCGGCGGGCGAGCTTACGACCATCACCGGCGCCGAGCCCAAGGAGGAGATCGGCGGCATCGTCGATCTCTTTCAGCGCCGCATGGGCAATCCTGCCGTCATGTTCGACGAGGTGCCGGGCTTCCCCAAGGGATTTCGCGTCCTTGCGAACATTCTGACGTCAGTGCCGCGCATCAACATCGCGCTCGGCTTGCCGCCGCAAGGCTCGGAGATGGAGCTGGTGCAGTGGTGGCGCCACTACATGCGCGAGGCACCATCTTTCAAGCCCGTCGCCGTCAATGGCGGGCCGCTGCTCGAAACCGTGCGCGCGGGCGCCGAGGTCGACATCACAAAAATCCCGACGCCGAAATGGCATGAGCACGATGGCGGGCCCTATATCGGTACCGGCTGCATGGTGGTGATGCGCGACCCGGACACGGGCTGGGTCAATTGCGGCACATACCGCATCCAATCGCACGAAGCCCGGCTCGCCTCGATCATGATGTCGCCCGGCAAGCACGGCCTCATCATCATGGAGAAATATCACGCGCGCGGCGCGCCCTGCCCCGTCGCGGTCGTCGTCGGCATGCACCCGGCGCTCCTGATGATCGGCGGGCTCGAGATCCCCTATGGCAGGGACGAGTACGACGCGATCGGCGGTCTCCTCGGCGAGCCGGTCGAAACGATCGCCATGCCGAAGACGGGGCTGCCGGTCCCGGCCAATGCCGAGATCGCGTTCGAGGGCCTGATCCATCCCGGCGACAAGGTCGAGGAAGGCCCGCTCGGCGAGTGGACCGGCTACTACGCCGGCGGCAGGCGCCCGCAGCCGGCGATCCGCATCGAGACGCTCATGCACCGGAATGATCCCGTGCTCCTCGGTGCGATCCCGGCCGTGCCGCCCAACGACAACACGTTCTATCTCGGCACCTATCGCTGCGGCGCCGTGTGGAGTCAGCTCGAGGCCGCGGGCGTGCCCGGCATCAAGGGCGTGTGGGCGCACGAGGCGGGCGGCAGCCGCATGTGGCTCACGATCGCGATCCAGCAGATGTATGGCGGGCATTCGAAGCAGGCGGGGCTCATCGCCTCGCAATGCCACGGCGGCGCTTATACCAATCGCTGGGTCGTCGTGGTCGACGAGGACATCGATCCGACCAACATCAACGACGTGATCTGGGCCATGTGCACGCGCTTTGACCCGCGCGAAGGCATGGAGCTCCTGCGCGGCGGCTGGAGCTCGCACCTCGACCCGATGTGCTACGACCCCGACACCGACCGCCGCAACGCGCGCGTCGTCATCGACGCGTGCAAGCCGTGGGCGCGCCGCGACACTTTCCCGCAGATCGCCCGCTCGAGCCGAGCGCTCGACGACCGCATCCGCGCCAAATGGGCGGCGATCCTGCCGAAAGAGGGACCCTAAGGCCGCGCGAGGGCGCGATCAGCCGACGCCGAAGCCGACGTGGCATGCGGCCAATGCGAGTACGAGGGCAATCGCGATCGACGCTCGAAGCATGGGCTGAAGTCCTTGTCGTGACACCATTCCCCGACAACGGCGCCACAGGCCGGCTTGTTCCGCGGACGCCCCCGC
This sequence comes from Allostellaceae bacterium, assembly GCA_035518375.1. GTDB lineage: Bacteria > Pseudomonadota > Alphaproteobacteria > ATCC43930 > CGMCC-115725 > DATJLY01. Next base: position 1,680 of record DATIXQ010000015.1, on the reverse strand, counting down.
ACCCGCGTACCATCATTGGGGGACGTCTGCCTTGCGCATGGCGGCGACCAGTCTCTCTCGATCGGCCTCGCGGCGGAACGGATAATACCCGCATAGCTTGCGGACGGTGACTTTCGGATCGATTCGCAGATATGCGTTCAGCGCCCGCTTCGCCGGTTCCGCCTGGCCGCGCATGGCGTTGGCTGCAATCGCCATGCGCAGAGCCGGCAGCCAGTTTGGCTTGACCCGCAGCGCCACTGCGGCCCACCGCGCGGCTTCCTCATCGCGCCCGGCAATGAAATGCGCGAAAGCCATTGCACTTTGTGTAAGGAAAACGCGAGGGTCGAGCGGATTGAGGCGCATCGCCTTGTCGAGGCTTTCAATCGCTCCATCGGAATCGCCGGCGTAGCCGCGCACCCAGCCGCTGCGCTGCCAGGCGACCGCGAGGTTCGCGTCGAGCTCAAGGGCCCGATCGATGAGCAGCAAGGCACGGTCAAGCTCGCGAAAGAAATATGCGTGCACGTGTCCTGCCCAGCACAGCGCGACCGCATCATCCGTTCCGATATCGGCGGCGCGCTCTACCAGGCGAGAGATTTCCTCTTCATCAAAGCTCGCGGCCCAGCCATTCGCCTTCGCAAAATGGTGGCACGAGGCGGCCAGCCCGTAGGGGGTCGAAAAGTCGCGGTCTTTTGCTATTGCCGCGTTGAACGACTGCAGCGCTTTGGCATTGTCTTTTCCGGTCCATCGATTCCAGCTGGCGAGACCTCGCAGGTAGAAATCGTATGCGGCCAGATCGCCGGTCAGGTCCAGCTTGGCACGGTCGATCTCCGCTTTCTCAAGTTGCGGCGCGATCGCACCGACGACGCTCGTAACGAGCTGATCTTGAAGATCGAAGATGTCGACCAAGTCGCCGTCAAACCGATCCGCCCACAGATGGCGACCCGACTCGGCTTCGATGAGCTGTCCGGTGACGCGCACGCGGTTGCCCGACCTGCGCACGCTGCCTTCCAAGACATAACGCACGCCCAGCTCGCGAGCGACCTGACTGGTGTCGACCGGCTTTCCCTTGTACGTGAACGACGAGTTGCGGGCGATGACGAAAAAAGCACGGTTGCGCGACAAAGCCGTGATGATGTCCTCGACGATCCCATCGATGAAGTATTCCTGTTCCGGATCGCCGCTAAGGTTGAGGAAAGGCAATACCGCGATCGATGGCTTGTAGGTCATCCCCGACGGAGGCTTGTGCGGACCAGCCTCGGCGAGAGCACACACCTCCTCGCGGACGAGGCCGACAAAGCGCAGACCCTTGCGCGGCAGCGTCCTGATCAGATTTTGCCGTTCGCCGGTATCGCCCAATGCGCTCCGAGCCGCATTGATACGATTGAACAATGCCGATTCGGAAATGGCACGCTTATGCCAGACCGACGCCAGCAGATCGTCCTTACTGACCACGCGGTCGCGGTGCTGGATCAGGTAAACAAGAATGTCGAAGACCTGGGGCTCGACAGCGACAAGGTTCGTTCCCCGCCTTAACTCACGGCGATCCGTGTCGAGTGCACAATTCTCAAACAGATAGCGCAACAGCTCATTCCGCTCGTCACGCGAGCCCCACGGCGAACCTAGCACAGGTACCGCACAGGGAAAATGGAGAGAACCCTAAGCAAAAATTGAGGGATCCTGAAAGACGTGCGCGCCCAACTC
>DATIXQ010000014.1:0-8325 GCA_035518375.1 Allostellaceae bacterium | reverse complement strand
GCAATTGGTCGGCACGGAAGAGCAGTCGGCGCCATGAACGTCAGGCTTCATCGCCTCGTCGCCCAGTGGTATTCGATCCCGCTCCTCCTCGCGCTGTGGCAGATAGCGGTGTCGAGCGGATTGATCGAATCACGCCTTCTGCCCAGCGTCGCGACGGTCGGCGGCACGCTCGTGGCCGAGCTCGCGGATGGCGCGCTCCTCTACCACACCGCCGTCACGCTCGGCCGCGCCCTCGCGGGCTTCTTCCTTGCCGCGCTCATCGGCGTTCCCTTTGCGGCGGCGATGGCGCGTTCGTCCTTGTTCCGCAATCTGTTCGAGCCGGTCTTCTTCTTCGGCTATCCGGTCCCGAAGATCGCTCTCTTCCCGGTGTTCACATATGTCTTCGGCTTCGGGACGTCGTCGAAAGTGGCCTTCACCTTTCTCGAGTGCCTCTACCCGATCGTGGTCACGAGCTATTTCGGATTCCGCGGACTCGATTCGCGGCTCATCTGGGTGGCGCGCAATTTCGGAGCGAGCCGCTTGACGGTGCTGCGCCGCGTGATCGTGCCGGCGGCGCTGCCTGCGATCTTCTCCGGGCTGCGTGTCGCGCTGCCGGTGTCGCTCATCGTGGTGGTCCTGACGGAGATGATCGGCGATTCCATCGGCCTCGGCTACTATATCACCGTGTGGGGCACACGTTTCGCGTTCCAGAACGTCTACGCCGCGATTGTCGTCATCGGCGCGTGCGGATTTGCGCTCGACCAGGCGCTCCTCGTCCTGCGCCGCCGCATTGTTCATTGGCAGAAGGAGCCGCCGCGTTAAATTGGGCCGCAGATGTCGCACCAAACGGTGCGCGAGCGCTCGCGGCGGCGGATGCGAGGTGAAGAATGCCGGATGGAAAGCAACAGGTTGCGCAACGGCTTCTCGACGAGCTCGCCCAGTGCGGCGTGAAGCTCATCGCCAGTCTGCCCGACAACTGGGTGATGGATTTCATTGGCGCCGCGGCGCATGACCCGCGCTTCAAGCACGTGCCAGTCAACCGCGAGGAATCGGCGATCGGCCTCTGCTCCGGCGCCTATATGGGGGCCATGGGATCGGCGGCCCTGATGGGCGCGTCGGGCTTCATGACCGTGATCTACGCCATCACCAAGATCAATTATTCCTACGAGATCCCGCTCTTTGTGATGCTGACGCTGCGCGGCGCGGTCGGCGACCACCATAAGCATCATGCCTCGAACGGGCTTTATCTCCTGCCGGTGCTGCAGGCGATCGACATGCCGTTCCACATCATCGACCGTCCGGACGACATTCCCATGATTTCGCGGGTCTACGACCACACGCGCACCATGACGCGGCCGATGGCCGTTCTGTTGACGCGAGGACTGCTGCGCGGCGAGGGCAGGCCATGAGATATCTCGACTGTTTCCGATTGCTCGCGGAGCGCCGCAAGGGGCAGCTCGTCGTCACCTCGGCCGGCAATTCCGCGCAAGCCTGGTGGCATGCGACGCACGACACCGAGGCCACCTTCTATCTCGAAGCGTCGATGAGCCTTTCGAGCATGTTTGCCGCAGGGCTCGCGCTCGCGCAACCAGCGCTCAAATTATGGGCCTTCGTCGGCGACGGCGCCTTCTGCATGAATCCGGGCATGCTGATGGTCGAGCGGCACCTCAATGTGCCGAACCTGACGCACTTCCTCGTCTCGAACCGCGTCTACGGTGCCACATCGAATGCGGCGCTGCCGAACCTCGAACATAACGACTATGCCGCGATCGCGCGCGGCATGGGGCTGGAGCGCGTCTTCTCGTTCGACAGCCTCGCTGGGCTTTCCGAAGGATTCGACGCCGCCGTGAACGCCAATGCCGGCCACAGTTTTGTCGTGCTGGAGGTCGAGCCCTTCTCCGATGCCGAGCAGAAGCTCGAGCCGCCGCCGTTCGACGGACCGGAGCTCAAATACCGCTTCGGCCGGAACCTCGAACGAATGAGCGGCAGCAACGTCTTCGGCTACCGCTTCTGAGCGGCGACGTAACCGGAAGGCTCTACGAGTCGGCGGCAACCGACGCCGGTTGCAAGGCGTGCGGGCGCGTGCCGCGGATGGCCATGCGGCGCAGCACGCGACGCTCTGTTGGGTCAAAGTCGGTGCGGGCGTGAAGCGTCGAGAAATTGTCCCAGACGAGCACATCGCCCACACGCCATTCATGCTCGTAGATATGCTCCGGCCGCTCGATATGGCTGAACACCTGTTCGAGGAGCGCCTCGCTCTCGTTGATCGGGAGCCCGACGAAGTGGTCCGCCATGAGCCGGTTGACGAACAGCACCGGTCGCTTGGTCTCCGGATGCTGGATCAGCGCCGGATGCGTACATCGTGGCGCATGCTCGTCGAGCCGGGCGCGCTTATAGGCGTTCTTCTCGTAATCGTAGGCGAAGAGGACGTCGCGGCCTTGGAGGCGCGCCCGGAACGCCGGCGCCAGCGTGTCGTAGGCCTTGTACATGTTGGCGAAGAGCGTGTTTCCGCCGGCGCGCGGAATTTCGATCGCATAGAGCACCGCGCCGGCGGTCGGCGTTTCGTAGTAGCACTGGTCGGCGTGGAACTGCATGTCGCCTTCGGGCAGCTCGCCGCGGTCGCCGTCGACCGACACGTTGGCGACATAGAGAATATCGGGATTGAGGCGCGGCAGTTTCGAACGCGGCGGTTGAAGCTCGCCGAGGCACTGGACAAGGCGACGCTGAGCGTCGATGTCGATGGACTGATCGCGGAACACGATCACCTGGTGGCGGAGCCACAGCATCCTGATTTCGCGCGCAAGCTCGGGCGTGATCGGGCGGCTGAGATCGACATTGAGGATCTCGCCGCCCAGAACTGGGCTCAGGGGATGGACCTCGATCGCCATGGCTCATTCCTCAGCAAGAAGATGCGCCATGCTATCGCCTCGCCTCGTGTCGGTCACGCGAAAGAGGCGGCGCCCCTCTACGCGCAGATCGCCGTAGGCCCGGCAGCTAGAGGAAACAGAGGCTCACTTCGCGCGTTTTTGCGCTTCTTCGATATAGCTGTTGTCGACGAATTGCTTCACGTCGAGCGGCGTCTTGAGGAAGCCGACCTCGTGCTGCGCGTCGAGGTTCTTTTGCAGGATCGCCGCGCTCACTTGACCATTGGGCGGCCGGTAGTAGTCCTGCTTCGTGAAGGCCCAGTTCGATACCTTGTCCACTGGGAGCTTCATGAATTTGGCGACGATGTCCATCGCGGCGGCGTGGTTCGCCGGGTCCTCGTACCAGCGCAGCGCGCGCAGATAATCTTCGAGGAAATCGACGACAACGGCGCGGTGCTGGCTGAGGAAACTCGCACGCGCGGTCATGAAGGCTATCTCGGTCGGCCCCATCGCGTCAACACCAGTAAAGAGCGTGTGAGCCTGTGCCCGCACGGTCGGATCCAAGGTGAAGGGCACGACGCCGGGGATGAGGTCGGCCTTCTTCTCGAGCAGCAGCGGTACCATGTTGGGCAACGACGCCTCAACGAAGCTCATATCCTTCGCGTCGTCGAGGTGGTGGCGCCGCACCATAATGCGGAAGGCCATGTCGCTGATGCTGCCAACCGCGTTAGTTGCGATTACTTTGCCCTTCAGGTCCTCGATTTTGCCGATGCCGCCATCGTTCCGGACCATGTAAAGCGTCGTGAAATAGCCCTCGTATCCGTCGCGGTCCTCGTCAGCGATGATTTTCAGGTCCTTCAAGTCCGCATTTGCGACGGCGAGGCCGAATGAGGAGAACCCGAAGGGCGCAATGTCGAGCTCGCCGGCGGCAAGCGCCTGGATGTAGAGCGAGCTGCCCTGAAAGCGCAGCGACTGGATGGCGTAGGACTTGCCCTCGTGCAGAGCAACATTGGGCGGGAAGATCGGCGTGATCTCCGCCGGCACCACGATCCAGCCGACCCGAAGCGTCAGGGGCTCGGCCGCGGCCGTGCCGCACGCGATCGCGAGCGCGGCCAGCGCCGCCAAGACAAACTTCATATTCTTCATGTGTCCCCCACGAGATTGCGATCATTATTGTCCGGCGCGACGGTCCCCGCAATCGCACGGTAGACTGCGGCGCCGCCGCACCCGTGCAGGAGAGCTCCATGATGTTCACGCCCTTGGGCCTCGATCACATCGTGCTTCGCGTTCAAGACCAGACGAGATCGCAAAGTTTCTATCTCGAGCGGCTCCATTGCACGGTCGAGCGCGTGAATCCCGAGATTTCGCTTATCCAACTCCGCTTCGGCGAGCACCTCATAGACCTTGTGCCGGGACGGCGGTCGGAGGACGGGCTTGAGCATTACTGCCTCTCCATCCGCTGTGATGACCTCGAGGCGCTGGAGACGGAATTCCGCCTCGCGGGGGTGCCGATCGAGCTTGGCATCGAGCCGCGCACCGGCGCGTGGGGCCGATCGCCGTCCTTCTTCATCCGCGATCCCGACGGCTACCTTATCGAGCTGAAGCCGCGATGAGGTCGCGGATGCGCTGCGGCGTCAGCGGCACCGCGCGCACCACGATGCCGAGCGGTCGGAGTGCATCCTCCACCGCATTCGCGATGGCCGCGGGCGCGCCGATCGCGCCGCCCTCGCCCAGACCCTTCACCCCGAGCGGATTGCGGGTCGAGAGCGTCTCAAGATGCTCGCATTCGATGGCGGGCACCACAGCAGCGGTAGGAAGCGCATAGTCGGCAAGGCTGCCCGTGAGCGGCTCCCCGCGCGCGTCGTAGACGAATTCCTCAAAGAGCGCGGTGCCGAGTCCCTGCGCGACGCCGCCGACGATCTGCCCTTCCGCGATGAGCGGGTTTATGAGCCGTCCGGAATCGTGGACGACGAGATAACGCTCGACCGCGACGGCCCCGGTCTCGGGATCGATCGCGACGATCGCGGCATGTGCCGCGCTGGCATAGGTCGCGGTCGGCGGTGCGAAGTAGGAGGTTTCGGCGAGAACGCCGTCGCCGGGCGCGCCGCGGCGCAGCACATCGCTTGCGGCCGCGCGTGCGACCTCGGCCAGCGAGACTGCGCGCTGTTGCACGCCGCGGACACGGACTGCGCCTTGGGCGAGTTCGAGATCGGCCGCCGCCGCCTCGAGCAGGCTCTCCGCGACGCTCAGGATGCGCGCCTTCAGCAAGCCTGCGGCGCGATCAATGGCGTTTCCGGCGGTGACTGCGCTGCGGCTGCCGATCGTGCCGATGCCAAAAGGAAGCGTGGCGGTGTCGGTACCGACGACTTCGATATCGGCGACGGAAATGCCGAGCGCGTCAGCCGCGATCTGCGCAAAGACGGTCGCATGGCCTTGGCCTTGGCTGGTAGCGCCGCTCGCAATCTCGATCCGTCCGTCGTCCCTCAGCCGCGCGCGTGCACCCTCGAACGGCCCGCGCCCGGTGCCCTCGACATAGAGCGCGAAGCCGACGCCGATGAGCGGCTCGCCGGCTCGCCACGCCCGCTGCCGCGCCCGCACCGTCTCGGGCGCAACGGCGGCGCTGGCACGCCGCAGCAGCTCGGGAAAATTTCCGGAATCGTAGACCTGTTTCCGCCCGTCGGAATAAAAGAGTCCCGTATCGTAAGGCATGGAGTCGGCGGCGATGAGATTGCGCCGGCGCACGTCGACGGCATCGAGTCCGAGGTGCGCCGCGAGGCGATCGATCATCCGCTCCATGGCGAAGGCGGCTTCGGGGCGTCCGGCGCCGCGATAAGGTCCGGTCAGGCTGGTATTCGTTAGGACGGCGCGCACGCTCAAGGCGGCATGCGGAACAATGTAAGGGCCGAGAAGGTGCGTCAGCGTGTTGTAGGGGATGACAAGGCTCAGCACGTTGAAGGCGCCGAAATCGATTGTCGCCTCGTCGCGGACGGCGAGGATGCGTCCATCCTCGGTCGCGGCGACAGCGATCTTGTGACGTTGCGCCCGCGCATGCGGCGCCGCGACGAGGTTCTCGCCGCGCTCCTCCTGCCACCGCACCGGACGCCGCGTCTCCAGCGCCGCGAACGCGGTCAGCACCTCTTCGACGCATTGCACCGACTTCTGACCGAAGCCGCCGCCCGTGTCGGGGGCGACCACGCGAATATGATCCGGCGCAAGGCGCAGCGCAGCCGCGAGCAGGCCCTTCAGGATGTGTGGCGCCTGCGTTCCGGCCCAGACGAGAAGCTCGCGCTGCATCGGATCGAGTGCAGCGACGACGCCGCGCGGTTCGAGCGGGACCGCGGCGCAGCGTGCGATGCGCAACTCCTCCTCGACAACCACAGGCGCCGTCGCGAAAGCGCTTTCGGGGTCGCCCTTGCGAACGCTGGCGGAAAAGGCGACGTTCGTGTCCCAGTCCGGCTCGACGAGCGGCGCGTCGGCCGCAAGGGCGTCATCAAGATCGAGCACCGCCGGCACGCTTTCGTAATCGACTTCGATCGACTCGACCGCCTCGAGCGCGGCGGCGCGGTCGGAGGCGACGATCATGGCGATCGGCTGACCGACATAGCGGACGCCGGCCCCGGCGAGGAGCGGAACCGCATGCGAACGGCTTACGATGTTTGCCGCGCGACGCAGCTCCTCCGGCACGTGAAGCTGGCTCGCGATATCGAGCGGTTCGGTGCGGCCGGCGAGATCCGCCGCCGTGATGACCGCCGCCACGCCAGAGACGGAACGCGCCTTCGCGGCGTCGAGGCGGACAATGCGCGCATGCGCGTGCGAACTGCGCACGAACACCGCCTCGAGCATTCCGGGCAGGCCGAGATCGGCAAGAAACCGTCCGCCGCCCCGCAGCAGGCGCGCGTCTTCGAAACGGCGGAGGGAGCGGCCGATCTCCGCCATCTAACCGGCGCGGAACCGTGGCATCACGCGTTCGGAGAAGCGCCGCATGGAAGCTGCGGCTTTGCCGACGGGCAGATCATGAAAATTGATCTGCGCCGAGACGATGTCGACCCCGCCAGGAATGTCGCGGTAGCAGGTGACGATCATGTCGCAGATTTCGTCGGACGTACCGCACCAGGCAAGACCGCGCCGGCGCATGTCATCGAAATCGTTGCCGCGCAAGCCCTCCAGCATCTTCTCGTAGCCGGGATAATCCTTCGAGCGGACACCCGCACCCCAGCCGGAGGCGGCGGCGATCAGAGCCGCGAGGTGGCCGTTGAACGGCGCCTTCGCGGTCGCAATGACCTCGGCTTCTGACTCCCCGCAATAAACATTGTGCGTGAGCATCACGCGACCTTGCCCAGGATGGCCCGCCGACCGCCACGCCTCGCGATAAAGGCCGATGAGCTCGCGCATGAGCGGCCCGGCGGCCGGGATCGCCATGATGCCATGTCCGTTCCGGCCGGCGCTCTCGAACGACTCCTTCGTCGTGAAGGCCGCGACCCAGAGCGGCGGATGCGGTTGCTGCACCGGCCGCGGCAACGACGTCACATTGTGGAAGCTGTGAAATCGGCCGTCGCTGCTGGCGTTCTCGCATTGGAGCAGCAGCACAACTTGCGCCATGCCCTCTTCGAAGCGGGCGCGACTCTCATCAAGAGGAATCCCGAAGCGTTCAAACTCGTGCGGCAGGAAAGCGCGAGCGAAGCCGATCTCGAGCCGTCCTTCGGAGAAGCCGTCGAGCATGCCAAGCTCGCCTGCGAGCTTGAGCGGGTTGTTGAATACCGGCAGGACCGCTCCGGTGATGAGCCGAGCCTTGCGCGAATGCTGCGATGCCGCGGTCAGGAAAACGGTGGGGTTGGGACTGAAGCCGCCATAGGGCTCGAAATAATGCTCGACCGCGCGGACATGGTGAAAGCCCAGCCCATCGCAGAGCGCGACGAGCTCCATGCACTCGCGGTAGTAGCGGGACGCCCCGATCTTGCTCGGGTCATGGGTCGGAAAGAAATTGATGCCGAATTCCATCGGGTGATTATCGCGCATGGAGGAGATGGGCCAAACACTTCATCGGCCGGCCGACATCCCGTCGCAAGTCTTGCGCGCGGCCAATGCCGACGGACGAGGCGGGAGCGCCAAACGTCTTTTCGCAGCCGCGATGCCACATTTTGCCCATCCGCGCGCAAGCGCAGCGAAGATCCGCGGTAAGGTCTTGATGGAGTGGCGTGCCGGACAGGATGAATCTGGGAACGCATGGCGCAGCGCCATAGCGCTGACGGCCGCGTGTAGGAAGCATCATTCTACTGCAACTGCAGGACGCCGAAAGTGGGATGTCATCGTAACTTAGGCTTCCGTGCGTTCAGAGGGCAGATTTCGGCGGTGCGGACGCTTGGATTTCGTGTTGTCGAACAGCGGTTCGTGCGCCAACCGCTCGTACATTCAGTTCGGATGGAAGAGCTTGAACCTCAACTTGAAGCCAGCCTCATCGATCGCGCCAGAGGCTCGCTCAAAG
>DATIXQ010000013.1:0-5670 GCA_035518375.1 Allostellaceae bacterium | reverse complement strand
GTTGAGCATCTGCCGCGAGGTGCGCACGATCTTGTTGATGGTCTCGATCATGTGCACCGGAATGCGGATGGTGCGCGCCTGGTCGGCGATCGAGCGGGTGATGGCCTGGCGGATCCACCACGTCGCGTAGGTCGAGAACTTGTAGCCGCGGCGGTACTCGAATTTATCGACCGCCTTCATCAGCCCGATATTGCCTTCCTGGATCAGGTCGAGGAATTGCAGGCCGCGGTTGGTGTATTTCTTGGCGATGGAGATGACGAGGCGCAGGTTAGCCTCGACCATTTCCTTCTTGGCCTGGCGCGCCTCGCGCTCGCCTTTCTGCACCATGTGGACGATCTTGCGGAACTCGCCGATCTCGAGGCCGGTCTCGGACGCGAGCGTGTGGATGTGGGTGCGCAGCTCCTTCACGCGGTCCTTGTCGCGGGCGATGAAATTCTTCCAGCCCTTTTCGGAAAGCTTGGAGACGCGGTTGAGCCAGCGCGGATCGAGCTCGGAGCCCTGATACTGCTTGAGGAAGCCGTCGCGGGGGACGCCGTGGCTCTCGGCAAGCCGCATCAGGCGGCCCTCGTGGCCGACGAGGCGCTTGTTGATGTCGTAGAGCTGTTCGACCAGCGCGTCGATGCGGGCCTGGTTGAGCCGCAGCGACTTCACCTCCTGGATGATCTCTTCCTTGAGCTTGCGCGACTTGCGCTCCTGGGCGGGCGACAGCGTCTCGTTGTGCAGCTTGCCCTGGATGTCGAGTTCCTGCAGGCGGCGCAGCCGTTTGAACGAATCGGCGATGTTGTCGAAGGTCTCGAGCACCTTGGGCTTGAGCTCGGCTTCGATGGCGGCGAGCGACATGGAATTCTCCATATCGTCCTCGTCCATGTCGGGCTCGCCGACCGGCGCTTCTTCGGAGCCTTCCTCGCCATCGGGCTTGAACGGGGTCGCCGCGGGCGGAGCCGACGGCGGCGCCACCGCTTGCGGCGGCTGCGGCGTGAATCCCGGCGCGCCGGGCGGCGCAACCGAGCCGTCGCCGGCGACCGGCGGCGCCACCTGCTTGGCGTCGGGGCCCGCATAGGTCGCTTCGAGATCGATGATGTCGCGGAGGAAGACTTTCGCTTCGTTGAGCTCGTCGCGCCAGATGATGACGGCCTGGAAGGTGAGCGGGCTTTCGCACAGGCCGGCGATCATGGCCTCGCGGCCAGCTTCGATGCGCTTGGCGATGGCGATCTCGCCCTCGCGGGAGAGCAGCTCCACCGAGCCCATTTCGCGCAGATACATGCGCACCGGATCGTCGGTGCGTTCGGCCGGCTCCTTGGCCTCGGATTTGGCGGGCGCCTTGGTGGTGACCTCGACCAGTTCGCCGGATTCGCTTTCTTCCTCCTCGGCCTCCTCGCGGCTTTCCTCCTCGTCGGTCTCGGCTTCCTCGGTCTCGACGACGTTGATGCCCATCTCGTTCATCATGGCGAGGATGTCCTCGATCTTTTCCGAGGTCACCTCTTCGGACGGCATCACCGCATTGAGCTGCTCGTAGGTGACGTAGCCGCGCTTCTTGGCCTGCTTGATCATCTTCTTGACGGCGGCGTCGGAGAGATCGAGCAGCGGCAGCGGCGCGTCCGGAGTCTCCGGGGCGTCCTTCTCGGGCGCCTCACTGTCCTTGGGCGGGGCCACTTTGGGCTTGGTCGCGACGGGTTTGGTGGCCACGCTCTTGCTTGCCATTCTTTCTCTCCACGAACGCCAGCCCGGTGGCCGGCGGATCGAAACGCGTCCCCTACCCTATGGTGCGAGTCTCTGGATGGACTCGTCGGGGCCTCGCGGGCCCCTTGGGCAGACGAACCTGATACCCCTCCCTGCCCACCCCGTCGGGGCGGAAGGGAGGTGGCCTACGGCCAAAAAGGGCAGCGCCTATCCTGGCACCGCCCGAATCGAGGCCCCACTTTTCCCGGAACTCCGTTAAGCTCCGACTAACCCTGTCAACCGCGAGAGGACCTCTTATTACCTCGCCGTTGAGCCGTAAAGCGGCCGTGAACGCATATCCCCGGCCGCCTACAACCCTTTGTATGTGATCGCGCTTTCCCGCGACCCGGCTACAGCGACCGCGCCGGTCGGCCCGAGGAGGCGCCGAACCCCTCGATCAGGGCTTCGGTACCCTCCAGCGTGGACAGCCGGGCCTTCACATCGCGCAGCCGCGAGTAATTCGCCTCGGTATTGTCCTGGCCGAGCGCCAGTTCCGCGTCCTTCAGCTCCCTAGTTAGGGAATGCCACTGCCGATGCAAGGCAACGAGCTGTTTCCACGTCAATAAAACATCCGACGGCGCCGCTTGCGTCCGCGCACCCCACACCGACGGCGTGGTGATGGCACGCTCGATGCGTCCGAGCAGCCCGTCGAAGCCGGCCCGCACGAGCTCGGCGACAAGCTCGGCGCGGCCGGCTTCGCTGTCGGGGGAAAAATCGCGCGCGGCATGGTGCGCGAACGCGTCGATCAGCGCGCCCTTGAGCTTCTGGGTATCGGCATGGCGGAACTCGGCCTCGGCCAATTCCTCCATGTGATCGTGAAGCAGCCACGGATGATTCAGCGCTGCTTGCAGGATCAGCGCCTCGCGGAGCGGGATCGCGGCGCGGTGGCCACGATGCAGCGGGCTAGCGGCAAGCTGCGGGCTCGCCGCCACATAGGCGTCGCTGCCGAACGCGGCCTTCGGCGACGGCGCACGCGACGGCTGCCCGTTGCGGCGGCCCTGCCCGGCGAAATCGCGGCGGCGCGTTGCGATGTCCACGGGCGCGAACATCGCGCGCAGTCGCTCGGCGAAATCCTGCCGGTAATAGCGGCGCACGGTTTCGTCGCCGATCGCCGCCGCCACCGCGCCGACGCGCGCCTCGAACGCGGCGCGGCGCTCGGGCGTATCGAATGGGCCGGCCTCGCTCTCGCGCGACCAGACGACTTGCGCGAGCGGACGCGCGCCACTGAGCACGTCCTCGATCGCCTCGCAGCCGCCGGAGCGCGCGAGATCGTCGGGATCCTGGCCGTCGGGCAACGCGGCGAACTTGAGGCTCTTGCCCGGCTTGAGCAGCGGCAAAGCGAGATCGGCCGCTCGATAGGCGGCGCGTCGGCCAGCCTCGTCGCCGTCGAAGCACAGGATCGGCTCGTCGTTGAGCCGCCACATCAGTGCAAGCTGCTCGGCGGTGAGCGCGGTGCCGAGCGGCGCCACGGTCGCCTCGAAACCCGCCGTCACCATGGCGATGACGTCGACATAGCCCTCGACGGCGACGACGCGCGCGCCTTCATGCGCCGCCTTGCGGGCGGCGGCGATGTTGTAGAGCGTCGCGCCCTTGTGGAAGAGCGGCGTCTCCGGCGAGTTCAGGTATTTGGCGGAGACTTCCTTCTCCAGCGCCCGACCGCCGAAGGCGATGACGCGGCCGCGCCAGTCGCTGATCGGGAACATGACGCGGTCGCGGAAGCGGTCGTAAGGCACCGCAATGTCTTCGCCGGCGACCAGAAGCCCCGCCTCGACCATGTCTTCGACCGCGATTTTCGCGGCGCCAAGATGCTCCTTAAGCGCATACTGCTCCGCCGCCGCATAGCCGAGCCGGAACTTGAGCTGCGTCGCCGGCGCAAGCGCACGATCGGCAAGATAGCCGCGGCCCCGCGCACCGCCGCGCGAAGCGAGCGTCGTCTCGAAGAATTTGGCGGCGAGTTCGACGATGTCGTGGAGCGACTTGCGGCGCTCTTCCTGCTCTTGCGCCTCGCGCGTCATTACCGGCAGCGGCACGCCGGCTTGTCCGGCAAGCCGCTCGACCGCTTCCGGGAAGCTCACGCCCTCGGTGAGCATCAGGAAATCGAAAATGTTGCCGTTCTTGCCCGAGGAGAAATCGAACCACATCGCCTTCTGGTCATTGACGAAGAACGATGGCGTCTTCTCCTTGTTGAACGGCGACAGCCCTTTCCACTCGCGCCCGGCCTTGCGCAATTTCACGCGCTTGCCCACGACCTCCGAAACCGGAAGCCGCGCGCGCAGCTCGTCGAGAAATTGCGGCGTGAATCGCATGGTGATTCGGCAAGCTTAGCGCGGAAGAAGGGCGAATACAGGACAGCGGCACGCCGTAGGAGCACAGACGAGGATTGTCCCAGTTATCCACAGCGCTAGCCGGCATTGACACCAATGAAATACATATGTATATACATAAAAGAGAGGCACGGACGAAGTAGCGCTCGTTGAGCGAGGCAAGAGAGCTTCGGTCCCGTCATAGCGAATCCTCGACGTTACGATACGTATCGTAACCTCAGCGTGGGGGCTTCGCCGTGGCGGAAGATTGAAAAACGCTGTTCGCGCGAGTTCGTGGCTTTGATTGGAACCCGCGAAAGCGCGAGACCAATCTGCATGACCACAAGATCGATTTCAGAGATGTGAAAGGGATTTTCGACGGCTACACTTTCGTCCGTCGGTCGGATCGCCATGGCGAGATCAGGTATCAAGTCTTCGGTTACCTCCACGGTCGCGAAGTCGCGGTCGCATTCACGATCCGCGGCGAAATCTGCTGGCTCATCTCGGCGCGGCGAGCACGCAGAGACGAACGACAGAAGTTCTATCAAGGTCTGGCGAGACGATCCCCGACCGGGAAAGACGAATTGGGCGGCAGTTGACGCTCTGACGGATGAAGAAATTGAAGAGGCCGTCAGGAACGATCCTGATGCGGTGCCGCTCGATTTCGACTGGTCCGAAGCTGTCCTCGTCATCCCGCCGAAGAAGAAAGCCATCTCGATCCGCGTCGACGAGGACGTGCTTGACTACTTCAAGAACGAAGGCGCCGGTTATCAGCGGCGTATGAACGCGGTGCTGCGCTCCTACATGCAGCAGAAGCGCAAGAAGCGCGCCTGATCGTCATTCCGGCCCCATCCCGGCCGCCTTCACGACGCCTTCGGCCACCTTGCGGTCCTCGACGATGAGCTTGGCGAACGCGTCGGGCGTGTCGGTCGCGCCGACGAGGCTTCTGGCCTTGAGTTGCTTGTCGGCAAAGTCCGGCTCGGCAACGATCGCGGCAACCTCCTTGGCGAGGCGATCGACGATCGGCCGCGGCGTGCCGTGCGGGGTGAACAGGCCGTACCACGAGCGTGACGGCGGGCCGTGATAGCCGGTCTCCTCCAGCGTCGGCACGTTCGGAAAATTCGGCGATTTGATGTTGTTCATCATGACCAGCGGCGTCATGGTGCCGGCCTTGATCTGGCCGATGACGTTGCCTTCGCCGAACAAGGCGATCGGCGTCGTGCCGGACAGGATGGCGTTGACCGCCTCGCCACCGCCCTTGAACGGCACGCGCACCCAGTCGGCGCCGCGCTCCTTCTTCAGCGTCTCCATGTAGAGCACCATCGGCGCGCCGGGCGTGAGGTAATTGAGCGTGCCGGGCTTCGCCTTCGACAGCGCAACGAGCTCATCGACGTTCTTCACGTGCAGGTTGGAATTCACCACCAGCATATGGATGAGATGGAAAAGATTGGTCACCGGCTGCAGGCCGTTGACCGGATCGAACGGCATCTCCTTGAGCAGGAACTGGTTGTAGATCAGAGGATCGGCGTTGATGATGCAGATGGTGTAGCCGTCGGGCGGGGCATCCTGGCAGGCGCGCGCGCCGACATTCTGCATGCCGCCCGGCCGGTTCTCGACCACGATCGGCTGGCCGAGCTTTGCGCCGAGC
>DATIXQ010000012.1:0-2322 GCA_035518375.1 Allostellaceae bacterium | reverse complement strand
CCGTAGCGGCGACCGCGACGGCAACCGGGCTCGATCCGCAGATCACCACATCCGGCCGCGGCAAAACCGGCTCGACGAAAATGTCCATGGTGCCCTGGCTCGGGCACATGTTGTTGGCAAAGCGCACGCCGCCCTGCTCATCGCCGGCCTTGACGCCCTGCCCGTCGAGCGCGTCGGGCGGCTGCACCGAGACGAGCCGCGAGCGGCCGTCGGCGATGGCGTCGCGCGCGGCCTTCAGCACCGCCGCGCGGGCGCAGCCGCCGCCGATCCAGCCTTCGGAGATCGTGCCGTCCGGCAGGATCACCGCCTTGGCGCCGGCCTTGGCCGCGGTCGCCGCTACGGTGCGCACGACGGTCGCGAGCGCAAACGGCTCACCGGCGGCCTTGCGGGTCGAGATGATGTCGAGAATGTCGGCCGCACGGCTCATCAGATTCTCGCGAGATAGGGCTCGAGCGCCGCAAGGCTCTCGAGATTGTGCGCTGGCGCGAACAGGTCGACATGGGGCAATGCCGCCTGCATGCCGCGCGCCTGCGGGGAGTAATCGCGCCAGCCGATCAGCGGATTGAGCCAGATGATCTTGCGGCAGCGCCGGCGCAGGCGGCGCATCTCCTCGCCGAGCTGTTCCGGCGCGCCGGTGTCGTAGCCGTCGGACACGATCATCACCGCGGTGCGCGAATGGATGACACGCCGCGCGTGCCAGCGATTGAACGCGGCGAGGCTTTCGCCGATGCGCGTGCCGCCGCCGATGCCTTGCGCCATCAGCGACAGCCGCTCCACCGCGCGGGTCACGTCGCGGTCGCGCAGCGACGGCGAGACGTGGGCGAGCCTGGTGTGGAACACGAACGCCTCGGCCTCGCGAAAGCTGTCGACGACGCCATGCAGGAAGCGCACGAAGAACGCGGTGTAGAGGCTCATCGAGCCCGACGCATCGAGCAGCACGACGAGCCGCAGCGGCTTGATCTTGCGCCGGCGCCAGGCAAGCTCGAGCGGCGTGCCGCCATGCGAGATACTGCGGTGGATGGTGCGGCGCAGATCGATGCGCCTGCCGCGGCGGCGGATTTGCTCGCGGCGAACGAGGCGTGCCCGCATGACGCGGGCGAGCCGCGCGGCGAGCGCGTGCGTCGCGGCGATGTCGTCGGGATCGACGACGTGGCGCAGGTCGGTCGCGCTGAGCACCTCGGCGCGCGAAGCACCTTCGCGGCGGCCGCGGCCGTCGGCCGGGCTTTCATCGCCGCCGTCACTGCGCCGCTCGACATGGTCAGGCAGGCCGAGCGCCTCCTGCGGCACGTGCGCTTCGGCAAGCCGCTTGGCCGGCGCGTGAGGCGCGCTCGGCGCGCCGGACAGCACCTGGCGCGAGCGCATGTCGCGGCCCTGCCAGAACGCTTCGAAGATTGCGTCGAAACGCTCCCAGTCGGAATGGGTCGCGCAGAACAGCGCGCGCAACGCCGGCTTGAGCGAAGACGGGCGCAGCGCGGCGGGTGAAGCCAGCACCGCGAGGGCATCGCGCGTCTCGGCCAAGCCGACGCGAAAGCCGTTGTCGCGCAAGGTGCGCGCAAAGCCGGCGAGGCGGCGACGGGCGCCGGGCATCGCACTCCGCTGGTCGCCGCGAAAGTGGGGACCCAGCACTGGATTCCCACTTTCGCGGGAATGAGCGGATGGTCGCGGCTCCGGCATCACGCCACCTTGCCAAGCAGGCGCTCGCTCACCTCGCGCGTCAGCCGCGCACGGTCCTCGTGGGTCTTGATGAGGCAGATCATGGTCTCGTATACGGCTTCCGGCTCCTGCCGCAGGTCGTGGATTTCGAGGCCGCAGAGCGTCGCCGCCCAGTCGAGCGTCTCGGCGACTCCCGGCACCTTGCGCAAATCCTCCTTGCGGATTTCCCCCACCATGCGGGCGATCTGCAGGGCAAGCGTGGCGTCGATCTCGGGCGTGCGCACCAGAATGATCTTCGCCTCGCGATCGATGTCGGGAAAATCGACATAGTGATAGAGGCAGCGCCGGCGCAGCGCGTCGGAGAGTTCGCGGGTGCCGTTCGAGGTCAGCACCACGCGCGGAATCGACGACGCCCTGATGGTGCCGAGCTCGGGAATGCTGACTTGGAAATCGGAGAGCAATTCCAGCAGGAACGCCTCGAACTCCTCGTCGGCGCGGTCCACCTCGTCGATCAGCAGCACCGGCGGCGCGGCGCGGCGGATCGCCGCCAGCAGCGGCCGCTCGAGCAGGTATTTTTCCGAGAAAATGTGCTCCTCGATCGCCTCGGCGTCTTCGCCGACCCCTTCGCGGGCCTTGATGGCGAGGAGCTGGCGCTGATAGTTCCACTCG
>DATIXQ010000011.1:0-14160 GCA_035518375.1 Allostellaceae bacterium | reverse complement strand
GTACGCGGACTCGCCTCCGACAGCCCCAGCCAGCGGACCTTCCCCGCAGCCACCAGGTCCGCCATCGCGCCGACCGTCTCCTCGATCGGCACGTTCGGATCGACGCGGTGGATGTAGTAGAGGTCGATCGTGTCGACATCGAGCCGCTTCAAGCTCGCCTCGCACGCGCTTTTCACATAGTCGGGCGTGCCGCACACACTGCCGCCGCCGTCGGGCGAGCGGATCTGGCCGAATTTCGTCGCCAGCACGATCTTGTCGCGGCAGCCCTTCAGGGCGCGGCCCACGAGCTCCTCGTTCTTGCCGTTGCCGTAGGCGTCCGAGCTGTCGACGAGATCGACGCCAAGCTCGGCCGCGCGATGGACCGTGGCGATCGCCTCGGCCTCGCTCGGCTCGGCATAGATCGGCGTCATGCTCATGCAGCCGAGCCCCAACGCACCAACCTCGAGAGTGCCCAGTTTGCGCCGCTTCATCGCCGCCTCCCTCAAAGCGGTGAAGCCTAGCGGCTGATCCATCGGAACGGAATCGGGTAACTGCCGCGGCGCCTGCTCACGTTCCGGGGGCCGTCGTGACGCTTGGCTTCCACGCGTCGATGCGCTGTTGCGCCCGCGCGAGAATGTCCGGCGAAAGCTTGCCCGCAAGGGTGCTCTTGAGCTGCACCGCGCTCGGGCGGTGCGGTTCCTCCGGCGGATAAAATTTCAGCGCGAGGCTCACCCAGATATAGGCTTCGACAAGATCGGTCCCGATGCCCTTTCCCGTGACATATTTTCCCGTGGCATAAAGCGCGGCCAGATCATGCATCGCATTCGGCTGACCCTGATCGGCCGCGCGGCGATACCAAGTGACCGCCTCGTCGAGATTCTGGGACACGCCGATGCCGTGTTGAAGGTGAAAACCGAGGCCGGCCTCCGCCTCGCGCATTCCCTGCTGCGTGGCGAGGCGCCAGTACTTCGTCGCTTCGCCAGCATCGACCGCGACGCCCCGTCCTTGCTCATAGGCAAGCCCGAGATCGAACTGGGCCGGAGCTGAGCCTGTGTCGGCGGCGCGGCGGAGGAGCCTAACCGCGTCCACGAGATCGGCAGGGCCACCCGCCCCGTTCTGCTCCATGATGGCGAGCTGGACCTCCGCGTCGACATTGTCCTGTCGCGCCGCCTGGGTGAAAAGCTGCCGCGCGTGGGGATAGTCCTTGGCGACGCCGGAGCCCTGGTAGTAGTCGAGCCCGAGCTCGTACTCGGCCTTGGCATCGCCCTTGGACGCGGCCTCCTCGAGCAGCGCGGCACGGTTCGTGTTCGTGTCCTTATAGCCGTGCTCGAGTGCGAGCTTGGACCATTTTGCGGCTTCGCCGGCGTCCTTGGGCACGCCGATGCCGTTCGCGTAGATCCAGGCGATCGTCGCGTCTGCCTTGCCATCGCCCTTGTCCGCCGCGCGATGCAGAATGGCGAGCGCACCAGGATAGTCTTGCTTCATGCATTTGCCGTCGAGCTTCAGATGCGCGAGCTGGTTCATACCCGCGAGGTCATCGTGCTCGGTCGCCGCGGTCGCCCATTTGACCGAGGCCGCACAATCGCGCGTCGTGCCCAGTCCTTGCTCGTAGCGCACGCTGAGCGGGGCCATCGCAATGGCATCGCCGTTCTGCGCCGCCGCTTCGTATAGTCTTGTTGCCCTCCCGTCGTCCCGGCCGACGCCTTTTGCCTCTGTGTACAAGTTGGCGAGATCGATCATTGCCCGCGACAGGCCTTTCGTCGCGGCCAATTCGTACAAGCGTCGCGCTGTATCGTAGTTTACGGGCACGTCGCGACCGGCTTCATAGAATTCGCCGAGCTGGTCGATCGCGTCGGCATATCCTTTCGCCGCGGCGCGCTGATACCAGTTTTTGGCCTCGGCGTAGTCCTGTGCGACCACTTGACCCTGCTCGTAGCGTCGTCCGACAGCGTACATCGCCGCGCCGAGACCCAAATCGGCAGCCTTGCGATACCAGTCCAGTGCCGCCTTCGCATCGATCGGCACACCCTTCCCCTCAGCATAGATGACACCGAGATCGGCCATCGCCGACGCGTGGTTCATGGCCGCGGCGCGCTCGAACAAGCGCTTGGCCTCCGCGTAATCCGGCGCGACCCCGGTGCCGTTGAGATACATGACGCCAAGATTGGTCATGGCCGGTGGCCAATTCTTCGCGACCGCCTTCTCGTAGAGAGCGCGCGCGGCCACGGGGTCTTGTGCCAACCCGCCCTCGCCGTTCTGATAATAGAAGCCAAGGCTGTTCATGCCGTCGGGATCGCCTTGATCGGCCGCCGCACGATACCATTTGGCCGCTTCGATCCGGCTATCCGGTGTCCCGGAATTGGCGACGACGCGGCCCAAGGCTACTTGAGCGGCCGGATCGCCTGCTTCGGCCAGTGGCCGAAGCGAGCCGATCTCATCCAGCGTCCGAAGCTCGGCAAGCGACTTGTCGGTGTCGCCGTTCTCCCACTCTTTCAGGGCCGCGGCGATGGTCGGCTTCGCGGCGAGTGCGTCGCTTGCACTTTGCGAGGCCTTGCCCGGTGGCGGCGGGCCGAGGCTCGGCGAGCATGCGGCCAGCCCCGCCGCGATCACTAGTAAGCCGATCCACTTTTGGCGCCGCGCGTTCACAAACCTCAGATTGCATCGGAGGCCAAAGCCGCACAACCCAAAAGAGAAGGACGCTCAGCCTCGCGGCGTGTGCGCCTCGACGAGCCGCTCGAACATCTCGATGAGGCGCGCGGCCGGGCCTTCGGGGCCGACGCATTGCACGCTCACCTTTGCGCCCTCGGCCAGAAGGAACACTTGATCGGCCAGAAGCTCGGGATCGCGCAGGCCCGCCTTGCGGCAAAGCTCGACACATTTCGCGTGATAGCGTGACTTGCGCTCCTCGACGACGCGGCGCGCCGGGTGCGCCTCGTCGCTTAGCTCGACCGCGGCGTTGGCGAAGGCGCAGCCGCGCGCGCTGCGGCCGAGCTTGATCTCGCCCATGAAGCGCAGCCAGGCCAGCAACTGCTCCTTGGGATCGCCGGCAAACTCGTGCTCGATCTCGGCCCAGGCGCGGTCGACGTTTTGCCCCACCTCGCGCAGGCATTCGCAGACAAGCTCGTCCTTGGATTTGAAGTGCCGGTAGAGGGTCATCTTGTTGGTATCGGCCGCGGCGGCGATCGCGTCGACACCCACCGAATGGATGCCGTGCCGGTAAAAAAGCTCGCGCGCGGCCTTGAGGATGCGGGCGCGGGGCGGCAGCTCAGGCGCAGCCGGGGAGGGCTCGGGAATTTCCGGAGCCTCGGGCAAATCTAGTACTGGCGTTCCTCTTGACATGTTAGTGACCGGTCTGTATATCTCAGGCCTTGGGTGTGACCGTTCAGTACCATAGTAGATGGCGCCTGTCACCAAGAATTCCAGTCCCGGCGCCCGAGGAGACTAAAATGCAGTATCTCAACGAATCCGACCCTATCGCAGAGCTTGACCGGGCGGCAGAAGGCCTCGCGGACTCCGTCGTCGCCGGCCTCAGCCCGGCGGTCGCCGAAGCGCTGGCCGACCCGATCGTGCGCGCCATGATGGCCGCGGACCGCGTCGAGCGCACTGAGCTCGAAGATATGTTGCGCAGGGCATCCCAAAACGTCATCGCGTACAGCCCGGCGCCGAGCGAATGCCAGCGGCAGCATTTTTGCGGGGCGCACGGCGCTTGACCGCCGCGTCCGCCCGCCTCATTTTGCACGCGACAAGCGTATAAGGCCGCCCGGCCGTTTCGCGGAACGGAGCCAATTCCGCGAAGCGCGCCGGTCGGGTTTTTGCCGAACGAACCCAGTTCCAGCGTACGGCCCCCGGAGACGAGTGATAGCCGCGAAAAACCCGAGGGCTCGATCGATTCTGCCGAACGAACCCAATTCGACAGCTTGCTTACAGTAAGGGGGCTTATTATAGTCAGGCTTATGAGTTCCGTCTCCTACGATCCCGAGCGCAGCTTCGGCTACGTGCTGTTCGAAACGACGCGGCTCTTGAGCAAGCGCTTCGATCAGCGCGCCCGCGTGCTGGGCCTGACTCGCGCGCAATGCCATGTGCTGACGCGGCTCGCGTTGCACGAGGGCATCAACCAGGCCGGGCTCGCCGAGCTTCTGGAGCTTGAGCCGATCTCGCTCGCACGGTGCCTGGACCGGATGGAGCAGGCGGGCTGGGTCGAGCGCCGTGCCGATCCCGCGGACCGGCGCGCGCGGCTTCTGTACATGACGGCCAAGGCGCGCCCGCTCTTCGACCGCATCCTTGAGGTTGCCTACGAGGTGCGCATGGAGGCGCTTGTGGGACTCGACGAGGACGAGCGCGATCGGCTTCTCGAGATGCTGCAGCACGTCCGTACCAATCTGATCGATCGCGCACCCGCGCCGGCGTCCGCGCGCGCGCCTGTCGCGGCGGAGGCAAAGTGATGGTTAGCGCGACCGACGTCCTCAATTCCCGTCTGCGGCGCGGGCGGCTGCGCATCCTGCTGATGCTGTCGGTGCCGGTGCTGCTGCTCGCGATCGCCGGCTACTGGTACCTTGCATCCGGCCGCTATGCCGAGACCGACGACGCCTTCGTGCAATCCGACGTCGTGTCGGTGAGCGCCGATGTCGGCGGCCGCGTCACAGCCGTCGGCGTCACCGACAACCAGCCGGTGAAGCAGGGCCAGTTCCTGTTCCAGCTGTATCAAGTCAATTACAAGATCGCGCTCGACCACGCCCTGGCGCAGCTCGCCTCGGCCAAGCTACAGGTCGACGGGCTCCGCGCGACCTACCGCGAGAAGCTTGCCGCGCTCAAGCAGACACAGGACACGCTCGCGTATCAGCAGCGCGAGTTCGAGCGCCAGCAGCAGCTTCTGGCGGAGCACGTCGCCTCGCAGTCGGCATTCGATGCCGCGCGCCACAATCTCGACATGGCGCGCCAAGCGGTCGCCTCGACCGAGCAGGACATCGCCAATACGCTCGCGGCCTTGGGCGGCAATCCCGACATCCGCACCGACGATCACCCGCTCGTCGAGCAGGCGCAGGCACAGGTCGATCAGGCCCAGCTCGACCTCTACCACACCACGGTCTCTGCGCCGGTCGACGGCACCGTCACCAATGTCGCCAAATTGCCGATCGGGCAATATCTGAGCGCGTCCCAGCCGGCCTTCTCGCTTGTCTCGAACAAGAGCTGGATCGAGGCCGACTACAAGGAGACCGACCTCACCCATATGAAGCCAGGCCAGAAGGCCGACATCGACATCGACACCTATCCCGGCCACACCTTCACCGCCACGGTCGAGAGCATCGGCGCCGGCACGGGCGCGGAATTCTCGGTGCTGCCGGCGCAGAACTCGAGCGGCAACTGGGTCAAGGTGGTGCAGCGTATTCCGGTCCGGCTCACGATCGACAATCCCGATCCCGACCGGCCCCTGCGCGCCGGCATGAGCGCCTACGTCACCGTCGACACGCAGTTCCGCACGCCGCTCCTCGTCTCGATCAACAGCTTCCTCGGCCGTCTGGGGCTCTAGCCATGATGGCCGTGCCTGCCCGCGCCATGGCTGGCGGCAATCGCACGCTCGTCACCATCTGCGTGATGCTGGCGACGATCATGCAGGCGCTCGACACCTCGATTGCCAACGTCGCGCTCCCGCACATGCAGGGGAGCCTGCAGGCGACGCAGGACCAGATCGCCTGGGTGCTCACGTCCTACATCGTCGCGGCCGCGATCGCGACGCCGCTCACGGGGTGGCTTGCCGGGCGCTTCGGCCGGAAGCGCCTCTTCGTCGCCTGCGTCATCGGCTTCACCTTCGCCTCGCTCCTCTGCGGCATCGCCGAGACGCTGGCGCAGATGGTGGTTTACCGCCTGCTCCAGGGTCTCTTCGGCGCGGCGCTCATCCCGCTGTCGCAGGCGACGTTGCTCGACGTCTATCCGCGCGAGCGGCACGGCTCGGCAATGGCGATCTGGGGCTCCGGCATCGTGGTCGCGCCCATTCTCGGGCCGACGCTCGGCGGCTATCTGACCGACACCTACACCTGGCGCTGGGTCTTCTATATCAACCTGCCGGTCGGCATCCTCACCATCGCGGGGATCGCGCTCTTCGTGGCGGAGACCAAGCTCGATCGCGAACGGCCGTTCGACTTCTTCGGCTTCGCCACGTTGAGCCTGTGCATCGGCGCGTTGCAGATGATGCTCGACCGCGGCGAGACCAACGACTGGTTCGGCTCGACCGAGACCTGGATCGAGCTTGGCCTCTGCATCACCGGCCTCTGGGTGTTTCTCGTTCACGCCGCCACGGCCGAGCATCCGTTCGTGAGCCTCGCCCTCTTCAAGGACCGGAATTTCGTCGCCGGCTCGGTGCTGATGTTCCTCATTGGCATCCTGCTCTACGGCACGCTGGCGCTCCTGCCGCCGCTGTTGCAGCAGCTGATGAACTACCCCGTCGTGACGACAGGCCTCGTGCTCGGGCCGCGCGGGCTCGGCACGCTTGTGGCGATGGGCGTGGTGGGGCGCCTCACTGGCAAGATCGACGCGCGCCTCATTCTCGCGATCGGCTTCTCCGTCACCGCTTATTCGCTCTGGCGCATGACCGGCTATTCGCTCGACATGGACATGTGGCCGGTCATTACCATCACGATCCTGCAGGGGTTCGGGTTGGGTCTCGTGTGGGTCCCGCTCTCGGCGGCGTCGTTCTACACCCTGCCGGTCGAACTCAGGACCGAGGGCTCGGCCTTCAGCTCGCTCGTGCGCAACATCGGCGGCAGCATCGGCATAGCGGTCGGCGAGAACGTGCTTGTGCGCAACATTCAAATCAACCACGCCGCAATCGCTGCGCACGCCAATCCCTATAACCCGATGATGCAGATCCCGAGCGTCCATCACGCCTGGAACATGACGACGACGACGGGTCTTGCCGCGCTCAACGCCGAAGTGACGCGGCAGGCATCGATGATCGCCTATCTCGACGTGTTCAAGCTGCTGATGATCCTGACGATCGCGCTCATCCCGCTGCTGCTGCTGCTACGCGACACGCGCGGCGGCGGCGGCGGCCGCGGCCCCGCGCCCGCGCTCGACTAAGTCTCGCTCAGCGCCTCGCGGAACTGGCGCGGGTCGAAGTCGGCGGTGCCCTCCTCACCCTCGCGCGTGACGTTGAGGTCGAGGCGCGCCGCCGCGAGGAGCGCATCCTCCGTCAGCGTGCCGCCATTCTCGGGATCCTCGATCGCGCGCCGGGCCAGGGACGGGCTCGCCGCGAGCAGACGATAGAGCGCGGTCACGCGCATGTAGAGCGTCAAGGTGACCGGCACGCTCGTGCCAAGCTCCTCGGTGAAGAGATCGAGCACCACGGCGGTATCGATCTCCCGCCCTTCGTCCTCGTCCTCGTCCGAATCCTCGTCGCCGCCAGCCGGGTTCTCGGCGGCGAGTTGGGCCAGGTACTCGCCGAAGAGGAAGATCGCCGACGCCAAGAGCTCGGGCTCGACCGCGGGCACCCGCGGGGGGATGGCAAAGGGCCGGGTTTCGGACATCGCCCGGGAACTGTGACGGGCGGCGCTGAGGGATGCAACCCCTGGCGCCACTCATGGTTCCGCGCCGCGCGAGGAGCGCGAGCCGGGCCTGCTACCGGGCCGCGTGTGGCGGACCCCACGGCGGAACTTTGGGTATCGGTCGCCGTTTTTCTGGGTCACCGCGCAAGGCTTGGGGGCGAGGGCGCTCCTTTTGCGAGAGGCGCGCCCGGGCGCGGCCGGGCGTTTGCCCTGTGGCAGCCAAGGACGGACGAGATGGATTTACCGACCCCGGCCTCAGCCCCGAACGGCATCGCGCCGCGGCGCGCGACAGACACGAGCTTCCTCGCCGGCGCGCTTGACAACGCCAACCTGCGCAATTTCTGGGGCGCGGTGTGGCGCTGGCGCGGCGCCGTGTTCTGGACCACGGTGCTGCTGACCGCACTCTCCATCGTCGTCATCCGCACGCTCACGCCCGAATACACGGCCTCGGCGCAGGTTCTCGTTGGCGTCGATCACGTCAAGGTCGGCGATCTCCAGGACCTCATCACGGACCTGCGCAACGGCGGCGACGTCAGCGGACCGATGGCGACCGAGATCGGCGTCATCCGGTCGCGCAAGATCGCCGAGGAAACCATCACGAAACTCAACCTCCAGAACGATCCCGAGTTCAATGAGGCGCTGCGTCCGCAGACTGCATTCCAGCGGATCATGAGCGCCCAGCACATCATCCCGCAATCCTGGCTTTTCGGCGCAAGCGACACGAAGACCGAAGGCGCTGAGGGCTCCGGCGGGGACGAGATGACAAAGATCGTCACCGCGCTCGATGATCATCTGCGCGTGAGCAACGATGGCCACTCGCGCATCATCGTCATCTCCTTCGAATCGAAGAACCCGGACACCGCGGCGAAGGTCGCCAACACGATCGCCGACAACTATATCGTCGCCGGCCTCGACGCCAAATTCGAGGCGACGAAACGCGCCAACGTGTGGCTCGCCGACCGCCTCAACACGCTGCGCCAGGAAGTGCAGGTGTCGGACAACGCGGTCGAGAAGTTCCGTAATGAGAATGGACTGCTCCAGGCGCAGAACCCGACCGTGCCGGGCACCGAGGGCATGACGCTCGCGATGCAGCAGATGTCGCAGATCTCGGCCGATGCGATTACCGCCCACACGAAAGTGCTCGAGGCGCAGTCGCGCCTCGCCGAGCTGCAACGCTCCGGCGCCACAAAGGGCGGCAGCGCGACGGTCAACGCGGTCAACAACGACAGCATCATGGAGGTACTGCAGTCGCCGACGATCCAGAACCTGCGCGGGCAGGAGGCCGATGCCGAGCGCCGCGCCGCCGACCTCAGCGGCCAGTTCGGCGACAAGTATCCGCGCGTCATCAGCGCGCATGCCGAGGTTGCCGAGATCCGCTCCAGGATCCAGGCCGAGGTAGGCCGCGTCGTCGATGCACTGCGCAACGAAGTGGCAACACAGCAGGCGCGCGAGCAGCAGCTCAACAACCTGCTCGGCAAGATAAAGACGGATGCGGCACGGAACGATATCGCCGAGGTGCAGCTCCACGACCTCCAGCGCCAGGCCGATGCCGACAAGACGCTCTATCAAAATTTCCTCAATCAGTTCAAGCAGACGCAGAGCCAGGACAGCTTCCAGCAGCCCGACGCCGAAGTTCTGTCGCGCGCGTCGGTGCCGCTTCTGCCGAGCTTCCCGCAGACTCTCGTGCTGTCGCTGCTCTGCGCCGCCGCAAGCTTCATGCTGGGCGTCATCCTCGCGCTCGTGTTCCAGTATCTCGACGTCGGCGTGCGCAGCATGGAGCAGCTGAAGAGCCTCCTGCACGTCCATGCCTTGGGCATGGTACCGGCGCCGCAGGGCCTTGGCCGCGGCAAGCTCGCACGCGAGGTCATCGATCGCCCGATGTCGAGCTATTCCGAGGCGATCCGCACGATTCACACGAACCTGATGCTGACCGACGTCGATCAGCGGCCGCGCGTCGTGCTGGTGACGTCCTCGCTTCCGGGCGAGGGCAAATCGACACTGTCCGTCTCGCTTGCCGAGATCTCGGCGCGCTATGGACAGAAGGTGGTGGTGGTGGATGCCGACCTGCGCCGCCCGACGATCCATCGCCTGGCGACGGCGGCGGCGAAGCCGGGCCTTGTCGATTGGCTGCTCGACCGCGTGTCGTTCGACGAGATCCTGCAGCGCCACGCGCTCAGCGGCGTCGATGTGATCGCGGCCGGCGAGCTGCCGACCGTGCCGCCCAATCTGCTCTCCTCGGAGCGGTTCAAGCAGCTCCTGCGCGGCTTGGGCGAACAGTATGAGCTCGTCGTCATCGATTCGGCACCGGTCCTTGCTCTTCCCGACACGCGGGTCCTGTCGATGCTCGCCGACAAGACCGTGTTCGTCGTGCGCTGGGCCTCGACCTCGCGCCGCGTCGCGGCAGCGGCGTTGCAACAGCTCGATGAGGCAGGCGGCTTCGTCGCCGGCGCGGTGTTGACCGCGGTCGACATGAAGGCGCACGCCAAGGACGGGTTCTACGACTCGGTCCTCTATTCCGGCCAGCTGAAGGAATATTATCGGTGAGCGAGCCGGCCGAGGATCCGCTCGTTAGCGTCCTCGTCCCGACCTTCGACCGGCCGCGCTATCTGCGCGAGACGCTCGCGAGCGTCGTGGCGCAAAGCTGGCGCAACATCGAAGTCGTCGTCCACGACAATGCAAGCCCGGCCGATCCGGCGCCGATCGTCGCGAGCTTCGCCGATCCGCGCATCGTGCTCTACCGCAACAGCGAGAATGTCGGCGTCACGCGCAACATCATGGCCGGGCTCGCGCGATGCCGCGGCAAGTATGTCGCAATTCTGGGCGACGACGATCGGTGGGAGCCCGAATTCCTCGCGACGCTCATCCGGCCGCTGGAGGAAGACCCGGCGCTCGTCCTCGCCTTCTGCGACCATGGCATCATGGACGACGACAGTCGGCCCGACGCCGCGATGGCCGACAAGGTGACGCGCCGCTTCGGCCGCGACCGCCTGCGCGAAGGCGTGCAATTCCCGTTCGACCGGATCGCGCTCGTCCATCGCGCCATTTGCATCGTCTCGGGTGCGGTGCTTCGCCGAACCGCCTTCGATTGGGAAGCGCTGCCGCGCGCGCTCCGCTTCGGTGCCGACTTCTATATCTCATATCTCGCCGTGCGCACGGGCAGGCCGTGCTACTACGTACCGCGGCGGCTCTCCTCTTATCGCTATCACCGCGGCTCGCTTACCGCGAGCCTCGCTGCGAGCGAGCAGAAGCTCCAGAACGCGCACGACGCAATGCTGTACTGGAGCCGGCTGCTGAATGACCGCACGCTTACGCGCGACAAGCGCTATTTCGAGATGAAGCTTGGCTTCAACGCGCTGCGGGCCGCGGTCGTGCTGGCGCACGCAGGCCACTGGCGGCGCGCGGGCGCGCAGTTGCGGCGTTCGTGGAACGCCGGCCTGTTGCGGCCGCGCATCCTGTTCGTGCATCTCGTCTACGCGCTCCGCCTCCATCGCGCGCGCGCTTGAGGCGTCGGCGCTCGCGCCCCCCTGTGTCCAAGTTCGGACCGGCGCGTTCGAAGTTGCAACCCGTGCGGAGGATGCAGCGAGAGGAGGCCCGACCTGTCCTCGACCCGGCCTGCACATAGCCTTGCGTCTAGCCGCCCCCTACAGCCTCGCAGGCGAGCGGATTTGCGTGCCCTTTTCATTGGGTGCGCAGTCGTTTTTTTGGCTCTCACGGTCGGGAGCGGCGCGCTCGCAGGCAATGAGACAGCCGCGGCGGGCGGCGGCAGCACGAATCCGGGCACCGGGCACGGCCCGCCGCCTTCGGGCGCCGGCTACTATGTCTCGCCCGCCGGCAACGACCGCAACCCCGGCACGCTCGCCGCGCCCTTCGCCACGCTCGGCCGCGCGCAAGCGGCGATGGAGAAGAGTTCGATCAAGACGACTTACATCGAGGCCGGCACTTACAAGCTCAGGAGCACTTTGACGCTGACCGCGGCGGACAACGGCGAGCATTGGGCCTACCACCCGCCAAATGGCGTCAATTCGGCGATCCTCGATGGCGGCTCGTCAGCCGGAGGCCGCGGGCTCTACGACCTGATCCTGATCCGTGGCGGCTCGAACATCACGATCAACGGGCTGAAGCTCGAGAACTTCCAGGCCGTTGGCGTGGACATCGAGGGCGGCTCGACGTTTGGTCTCCCCGTCGCCTCGGGCAACGCGGTTATCAACTGCGACATCGGCCACAATGCGCTGACGCAGTGGAATGCGGCGGCGGTCTTCACCCAGGACGGCGCCCCCAACACGCTCATCGCGAACAACTACGTGCACGACCTCGGCAGCATGGGAATTGACGTCAACGCCTACAGTGCGAACCGCGATACGAGCGTCGACGGCACCGTCATCGCCGGCAACGTCGTGCTCAACACCGTCGAGCGCATGAACGATTCCGGGGCGATCTATGTGGGCATGCATTCCGGCTCGCGGAGCCGCGTGCTCATCGAGAACAACTACGTCGCAAGTTACAGCGGCCCCGGCACCGGGGGCGGCAACGGCATCTATCTCGACGACCATGCCTCGAACGTCACCGTCACCGGCAACATCATCGGGCCGCCGGGCGCGCCGGGCGCGCAAGGCCAATATGACGGCAATGCCGCGATTGCGGTCGATGGCGGGCACAACGTCGTCACCAACAACATCATCGATCTGGGCGCGACCGGGCGGGTCTGGACCGCGCTCGGCTGGTATGATTTCTCCGTCGTGCCGCAGGTCGATCACTCGGGTGATCGGTTCACCAACAACATCGTGATATCGAGCTACGCCGGAACCGAGTCTACGGCGTTTTCGGGAGTTACCGGGCTCAGTTTCTACTCGAACACCAGCGCATCCGATTGGACGATCGCCAACAACGTCTATTACAACTCTGCGGGCGGCCACGTGAACGTGCGCGGCAATCTTGCAAGCGACGCGCATCCGCTGATCCAGAACCCGCGTCTCACCGGATGGCGCTATCAGATCGAAGGCGAAAGCCCCGTCTTCAGTTTGCTGAGCTTCCACCCGATCGCGGGCGGGTGGGGCCCGCCAGGCTTCGTCATCCCGGCGAAGGCGCTCTCTCCGTCGGATTGACCCCGGCGCCGAGCGAGCCGGGGGCCGCCTATGCGGCGCGATGCCGCTTGCGCAGGAAAATGTGCCAGTGCGAAAGCATGCTGTCAGGGAAATGTTTCCCCGCAAGCGCGAGCAGCGATACGGCCGCCCGGTTGTCTTCCATGTAGCAAGGCTCGCCGTTCCACGGAAACATGAACAAGTCCCAATCATCCGCGCCGAAGTAGCGCCTGATGGCGGATTTCGTGTTCAGTTTATAGACAGTGGGGAAAACGTCGATCGAGGGCCTCTGCGGCTGCATCCACCTCAGTACGCGCTTGTGCAGGCTGTTGGGCACGATCCGCGCCCCTATTGCCAGATATCCGTATCGATTTGGCGTCACGGCGCAGACCCATCCGCCCGGTTTCAAAATGCGAAACAGTTCCCGCTGCAAGGGCTCGGGATCAGTGATGTGTTCGAAGGTCGACAGCGAGACGACGAGATCAACATTGCCGTCATCGAGCGGGATGACGCCGCCCGGAGCAATGACGATTGCCTCATCGACCGAGGGGTTCTGCTGCACGATCGGATCTATGTCGATCCCGATGACCTTCGCGGCCTTGCCGCGGAGACTGCAGTACGCCGATCGATAGGGTGACTCCGGATATTCCGAAGCGTTTCCGCGACCGGCGCCGAAATCGACGACGGTCATGCCCGGATGAAGCAGCGCGTTGACGAAGCCGAAAAAATTCATCGCGCCATCGAGCCGCGTGAAGCCGGCGACCTGCATTTCGGAAAAGCGCTTTGCTACCGCACGCTCGGTCCGGGGCTTGACGGCGGCGCCCGGCGCATAGGACGTGGCCGGTGCGACCGGCGATCGAGATTCCATGGCGACCCCTGCGACCCCGGCGGGAAACGTCGCATGGGAGCAATCCGTTCCCAGCCCTACGTGTCCTTCGCCTTATTGGCGCAAACCGTGGGGTTGCGCAGGCTTGCGCGCACGAGAGAGGCGGCCGTGGCCGTCACGCGCGCGCGTTGCGGCCGGTCGAGCACGAACGCGTATGCACCGATCGCCGCGACGGCGGCAAAGGCCGCGCCGAGCTCGATGAGGCCGATCCAGCCGCGCGGGTCGATAAGGCGCGCGAGCACGAAGGCGGCAGCCGTGCTCCCGGCGAAGGAGAGAAGCGCGGTCCTAAGGTTGCGCAGGAGCCCGGTGCCCCGCGGCCGCGCGACCACCCGGTCGGCCAGCAGCGAGAGATAGATGGCGATCCCCGTTATCTCTCCGAAGCCGATTCCAGCCGCGACGCCGCGCGCGCCGAACCAAGGCGCAAGGGCGGCGGCAGCGCCCATCGCCAGAGCGGTCGAGGCGACGAGCGCTTTGTTGAGCGGGCGGGGAAATCCGCCATACCAGAGGAGCGTATAAGCCACCTGTGCCGGCGCGCAGATCGCCGTCTCGCCGACGAGGATCAGCGCGAGATAGGGGTCGTAGGAAATGTGACCGCGCGTCCAGAGCGCCATGACCAGGGGCGCCGCGACGAGGGTGATGCCACTCAACGTGCCGACGATTGCAGCAAGTACCTGGCTTG
>DATIXQ010000010.1:0-22910 GCA_035518375.1 Allostellaceae bacterium | reverse complement strand
CAAGTTTTGCTCCTTGCCGTCGCGCCAGATTTCGACCTTCGCCGTCTCGCCGACCGGCGTCTCGGCGACCGAGAGCGGTAGGTCGCGCAGTTTGGCGATGTCGTGCCCGTCATAGGACAGGATCACATCGCCCTGCTTGATGCCGACCTTCTGCGCGGGCCCTCCCGCCGTCACGTCGGCGACGAGCGCGCCTTCCGCTTTCGGCAAGCCAAGGCTCTTCGCAAGCTCAGGCGTCACTTCCTGGATCTGCACGCCGAGCCAGCCGCGCTCGACCTTGCCGTGCTCCTTCAACTGCTCGATGACGGGCTTCGCGAGGCTCGAGGGAATGGCGAAGCCGATGCCGACCGAGCCGCCATTGGGCGAATAGATCGCCGTATTGATCCCGATCACCCTACCCTGGAGATTGAAGGTCGGGCCGCCGGAATTGCCGCGATTGATCGAGGCGTCGATCTGCAGGAAATCGTCGTAGGGACCTTCGTGGATGTCGCGGCCGCGCGCAGAGATGATCCCCGTGCTCACGGTCCCGCCGAGACCGAACGGGTTGCCGACGGCAAGCACCCAATCGCCAACGTGCGAACCGTTGCTGTCGCCCCACTCGACGTAAGGCAGCGGCTTCGGCGCGTCGATCTTGATGAGGGCGAGGTCGGTCTTCTCGTCGCGGCCGATGATCTTCGCGGGATGCTTGGTGCCGTCCTGGAATACGACCGTGACCTTGTCGGCGTTCTCGACCACGTGGTTATTGGTGACGATGTAGCCCGATGGATCGATGATGAAGCCCGAGCCCAAGGCCATGCGCTCCATCCGCCCCGGCCCCTGCGGCATCATCGGCACGCCGTTCGGGCCCTGCTGGAAGAAGCGGCGCAAGAACTGATCGAACGGCGAGGGCGGGAATTGCTGCATCGGACCGTTGTCGCCCGGGCCGGCCTGGTCCTGGCCTTGTTCCTGATTTTCGCTGACCATCCCGTCGCCCTTCATCTGCACCGAGATGTTGACGACCGCCGGCATCACCTCTTTGACCAGCGGGCCGAAGCTCGGCAGCGCCGAAACCGCGCTCGAGGCGGCCGCCGCCGCAGCCGAGCGGTCGGGCGTGGTCTCGGCGAGGAGCGGCATTGCGCCGAGCGCAAGCGCAACGCCGCCGGCCAGAGCTGCAAGCCGCGCGCGGTGCCAGGGATGCTTCGAAATCGACATGGGGAACCGACCTTTCCGATGAGAATTCTCTCTGCACAACATCGGACCGGCCGGCTTACGCGGCACCTACACCCACATTAAATCGCTGCAATCTTCATTTACGGCCGTTGCGGCCGATCCCCATCGTTGAGCGCGCCTGCGACCGTGCGCAGATCGGCGACGAAGCGCGCGATCTCGCGTGCTCGGTCTTTGTCGTCGGCGCGGAGGAGCGAGGACGGGTGGACCGTCGCGAGCGTTACCTGCGCGAACGGCGACGTCACCGGTTTCCCGCGCTCGCGGGTCACGCGAAAGCCGCTGCCGAGGAGCGCCTGGGCCGCGGTCGCGCCGAGGAGAACGACGACCTTCGGCTTCACCAGTGCGAGCTCCGCCTCGAGCCAAGGGCGGCACGCGCGAATCTCGCTGGCGTTGGGCTTGCCGTGAAGACGGCGCTTGCCGCGCTGCGTCCACTTGACGTGCTTCACTACGTTCGTGACATAGACTTTTTCGCGATCGAGCCCCGCTTCGACAAGACAGCGATCCAGCAGGTGTCCCGCCGGCCCGACGAACGGCCGGCCTTCGATGTCCTCGCGGTCGCCGGCGGTCTCGCCAACGAGAACGAGGCGGGCATGCGCCGGCCCCTCGCCGAAAACGGTCTGAGTCGCGTGCGCGTAGAGCGGGCAGGCGGTGCAATGCGCGGCCGCCGCGCGCAATTTCGCGAGCGATGAATGTTCGGGAATGAGATCGGCGGCGGTGCCGGCGAGAGTCGCGGGAATGGCGGCCTCCTCAAGGGCGAACCCCCGCTGCCCTCGTCCCGATCCCGTCAGTTTCTGAGCTGCGAAAGATCGACCCGCACGCAGTTTGGTCGGCCCTGCATCATGCAGTCTTCGAGCCGCCCCTCGGCGGCTATCGCGTCGAGAAGGTAAAGTCCAAGCCAGGCGAGGAAGAGGCAGAGGGCAAGCGCCGCGAGGCTTGCCGTAAAACGGGCGTCATCTTCTTCCCGCTCCTCGCGCGAGCGTACCCTCATCGCGCGCGCCCAGGCGTCCCGGCCGCCGCGAGCGCCGCCCAGATGCGCGCGGGCGAGGCCGGCATGTCGATATGTCCAACACCCGCCGGCGCCAGCGCGTCGATGACCGCGTTCATGGTTGCCGCGATCGAGCCGACCGAGCCCGCTTCGCCCGCGCCCTTGATGCCGAGCACGTTCGTCGTGCACGGCACCTCGTTGAAGGTGATCGCGATCGACGGATAGTCGGCCGCGCGCGGCATGGCATAGTCCATGAGCGAGCCAGTCAGGAGCTGGCCACTCGCCGCATCGTACCGCGCGCCCTCAAAAAGCGCTTGCGCCGCACCCTGCACGACGCCGCCCATGATCTGGCCTTCGACGATGAGCGGATTGACGATGCGGCCGAAATCGTCGGCGATGGTGTAGCGGCAGATCTCGGTCGCGCCCGTATCGGGATCGATCTCGACCTCGCACACGTGACAGCCGTTGGGAAAGGTGTTCTTGTCGGCGCTGCTCGTGCCGATCTCGTCGAGCGACGGCGGCACGCCCTCGGGCAGGCCCTTCGCCTCGCGCGCGCGCCGCGCGAGCTCCATGATGGTGATCGAGCGGTCTGTACCGGCGATCGTGAAAGTGCCGTCGCGGAACTCGATGTCGTTCTCGGCCGCCTCGAGGAAATGGCCGGCGAGACGCTTGCCCTTGGCGATGATCTTCTCCGCAGCATCGACGAGCGCTGTTCCGGCGAGCATCAGCGTCTTGGCGCCGCCCGTACCGCCGCCCTGGGCGAGACTGTCGCTGTCGCCGAACACGAACTCGATCCGGTCGAAGGGCAGCCCAAGCCGGTCCTCAAGGATCTGCGCGAACGCCGTCTCGTGCCCCTGACCGGAAGGGCCGGTGCCTATGCCCATGTGGACGCGGCCATCGGGGAGAAAACGGATATCGGCCTTCTCCTGCGGCATGTTCGCCGTCACTTCCATGTAGTAGGCAAGGCCCATGCCGCGCAGCTTGCCGCGCTTTTGCGCCTCGGCGCGGCGCCCCGCGAACCCGGCGCGGTCGGCCCCTTTCAGCGCGGTGTCGAAATTGAGCGGGAAATTGCCGCTGTCGTAGCGCACGACCATCGGCGTCTGGTACGGCATCGCCTCCGGCGGCACGAAATTGCGGCGCCGGATCTCCTCGACCGAGAGGCCGGTCTCGCGCGCAGCAAGATCGACGAGACGCTCCAGCACATAGGCCGTTTCGGGCCGCCCCGCGCCGCGGTAGGCGTCAACCCACACCGTGTTTGTGAAGACGGCGCGGACATGCGCGTAGGCCGCCGGAATGCGGTAGGCGCCCGTCAGGAGACGCAGGCCCGCCACCGTCGGGATGAGCAATGAGAAATAGGAGAGATAGGCCCCGACATTGGCGAAATTCTCGACGCGGATGGCGAGAAAGCGCGCATCCTTGTCGAGCGCCAGCTCGGCATGGACCTGTTGCTCGCGCCCCTGCGTATCGGAGACGAAAGCCTCCTGGCGCTCGCTCATCCACTTCACGGGGCGGTCGAGCTGCGATGCCGCCCAGGGAACGAGCGCGTGCTCGGGATAATCGAAGCCCTTCATGCCAAAGCTGCCGCCCACATCTCGCGTGACGACGCGCAATTTGTCCTCGGGCACGGCCAGACTTTTGGCGATCGTGCTGCGCGCAGTGAAGACGCCTTGCGTCCCGACCTCGACCGTGTAGCGGCCGGAGGATTTATCGAATTCGCCGATCGCGCCCCGCGGCTCGAGTGGCGTCACGATGCTGCGGCTGATCGAGAGGTCGAGCTTCACGACGCGCGCGGCCGCGGCGAACGCGGCCTCGACCGCCTTGGCGTCGCCCAGCTCCCAATCCATAGCGACGTTGTTGGGTGCTGCGTCGAACAGCAGCGGCGCGCCAGGCCTCACCGCCGCGGCGGGTTCGGTCACGGCCGGTAGCGGCTCGTAGTCAACTTCGATCAGCTCAGCCGCGTCCTTTGCCTCGGCCAAGGTCGCCGCCACCACCATCGCCACCGCTTCGCCAACATGGCGCACGCGCTCCTGCGCCAGGAGCGGCCGGCCCGGATTGGCGTAGTTCGAACCGTCGCGGTTCTTGAGCGGCACGACGCAGCGGATCATGCCGAGCTTGGCGCGCGCCACATCCTCGCCGGTATAGACCGCAAGGATGCCGTGCGCGGCACGCGCGGCGGCGGTGTCGATGCGCTTGATGCGGGCGTGCGCGTGGGGCGAACGCAGAAACACGGCATGGGCCTGGCCCGGCCGGTTCGCATCGTCCGTATAGGTCCCCTTGCCGGTGACGAAGCGCACGTCCTCCTTGCGCCGGACCGCCTGACCGATGCCGAACTGCCCCACCGCTGGCCTCCTCGCGCTGTTGGTGCACTATAGTGCGAACGCATCGCCAAGGGGAGCAACGCCATGGACGAGCTTTACGCGCGCGGGGAAAAAGTGGGCGCGCTGCTGAAGGCGCGAGGCGAGACCATCGCCATCGCCGAATCCTCGACGGGCGGGCTCATTTCGGCGGCGCTCTTGGCGGTGCCGGGAGCATCCGCCTATTTCCTCGGCGGCGCGGTCGTCTATACGCTCGCGAGTCGCAGCGGCCTCATGGGGATCGCCGAGCTGCCAAGCGGGATGCGCGCCTCGACCGAGGCCTATGCTCTTCTCCTCGCCCGAACGGCGAAGGCGCGCATCGGCGCATCCTGGGCGCTCTCGGAGACGGGGGCGAGCGGCCCCACCGGCAACCGCTACGGCGATGCAGCGGGTCATTCCTGCTTCGCGGTCGCGGGGCCGCGCGAGGCGAGCCTCACGCTCGAGACCGGCACGCCCGACCGGCGCGGCAATATGCACATCTTCGCTGCCGCCGCGCTCGACCTGCTCGCGCGGACGCTGAGCGCGACGTAAGGGCAGCTGACGCAACGACGTGAACCCGCGACAAATCCATTGCGGGCCGGAACGGGCGGCAGGAAGATGTGGGACCGCGGCAATAACGGGAGGACACCATGGCGCGCGAGCTCACGGTTAAGGTCGGCGACGGCACGATGGGAATCTTCACGGTCGAGCCCGAAGGCGCGGGCCCGCACCCCGCCGTCGTGCTCATCCATCATCGCGACGGCGTCGACGAATTCACCAAGGCGACGTGCGAGCGGCTTGCCAAGAGCGGCTTCTTCGCCGCAGCGCCCAATCTCTATCACCGCCGCCCGGCAGGCGAGGACGGCGCCGAGTCGCGCAAGAGCCTCAACGACGGCGAGGTGCTGGCCGACATCGACGCGTGCGTGAAAGAGCTGCAGGCGCAGTCCGCGGTCAAAGGCGACCGCATCGCCATCATGGGGCACTGCATGGGCGGCCGCATGGCCTATCTCGGCGCTACGAGCAATGCCGCCTTCAAGGCCGCGGTCGTGCTCTACGGCGGCGGCATCTTCCGCGCCGAGGGCGAAGCCCGGCTCGCGCCGATCGCACACACGCCCAATATCAAGTGCGCGGTCGCGGGGTTCTTCGGCCGCGACGACAAGAACCCGTCGCCCGAAGATGTCGAGCGCATCTCGCAAGAGCTCAAGAAGCACAGCATCCGCCACGATTTCCGCATCTATGACGGCGCCGGCCACGCCTTCCAGAACTTCTCGAACCCCGTCTCCTATCGCGAGGAAGCGT
The DNA here is from genome assembly GCA_035518375.1 of Allostellaceae bacterium. GTDB lineage: Bacteria > Pseudomonadota > Alphaproteobacteria > ATCC43930 > CGMCC-115725 > DATJLY01. The sequence goes on along the minus strand of DATIXQ010000010.1, from coordinate 17,090 downwards.
CGGAGGATGCCTGGCGCCGGCTCGTTCCGTTCCTCAAGACCGAGCTGAGATAGCGGAGGAAGCGAGATGCGCATCATCGCGCTCGAAGAGCATTTCGCGACGCCGCTCTTCACCGAGCACCGGCCGCAGACGCGGAACCGCAACGCGACCCTGACGCAGCGCGCCGAGGCGCTCGGCCACGACGTCTATGCCGAGCTTGCGGACCTTGGCGCTGCGCGCCTCAAGGCGATGGACGCGGTGGGCGTCAGCGTGCAAGTGCTGTCGCTCACCCAGCCCGGAACACAGGCCTACGGCGCCAACGTCGCCATCCCTATGGCGCGCGATGCGAACGACCGCGCCGCTGCGGCGGTGAAGGCGCATCCCGACCGCTTCGCCGCCTTCGCAAGCCTGCCGACCGCGGACCCGGCAGCCTCGGTCAAGGAGCTGGAGCGCGCGGTGACGACGCTCGGCTTCAAGGGCGCGATGATCAACAGCCACACGCAGGGCGAATTCCTCGACGACAAGAAATACTGGCCGATCCTCGAATGCGCGGCGGCACTCGACGTGCCGATCTATCTTCATCCGCGCGAGCCGCATCCTGCCGTGATGGAAGCCTACTTCAAGGGGTTCGAGGATCTGAGCACGGCGGCGTGGGGCTTCGCGATGGAATCGTGCACGCATTTCCTCCGCCTCGTCATGTCGGGCGTATTCGACGCCTATCCGAAGCTCCGCTTCATTCTCGGCCATCTGGGCGAAGGCTTGCCGTTCTGGCTCGATCGCTTCGAAGACCACACGCGCTTCTACATGAAGGCGCGCGGCCTCAAAAAGACGCCGCGGCAATACCTGACCGAGAACCTTGTCATCACCTGCAGCGGCAATTTCTCGACGCCGGCGTTCCTGTGCTCGGTTTTGGCACTCGGCGTCGACAACGTGCTGTTCTCGATCGACTGGCCCTATGAGTCGAACCGCATCGCCATCGACTTCCTCAACGCGCTGCCCTTGGCAGCATCCGACAAGGAGAAGATCGCGCACGGCAATGCCGAGCGCGTGCTGAAGCTCTAGTGGAGGGGACGACGATGAGGGGGCGAACGATTCTGCTGACGCTCGCGCTTGCGCTGTTGTTCGCGGCGTCGGCTGACGCGGAGCCGACCAAGATCAGGATCGGATGGATTGTACCGGCGAGCGATTCGCCCTTCCTCATGTTCAAGGCGCAAGGGATAGCGCGGCACGAGGGCACGAGCTACACGCTCGACTTCCAACACTTCCAGAGCACGCCGCTTATGGTGACGGCGCTTGCCGCGGGCGAGCTCGACATGGCGGAACTCTCATATCCCGCGATCGCCAATGCGGTCGTTTCGGGCGCCGTGCCGGACGTGCGCGTCATCGCCGACACCATCCAGGACGGTGTTCCAGGCTGGTATGCGACCGAGTATTTCGTGCTGAAGGACGGGCCGATCAAGACGGTCGAAGATCTGAAGGGCAAGGTCTACGCCACAAATGCGATCGGCGCCGCACCCGACATCGGCTTTCGGTCCATGCTCCGCAAGCATCATATGGACGCGAAGGACGTGACGATCATCGAGGCGCCCTTTCCGGTCATGAAAGCGATGCTGGCCGATCACAAGATCGACATCGCCATGACGCCGCAGCCCTTCTCGAAAGACCCGGGCCTGCGCGCCATGACACGAACCCTCTTTACCATGGGCGACGCGGTCGGACGGATGCAGCTCATCACAACCGACACGCGCGCGTCCTTTATCGCGCAGCACCGCGCCGCCGTGGTGGATTATCTCGAGGACGAGCTGCGCGCGCTCGCCTGGTTCTCTGACCCCAAGAACCATGACGCGGCGGTCAAGACGATTGCCGACTTCACCAAGACGCCGGTGGCGCTGTGGAACGACTGGCTCTTCACGCACGGCGACGATTTTCGCGATCCGAACGGCCATCCGGATCTGAAGGCGCTGCAGAACAATATCGACGCGGAATATGACGGCGGATTCCTGAAGTCGAAGATCGACGTCGCGCAGTACGCCGATCTGAGCCTCGTGGACGAGGCGGCGAAGCGCTTGAAATAGGATCTTACCCGCCCGGGATGGTGCCTGGCGGAAGCGTCATGCAGTAGTTGGCGATGTCGAGGGCGCGCGTGAACCACACGCGCTCCCGGCGCTTGTGCTCGACGCAATGCTTCAAAGCGAGCCGCAGCGGGCGCAGCCGAAAGGGCTGGCCGACGATGAAGCCGTGCAGCGATACGGCCATCACAAGCGGCTGCTCGTCCGATTGCTCCAGCATCTCCTCGAATTGATCGACGATCATGTCCGCGAACTCGCGCCCCGAATGGTCGCGGTTGACGTTGGCGCCCATGTCGTTGAGCTCGAAGGGATAGGGCACGGACAGGAGCGGTCCGGCGCGCGTCTTCATCCAGATCGGCTGGTCGTCGACCGGCCAGTCGAGATTGTGCGTGTAGCCCGCCTCCTTGAGGAGATCGGGCGTGGCGCCCGTCTCGGCCGCGCCCGGCCCCATCCAGCCCAGTGGCCGCACGCCCAAATGCTGCGCGATCGTCTCGCTCGTCTCGGCAATGATGCGCGCCTCGTCAGCCTCCCAGAGCCCGACGAGCTCCTCGGCATTGGTGCGGCCGTGGCCCACGACATCATCGCCGCGCGCCTTGATGCGGGCGATGATCTCGGGATAGTGAAGGCAGACAAGGCTGTTGAGCAAGATCGTCGCCGGCAGCTTCAACTGATCGAGCATACGGAAGATGCGGAACACGCCGACGCGCACGCCATAGTCGCGCCAGGCGTAGTTGCGCGTCGTCTGCGGCCCGCCACGGTTCGTGGGATCGGCACCCCGCCCGGCGCGGAAGGCGAAATGCTCGATGTTGATGGCGACGTAGAAAGCGAGACGCTTGCCGTCCGGCCAATCATACGGTCGACGCTTCTCAATCGCGGAATAATCGTAGCGGCTGTGCGAAGGCAGGCTCAGCATGGCGTCTCCTCCCGCGCCCGAGCATACTGGGAGAAAAGCCGGGGAGCCTAGAGGCATGGCCGTCAACTCGATCCGCATCTTCTATGTGAGGCGCATCTTCCATCCGATCTTCGCCGAAATCATCGCGAAGAGGCCGCAGATCACGCTCGACATGATCGAGAATGACGCGAGCGACGAGGCTGCGGCGCCCATCCTGGCCGGCGCACACATCTACTCGGTGAGCTCGGCGCGCGATGAGCTCAATCCGAAATTCTACGTCACGTCCGAGCTTCTGACGAAGACGCCCGCCCTCCTTCTCGTCTCGACCACGGGCGCGGGGTTCGACACCGTCAAACTCAAGGATTGCACCGCGGCCGGGATCGCCGTCGTCAACCAGTCGGGCGGCAACCGCGAGGCGGTGGCCGAGCACGTGCTCGCGCTTATGATCTCGCTCTCGAAGCGCATCGGCGAGACCGACCGTGTCATGCGCCGCGACCGGCGCATGGACCGCAATCTCTATATGGGCCACGACATTCTCGGCAAGTCGATCGGCGTCATCGGGCTCGGCAATGTCGGAGGCCGCATCGCAGAACTCGCCCGCGGCCTCTTTGCGATGCGGGTCTTGGCCTACGATCCCTATCTCGATGCCGCCGCGATCGCGGCAAAGGGCGCGGAGAAGGTTGGCCTTGACGAGCTTTTGAGCAGCGTCGATTTCGTCTCGGTCAACTGCCCCTTGACCGACGAGACGCGCGGCATGATTGGCGCGCCGCAATACGCGCTGATGCAGAAGCACGCCTTCTTCATCACCACCGCGCGCGGCAGCATTCACGACGAGACGGCGCTCGCCGCGGCGCTCAAGGAGAAGCGCATTGCCGGCGCCGGGCTTGATGTCTGGGCGAAGGAGCCGCCCGACACGGACCATCCGCTCCTCGCTTTTGACAACGTGATCGCAAGCCCGCACAGCGCCGGCGTTACGGCGGAGGCGCGCGAGACCATGGGCCGAATCGCCGCCGAGCAGATACTGGCGACGCTCGACGGCAAGCGACCGCCGCGCCTTCTCAACCCTGAAGTCTGGCCGCATTTCTGCGCCCGGTTCGCGGAAACTTTCGGGTTCCGCCCGGAAAGTTGAAGCGCCGGGACAGGCGCGCAACCCCAAATCCGCGCGCCTAGCCGACCGCGCGGGTGGGGCGTTTTCAGGGGACCTCGCCCGTCGGGAGCGTCCCCATGACAAGGTTGGTTCTGTCATCGCTCGTCGTTGCCGCTGTTTTCGCGGCACAACCCGCTTTTGCGATCGACAGCGAAGGAGGTTATTTCGTGCGCGGCATCGGCAACGAGCCATGCAGCGTCTACGAGTCCGCGCGCCGCTCGCACAGGGACGCGGAGTTCGAGGACTGGCTTGCCGGCTATGAGAGCGCCTTCAACCGCTGGACCTCGGACGTGTGGGACATCGAGACCAACGGCAACTTCGGTAACTCGCTGCAGTGGCTCGATTACTACTGCTCCGTCCATCCGGTCGACAGTTTTGGCATCGCGGCGCAGAATCTCACCATCTACCTCTACCCCGCGCGCCAGCACCAAGGCGCGTCGGCGGCGCTGCCGCAAGGCGGCGCCGGCGCCACGCGTCCACCGCGCTAGCTTTCGTCGAGGAAAAGCTGCACCTCGCGGAAGAGCTGTAGCCGGTTCTTCTCGATCAGCAGGAGGTGCGTGCCCTCGCCGATCTCGACGAGGCGCTTTTGCGGTGCGCGCGAAAGCTTGGCGAAGATCGCTTCCGCCATCGAGAGCGGCAGGAGCCCGTCCCATTCGCCGTGGACGATGAGCGTGGGTGCTGCGATCTCTGCCGGATCGTAATAGGGCTTGCCCGAGGCCCAATGGGCCCGGCTGTCGTGCGGCGCGCCGTTGGGAGTGCGCACGACGGGCGGGCTCTGTCGCGCCCCTTCGGGGTCGGTCGCGAGCGCCGCGTCCTTCCACGCCGCGAACCAGCCCGCCGGCAGAAGGCTGTCGCGCTTCTCCTCGGGCGCGCCGGTCTGTAGGTTCACCCGCGCCTCCTCGACCGTCCAAGTGGCATAGGCGCCGAGCGGACGCTCGTCAGCCGGACGCCGCTGCCTGAGCCACACAGGCGCGAACAGCACAAGCTTGCTCACGGCCTCCGGGTGCCGCGCAGCGTAGGCGGCGACGATCACCGTGCCCCACGACCAGCCCATGATGGCCAGCCGCGCGATGCCGCGCCGGCGGCGGATGAAATCCGCCGCGGCGCCGAAATCCCTAAGCGCCACGTCAGTCGTGACGATGGGCGGATTGGCGTCGGCTGGCGCGCGCATCTCGGACGGCCGGCTCGAGCGGCCATAGCCGCGCAGATCGACCATGAACACGTCCCAGCCGCGCGCGGCGAGATAATCCATCCACGAATAGCCGTCGAGCGCGAGGTCGAACGTGGCTTCGGCCGCTTGCGACGTGCCGTGGACGTAAAGGAGCGTTCTCTCGGGGCTCCGGTGTTCCGCGCTCTTGGGCCGCTTGTTGCGGAGGAACAGCTCGATTCCGTCCGTATCGGACGGAATACGGAAATCTTCGGCGACGATCTCATAGGGCATGCGTGCGTTCCCTCCTCATTTCCGCTTGGCGAGCGCGTCGCGACGCGATAGATGATGCGCTATTGAGCCACGGCGGAGGCACCATGGCTATGGACCAGCAGGACGAGCGGAAACCAGAGGAAAACGAGGCGCCGGAGAGCGGACAGGGCGCGATCCGTAGCGCCTATCTCGCGCGGCAGGGACGCGACACGGGCGCGAGCGGCGGCGGCGAGACCGTCACCGCCACGGTGCGAGGCGTCTTCGTCAGCCGGCAGACGCGGCGGCACGACGACGCCGTAAAGGGGAGCGAGGACAGCGGCGCCGGGGTACTGCGCAGCATCTATGCCGCGCGGGCCGAGACCGTGGTGGCGACGCCGCGCCGAGCCGCGCGCCCCGCGCCGGCGCGAAAGGCGAAGGCCAAGAAGGCGCCCCCGGCCCGCAAGGCGCGAGTGGTCCGCAAGGCGCGCGTCGCGAAGGCAAAGTCCGCGCCCCGCGCAAAGTCGCGCGGCCGCGCCGCGGCAAAGGGACGTCGGGCGCGGAAGGCGGCCCGTCGCCGTTGAGCTTCGCCAATCCTGCCTCCCGATGGGCTATGCTGCGGCCCCCGGGGAGGAATCGATGCCGTATGTCCGCGCCTTCGTGGTCGTGGTGCTGGTGGCGCTCGCCGGAACGGGCGGCGCCCTCGTCGTCCTCAACCTCAAGACCGCGAGCCCGCGCCTGATGGGCGCGGGTATTGCCGCCGTGGTGGTCGGGGTCATCGGCGGCGCGCTGGCGCTCGGCCGCTCGTTCGAGCATATCGAACGTACCGCAGAGTTACGGCAGCGATTCGGCACACCGCCGCGCGAGCACGAGCTCAGGTAACGGCGGCGAAGCCGCCGTCGACGGTGAGGATGACACCGGTCACGCCGGTGCTGCCGGCAACGAGGCTCATCACGGCCGCGGCCACGTCATCAGCCGTGACGCAGCGACGGAGCGGGGTCTGCTTGGCGCGGCGATCCATGAGCTTCGAATAATTGTCGCCGAGCATCCGCTCCATCCATTCGCCTTCCATCCAGCCTGGCGCCACGCCGTTGACGCGGATGCCGTCGGGTCCGAGCGCCCCGGCCAAGGCCTTGGTCATGGTCCAAAGCGCGCCCTTGCTCGTGGAATAGGGAAGCGGCTGGGGCCCGGGTCGGGCGCCCACGATGCTGTTGGTCATGATGATGTGCGCGTTGTCCGATTGGCGCAGCAAGGGCGCCGCATGTTTCGTCACGAGAAACACGCCTTTGACGTTGACGGCAAAGACGCGGTCCCAATCCTCGGCCGACACTTTCTCGAAATCGCGCGCGAGCGGTGTGATGCTGGTGCCGGCGTTGTTGCACAGGACGTCGAGCCGGCCGAACCTCTCCTTGAGCTTCTGCAGCATGGCGACGACCGCCGCCTCGTCGGCGACATCGCCCTGAAGCAGGAGCGTCGCGGCGCCCGCCCGCTCACATTCCTCGGCGGTCTTCTTCGCCTCGCCGGCGCTGCGGCTGTAGTTGATTGCGACGTCATAGCCGCTCTTGGCAAGCGCCACAGCCTCGGCGCGGCCAATTCCGGTCGATGCGCCGGTGACCAGCGCTACCCGCTTTCCCGTGCTCACGCGCGCCTCTCGTGCAGATTGTGCGCGCGATCTTGCCGGATCGCTTGGCCCCGCGCAACCGGCCGCGCCCTCAGGGGAAGATCACCCCGACCATCAGCATGTCGACGCTTTTGCCGCTGCCCGACAACGGCAGGACAAGGACCTCGCAATCGACCACGCCATTCTCGTAGGTCTCGCGCTCGCGTATCTCGACGATCGGCATACGCGTTTCGATGGCGCGTTGGAAATGGTCGCGCATCTTGACCCTGAGGAGGGGTGAGGGGATCTCGTCGAGCGTCTTTCCCGTCATCTCGTAGCCGACGCGCCGGGCGATCGAGGTGCCATGAAGGCGACACCGGAAGCGCAGCGGGTAGTACGCCACCTCGAACAGCGCAAGCCGTCCGAGCATGTATTTGAGATCGAGCACGTCGAAATCGGCACGCGCGGGCAGGTCGCGGCCGTTGCGGCGCGCCTCCCAGTCGTCGCGGAGGCGGCGAAGATCGGGGCTGCGGATCTCGCTCACGGTCTTTCTCGCCTGCCACGATAATGTGACAGGCATTTACGACTGATTTACGGCCCCTCGGAGCCGCTGGCGATAGGGCATTGAACCTCGGGGGAAAAGCCGCGTTCGGGCTCTGGGAAGGAAGGCACCCCATGACCGAAATCAGCAAGTGTCTCAATGCCAAGGCAATCGCTCTTGGCCGGCTCGCGGTCGAAGCCACGACGGCAGCCGGCAGCGGACATCCGACCACGGCGCTCTCTCTTGCGCACATCACCGCCGTGCTGATGTACCGCGTCATGCGCTGGGACCCGAAGGAGCCCGGACATCGCGGGGCCGACCGGCTCGTATTGTCGGAAGGCCACGCCGTACCGATCATCTATGCGGCCTGCGCCGATCTTGGCGTCACGATCGCGCCCGATGGGGCGCGCCGCGCGATGACGCACGAAGACCTGATGGCGCTCCGGGACATCGCGAGCCCGATCGACGGCCATCCCAATCCGGCGCTCGGCTTTCCGTTCTTCGACGCGGCGACGGGCTCGCTCGGGCAAGGACTGTCGGTCGCCGCCGGCCTCGGCCTCGCCGCGCGGCTCGACGGCCTCGATAAGCGCATCTATTGCATCATCGGCGACGGCGAGGCGCGCGAAGGTCAGATCTGGGAAGCGATGGACTTCATTGCGGATCAGGGCCTCGCGAATGTCGTCGCGATCTTCAACTGCAACGCGCTCGGGCAAAGCGACTTCGTCGCCGCGGCACAGGACTCGGGTCATCTCGAGAAAAAGGCCGCGGCCTTCGGCTGGAAGACGACCGTCGTCAACGGCCACGATGCGGCGGCGATCGAAGCCGCGGTCGCGACGCGCGCAGAGGCGCCGCTCGCCGTTATCGCGCGCACCGTCAAAGGCTGGGGCGTGCCGAACCTCGAGGGTACAGGCCATCACGGCACCCCCGTGAAGAAGGAGGACCTTGCCGCCGTGCTCGCCGAACTCGATGCACGGGCTCGCGAGCTGGGCGTCGACGGGATCGACGCCAACGAGATGGCGCGGGCGCTTGCAATCACGCCGCCCCCGGCAGCACCGCGTCTGCCGCCGGCACGCGCGGCGGCGGAATTCTCGGCGGCGCTGGCGAGCGACACGGCGCTCGCGAAATCGGTCCGCGACAAGAAGACGCTGTCGCCGCGGCGCGCCTATGGCATGGCGCTGAAGGCGCTCGGCGACGCCGATCCTTCAGTCGTGGCGCTCGACGGCGATGTCAAGAATTCCACCTACGCCGAGACCTTTGCCGCGGCACACCCGGCGCGCTACTTCGAAGGCCGGATCGCCGAGCAGAACATGGTGTCGGCCGCCGCGGGACTTGCCGCCGCGGGCAAGACCGCCTTCGTCAGCACTTTCGGCCGCTTCATGGAACGCGCGTTCGACCAGACGGAGATGGCCGTCATCGGCGGGCTTCCGGTGAAGCTCGTCGGGACGCATGTCGGCGTCACGCTCGCCGCCGACGGACCGAGCCAGATGGCGCTTGCGGACGTCGCCTTCATGCGCGCGCTCGCCCATGCGCGGGACGCCAAGGGCCGCCGTGCCATGACGGTGCTGACGCCAGCCGATGCGCAAAGCGCCTACGCGCTCGTGCTTGCCATGGCGGAACATGACGGCGCGGCCTATCTGCGCGCAGTGCGTGCCGACTTACCACTCCTCTATCGCGACGGCGACAAATTCCCGCTGGGCGAGGCCAGGATCCTGCGCCGCGCATCGGGCCCGCGCCGCTCGATCGTGCTCGCCGCTTCGGGCTACATGGTGCATGCCTGCCTCGAGGCCGCCGACGCGCTTGAACGAAGCGGCATCAGCGCCGGCATCGTCGATGCCTATTGCCTGCCGTTCGACCCGGCACCGGTGTTCCAGATGGCCAGGCGCGCCGGCTCCGCCGTGCTTGCGGTCGAGGACAATTACGTCGGCGGCATCGCCAGCGAGCTTGCGGAAGCGGCGGCAGAGGCGGGTGCCGGCGTCACCGTCACGAGCCTCGCGGTGCGCCGCATTCCGAAGAGCGGACGCACGGCCGACGACGTGCTTGCCTACGTTCGCCTCTCGGTCGAGGACATCGTCATTGCCGCGGAGCGTCTGGCACGGCCGATCCACGCATCGGCAGACGCGTGACGCGCGCCTCGGCCTCATTGCCCGGCAGCGCGCGCCACACCCGATCGTCCCACAGCCGAATGCCGCCGGTGAGCCCCGCGTCGTTGCCGGCGAGGCGGACATTCTCCGGCAGCCTCACCGTTACATGCGCGGAGTTGCCTCCGCCGAGATAAAGCACGTCGTAATTGACGAGGCGTGCGACGATCGCCACCACCTTGCTCACGCGGCGGTTCCACCGCTTCGATCCGATCTTCTTGCGCGCCGCCTCGCCCACATAGTCGTTGTACGTCTTGCGGCCGCGAATTGGATGATGCGCGAGCTCAAGGTGCGGCGCGAGCTGCCCTCCGTTGAACAAGGCACTGCCGACGCCCGTGCCGAGCGTCAGCACCAGCTCGAGCCCATGCCCCGGCACAATGCCGAGCCCTTGCACCTCGGCGTCGTTCAGAATGCGCGCCGGCTTGCCGAAGCGGCGCTGCAGATCGTCGGCGAACCGGCGGCCACGCCATTTCTTGGTACCGAAATGCGGCGCGGTGATGATACGCCCGCCGCGCACCACGCCAGGAAATCCGAGCGATATGCGTTCGTAGCCGGGCAGATGCTCGGCCATGCGCGCGATCGCCTCGAGCAGCGCCGCGGGCCGGCACGGATAGGGCGTCGGCGTGCGCACCCGCTCACCGCACATGCGTCCCGAGCCATCGACAAGCGACAGCTTCACGCCCGTGCCGCCGACATCGACCGCAAGTGTCAAAGGGTTCGAGCTCATCGCGCGATCACCTCGACGGCATGTTCACGCCCAACGACGACTTCGCTGGCGAGCCCGACAAAGAGCCCGCACTCGATCACGCCGGCGATCGAATTGAGGCGCGTTTCGAGCGCACGTGGATCGAGGATGCCGTCGAAGGTGCAGTCGGCGATCACGTGTCCGCCATCGGTCACGAACGGGCGCGTGCCCCCGTAGCGCAGGCGCGCGGCGGCGCCCACATTCGCAAGCCGTACCAGCGTCGCGGCGGCGCCCCATGGCTCGATCTCGACGGGGACGATCGTGCCAGGCCCGAGCCGGTCGACAAGCTTCGTCTCATCCACGGCGACGACCATGCGCCGGCTTGCGAGCGCCACGATCTTCTCGCGCAGGAGCGACCCGCCGCCACCCTTCACGAGAACGAGGCTCGCCCGCTCGACCTGATCGGCGCCGTCAATATCAATGTCGACAGGACGATCGGTGAGCCCAACGAGCGCGAGGCCGAGCCGGCGCGCGAGGTTGGCAGTGCGCTCCGAGGTCGGAACGCAAACGATGCGCAGACCCTGCGCAACACGGCGCGCCAAGGCCTCGATCACGAATGCCGCGGTCGTGCCGCTGCCGAGTCCGACGGTCATCCCGTCCGCGACCTCGGCCGCGGCGCGCTCAGCTGCCGCGCGTTTCAATGTCTCCGTGGTCATTCCTCCGCCAGCGGGCGCCAGCGCCGACCGTCGCGCGCCATGAGCGCCTCGCCTTCAGGCGGTCCTTCGCTTCCGGCCTCGTATGAGGCAAGCCCATCCGACCTGCGGTCGGCCCACTGATCGAGGATCGGCTGCACCGCGCGCCAGCCGCCTTCAATGGTGTCGGCGCGCTGGAACAGCATGGGATCGCCGATGAGCGCGTCATAGAGCAGCGTCTCGTAGCCAGTGCTCGGCTCGGCGTTGAAGTAATCCTTGTACTCGAAGCGCATCGCTACCCCACCCTCGCGCACGCTCGGACCGGGGACTTTCGCGTTGAAGCGGAGGACGACGCCTTCCTCCGGCTGAATCTTGAGGATCATGTCATTGGGTGTCAGGCGCTCGACGGGCGTGTCGCGGAAGAGCGCGAAGGGCGCCTTCTTGAACTCGACAACCACCTCGCTGCGGCGACGCGCGAGCGCCTTGCCGGTGCGCAGATAGAACGGCACGCCCGCCCAGCGCCAATTGTCGATCATGAGCTTCATGGCGACGTAGGTTTCGGCCGTCGAGTGAGGCGCCACGTCGGGTGCATCGCGATAGGCCGGAAGCCGACGCCCGCCAGCCGCGCCCGCATCGTACTGCGCGCGCACGACGTTGCGCACCGCATCCTCGGCGCTGAAGGTATGGAGCGCCTGTGCCACCTTCGCCTTCTCCGTGTGGACGGCATCAGCGGCAAAGCACGCCGGCGGCTCCATCGCGGTCAAGGTCAGAAGTTGGAAGAGATGGTTCGTAACCATATCGCGCAGCGCTCCGGTCTGGTCGTAGAAGCGCGCGCGATGCTCGACGCCGAGCGTCTCGGCCACCGTGATCTGCACGTGGTCGATATGGTCGCGGTTCCACAGCGGTTCAAACAGGCCGTTGGCAAAACGCAACACCAGAATGTTCTGTACCGTCTCTTTGCCGAGATAATGATCGATGCGATAGATCTGCTGCTCGCTCATCGCGGCGAGAAGCTGACGGTTGAGATTCTGGGCCGAGGCGAGGTCGCGCCCGAACGGCTTCTCGATGACGACGCGGCGGAAGCGGCCGTCGCTTTCTCCGAGGAGTCGTGCCGCCGCAAGGCCGCGCACCACGGGGACAAAGGCACTGGGCGGAATCGCGAGATAGAAGAGCACGTTCTCGCCGATGTGATGTTCGGCGGAGAGCTTCGTCAGAAGGGCGGCAAGGCGCGCATAGGTCTCGCCGTCGCCGAGATCGCCCGAGAGAAAGTGGCTGTGCCGCGCTAGCCAGCGTCCGTCTTCGCGCCGAAGATCGCCGCCGCGATAGGCCGCGACGCCCTCCTCGACGACGGCGCGGAAGCCCTCGTCCTTTAGGTCCGCGCGCGCGACGCCGACGAGCGCGAAGCGGTCGGAGAGGAGGCCGCCGCGGCGCAAATGGCAAAGCGACGGCACGAGGAGGCGTTTCGTCAGATCGCCCGACGCGCCGAAGATGACCATCGCCGCAGGCGGCGCGGGCGTCCCTCCCGCAGCGGCAGTCACGGACGCGGCGGCGGCCTCAGCCACGCTTCGTCCCCGGCTCGACATGGCCGCCGAACTGCTTGCGCATCGCCGAGAGGAGCTTGTCGCCGAATGTGTGCTCCTCGCGCGAGCGGAAGCGCGCGAAGAGCGCGCGAGCGAGCGTGTCGGCGGGCACCGCCTCCTCGACCGCGGCCAGCACAGTCCAACGCCCCTCGCCCGAATCCTCGACAATTCCCGAGAATGCCGCAAGTTGCGGGTCCTCGGCCAATGCCGCGGCGGTGAGATCGAGGAGCCAGGACGAGACGACGCTGCCGCGACGCCATACCTCGGCGATGTCGGCGAGATCGAGGTCGAAACGCTGTGCCGCCGGCAATTTCTCGGAAGCCGCGTGGCGCAGGATTTCGAACCCCTCGGCATAGGCTTGCATCAGGCCGTATTCGATGCCGTTGTGGATCATCTTCACGAAATGGCCGGAGCCCGCCGGCCCGCAATGGAGATAACCCTGTTCGACGCGGCGGTCGCGACCCTCGCGGCCTTGCGTGCGCGGGATATCTCCCGCGCCCGGCGCCAGCGCGGCGAAGATCGGATCGAGCCGCGCCACCGCCTCTTTGTCGCCGCCAATCATCATGCAATAGCCGCGCTCGAGCCCCCACACGCCGCCGCTCGTGCCAACATCGAGATAGTGGATGCCCTGCCCGGAGAGGTGTTGGGCGCGGCGGATGTCGTCCTTATAGAAGCTGTTGCCGCCGTCGATGACAATGTCGCCGCGCGACATCACCTGCGCCAGCTCGGCGATTGCCTGCTCGGTCGGCTCGCCGGCCGGCAGCATGACCCACACCGCGCGCGGGGCCGCGAGCGACTTCACAAGATCGGCCAGACTCTTCGCGCCCTTGGCGCTGTCAGCGAGCGCGTTGATCGCCGCGGGGTCGCGGTCGAACACGACGGCGCGATGCCCCTTGCGCTCGAGACGCCGGACGATGTTGCCCCCCATGCGCCCCAGTCCAACGACTCCGATCTCCATGTTCCGTCCTTTCGCAAAATTCAGCCGAGGCAGCGGCGCAGCGCGGCCTCGAGCGCAGCGAGACCGTCGCCGACATTCGTGCCGAGGTCGATCCGCAGCGCGCGCCGCCCACGCTCGGCCAGGACATCGAGATCGCCCTGGGCTTGTGCCGCTTCGACCACGCCGAACCCGTATTTCTGGCCCGGCACGGCGGGGTCCTGCGCGTGCGCGCAGGTGATTTGCAGGAAGACGCCGCTGTTGGGGCCGCCCTTGTAGGCCTGGCCGGTCGAATGGAGGAAGCGCGGACCAAACCCGACGCAGGTCGCAACGCGCTTCCGGGCGCGCACGAGCGAGCGGATCGTTCTCAGTATCGCGATGTTGGGTGGGCTGCGCTCGATATAGGCGAGGAACGCGCAATAGTCGCCAGCACCGAGCCGCGCGAGATGGACGCCAAGCCAATCGGCGAGTGTCTTGCCGCCGCGCGCGGCGTCCGCGAGCTGCCTCGCGTTCCGCGCATCGGCGAACAGCTTTATTCCACCCTCGCTGAAGAGCGGCCGCTCGTCCGGCAGCTTCCCGCTCTTTTCGTATGCGGCCGTGAGCTCGCGCGTCTTGACCTTGCTCGCCTCGACATCGGGCTGGTCGAACGGGTCGATGCCGAGGATGGCACCGGCGACCGCGGTCGCCACCTCCCAGCGTACGAACTCCTGCCCAATCGCGTAAGGTTCGGCGACGATGAAGCGCAGCACCGGATGACCGGCATGCGCCAGCGCCTCGAGCCGCCGCAGCACGCCCTGGTCCCGCTCGGACGCGAGGCGCAGGTCGATCAAGACGCGGTCGCCGCCATAGACCTCTGGCGGGCCCAGCGGCTCGTCATCGACCGGGATGATGCCCTTGCCGTGCTTGCCGGTCGATTCGGCAAGGAGCTGCTCGAGCCAGGCGCCGAAATCGGCGAGCCCAGGCGAAGCAAGGATCGTCGCCTTGTCGCGTCCGGCCTTGGCGGCGAGGCCGAGCGCGAGGCCAAGCATTACGCCCGGGTTGTCCGCCGGCGGCACGCTCGCACCACATGAACGAGTCATGAGCTCAGCGCCGTCGAGCAGCCGCGCGATATCGAGCCCCATCGCCACGGCCGGGGCGAGGCCGAATTGCGACAGAACGGAATAGCGCCCGCCGATCGACGGCACGCCATAAAAGATCTGGCGGAAGCCGCGCCGTTTCGCCTCAGTCTCGAGCTTAGAGCCGGGATCCGTGACGGCGACGAAATTGCGCCCAGCGCGGGTACCGCCGAGGGCCGCTTCGGCGCGCGCGAAGAAATACTGCATGAGGATGTTGGGCTCGAGCGTCGTGCCGGACTTGCTCGACACGATGTGGAGCGTGCTCGCCGGGTCGGCGCGCTTCTCGAAGTCGCGGATTTGAGCCGGATCGGTCGAATCGAGCACGATCAGCTCGGGCGCGTCCTTCTGCCGGCCGAACGTCACGGCGATCACCTCGGGCCCGAGGCTCGATCCGCCCATGCCGAGGAGGAGGACGTGCGCGAATTTGTCGCGCCTGATCTCGGCCGCGAATTGTTCGAGCGCCGCGACATGGGCGCGCTCGGCCGCCGCTATGTCGAGCCAGCCGAGCCACTTACCCTCCTCGCCCCCGGTCCACAGCGTTGCATCGCGCGCCCACAGGCGCCGGACGTTGCCCTTGCTGCGCCATAGATCGAGGGTTGATGCAAGCTCGCGCTGGAGCCCATCGGGCAGGGAGATGTGCTGCTCGTCGTGGCGGCCATCGAGAATCGCAAGGCGCTTCCTCGCGATCGCGCCCAGCAGCCCGTCGGCGGCGTCGGCGAAGAGCCGCACGCCATCGACCACGAGCTGCGCGCAGACTTCCTCGAGCGAGATGCCGCCGCGTGCGAGCGCCGCCAGCGCCGCCTCGGCCTCGCCCACGTCGCGCTCGATCGCGTCGGCAACGCGGCCATGGTCGCGGAAGGCGTCCATCGTGGCGGGCGGCATGGTGTTGACGGTGTCGCGGCCGATCAGCGGCTCGATGTAATGCACGTCGCTATAGGCCTTGTTTTTGGTGCCGGTGCTGGCCCAGAGCAGACGTTGCGGCTGGGCGCCGCGCGCTGCCAAGGCCGCCCAGCGCTTGCCGCCGAAGATGCGCTTGTAGCGCTGATAGGCAAGCTTGGCGTTCGCGATGGCGATCTTGCCTTCAAACGCTTTGAGCGAATTGTCGCGCCGTTCGGCGATGAGGCGATCGACGACTGTGTCGATGCGGCTCACGAAGAAGCTTGCAACGCTCGCAAGCCGGCTGAGATCGCCGCCATCGGCAGCGTACTGCTCCGAACCGGCGACATAGGCTTCCGCCACCTTCTCGTACGTCGACTGCGAGAAGAGGAGCGTGATGTTGATGTTGATGCCTTCGCCGACGAGGCGCCGGATCGCGACAAGGCCGGGCTCGGTCGCCGGCACTTTGATCATGACGTTGTCGCGCCGCACGGCCCGCCACAGCTGGCGCGCCTCCGCGATCGTGCCATCGGCGTTGAGCGCGAGATAGGGCGAAACTTCGAGACTCACAAACCCATCGCGGCGCCCACTCGCGGCATAAACTGGCGCGAGCACGTCGGCAGCGGCTTGGATATCGGCGATCGCGAGTTCTTCGTAAAGCGCGTCGGACGCGCGATCCTGGGTGCCGAGCGACGTCCGCAGGCCCTCGTCATAGTCGGCGCCGGCCTCGATCGCCTTCTCGAAGATCGAGGGATTGGAGGTGACGCCCGTCAATCCGTCGCGGTCGACGAGTTCCTTGAGGCTGCCGTCGGCGATGAAGCGGCGCGCGAGGAAATCGAGCCACACCGACTGGCCATGCGCAGCGAGCGCCTGCAAAGGGGTCATCGCCAATTCTCCATGATCCTAGTGGAACGCTTGGGAAGCCGCGTCCGATCCGGTTGGCGCAATCCTCGATTGCACTTTAGGGAGTCCGGGGCGTCCGCGCAAAAGCGGGGCGCCGCGTCAACCGTCGTCCGCCGTGCCCGGCGGTGCCGTTCCCGGAAGCGGCCGCTTCAGGCGGCCGTGCCCCCATTCGCGCACGCGTTGAAACGTGACGTAGAGCATTGGGATGAGGAAAATGCCGAGCGTGCTTGCGAGCAGCATGCCGGAGAAAACGGCCGTGCCGACGTCGCGCCGGCTGATCTGCGCCGCGCCATGCGCGAAGACGAGCGGCAGCAATCCGAGGACGAAGGCGAAGGACGTCATCATCACCGCGCGGAACCGCGTGCGCGCGCCGCGCGTGGCCGCTTCCTCGATGGCGACGCCGCGCTCACGCTCCTCGCGCGCGAACTCGACGATCAGGATGCCGTTCTTCGCGGCGAGCGCGATCAGCACGACGAGGCCGATCTGCGCGTAGAGATCGAGCGTCAGATGCGCCGCCATGATGCCGAGGAACGCGCCGAGCAC
>DATIXQ010000009.1:0-28397 GCA_035518375.1 Allostellaceae bacterium | reverse complement strand
GCTGCGCGCGCCGATGAAGCAGTCGTCCTCGACGATGACGGGCTCGGCCTGCACCGGCTCGAGTACGCCGCCGATGCCGGCGCCGCCCGAGATGTGGCAGTTCTTGCCGATCTGGGCGCAGCTGCCGACCGTGGCCCAGGTATCGACCATAGTGCCGCTATCGACATAGGCGCCGACATTGACGAAGGACGGCATCAGCACGACGCCCGGCGCGATATAGGCCGAGCGCCGCACGACACAGCTCGGCACGGCGCGGAAACCCGCGGCGCGGAACCGGTTCTCGCCCCAGCCGGCGAATTTCGACGGGATCTTGTCCCACCACGACGCATCGCCCGGCCCGCCCGCGATAACGCTCATGTCATTGAGGCGGAACGACAGCAGCACCGCCTTCTTGAGCCATTGGTGGACGCGCCAGGCCGATCCGTTCTTCTCGGCGACGCGGCGGCGCCCGCCGTCGAGCGAGTCGAGCGCCGCCTCGACCGCGTCGCGCACCGCGCCCTTGGTCGCGGGCGTGACCTGATCGCGCGTCTCCCACGCGTCGTTGATGGTGCGCTCGATGTCGTCGGTCATGGCGGGAGATTGGGCGAGGGGGGTGTGAGTGTCAACCGAACCGCCGCGCATGCTTCCACGTCGAAGGAGCCGGATAAGCCCTCGCCCCACCGGGGAGAGGGCAGCACGAGGCGCGAGCGCCGTGTGGGTGAGGGGGCAAGTGCTCGAGCCCGTCGCGTATCCCCCTCACCCTTCCCTCTCCCCGGAGGGGAGAGGGTCGAGTTTCAGTTGCGTTAGAAAGTCGGCAAGGTCGTCGGCGACGTGATGGACGTGCGCCGCGGCCTCGTCGCCGGCCGCCACGTGCGGACCGCCGCGGAGCCACACCGTCGTCATGCCGAGCTCGTGCGCGGGCTTCAGGTTCTTCGCCATGTCGTCGATCATCGCCGCGCCCGCGGGCTCGACGCCGTGGCGAAGAAGGAGCGCGCGATAGCCGCTCGGATCGGGCTTCGGCAGATAGAGGCAGCATTCGATGTCGTGGATGTCGGCGAAATGCGTGCTGAGGCCAAGCCGCGCGAGCACGCGCTCGGCATGGCGGCGCGTGGCGTTGGTGAAGATGAGCTTGCGGCCGGGCAGCGCGCCGATCGCGCGGTCGAGCGCGGCGTTGGCCGCGAGCGCGGAGAGATCGAGCTCGTGCACATAATCGAGGAAGGGGCCGGGCGCCATGCCGTATTCGTTCATGAGGCCGCGGAGCGTGGTGCCGTGCGCCTCGAAGAATTTCTTCCGCAGCGCGATCGCTTCGGCGCGCTCGACCTTCAGCTCCGCCATGATGAAGTCGTTCATGCGCGCTTCGACCTCGACATAGACGGTCGAGGTCGCGGGGTAGAGCGTGTTGTCGAGGTCGAAGACCCAGCACGCGACGTCGGCAAGCGGGCGGCTCATGTCGCAACCAGGGAAAAGCATCTGCTAGCGGCGGTTAACGCCGGCGTCAGTGTCCTCGCGATTCGCAACCGCCGCATGCGCGCTGGTGTAGCGGGGCTGCGCTCCCACGGCAATCTGCCCAAGAATTCGCCCGGACGCTGCATTTTCCGGCACGCGAGTGATCCCGAACCGCGATTTCCGGCGTAGTAGAGCCAGGCACGATGTGGCACCGGCTTTGCTTCTCTGGCGGTGAAGCTCATCGCTTGAGCGGCGCCGGTCACCTGCAACGGCGCCGCATCCAGGGCGGGTCCGCCGCAGCGCGCCAGCGGCGGACCCGTTACCGGACCAACTGCTCCGCCCGGCCGCGCGATCGCGCGCCAGGGCGTTGACACGGCGCCCGCCGCTTTTCTCCCAAGGCGGCGGGCGCCGCCAACGCCCTCAGTCGTCGGACGTCTCGGGCTTGTCGAGATCGCGCATCTCGGTGTTGATCTTCACGTCCTTGCGCCGGCGCTGCGCCATGATCTCGCCGGTCACGAACGCATCGCCCTCGACCGCGCGCCGCGCCGCCATGTCGAGCTCGTCCGGCCATTCGCCGAGCGTATAGCCGAACCACGGCGCCTCGGGCTTCAATGCCGGCAGGCCCAGCTCCTCCCAGATCTTCCGCGCGCGCTCCATGAACTCGCGCTTCGGCAGCGAGATCGGCGGGAAATCCTCTTTCAGCGTCGCGTCGATGAGCACGGCGCCATCCTCGCCGCCGTTGCGCTTGCTGCGCGGCCCGTGGCCCTGGTCGCGATGGCGCAGCACTTCGAGATCGAGCGCGGGGTTGGCGCGGTACGACATGGCCCAGAGGAGCGCGTCGGCATTGTCTGGATCGATGTCGTCGTTGACGGCGATCACATACTTGCCGGCGGCGCGATAGAGCGAGGCCGCGCCGTGAAGCGCGCGCCAGATCTCGGTCGAAGGCATGCCGCGCTCCACGACGAGCACGATCACCTTGCGCAGGTTGGTCAAGGGCTCGTGCATCGAGACCTTGCGCACGCCCTTGATGCCGAGCGCGTCCTTCAAATGCGCAAGCATCATCGGCTCCAAGGCGACGCGCTTCATCAGGCTCGATTCCGATGGCGTCACCTGCGAGATGATCGAGGTCAGGATCGCATCCTTCCGGCGCGTGATGCAGGTCACGTCCATGAAGGCGTTCATCTCCTGAAGATTGACGTGGCCGTGTGATTCGCCGAACGGCGCTTCGGGCTCGAGCCATTCCGTGTCGATCAAGCCCTCGACCACGATCTCGGCCTCGGCCGGGACGAGCAGGTCGACGGTCTTGGCGCGCACGACATTGATCGGTGCGCCGGCAAGCCCGCCTGCCACGGCAAGCTCCTCCATCGTCTCCGGCAGTTTCTGCGCCGCGGTGAAGCAGACGGCGGGCGGCGCGCCCAAGATCACCGCCGCCGGCAGCTTCGCGCCCTTGGCGCGCGCCTTCTCCCAGTGGACATAAATTCCCGGCCGCAATTCGAGCGAGGGATTCATGCCGAGCCGCCGCGGCGCTTTCACCTGGCCGCGATATATGCCCATGTTCTGCAGGCCCGTGTCAGGGTCGCGCGTGATGTATTGCGAGAGCGTCGTATAGGGCGCCACGTCCCAGCCCGGCGTCGAGACGGGAATGGGCAGAGCGCCGAGATCGGCGTCGGCGCCCATGAGCACGATCTCGTGGCAGGGCGCGTCGGTCACAATGCGGGGTGCTATCGGCGCCGCCACCGCGCGCTGCCACGTTTCGTTGATGCGGTCGAGCGCACAACCCATGCCGATCCTATAGATCTCGCGGCTTGCCGCGAGCGCGCCCACCACGACGGGGATGTCGTAGCGGCGGCCCTTCGCGTCGACGACGTTGCGGAAGAGAAACGCTTTTCGCTCGGCTTCCTTGATGCCGCCGCGGAACTGCCAGCGCACGAGCGGGTGCAGCTCGCTGTCCTTGTCGATGGCGCGGTCGATCGTGACGAGGAGCCCGGCCTTGTCGAGCGCGGCCAAATGCTCGTGCAGGTCGGGATAGGAGCGCGCCGGCGGGGCCATGTTGGCGCGCTAGTCGCCGCGGCGGATGAGCGTGCCGGCGCCCTCGGCGAAGAGCTCCAGAAGGATCGCGTGCGGCACGCGCCCGTCGATGATGACCGCCGCCTCGACGCCGCCGATCACCGCCTCGAGGCAGGTCGCGACCTTCGGGATCATGCCGCCCGTGATCGTGCCGTCGGCGATCAACGCCTCGGCCTCGGTCACGGTGAGCTGATGGACGAGGTGCTTCTTCTTGTCGAGCACGCCCTCGACGTCGGTCAAAAGCAGGAAGCGCTTCGCCTTCATCGCGGCGGCGATGGCGCCCGCGGCCGTGTCGGCATTGATGTTGAAGGTCTCGCCCGCGTCGCCGACGCCGATCGGCGCGATCACCGGGATGATGTTGGAATTGCGAAAAAGCTCCAGCATCTCCGAATTGACCGAAGCCGGCTCGCCGACGAATCCGAGATCGAGCACCTTCTCGATGTTGCTGTCGGGATCGCGCCGCGTGCGCTCCAATTTCTTCGCGCGAATGAGCGAGGCATCCTTGCCCGAAAGCCCGACCGCATAGCCGCCGGCCTTGTTGATGGCGGTGACGATCTCCTTGTTGATCGAGCCCGAGAGCACCATCTCGACGATCTCGACCGTGGCGGCGTCGGAGACGCGCAGCCCGTCGACGAATTCGCTCTTGATCTTGAGGCGGTTCAGCATGTCGCCGATCTGCGGGCCGCCGCCATGGACCACGATCGGGTTCATGCCGACCTGCTTCAAGAGCACGATGTCCTCGGCGAACATGGTGCCGACGGCGCTGTCGCCCATCGCATGGCCGCCATATTTGACGACGATGGTGGCGCCCGCATAGCGCCGGAAATAGGGGAGCGCCGCGGCGAGCGTCGCGGCTTTCGTGCCGGGATCGGCGATCGGATCGGCCATGCCGGCGAATTTAGAAGGAATCCGCATCACTGGAAAAGTCTATCGTCGTCCTCGCGCGCTGTTCGCCCTCGCGCAATCCATCTTGAGGGCGCACTTGCGTAGTATGCTATAATTGGCATAAAATGCCAGATGACGGACGCGCCCGCGCTCAAGCCGATCATTTGGATCGGCAGCACGCGAGACGATCTTTCGCGCTTTCCGGAGGGTGTGAAGGACGCCGTCGGCTTTGCGCTTTTCGTCGCGCAGCAGGGCGGCAAACACCCGGACGCGAAGCCCCTGCGCGGATTCGGCGGTGCCGGGGTGTTGGAGATTGTGGAAGATCACGACGGCGACACGTATCGCGCAGTCTACACGGTGAGGCTCGGTGGACGGGTCTATGCGCTACACGCATTTCAGAAGAAGTCGAAATCCGGCATCAAGACCCCCAAGTCCGCGATCGAGCTGATCCGGGCGCGCCTTGCGAGAGCCGAGCAGCAGCACGCGGCGTGGCTGCGCTGGAGAGGAGAAAATGCCGATGGCTGAAGCGATCAAGGTCGAGAAAGGAAGCGGCAACGTCTTCGCCGATATCGGCCTGCCCAATGCCGAAGAACGCCTTGCAAAGGCGGAGCTGGCTCTAACGATCACGGAAGCGATCCGCGCCCGCAAGCTCACCCAGGCGGCCACGGCTAAATTATTCCAGATCGATCAGCCCAAGGTTTCGCGGCTTCTGCGCGGGCAGCTTTCGGGATTTTCCACAGAGCGCCTGATGCACTTTCTGACGCTCCTTGGCCGCGACGTGGAAATCGTCGTGAAAGAGGCACCGCGTTCGCGCCGGCAGGGCCATCTCCGCGTCATCGCGGCGACTTGATCACCCCGCGAACGCCGCCAAACTCGCGCGGAGCTCGGGGATGCCGAAGCCGGTCACGGCGCTCGTCACGTGGATCTGCGGGTGCGCGGCCGGGTGCTTTGCCAGCTCCGCCGCCATCGCCGCGATGCGCGCCTCGAGCTCTGCAGCCGGAACCTTGTCGCACTTCGTCAGCACCACCTGGTAGGACACCGCCGCCTCGTCGAGGAGCTTCATGAACTGCCGGTCGCCGGCCATGAAGCCGTGCCGCGCGTCGATGAGGAGAAGCGCGCGCTTCAATCCCGCGCGGCCCCTGGCATAAAGCGGCACGAGTTTCTGCCAGCTCCCGATCTCCTTCTTGGGCGCTTGCGCGAAGCCATAGCCCGGCAGATCGACGAGCATGAGCTGATCGAGCGCGAAGAACACGATCTGGCGCGTTCGCCCCGGCGTGTTCGAAACACGCGCCAACGCGTTCCGCCCGGTAAGTGCGTTGAGGAGGCTCGATTTGCCGACGTTCGAGCGCCCGAAGAACGCCACCTCCGGCAGCTCGTCGAGCGGCAGCTGTGCGGGTTCCGCGGCGGCGATGACGAAGCGGCACTCGTGCGCAAAGAGTCGGCGGCCCGCCTCGATCGCCGCGGCGTCGGGTGCGGGCTCGGGCGGATGGAGCGGCGCTAGGTTCTCTTCGCGGTCGCGCCGGCGCTGCGCATAATCACCCATTGCTGCGCGATCGAAAGAAGGTTGTTCCAGCTCCAATAGATGACGAGCCCCGCGGCAAACGGCGCCAGCATCACCGTGAACACCACCGGCAGGATCATGAACATCTTCGCCTGCATCGGGTCGGGCGGCTGCGGGTTCAATTTCTGCTGCAGGAACATGGTGCAGCCCATGATGAGCGGCCATGCGCCGATATGGAGGAACGAGATGTCGGGCGGCACGAACGGGATGAGCCCGAAGAGATTGACGAAGGTCGTCGGATCGGGCGCGGAGAGATCGTGGATCCAGCCATAGAACGGCGCGTGCCGCATCTCGATCGTGACGTAGAGCACTTTGTAAAGCGAGAAGAACACCGGGATCTGGATGACGATCGGCAGGCACCCGGCCATCGGGTTGGCGCCGACGCGCTTGTAGAGCGCCATCATCTCTTGATTGAGGCGCTGCTTGTCCTCGCCGAAGCGCTCGCGCAATTTCGCCATCTCGGGCTGCAGCAGCTTCATCTTGCTCATGGCCCGGTAGGATTTGTTGGCGAGCGGGAAGAACAACGCCTTGATGAGCACCGTCAGCAGCATGATGGCGAGGCCGAAATTGCCGATGAGGTTGTAGAAGAAGTCGAGCGTCAGGAAGATCGGCTTCGTCAGGAAATAGAACCAGCCGAAGTCGATGGCGCGGTCGAAGCGCGGCACGCCGCCTTGCGATTCATAGCGGTCGAGGAGCGACACCTCCTTGGCGCCGGCGAAGATGCGGCTCGCGTCGGATGCACTTTCGCCCGGCGCCACCACATGCTCGGCGCCGGTGAAGTCGACCTGGTAGGCATCGGTGCGCTCGCGCTCGAAGTGGCGCATCTTTGCCGCCACCGCTTCCTTCTGGTCGGGGATCAAGGCCACGAGCCAGTATTTGTCGGTGAAGCCCATCCAGCCGCCGGTCGTCGAAAAATCCTGCTCGGCCGATTTCAGAGTGTCGTACTTGATGCCGTCCTGCAGCGTGCCGTTGAAGACGCCGACGGGCCCCTCGTGCAGGAGATATGTGGAGGAGTTCTCGACCTCGCCGACGCGCTGCACGAGCCCGTAAGGATGGAGCGACACAGGCGCCGCGGTGTGGTTCTCGACCGTCGCCGTGATGCTGAACATGTACTCGGGGTCGACCGCGATCCGGTCGACGAAGGTCAATCCCTCGCCATTGTCCCATTTGAGTTCGACGGGATGGTCGGGCGTGAGCTCGCCGCCGTCGCTCGTCCATTTCGTCTGCGGTCCCGGCACCTTCACCTTGGGATCGCTCGCCACCCATCCCGTCTCGACGAAATAGGGAAATTCGCTCCCGTCGGGCGCCAAGAGCGTGATGTGCGGGCTCTCGGGATCGACCGTCTCGCGATATGTCGTGAGGGTGAGGTCGTCGAGCCGCGCGCCGGCGAGATCGATCGAGCCGGCGATGCGCGGGGTCGCGAGCTTGACGCGCTGCGTCTCGGCAAGCACCTGCTCGCGCGGCGCGTATGTCGCGGGCGGCGTGCCGGTCATGCCGGGCGCGGCGCGCGACGGCGCCTGTTGCGGCTGTGCCGGGGTTTGGCCCTGCGCGGGCGCCTGCGGGGCTTGGGCCTGCGGCGACGGCGCGGGCGCGCCCGGCGCCTGGGCTTGCGGGGTCTGCGTCTGTTGCTGCTGCGCGGTCTGTTGCGGATGCTGTGCCTGTCGCGGCGACAGCAGGAACTGGAACACGAACAGGATCGCGAGCGAGAGCGCGATCGCGATGAAGAGGTTGCGCTGCTGCTGGTCCATCGCGGGCCTCAGGCGCGGGGCGGGGCCGGCGGCACCGGATCGAAGCCGCTGCCGCCCAGAGGATGGCACGAAAGAATGCGCCGCGCCGCGAGCACGAGGCCGCGCCCTGCGCCGTGCCGCTCGACCGCCTCCATCGCATAGTCCGAGCAGGTCGGCAGATAGCGGCAAGTCGGGCCCACGAGCGGGGAGAGCGTGAGCTGATAGGCCCTGATGAGGGCGCGCACGAGAAATCTCATTCAGCGGCTCCCGCGCGCCATGCGCCGAGACGCTTCAAGGCCGTCTCGAGATCGCCGATCAGGTCGGCGAAGGGGCGCCCGATCGTGCCCTGGCGCGCGATCACGACATAGTCTCCCGGCAGCGCATTGGGGAGCGCGCGCCGCACCGCCTCGCGCAGGCGCCGCCGCGCGCGGTTGCGCACGACCGCGATGCCGACGCGGCGGCTCGCGGTGAAGCCCACGCGCGGACCGCTCTCTCCCGCCGCGCGGGGGAGCGCCTGGAGGATGAGACCGGGGGTCGTCCATTTGCGGCCCTTGGCGGCGACATGGAGGAATTCTGACCGTTTCTTGAGGCGCGCGAGCGGCGCCATCGGCGCCTCCGCCTCGTCCGTCCGCGTCAAGCCGAGAGGCGCTTCCTGCCCTTGGCACGGCGGCTTGCCAAGACGCGCCGGCCGCCGACGGTCGCCATCCGCGCGCGAAACCCATGACGGCGCTTGCGGACGAGCTTGCTCGGCTGATAGGTGCGCTTCACGGCGAGAAACCCCGTTGCTTCGGCGCGGCTCTATAGGCGGACGGGGGTCCGGAGTCAACGCGCGGGCGCCCGCCCTCACGCGGCGCGGCGCGCCGATTTCCGCGCCGGTACATAGTGCGCGGCAACCAAATTCCGGGCCGGGATCCAGGGTACGTCCTTCGACTGCGCGACCTGCGTAAGCGCAGGCCCAAAGGGCCGAAGTCGAAGGACGCACCGTTCCGTGCTAAGCTCGCGCCGATGGCGTTGCCGGTGCTCAGCCTGCCGCGCGGGCTTTCGGCGCGGCTCTTCGCGCTCACGGTCGCGTTCGTGATGGCGGGCGCGGTCCTCGTTTTCCTGCCCGCGCTCGCGCGCTACCGCATCGCCTATCTCTCCGACCGGATCGACGCGGCGCATCTGGCGGTCGTGGCGCTCGAGGCGACGCCCGACAACATGGTCGCGCCCGATCTCGCGCGCCGCCTTCTCGCCGAGGTGGGCGCGCTCGGCATCGTCGTGCACGAGCCGACCATGACCTTGATGATCGATGCCGACACGCCGCCCGAGATCGACGTGACCTATGATCTGCGCCACTCCGCCTCCCTCATGCCGATCGCCGACGCGGTCGCCGACCTGGCGCAAAGCGGCAGCCGCGTGATGCGCGTCCTCGGCGTCGCGCCCAAGGCGCCCGGCAAGGTGGTCGAGCTCTTGCTCGACGCCAGGCAGCTGCGTGCCGCCATGTGGGGCTTCGCGCTGCGCGTCTTCGGCTTTGCCATGCTGATCTCGGCGGCGACCGGCACGCTTCTCTATTTCGGGCTGCGCCGTCTTCTCGTCACCCCGCTCCTCAGGCTCGTCGCCAGCATGATGTCGTTCCGCGACGATCCCGAGGACGGCGCGCGCGTCATCCGCCCCGAGCCGCGCGGCGACGAGCTCGGCCTCGCGCAGCGCGAGCTCGCGGCGATGCAGGAGACGGTGCGTCAGGCGCTGCGCCAGAAGGAGCGGCTTGCGGCGCTGGGCACCGCCGTCGCCAAGATCAACCACGATCTGCGCAACATCCTGGCGACCGCGCGGCTGGTCTCGGACGGGCTTGCCGGCAGCGCCGCGCCCGAGGTGCGCCGCGCCAACCCGCGCCTTGTCGCCGCACTCGACCGCGCCGTGGCGCTCTGCACGCGCACGCTCACTTATACGGGCGAAGGCTCGCCGCCGCCGGTGCGCCGCCGCTTCGCGCTCGCCCTTCTCGGCGACGAGCTGGCGGGGCTCGTCGAGCTGCGCGTCCTATTCGAGAATGCCGTGCCGCCGACGCTCGCGATCGAGGCCGACCGCGACCAGCTCTTTCGCGCGCTCCACAATCTCGCGCTCAACGCCGTCGAGGCGGGCGCGCACCGCGTCATCCTGCGCGCGCGCGAGGAAGGCGCCTCGACCGTCATCGAGATGGCCGATGACGGGCCGGGCCTGCCGCCCAAGGCGCGCGACAACCTCTTCCGCCCGTTCGCAGGCTCGGCGCGGCCGGGCGGCACGGGCCTCGGCCTCGCGATCGCGCGCGAGGTGATGCGCGCGCATGGCGGCGACGTCGCGCTCGGCGAAAGCACGGGCGCGGGCACCATGTTCCTGCTGACGCTGCCGGCGCCGGGCGAAATTCCGGCGCCGCCCCTCGCGGACCTCAGCGCTTCAGAGCCGCCCGGAACGCCGCGCGCGCCTCGGGCCCGTGGATGAAGGTGTAGTCCTGCGGTGGCGGCTCGCCCGGCACGAGCTTCAGGTCCGCGAACACCGGCCCCTCGGCCGCGAGCACGCGCTCGACCTGCGCCTCGAATTGGGCAAGCTCGGCGAACTCGAATACCGACGGATATCCCGCCGCGCGCGCCATCCCGGCGAAGCTGACATGGCCCTGGCCCGGGATCGGGTGGCCGCCATTCGCCTCGTACATGCCGTTCTCGCACACGAAATGGACGAGGTTCTTCGGCGCCTGGCTCGCGATCGTGACGAGCGTGCCGAGATTCATGAGAAGGCTTCCGTCGCCGTCGAGCACGATGACGCGCTTGTCCGGCCGCCCCAAGGCCAGGCCCAGCGCCGCCGAGGAAGCCTGCCCCATGGCGCCGATCGAGTAATAGGTGAGCGCATGATTGGGGCGGAGCGCGCGCCATTCCTGCGCCGCCTGGTAGACCGGCACGATGATCGCGTCGCCGACATGGCGCGCCAGGATCTTGAAGGCGAGGTCGCGGCGCATCATCAGATGCGCCTCCCGATGAGGATGGCGCCGGGCCACGAGCTTTCATAAGCCTGCGCGATCGCCGGTGCGATGCGCTGCGCCTCGTTCTCGTACTCGACGAGCGCGTGCGGGATGCCCATGGCGTCGAGGATAGGCTCGACGATACGGACGCCGAAGCGCTGCGACTGCGTCGGCGGCACGCCCGGCTCCTTCTCCAGAAGCCCCACCATCATCGCCACCGGCAACTTATAGTCGCAGCCGGCGGCGCGGATGGCGTTGATCGAATCGAGCAGCCCCGTGTACTGGATCAGAAGGAGCGCGCGCTTGTCGCAGAACGACAGCGCGGCGCAGATCGACACGCCCTCGTCCTCCTTGCACACGCGCACGAGGCGGAAGCGCTTGTCGGAGACGAGCGGCCACAGCACGCCCTGGCTCGTCGTGATGTCGGGCACCGAGACGATGAACTCGACGCCGCTCGCCGCCACCGCCTCGATGATCGCCTTGCCCTCGACCGGGCTCGCTTCGCTCATGCGGCGAAACTATCGCAGCACGCTCGCGCGCACAACGGCGCGGATCGGCCCGTCCGGATGCCAACGTCGTACTTTTGGTCGGTTGACCCGCGCGGCGGCGCCGTGAAACGCTCGTTCGGTGATTCCCGACGACGTCAAAGCCTTCCTCCAGACGTCGCTGCCCTCGGTCTGGACGCTTGAACTCCTCCTGCTCATGCGCCGCACGCCGGCGCGGGTGTGGAGCGCGGACGAGCTCATTCGCGAGCTGCGCGCCAGCGCGCTCGTTGTGGCGCGGGCGTGCGCCGCGCTTGCCGCGGCCGGGCTTGCGGTCGAGGATGAGCCCGGCAAGTTCCGCTATCAGCCCGCGCGGCCCGAGCTCGCGCAAATGGTCGAGCGGCTCGCGGCGGTTTATGTCGAGTTTCCGTTCGCCGTGACGCAGGCGATCCTTGCTGCGCCGAGCGACAAGGTGCGTACCTTTGCCGACGCGTTCCGGCTCAAGAAGGATTGAAGAACATGCGTACGATTCAATCCGGCGTCTATCTGCTTTGTTTTCTGACGAGCTTCGCCGCGATGGTGCTGGTCTATCGCAGCTATGTCGAAAACCGCTCGCGGCTGCTTTTGTGGAGCGCCTGGGGGTTCGTGGCGCTTGCCGTCAACAATGCGCTGCTTTTCATCGACATCGTGCTGCTGCCGGACGTCAGCCTCTTGCCTTTGCGCCATGTCTCGTCGCTCGTTGCCGTCGGGCTTTTTCTCTACGGCTTCGTCTGGGAAACCGATTGAGGGCGAGGATGAGCGAGATCTTTCCCATCGATTTCGTCTCGGGCGCGATCACCGCCGGCTATCTCGTGCTGGCGCTCATGTTCCTGCGCTTCCGGCGGCGCACAGGCGATCCGCTTTTCGGCAATTTCGCGCTCGCCTTCCTTCTTCTCGCGATCAACCAAGCGAGCACCACGCTCGCGCGCACGGCCGAAGTCGAGACCGCCTGGGTCTATCTCATCCGGCTCGCCGCCTTTCTCGTCATCATTGCCGCCATCGTGGGCAAGAATCTGGGCCGCAGGCCGCGCTCGCGCGCACGCGCGCGCGACGTGAAGTAGGATCGCCCCGGCGCCCGCGCTTTCGCCGACGCGACGGCGCGGCTAAGCTCGCGGCCGCTTCACGGGGAGCCCTCGCATGCCGGACGGGACCGACCTCTTCGACATCATTCATTCGACGCGCGCCATGCGGCGCCTCAAACCCGATCCGGTGCCGGACGCGCTCGTGCGCCGCATTCTCGAGGCCGGCCAATGCGCCCCCAACGGCAGCAACGCGCAGCGCTGGCGCTTCATGGTGGTGAAGGATCCGGCGATCAAGAAGGCGGTGCAGGTCTGGTACAAGAAGGCGTTCGACGAGGTCGTGGGGCCGCACTACCGCAAGGCCGAGCCGCCGCCAGGCATGGACCGCGACCGCTTGCAGCGCCAAGCCGCCGCGGCCGAGCACCTGACCGAGCATTTCCACGAGGCACCGGTCTGGATCGTCTTGTGCATCGACCATCGGGGCGAGCGCGCGCCGGGCCGCATGTCGGGCGCCTCGATCTATCCGGCGGCGCAGAACATGCTGCTGGCGGCGCGCGCGCTGGGCCTCGGCGCCACGCTCACGACGCGCCACCTCGTCCACGAGAAGGAGACGGAAGCGGCGCTCGGGCTGCCGCAGGGCGTCCATTCCTACGCCATCCTGCCGATCGGCTACCCCATGGGTAATTTCGGTCCGGTGCGGCGCGGGCCGCTCGCCGAGATCGTCTACGGCGACAAATGGGGCGAGCCCTATAAGGGGATCTAGCTCGAGCTCTCGCGATTTCCCCTCTCCGCTCGCGTGCCATTGTGGGCGCATCCGGTCCGACCATTCTACGGCTGATCGATTACAGGCGGGGCGTCGCAACGAGCAATTGGCGGCACTGTTCGAGCGTAGCTTGGTCTCGGCAATACTCGATTGGTCGCCGGCCACCCAGCCGGGGTTGTGATGTGTTGAGGAACAGGGTGGCATAGGGCGGGCTCAGGCGTCTCTGCGCTTCGGAGGCAAGCAGCGCGCGGGATCGCTCTGCGACTTCCTCTCGCAACTGCTCGCGCTCTTGCTCTCTCGATTCGGCGGCCAAGGCGTACCTAGCGCGCTGCAGACCATCTTCGCTCTCTCGCGCCAACTCCATGGGCGAGCGATTGTCCAGCCTATGACAAGGCGCCTGCGCCCAGTTGCGTCCATTTCCTAGCGTCGACGACACTTCACTCCCGAATTTAGACATGCGAGCATCAGCCGCTTGCCGCGCCGCTTCCTCTGCCCGCCGCTTCTCGTCCTCCGCGGCTTTTGCGCGTGTCGCAATCTGCCGCTGCCGCTCGTGATGAAGGGGCAACCCCAAGAGAAGGTCGGGGACCTTTCCCCACGACAAAAACATGTGGTCGATGTCGAAAAGTTTGGAGTGGAGCGCGTTGTAGGTCTCTCCGCCGTCTCGAATACAATCGCGAGGCGATGCGCCAATTTCTCTGATGCCTTGTCCGATCCAGTGCTCGATAGAGAAGGTCATCTTTTCTTCGGAAGGAATTTTGTCCAAGCATCGGTGGATCACGCCAATTACAGAGTCCTGCCGGAATTGGCGCTCCTCCAATTGCTCTCGCGCTTCCTCCGCTATTCTCCGACGTTCTTCCCAATCACGCTCAAGCTGACGGGATATAACAAGGGAACGGCCAGTCGCCTCTAGTATGCCCAATCCTTGGAGCTTCATGAGGTATGCTTTCACCACGTGATACGGCGCCCGAAAGTTTTTCTCGTGCTCGCGAATATTTTGCTCCATGGCATTATCGATAAAGATGCAAAGCTCTGGTCGCAACATTTGCGCGCTGCGCATTTCCTTGAACACAGCTCTTGTCTGGATCGGCCGCCAATAGTCGGCGTTCCGTCGCAGTGCAGATGCTATGAACGTTTCAACGATAAATGCCTGCCAGTGCGATCTTGGCACACGAAAGCAGATGTCTCCCTCGATAGGAATACCAATCGCCTCGTCGAAACCCTCAGTGCTGAGTTTCTGAACCAGTAAACTCCCGTCCTCTGATTGCACCAGGGGCCGTCGATTTTCTAACAGACGGCGGATCGGAGCTACGCGTTTCTCATTCTCTTGCTTAATCCGACGCTGTAACTCCGCTTCCGCGTCTCCCAGTCGTGGATTGAAAATCCATTTTCGCGGCGCGCTCCGCAGAATGGCTTGAGCAATCTCTTCTCGTGCGGCGTTTCGACTTAGGCCAGAAAGGTCGATTTCGATGGCAGAAACATTGAGCGCTTTAATTCGCGCAATCTTTGTTTCATCGCAGAAATGAGTAACCGCTATTTCAACTAATAGATCGCGATCGCTCTTTCGCAGAATGACGTCCGGCACAACGTCATGCAAACGGTGCTCAAGCGTCGCGCCGTCAAATCGCAGCGTCTTTGGACGGTGCATTTCGTAACGATGGCGATCTTGTTCGGCGACGATCGCAGGTATTAGAAGTTTGCGCTCTTCGTCGAGAACCTGCTTGGCAAACTTATGCAACGCCGTTTCGGAAGCTGACTTGCACTCGCCCACTCCGTAATGGGCGAAGTGGTGTATCTTGATCTGACCTTTGTGTGCGACGAGCTTAGCCCGACATGCGGGGCAGGAACAGCCGCACGCCAAGCCTGACGCGACCTCGGAAACATGCAGTATGCGCCCGTCGGCGTCTTGTCCGAATGCCAGTGTTGCGCCATCGGACGAATAGGGATTGCAGTCTGAGGCGCAGAGATATGGCGCGAGAGGACCGGTCAGAGGTTCCATGGAAATTGGATCGTGCGCCCGATCGCGAGGTTTCGGCAACTGCGAAGATCGGTTCTGAGGAAGCCGACCAAAGCTTGTCGACGCGAGCGAAGCCCAATTGCGGCCACGCCAATGCATTCGGACGGAAAGTAACTGCCGCGTTTCAGGAACATCCCTTCGGCACCCCCTCTCTTCCTTCCGTAGCGGAACCCGGATAACCTTGGTTCGGCGGCGACTCGACGCCTTATTCCGCTTGCGCATTCTTCAGGCTTGTCGAATCGCCGGACGCACGCCTTCGCCTTTGCCCGCCAGGAGAGGCAGGTGGGCCTGTTGCGAAGGAAGAGTTTCCTCCACCTCACGCCGCCCTTCGTCCCCAGGGCAGAAAGGGGGACAAGCGCCTAATCGAGCGCGATGGTGAGCGACTTGAGATAAGCGCTCTCCGGCAGCGCTGGATCGATCGGATGGTCGGGCGCCGCGCCCGCGGCGCGCACGATGCGCCCCGCTCGGCCCGCATCCTCGAGCCCGCGCCGCGCGGCTTCGGCGAAGTCGTCGGCGCCGACATTGTGCGAGCATGAGGCGAGGAACAGGATCCCGTCACGCGCGACGAGCGCCGCCGCGAGCCGCGCGAGCTTGCGATAGCCGCGCAGGCCTGGGCCCAGATCCTTCTTCGATTTGACGAAGGCCGGCGGGTCGGCGAAGACGATGCCGAAACGCTCGCCCGCGTCGGCGAGCCGTTGCAGTTCTGCGAACGCCTCCGCGCGCACGAAGCGGCAGCGCCCGGCAACGCCGTTGCGCGCGGCCGATTGTGCCGCCAAGGCGAGCGCGCCTTCTGATCGGTCGATGCCGATCGCCTCTGCCGCGTCCGCGCGGGCGGCCAGAATCGCGAAGGCGCCGCCATAGCAATAGACGTCGAGCACGCGCGCGTCTTGGGCGAGTGCCGCGACGAAGCGGCGGTTCTCGCGCTGGTCGAAGAACCAGCCCGTCTTCTGCCCGCCGAGCACGTCGGCGAGAAAGACGGCGCCGTTCTCGTGCAGCTCGACGGGGCCGTCGATCGCGCCCACCGCCACGCGTGGCTCGCCCCCTGCGCCTTCGAGCGCGCGCGCGGTGGCGTCGGGACGCAGCACCACCGCGCGGGGGCTGAGCGTCGCGTCGAGCGCGGCCAGAATCTCGCTCTCGAGCGCCGCCATGCCGGCGCTGTTGAGCTGCGCCACCGCGACGTCGCCATAGCGGTCGACGACGAGGCCCGGGAGCCCGTCCGCCTCGGCATGGATGAGGCGGTAATAGGGCTCGTCGTAGAAGCGCCGCCGCAGCGCCAGCGCGCGCGCGATCCGCGCGGCGAAGAAATCGCGGTCGATCGCGGCGGCGGGGTCGCGGTCGAGGATACGCGCCGCGACCAGCGTGTGCGGGGTGAAGGTGGCGGTGCCGAGCGCGCGCCCGTCGGGCCCGGCGAGCGTGACGATGCTGCCCGGCGCCAGCGCTTTCGCGTGCGCATCCATGCGCACTTCGTTCGAATAGACCCAGGGGTGGCCGGCAAGCGCGCGCTTCGGCCGCTCGACGACGATTGTCGCGCGCGCGGCAACCGGCGCGGCCAGGTCGCTCATCCCACTCAGTCGCCGAGCGCGGCGCCTTCGCGCCGCGGATCGGTGGCGCCTTCGAGCCCGTCCTTCGTGACGAGGATGCCGCCGAGGCCGCTGTCGCGGCCCCAGAGGCGCAGAGTGTGCCCCATCGCGCGGAGCCTCTCGGCGAGCGCCGGCGGCGCCGAGCTTTCGA
This sequence comes from Allostellaceae bacterium, assembly GCA_035518375.1. GTDB lineage: Bacteria > Pseudomonadota > Alphaproteobacteria > ATCC43930 > CGMCC-115725 > DATJLY01. The sequence goes on along the minus strand of DATIXQ010000009.1, from coordinate 11,716 downwards.
GCTCGGTCGGCCCGATGTCGCGGTCGTCGATGTTGGGGAGCGCCAGCGCGTCCTTGAGGCTCATGCGCCAGTCGACGACGGCGACGATGGCCTTCGCGACATCGGTGATGATGGGCGGGCCGCCGGCCGAGCCGACGACGAGCCTGAGCGCGCCGCTACGGTCGAACACGATCGTCGGGCTCATCGCCGAGAGCGGGCGCTTGCCTGGCTCGACGCGGTTCGCGACCGGGCGGCCATCGTCTTCCGGCACGAACGAGAAATCGTCGAGCTCATTGTCGAGCAGGAACCCGTCCGCCAAGACGTGCGAGCCGAAATCGCTGTCGATCGTGACCGTCATCGCCGCCGCGTTGCCATCAGAGTCGACGACCGAGATGTTGCTCGTGGCCGGAAATTCGGGCGGCCGCTCGTCGCCCCAAAGCTCGCTCCGCTGGCCCGCCGGCTCGCCCGGCGGCACCCGGCCGGGCTCGAAATGCGCGGGCTCGATGAGCTTCGCGCGCGCCGCGAGATAGGCCGTGTCGAGAAGCCCCGCGACCGGCGACTTGACGAAATCGGGATCGCCGAGGAAGCGGATACGGTCGGCATAGGCGAGCCGGCTTGCCGCGGCGAAAAGGTGCCAGGCCTCGGCGTCGGCTGTGTGCGTCTTGAGGTCGAACGGCTCGAGCAGCCCAAGAATCTCCAGCACCACAGACGTTCCCGCCGGCAGCCCCATGCCGCACACGCGCGTGTCGCGATAGGGCGCGCACAGCACCGGGCGCTCCTTGACGCGATAGGCGCGGAGATCCTCCGCGGTCAGATCGCCGGGCGGATTGGCGTTGGCGACCGCGCTCACGATGTCGCGCGCGATCGGCCCCTCGTAGAACGCGCCCGCGCCCTTGTCCGCGATCATGTGCAAGCTCGCGGCGAGCGCGGGATTGACGATCGTCGCTCCCGCCGGCTTCGCGCTGCCGTCGGCCTCGTACCAGAGCGCACGCGCCACGGGATTCTGCGGCAGGTGCGTGTCCTCGGCGAGGAGCTTGGCGACGCGCGGCGAGAGCGCGAAGCCGTCCGCCGCGATTTTTTGCGAAGGCGCCACGATCGCGGCCCACGGCAGCTTGCCCCAGCGCCGGTGCATCTCCTCGGCAAGGCGCAGGAGACCCGGCACGCCGATCGAGCGCGCATCGAGCATGGCGCCCGGGAACGGCAGCGGCTTGCCGTCCTTGTCGAGGAAGCGGTCGGGTTTGGCCGCGGCGGGCGCGCTCTCGCGCCCGTCGAGCGCGGAAACCTTCTTCGCATGTGCCGCGTAGTAGACGAGGAAGCCGCCGCCGCCGATCCCGGCCGATTGCGGCTCGAGGCTCGTGAGCGCGATCGCCATGGCCGCGGCGGCGTCGGCGGCGCCGCCGCCGGCGCGCAGGATGTCGCGCCCGATCGCGGCCGCGCGCGGGTCGGCGCTCTCGACCATGTCGCGCCTCGTCTCGGCCGCGGCCGTGTGCGCCGTGATCGCAAGGAGAAGAAATGCGAGCGCGAACCGCGTCACGGGCTTTTCGGCCGTGCGCTCGCGATCGGCGGCACGAATTGCGGCTCGATGTCCCATGGGAACAGGATCCAGGTGTCCTGGCTCACCTCGGTGACGTAAGTGTCGACCAGGGGGCGGCCGGCCGGCTTCGCGTAGACGGTGGCGAAATGCGCCTTGGGCAGCATCTCGCGCACGGCGCGCGCGGTCTCGCCGGTATCGACGAGATCGTCGATGATGAGGAGCCCTTCGCCGTCGCCGGCGATGCGTTTCAGGATCGTGATCGTGCCTTGGGTACGGTCGTCGTAGCTTACGACGCACACCGTATCGATGATGCGGAGATCGAGCTCGCGCGCGACGATCGCCGCCGGCACGAGGCCGCCGCGCGTGATCGCGACGATGCCGCGCCAAGGCCCGAGCTCCAAAAGCCGCCAGGCGAGTGCGCGCGCGTGCCGGTGCAGCTCGTCCCAGCTCACCGGAAAGGTCTTGGCGTGGGTCGCCGCCGTCGCCATCAGCGCACGTAGATCCAGACTTCGTTGGTGCCGTCGTCGGCGGCCGCGACCGACGATAGCGACAACCGTTCGGCCGGCATGCCCATCTGGGTGATGGTGTGCATCACGTCGGTCATGCTGCGCTCGGCCGCGTCGGGGTCGCGCGTCACGGCGACGAGGTCGAACTGCGCCGACGGCTTTTTCGCGAGCGCGCCTTTCAAGGCCTCGTAGAGGTCTTGCGCATAGTCGGGCTGCGGCGTCTCGAAATGGATGACGATGAAGGGCTTGCGCGGATCGAGCCGCGGCGCCGGGGGCGCGGGCTGCGGCGCGGGCCGGCCGGTGACGGCCGCCACTTCCGCGGGCGTTGCGGGGGGCGGAAAGCCTGAGGCGTCGACATTGGCCTTCGCCTGCGGCCGGAATTCCGTTTCGGGATAGCCGCACGAGGAAAGCGCCAAAGCCGCGAGGGCGAGAAGCGGAAGTGCGCGCATCGGTCTCGCGCGATCCTAGAGTGCGATCGATCCAGGTTGAAGCATCTTTCCGTTGCCCCGGCGAAAGGCTTGGCGCCGCCGCGCACTTGAAGAATCGCGTGGGGTGGCGGCTTGCCAAAGCCGGCGCGAGAGCCTAAGTAGCCCCTTTCCCGGCAAGCGCCCGTAGCTCAACTGGATAGAGCACCAGACTACGGATCTGGGGGTTAGGGGTTCGACTCCTCTCGGGCGCGCCAGCCCTTCCCATAATCTACGGCTCCCAGCGCTCGCGGTACCGATGCTTGTCGCGGCCGCGCTCGAACGCGGACCTGAGCACGCAAAGAGCGGCGGCGGCCATGATCGTCACGAGTAGCACGAGAAGAAGGATATCGTCGCTCATTGCGCGCCTCCCTCTTGCGGCAGCAAACATAAGAGCACGACTGACGCGCTTCCGTCTTGAGGTGAGACATTGAATGCGGCCGGCATCGGCGCAACCGCCGCGATATGCGAAACTCCGACGGCGCGAAGCCCGCGCGGTCGCCTGCCGCCCGATCGTGCGGCCTTTCCTCTAAAACACGTGTCCGTTCGTCACGCGGGCAGCGGTCGCGCGCTCCGCCAATCTGAGCCGGCTCCGGCCAGCAGCTGCGCGACACCGGCGATCAAGCCGATCGAGACGCCCCATTTGAACGCGAGGTCGTAAGAACCGAAATAGTCCAGCACCAGGCCGCCGCCCCAGACGCCGACGAACGAACCGATCTGGTGATTGACGAAGGCGATGCCGCTCAAGGTCGCGAGATAACGCAATCCGAACATATCGGCGATGAGGCCCTGGGTAAGAGGAATGACCCCGAGCCACAAAACGCCCATGACCGCCGCAAATATGAGCGTCGAGGCCGGCGACACCGGCGCAATGAAGTACAGGGTGATCGTGATCGAGCGCACGATGTAGAGGAGACCCAGCAGGATGTGCTTCGGGAAGCGTCCTCCAAGCCAGCCGAAAAGATAGCATCCCGCGATGTTGAAGATGCCGATCGTCGCCAGCGCCTTGGCGCCCAGCATCGGGCTCTGGCCGCAGAGCGCGAGATAGGTCGGGAGGTGCGCGGTAATGAACAGCAACTGCATGCCGCAGACGAAATACGCGGCAGACATCGTGACGAAGCCGCGGTGGTGCGCGGCCTCGCGCAGGACGGTCCGCATCGGGACTGCGCCGGCCGCGTGCGCCGCGGGAGGATGGATCTTGTCGATCACGCCGGTGGAGTAGGCGGCCGGCAGCATCGCGAAGGCGATGATGGTGAAGCACACCAGGGCGGCCTGCCAACCATGACTGGCGATGAGGGTCTGCCCCAACGGGGCGCAAAAGAAAGTGCCGATCGATCCGACCGACGAGATCATCCCGAGCACCATGCTGCGCGAGCGGACCGACACGGCGCGGGCGCTCGCCGTCAGGCCCAAATTTGAAGCGCTGCACGCAAGCGAAATGCCGATGAAGAGGCCGGCGCCGATCGTGAAGCTGATCCGTCCCTCGGCAAACGCCATCGTGGCCAGGCCAAGAATGTAAAGCGCGCACCCGAAGATCATCACCGGTCGCGCACCGAACCGGTCGGCATAGGCGCTCACGAACGGCTGCGCGCAGCCCCAGATGAGGTTCTGCATGGCCATCGCGAAGGTGAAGTCAGCCACGCTAAAACCGAGATCGCGTGTCATCGGTAGCACGAAGAGCCCGAAGCTTTGGCGTATTCCCATGCCGATGCTGAGCATCAGCGCCGCTCCGAGCAGGATCGCCACCTGTTGCCGACGAGTTGCCGCTGCGACTTGGGCATCCACGCGCGATGTCTCCTTTAAGGTCACGACCTCCACCAACCCACGCTTTCCGGCCGCGCCCTCGTTCTACGCCAGCAATTCGAGCGGCGGCAAGCCTGTTTGTCGCGGCAGAGCTTGGGAGACCGTGGATGCTCGCGGAGATCGCGTTGCCCCCTTTTGGCCTTCGGATTTGCTCACTCGGGCAAGGAAGACGCCGAGATTGAGCGCTCGTCTTTCGCGATTGCGTGAGTCGACGTGCGAAGCGGAATCTCCTTGAGAAAATAGGTCGCCCCGAAAGCTATCGCTGCGAGGCCCGCGGCAAGAAGGAACGTGATGTGGAATGCGTGGCCGAACGCGGGAACAAAGAAGATCCGCACATCCGCTGGCAGCGCCGCGAGCGCCACGCGCCCGCCGCGCAGCAAGCTGCTCCCGAAGCCGGCGTGTCCTTCGGCGGCGACCGTGGAATCGAGCATTGCCAGCAGAACCGACCACAACATCGCCGCGCCGAAAGCGCCGCCAAGGGCGCGGAAAAAGGCGGTCGAGCCGGTGACCGCGCCCATGTCGCGCAGCTCCGCCGAGTTCTGGACCGCGACCCAAAGCGGGGCTTGGCAGAGACCCATGCCGAGCGCATTCACCATCATGAAGCCTTCGACGCGCCAGATCGGAATGGTTGCCGTCATCGTGCCGAAGAGAGCCGCGGACACGATCAGCGCCCCGAATCCGATGCGCGGGGCCCATACATAGCGTCCGGTCTGCTGAACGCGGCGCCCGGCATAAATCGAGGCGACGATTTGCGTCAAGAGCGGCACGATCAGCATGGCGCCGGAGAATTCGGCGTCGACGCCGATCACCAGCTGGAAGAACACCGGGAGCAGCATGTAGGTGCCGACGGTGATGGCGTTGATGAAGAAGTTGAGGATCGTCGCGACGCGAAATGTCTGGCTCGCAAAAAGGCGCGGCGGCAGCAGCGCCTCGGGTGCAAGGCGCTCGCGGATTACGAAGGCGGCGACGAAGGCCGCGCCCGCCGCCGCGAGTCCGAACGTCGTGAGCGAAACCCACGGAACTTCGCTGCCGCCCCACGCGGCGAGCAGCATCCACGCCGTCACGCCGGGCAGGATCAGCGCCGCGCCAAGGAAGTCGATTGGCCGGCGTTGCCGCCGCACGATCACCTTGGCGAGCCCGCGATGGCAGAATGCGAACGCCAGGATCCCGATCGGCAGATTGAGCCAGAACGCCCAGCGCCAAGAGAGATACTCGACGCAGAATCCGCCGATTAATGGTCCCGCGATGCTCGCGACGCCGTAGGTGCTGGTGATATAGGCTTGGTAGCGCCCGCGCTCACGCGCAGAGACCACGTCGCCAATCGATGCTTGCGACATGCTGTAGAGCCCGCCGCCGCCGAGGCCCTGGAGTGCGCGCGCGGCGATGAGCGAGCCCATGCTTTGCGAGACCGCGCATGCGAGCGAGGCGAGCAGGAAGACCCCAATCGAAAGCTCGAGCAGGCGCCGTCGCCCGTACAGGTCGCTGAGCTTGCCCAGCATGATCGTTGCCGCCGTGCTGAACAGCAGGTAGGCGGTGATGACCCAGGAAAGATGCGGAACGCCATTGAAGTCCGCCGCAATCGCAGGGAGCGCGGTCGCGAGCACAGTCTGATCGAGCGCCGCCATCAACATGCACAACAGCACGCCGCTGAGAATGCGGAGAACCTCGCGGTGGGTGAAGGAGACCGGCGGGACGGGTGCGCTCGAATTCATTCGTTCTTCGCTCTCAGAGGCGCGAGTATCGGGCCGAACAGGGCCGCCGTGGTCCGCAAAACACCGGCATCAGGAATGCGACGGCGCAAGCGCGCGGCCTCGGCCGCGTGCCAGGGACTTGCATCCGTCCGTATTCTGCCTCAATAGCGGAAACCTCAACGAACCGGACAGGTCGACAAGCATGCTCGGCACGGCTACGACCGATCTGGTTCCCCTAATCCCGCGCCAACCCGTGCCTGCGCTGCACCTGCCGCTCGCGGGTGGGGGATCATATGATCTCGCAGCCGAACGGCCGCGGCTCTTCTCCATGATCGTGTTCTATCGCGGCCTGCATTGTCAGCAATGCCAGACCTATCTCGGCGAACTCGAAAACCTTCTGCCCGAGTTCGAAAAGCGCGGGATCACCGGCATGGCGGCCTCATGCGATGAACAAGAGCGCGCGGAAGCCGCGAAGGCGGACTGGGGCCTCGCCCGCCTGCGCGTCGGATATGGCCTCGGTCTCCGCGCCGCGCGCGCGTGGGGCCTTTTCCTGACCGAAGGCAGGCCGCGCGCGCAAGGGATTTCCGAGCCGCCCTATTGTTGCGAGCCGGCGCTCTTCCTCGTCGCGCCCGACAACACGTTGTGGTTTTCCGCCGTACAGAACATGGCTTTCGCTCGGCCGCGATTCTCGGATCTGATCGACGGCTTCGAATTCCTTTTCGCGCGCGGCTATTTCACCGAGAAAGAATGTCCGGCCCGCGGGGAAATCATCACCTTGCCGAGCGCGCCGCGTTCATGAATGGCGCAGCGTGCAAGACCCAATAGGCGCTCGGCCACCTAGCGGCACCTTTGCGAACCGCTGCACTGTCCGACGTGCTGCCGCTTTCGGTTCAGGATCGGACGCCATGCAGGAACCCTGGCGCGTGCGGCCTGTTCAAGCGCGTAAGACATCGCGGAGCCCCGCCATGCGCCCCTTACAATCCGCATTCCCGGTTGCGCTCGCCCTGGCCGCGTTACTGCCGACGCGCGTGACCGCGCAGCAATCGACGCTCCAGACGGCGTCTCTGCCGGCGCCGCAGGTTCTGTCAATGAGCGACATCACGCGTCTTGTGTCCAACAACACCCTGGTCGGGGTCAGCGCCAATGGTTCGCCCTACCGGGCCTATTTCGCCGGCGACGGTTCGGTGCGGTTCAACAACGCGGCGATCACCGACCAGGGCACGTGGCACGTGTCGTCCGAGGGACAGTTGTGCACGACCTTGCCGCATGTGAACCAGGCAGAGCACTGCTACACCATCGCCATGGAAGGCCGTGTGATCCTCTACGAGGCGAACGGCGTTCCCGAAGGCAGCTTCCGCGTGGTGACCGGTAATCCGATGGGCCTTTAGCCGCCGATCGCCGCTGGCGCGCCTTCAGGGTATGAGCTCGGCTGGTTTGGCGGAGAGATAGAGCAGCACGTGGGAGCCGTGCGCGGCCAGCGCCGCCGCCACCACCTTGCGCGCCTTCTGGCTCTTGAGCGCCGGCACGGTCACGAGGACGCCGCGGTCGACGAGGCGCTCGAGGAGGGCCATCTCTGGCGCCGTCAACGCGACCGCGCTTGGCTTTTTCGGTGCCGCAGCCTTCGCCATGCGCGCCTCCAGCCCGTTCCTTAGCTCTCTATAACATGAGACAGGCCCCGCCGAGGCGGGGCCTGAGTTGCTCTGAGAAGTTTGCTGCGATCAGTGGTGGTACTGATCGTTGTAGTGATCGCCTGAGTCCGGCGCGGGCGGCGGCGCGGCGTGCTCGGGCGCCGCTTCGGACGACCCGCTATAGGCCGGCGGGGCGCGGTCCCGATCGGCGCCCTGGTCGTGGTCATGGCCATGCTCGAAAACGCATCCGCCGAGAAATGCGACCGTCAATGCAATCGCCGCGCACTTTAAAACCGTCATTCCCTCAACTCCTTTGCGGTGGCCGCTCCTCGGTGAACGGGGGTAGGGCCTTGATCGTCACCGCACGGCTGCAACCCCCGCGCTCGCGCCTCCACGGCGCTTGCTGTAGGCTCGTCGGGCGGCGATCGGCCGCGCGTGAAGCTTGGGGGAGCAACGCATGGAAACGCCTCGCGGGTGGAATCCGGTCGGCCAATCGGCGCCAGGTTTGCCGCGCCACGACGCGCCGCTGCCGGGCCACGTGCCGGGGCAGGCGGGGCCGCTCCTCGGCGGCGATGCGAGTGCGGCGCCCTTTGGCGGCCTCCCGACCGGCGGCTATTTCCCGGGCGCGATCTGGCTCGGGCGCGGCTTCATGGTGTTGCTGATCTTCCTGATGTTGCCGCTGCTGATCGCGGTCTACCCCATCGCCGGCGCCGCCGCGCTTGCCGCGGGCTGGGTCGCCCGCGGCATGCTGCACGCTTCGGGAATGGGCTACGACGATGTCATGTCGTGGTCGTGGACGATCGCCGTCGTCGCGTTCCTGCCGATGATGCGCGTCGAGATCCGTACCGAGGAGCGCGTCGCGCGCTATCGCGCGCTGCGGCACTGGCTGCGGCTCGTGCTCCTGGCGGGCGAGGCCTTTTATGTCGCGGCCGTCGTTCAGCATTCCGGGTTCGGCGGCGCCGTCCTTACGGCCGCGTTCGTCGCCGTCGTCATGCATTTCGTGCTGCGCTCCGGCTTCTTGCGGATCTTCTCGTACGCCTTCCAAACGACGCTGTGGCTGCGCAAGGCTTGACGCGCTAGCCTTCCGGCTCGTTATATTCATTCGAATATGACGCCAGCCGGAGAGCCGATGATGCGCCGCCTTGCCCGCTTTGCTTCTTCCCTTCTCGTCTTCGTCTTGTTCGCTGGCGGGGCCGTGCCCGCGCCGGCCGCGGCCGATCCCGTGCTCGTCTTCGCCGCGGCGAGCCTCAAGAACGCGCTCGACGATGCCGCGGCATCGTTCGAGAAGGGCGGCGGAGGCGAGGTCAAGATCTCCTATGCCGCAAGCTCGGCCTTGGCGCGTCAGATCGAGAGCGGCGCGCCCGCCGACATGTTCATCTCGGCCGATCTCGACTGGATGAAGTACGTCGCCGACCGCAACCTCATCCAGACCGACACGCGCGCCAATCTTCTCGGCAACCGCCTCGTCCTCATCGCGCCCGCTTCGTCCAAGCTCGCGCTCGAGGTGAAGCCCGGCTTCGCGCTCGCCGACGCCCTGGGCGGCGGGCGGCTTGCCATGGCCGATCCCGAGTCCGTGCCGGCCGGCAAGTACGGCAAGGCGGCACTGCAAAAGCTCGGCGTGTGGAGCGCGGTGGTGGCGAAGATCGCGCCGGCCGAGGATGTACGCGCGGCGCTGCGTTTCGTCGCGCGCGGCGAGGCGCCGTTGGGCATCGTCTATGCGACCGATGCCGCGGCCGAGCCCGACGTGCGCATCGTCGCCGCCTTCCCGCAAGACTCCTATCCGCCGATCATCTATCCGGTTGCGCTGACATCCACCTCGAAGAACCCGGCGGCGGCGAAGTTCGAGGCCTTTCTGCGCTCGCCCGCGGCGCGCCCCTTCTTCGAGAAGCAGGGCTTCACGCTCCTCTCGCGCCGGGAGACGCCGGCGCTGGCGCAAGCAAACGCGCGATGAGGCGCACCCTTCTCGCGCTTGCCCTCGTGCTTGCCGCGGCGGCGGCGGGAATCGCGCACGCCGATGAGGCCGCGAGCGCCGTCCTCGACGGCAAGGTCAAGACCGCGCTCCATCTCACCGCCGCCGATCTCGGCCGCATGCCGCACGTCACGCGCAAGGTCTCGTTCCTGACCGATCATGGAACGCAGACGGCCACATATACGGGCGTGCTCCTGTGGACGCTCGTCGGCAAGGCCGGCATCGACGATCCCGACAAGAAATGGCCGGCGCTGCGCCACGTCGTCGCGGTCACGGGCAAGGACGGCTATGTCGTGCTCTACTCGCTCGGCGAGATGGAGCCCGAGTTCGGCAACGTGCCGATCATGCTCGCCTACGCCAAGGACGGCGCGCCGCTCGCGGACCTGCGCATCGTCGCGCCCGGCGACAAGCACGGCGCGCGCGATGTGCGTGACGTCGTCCGCATCGAGGTGCGGTAGCGCCTCTCCCCGTCCGTCGCCGCCGCCGCTCAGAACGCCGCGCATTCGTCGCGCGTGACGATGCCGACCGATTTCTGCGCGAATTTCTTGCGCCACACGGCGGCGAGGTCCGCGATCTTCTGGCGCGCGGCGTCGGTGTCGTCGGTGGCGATGAGCAGAACCTTGGTGCGCTCGCGTCCGATCTTCTGGGTCGCGGGGTCTTGCCACTGGCCGAAGGCGTCGAACGCGGTGAGGCCGGCGGGAAAGCGCGGCGTCGCCTGCTCGCGCAGGAACGCGCGCCATTGCTCTTCGGTCACTTCGCCCTTGGGGCTCGCGCGGCCGAAGAACAATTCCGCCACCAGCATGCGCGTCTGGCCCGGCAGCGTGCAGGCGTCCTGCGCCGCCGCCATCCGCGGGGCTGCGGCAATAAGCATCAGCGCCAGAGCGATCCGTCCCATCCTCATCCCCCTTCCGTCGCGCCACCTCGTCCCCGATACTGCCGCAAGAGCAAGAGGGAGGATTTCGTGGCGTCAAAACCCTATATCGTCGCGCTCGAAGAGCACTACCACGATCCCGACATCGTCGCCGCGATGAGCGGCCAGATGGAAGGGCGGCGCAACGAGCGCCTCAAGGCGAAGCTCGACGATCTCGGCGCGATCCGCATCAAGGACATGGACGAGTCCGGCGTCGATTTCCAGGTGCTCTCGCACGGCGCGCCCTCGGCGCAGCGCTTGAACGCCAACGAAGGCCCGGTGCTGGCGCGCCGCGTCAATGACCGGCTCGCCGAAGCGGTGGCGGCAAACCCGAAGCGCTTTGCCGCCTTCGGCGCGCTGCCGACGGCCGAGCCCAAGGCCGCGGCCGACGAGCTTGAGCGCGTCGTCACCAAGCACGGCTTTGTCGGCGCCATGGTGCACGGGCTCTGCAACGGCGTGTTCTTCGACGACAAGCGCTTCTGGCCGATCCTCGAGCGCGCGGCGGCGTTGGACGTGCCGCTTTATCTCCATCCGGGCGTGCCGCACCCGACGGTGATCGAGCTCTATTTCAAGGACTACATGCAAAAGCACCCCGGCATCGCCACGGCCGGCTGGGGCTTCACCATGGAGACGGCGACGCTCGCCATCCGCATGGTGCTGTCGGGCGCGCTCGACGCTTATCCGAACCTGCGCCTCATTCTCGGCCACATGGGCGAGACGATTCCGTTCTCCTCATGGCGCATCGACATGACGCTCGGGCGCGACGGCGAGCATGGCAAAGGCTTCCGTCAGCGCTTCCAGGAGCATTTCTACGTGACGACGAGCGGGTTCTTCTCGTCGAACGCGCTTCGTTGCGTCGTCAACGAGATGGGCGTCGACCGCGTCATGTTCTCGATCGACTATCCCTTCGTCGAGAACCGCCCCGGCACCAAGTGGGCCGACGAGATCGATCTGGCGCCCTCCGACAAGGAGAAGATCCTTTCCGGTAACGCGAAACGGATCCTCAAGCTCAAGGTGTAAGGGCGGCGCGCGCTATCGAACTTGCATGGCGACGCGGCAACTAAGTTGCGTTTCGTACGGTCGATGACAGATCGGCGGAGCGATCATCCCGCCGCCATGGTTGGCGGGATGATGGCTTTCGTCGCGAACCACGCCTGCAAGTTGTGCGGCCGGCCGGCCGCTGAAGCCAGGGTGGAATTGGACGGCACCCTTACCTTCCTTTGTGAGCAGCA
>DATIXQ010000008.1:0-11609 GCA_035518375.1 Allostellaceae bacterium | reverse complement strand
CACCGCGTGCTATCTTTTGCAGACGCCCGGCGAGAACAGCTTTTCCGAGAAGAACGCCTATCGCCATCCCGTGCCCGAGGACAGCCAGGTGATCGTGCGCACCGGCGGCGGCGGCGGCTGGGGCGATCCCTTGGAGCGCGATCCCGACGCCGTGCGCTGGGACGTGATCGAGGGGTTCGTCAGCTTCGACGCGGCGCGCGACGATTACGGTGTCGTGCTCGACCCGAAGACGCGGGCGGTCGACGAAGGCGCGACACGGGCCTTGCGCGCCTCGCGCAAGGCCGCGGAATGACAGGTCTGTCATTGCGAGCGCGAGCCGAACCAATCCCCGGGAAATTGCTTCGTCGCTGCCGCTCCTCGCAATGACAGGGGAGGAACGTATGCCGCTCACCCTCGTCTATCCCAAGGTGCAGTTCGATTTCGGCGCGATCGCGCTTTTGCCGAAGGAGCTCGAGATCCTGGGCGTGAAGCGTCCGCTCTTCATCACCGACAAGGGTGTGGTGCAGGCGGGCGTGTTCGCGCGCGTGCGCCGCGCCATGGGGAAGGACGAACTCGCCGTCTTCGACGAGACGCCGGAGAACCCGACCGTTTCCGGGGTCGAGCGCGCGGCCCAGGCCTACAAGACATATGGCTGCGATGGCATCGTCGCCGTGGGCGGCGGCTCGGTCATCGATACGGCAAAAGCGGTGGCGGTCTTGGCGACGCATGACGGCGCCATCACCGATTATTTCGGCCGGCCCGACAGGATCAGGCCCGACACCGCGCCGCTCGTCGCCGTGCCGACGACTGCCGGCACCGGCAGCGAGGCCTCGCGCGGCGCCGGCATTCATCGCGACGCGAAGAGCCGCGGCCACGGCATCAATTCGCCCTATATCGTGCCGCGCCTCGCCCTCTGCGATCCGGAGCTCACGGCCTCCCTTCCGCCGCACCTCACCGCGGGGACCGGCATGGACGCGCTGGGCCATGCGGTCGAGAATTTCTTCGCCAAGGGCGGCAACCCCGTGGGCGACGCCATCGCGCTCGACGCCTGCACGCGCGTCTTCACCTATATCGAGCGCGCGACCACGAACGGCCAGGACCGCGAGGCGCGTTGGCACATGATGATGGCGGCGCTCCAGGCGATGATGTGCGGCAAGGGGCTCGGGCCGGTGCACGCGCTCGCCAATACGTTCGGCGACCAGGGGCTCCATCACGGCGCCATGGTCACGATCGCGATGCCGGCCGTGTTGCGCGGCTATGAGAAGCGTTATCCCGAGAAGATGCAGAAGCTTGCCGACGCGCTCGCCTTCACGCCGGGGCGCCCGGCGCAGGCCGTGGCCGAGATGAACTGGCGCCTCGGCATTCCGGCTTCGATGCGCAAGCTCGGCTACACGGGCGGCGATGTTGCGGAGCTTGCCGAGGATTCGCACAAGAGCTTTTTCAACGCGACCGCGCCGCACCATCCCTCGGTCGAGGAATACCGCGCTCTCGTCGTCGAGGTTCTGGAATAGGCGGTCATGGAATTGGACTGTCATTGCGAGGAGCGCAGCGACGAAGCAATCTTGGGGGAGATTGCTTCGCTGCGCTCGCAATGACAACCTGAAGGCAGGAGGCCGAGAATGGATCAGAGAGAGAGGCTCGACCGGGTACGGAGCCGCATGGCCGACGCGCATGTCGACGTGCTCGTGGCGCTCTCCCCGGCACGGCACTCGATGTCGCGCACCGATCTCGCGACGCATCTCTCGGGCTTCCGCTCGCTCGGCGAGAGCGCGCTCGTGCTCTTCGCTGACGGCGGCGCGCGTCTCGTCGCGACGCCGTCGCTCGATGCCGAGCGCGCTGCGCTGCGCTCGCCCAATGTTCCGGTCACGGCGTGCGATGACCTTGCCGCCGGGATCGCTGGTGCGCTGACGGGCCACGCGCGCGCCAAGATTGCGACGTCCGGCCTCGGCGCGATGCCGCATCCCGTCGCCCGGCGCATCATCGACGCGATCGGCGCCAACAGCGAGCCCTTCGACGCGATCGTGAACGAGGCGACCGCGCCCAAGACCGACGCCGAGATCGCGCGGGCGCGGAAAGCCGCGGCGATCGGCGAGGCCGGCTTCGCCCATCTCCTGTCGTTCGCCCGCGCCGGCATGCGCGAATGCGATGTCGCGGTCGAGTGCAACCTCCTCACCAAATCGCTCGGCGCCGACGACAATTTCCTGATGCTGAGCGCGCTGCCGCACGGCTACGGCGTTGCTGCGTCGAGCACCCGGCCCCTGCAGAAAGGCGATGTGCTGGTGGCGGAGTTCACGCCCTCCTACGAGGGCCAATTCGCGCAAGTGTGCCGCACCGTCTCGATCGGCGCCCCCTCGAATGTGCTGGCCGAGAAATACGCGCTCGTCGTCAAGGCGATGGAGGCCGGCATCAAGGCCGTTCGGCCGGGTATCAAGGTGTCGGAGATCGCCGATGCGATCGACGCGGTCCTGAGCGATGCCGGCTATCGCGAATATTGCCGGCCGCCGCACATGAAGCGGCGCGGCCACGGCATGGGCTCGGGCTCGATCGCGCCCGGCGACATCGCCTACGACAATCACACCATCGTCGAGCCCGACATGGTGTTCGTCGTGCACCCGAACCAGTATCTGCCCGAGACCGGCTACATGCTGTGCGGCGAGCCTGTGCGCGTCACCGCAACGGGCGGCGAAGCGCTGACGACGCGCTGGGCCGCGCTCGGCGCGGTCGACGCCTGAGGCCAGCGATGCAGGTCCTGCAGACGACGCTGCTGACCGGTCCCTACGATTGGGACCCGAAGCTTCTGCCGCAAGCCGAGTTCGAGGCGCGGCTTTCCCGCGTGCGCGCGGCAATGGACGAAGCGGGCGCCGACGCGCTCCTCGTCCACGGCATTCCCGGCGATTACGGTGCGTTGGCATATCTCACCAATTTCGTGCCGAAGCTCGGGCTTGCCGTGGCGCTCGTGCCGAAGGAGGGCGCGATCCGCCTCATCGTCTCGGGCACAGCGCTCATGCTGACGCAGGCGAAGCTGCTGACGTGGGTCGAAGACCTGCGCCCCGCGGCCGATGTGCCGAAGCTCGTCGCCGGCTGGTTTGCCGAGCAGCACGGCACGCGGCTCGCGCTTTGGGGCGCGCGCGACATGGCGCACGGGCTCCATCGCGGCATCCTCGCGGCGCTCGGGAAGGAGCCGCTCGTGCTCGATGCGCCGCTCGACGCGTTGCGCCGGCGCAAATCGCCAATCGAGCTGGGCCTCATGCGGGAGTCCGCCCGCATTCTGGCGCGTGCGGCCGACGCGTTCGCCGCCGCCGCTCGCGGCGGCAAGGGCGCACGTACGGTCGCTCTCGCTTTCGAGCGCGCGGCCGTCGCATCCGGCGCGCAAGACGCGCGCACGCTCGTGAGCGCGCATGCGGGCGGCGCGCCGCTGCCGATCGATGGGCCCGAAGACCCGGCGGTCGATCCGCTTCTCGCGGCCTTGGCCGTGCAATATGCCGGCTACTGGGCGGAAGGGCTGCTCACGGTGACGGCAAAGCCGGGCGAGGGCTTGGCGAAGACGCGCGCGGCAGTCGCGGCGATGGTGCGGGCGGCGCACCCGGGCGCCACGGCCGCATCGCTCCACCGCGCGGCCGCGGGCGAATTGGGTTCGCTCGCCCCCAACCCTTATCTCGGCGCCGCGGCCGGCTCCGCCATCGGCCTCTCGCTCGAGGAGGGCCGCTTGACGGCCGACGCCGCGCTCGAGGAGGGCGCGACCTATGTGTTGCGCGCTGGCACGAACGACGCGCTCGCCTCGGCGCTCATCGCCGTCGGTGCGAAAGAGGCGCAGATCCTGTGGTCGTCGCCATGATGCGGGCGCTCTGGGCGGCGGCGCTTGCGCTGCTTCTTGCATTTCCCGCGGCGGCGGAAACGCTCACCGTCGGCAAGGCCGCGCCCAACGCCTTCTCTTTCACGCCGCTCGATGTCGGCGTCGCCAAGGGGTTCTTCGCGCAGGAAGGGCTCGACATAAAGTCCTTGGGGTTCTCCGGCAGCGCCAAGGTCCATCAGGCGATGGCGGCCGGCAATCTCGATATCGCGCTCGCCGCGGGATCGGACCTCGTCTTCCCGCTGAAGGGCTCGCCCGAGGTCGCCGTTGCGAACATGGCGGGGCCGCCGCTGCTCATGAGCTTCATCGTGCCGTGGAACTCGCCGGTGAAAAGCGCCGACGATTTGAAGGGCAAGCGTATCGGCATCTCGACCGTCAGCTCGCTGACACAGTGGTTGGCACTCGAGCTCGCGCGCCAGAAGGGCTGGGGCCCCGATGGCCTGACCTTCGTCACGGTGGGCGCCGAGCCCGCGCCGCAGGTTGCGGCGCTGGTCACGGGCCAGATCGACGCGCTCGTGAGCGCGACGGCGCTCGGCATCCGGCTCGAGACCGAACAGCGCGGGCGCGATCTCTTCCCCGCCTCGGACGTGGCGAAGGTCTTCATGATCCACGCCATCTATGCGTCGAACAAGCTCGTGGCCGAAGCGCCCGACGCGGTGCGGCGCTTTCTGAAGGCCTGGTTCAAGACGATCGCCTTCATGTATGCCAACAAGGACGAGACGGTACGGCTCGTGGCGCCCGTCACCGGCTATCCGCTCGAGATCGAGAACAAGGAATACGACATCGTCATGCCGATGTTCTCGCGGGACGGAAAGTTCGATCCTGCCGCGCTCGACGTGTTGCGGCGCTCGTTCGTCGACCTGCACCTGCTCGATGCGGCGCCCGACCTTTCGAAGGTCATCACCGAGAAGTTCCTGCCCGGCGCGAGTTGACGAACTGCCGCTGCCGCGCGGTACCGCATTAAATCGGGTCGTCATGCCCGGCCTTGTGCCGGGCATCCACGCGTTGACGCCGATGAAAAAAATCGTGGATGGCCGGGACAAGCCCGGCCATGACGAAGAAGGACCTAAGATTTCGCCGGAGCGGAACGATGCGCTGTCGCCAGCGCTTACCCGTGCCAGTGCACGAAGCCCATGGCGTTGCCGGTGCCCGCCATCGAGCGGTAGCACGGCACGTAATCCTCGATGGTGGGCTTGAAGTTCAGGTCCGCCATCGCGCCCATGAGCGCCACCCAGTTTTTGATCTCGGACGTGCCTTCCTGGAAGATCGGCTCGCCCAAATCCGCAAGCCCGTCGACGCGGCCGGCGCGGATCGCGTCGAGGACGGCGTTGTCCACGTCCTCGTCGATGACGAAGTGTGTGAGCCCGCCCGAAGCGATGAGTGCGACACGCAGGTCCGACGGCCACGCCTTCACGGCGTCGAGCACCGTTCGCCCGATGTCCCAGCAGCGCCGCACGTCGGGCTGGTTCGGCGGATAGAAGGTGTTGAGGATGACGGGCACGCTGGGGATGACCTGGTCGCGCATGATCTTGCGGTAGACGAAGCCGTAAGCGTGCGGGATGGCGCCGCGCCCGGGGCGATAATGCTTCACCGCGGTCACGTCGTGGCCCGTCCCCGTCAGCTTCTCGATGATGGCGCGGCCCAATTCCGGCACACCCTGGTACGTCGCGCCCTCGGGCGGGATGCGGCCCGCCTGCGCCACGGCCACGCCCGGCGCCTCGTTATGCTTCAGCTCTTCGGCCCCCATGCGGTTCTCGATCGTCTCGCCCCAATAGACGGCGAGCGCCGGGATGCCGGTGTCGTTGAAGAGCTCCTTCTGGTCGTTGCCGAAGATGACGGCGACGTCGGGCTTGGCGGCGGCGAACACGTCGGCCAGCCGCGAGATCGCGCTCATACAGGCGCCGTGGCGCTCGCGCCATTTCTCCTTGGTGATCTGCTTGTCGAACCCTTCGCCCGCGCGCAGCTTCACGAGCTGTTCGAAATTGTAGGTCTTGCCCTTGAAGGCATGCTCGGCGTAGCGGCGGTCGAAATTGACGCGCTGGTCCCAGTTCTCGTAGGGGGTCGTGAGCATCGGGCCGTGCGAGGTCGCAAGTCCGAGAACGATTCGCGCCATAGGGATCCTCCTGAGCCCGCCCATTTCACAATATGGGGACGGCAGCGGTCAATCGGCAGGGGGGAGCGCCATGCCCAAAGTCTCGGTTAAAAGGCGCCTCGCCTCGGGCATCAGGCGCTGGCTGATGTGGCAGCCGTCGTAAAGGAATTCGCGCCGGCTGCGGTCCTCGGCATCGACGAGATGCGTCAAGAGCGACAGCACCGGCACGCCCAGCTCGCGGGCGCGCGCGGTCAGGATCCCGGTGAAGAGCCGGGTCGCGCGGTTGCGCTCGGTCTCGCTGCCGACCGCGGGGAAGTCGGGGTTGTCGGCACTATCCTCCGGCTGCGAAGCGCCGGGCGCCCAGAGCGCGATCTTGGGATGGATGCGCTTTGCCGCGCGCACGAAGGCGAGATAGCGCTGCGCAAGCTCGGCGAGATTGGGGCTTAGGTCGCCTTCGTGCTTCAGCACGTGGGCGCGCAGGTCGATCTCCCCGAAGCAAAGGAGCACCCAGCCGGCATAGTGTTGCGCCGCGAGGTCGCGCAGCACCGCCCGTACGGCCTGTCCTGCGCGCGTAGTCGAATGCTCTTCGATCAGGCTCCACGCGAGCGCCGGCCCGACATGGCAGGCGATGATGCCGGGGAGCCGGTCGGGCTCGAATACCGCATCGCGCCCCGACCAGAATTTAGCGTGGCTGTCGCCGATCGCGACGAGCACCGTGTCGTCCCACACGCGCACGAAGCGGCGCCCGCGCAACGCGCGCCGCCACATCGCCCGCATCGAGAGAGGATGCGCCCGCGCGGCCCCGGCCTCAGCCGCAGGCGACGGTGTAGCAGTCGCCGCAGCCTTCGGGCAGCCGCATCTCGCGCCAGCTTTTGCCGCCGTCGCTCGTGCCGATCACCTGGCCGGGCCGCGTCACGCCCCACACCTGGTTCGGGTCGCGCGCATCCAAGGCCAGGTACATCATCGTGCCCTTGGCCTCGACGCCGTGGTCGATCCGCTCCCAGCTCTTGCCGAGGTCGCGGCTCCTGGCGAGCGAGCCGGTGGGCCCGGTCGAATGGACCGAGAGCGCGGCGTAGAGCGTCGTCGGATCATTGGGCGCGGGGCGGATGTCGCGCGCATAGGTGAGCTTCGAATAGCGGCTCACCTCGACGTCCTGCCACGTGTCGCCGCCGTCGGCGCTGCGGAAGAGGCCCATGCGGTTCGCAAGCCACACCGCGCCCGGATCGGCCTGGCTCACGGCGACGGCGTGCTCGTCGAGCATGCCCTCGGCGTCGGTCGCGCTGCCGATGCGGCTTTTGTATTTGTCGCTCTGCGAGAAGGCGATGAGGCCCTTGGAGCAATCACTCCATGTCGCGCCGCCGTCGCGGCTCCGTATCACGCCGTTCACTTCGATCGCGGCGAACACGTCGTCGGGGCGCTTGGCGTCGATCGCGAGCCGCATGACGCGGCACGGGAAGCCCATCTGCACGCGCTCTTCGATCGTGGGCTTCGCGATGAGCCGCCAGCGCTCGCCGCCATCATCGCTGCGATAGACCGCGACCGGCGATGCGCCGGCGAGGATCGTGCGCGGCGCGGCGGGATGAACGAGGATCGACCAGATCTGCACATGGTCCGGGAAGTCGGGCCGCATCCAGTGCTGGCCGCGGTCGTGGCTCACATAGAGCCCGTCATGCGTGCCGATATAGACGATCGCCGGATCGTGCGGATTGACGACGATGGTGTGGACGCTGCACGGATCGGGGAGCCCGTTCGTAAGCTGCTCGGGCTGCCCGCCCTCGGCCGAGACGCGGAACACGCCTGTCCTTTTTCCGCCGCGCCACATGCCGGCGCCGGCATAGACCATGGTCGCCATCTTGGGCCTCCCGGGTTCACGTCGGATCATTTGACCGCAGCGCCTGCCGGGGGTCAATCGGCCGGCGCCGGGCCGGTTGCGTTTAGGCCGCCTTGACGGCGTGCGCGCGCAGATGCACGCGCAACCTCTTGCGTAGCGCCTGAAGTATCGCCGAAAGGTTGTCCATCGTCGGGTTGCCGTGTCGCGAAAGCATCCGGTGCAGGCTTTTCGCGGGCTTCGCAGTCGATGCAGCGAGCGCTTCGAAGCCGATCGTCGCGTTGACGAGATCGCGCAGGATGAGGCGCGCCGTATCCGGCTCGCCATTGAGGAACAGTGTCGCCGCCTCATCGAGCATCGCCTTGGCGAAGTCCGGATCGCGACGGACCCGTCCGGCAACCGTCTCCTTGAAGTTCCGCGTCAGCACCATTCTTTCATTTCCTTCCGATCGGTATCGCTGCGGCTTTCCGCACCTTGTATTCTGCCCACAGCGCAATCGCGCGCACGATGTCGGCCCGCTGGCGCTGCTTCGTGCCGCCGCCCAGAAGAACGATCAGCGTCTCGCCGTCTTTCCCAAGATAAATGCGATAACCGGGACCCCAATCGATCCGGTATTCGCCGATCGCTCCGATCCACTTGATCCTCGATACATTGCCAAGCTCCATTCGCGACAAGGCCGTCGCGACCTTTGCCGCCGCCTGGGCGTGAAGGCGGTCGAACCAGATACGAAAGGGGTTCGATCCGTCCTCGCGAATGTACTCGACAACTGTCAGCGCGCCCAGCATATGGTCACATATAAGTTACCATCGTTCAAGCGCGAATTCCGCCCGCGGCCTTACTTCTCCATTCGCAGCACCGCGTATCTCTTGTCGATGATCTTGGCGGCGCTGACCTCGCCCTTGAGCAGCCCCTGCGATCGGTACCAGTCGATCTGGTGCTGGACGTCCTTGGCGTCGATGCGCGCCTCGGGGTCGAAGTAGGGCAGTCCCTGGTGCACGCGCTCGGGCGGCTGGCCGATATATTTGGCGAGGATGTCGAGGATCTCGGGCGCGCTCGCCTCGTCGTGGAAATGCCCGTGCGCATCCGTGAACGCATCGTGATAGTCGCGCGCGCCGTGCCTGAAGGCGGCGAGCACGTGGCGCACCGTGTCGGGCCGCTCGTTGGCGATCTTCGCCTGCGTCATGAAGAGATAGGCCTGGTCGAAGCCGGTCTCGTCGCCGATCCAGCCGAGGATCTTCACCTCGCCCTTCTCGGCCAAGGGCAGCGCGCCGGCCGCGTTGAAGATCGCCGCATCGGCGCGCCCGCCCGCGAGCGCCGAGGCGATCATGCCGTTTCCCTGCAGCGGCAGGAGCCGCACCGACTTCACGTCGAAGTGGTATTTCTCGGCGAGGAGCCCGAGGCTGTATTGCAGGCCGGTGCCCATCTGCGTCAGCGCGAATGAGTGGCCGGCCAGGTCCTTCGGCGATTTGAGGCCGGCGGCGTAGGCCTGGTTCGAAGCGACGATCGAGAGATAGTGGAACGTCGGCTCCTCGCCCGCGCCGCCGGCGATGATGTGAAGGTTGCCCTCGGCAGCGAGGCTGTAGAGTGCCGCCGTCTCTGCCGCGACGCCGAAATCGAGATCGCCCGACGTCACGCCCACGGCGATCGGCTGCTGCGCATCGAAGAAGCTGAGATGCACGTCGAGGCCCTCGGCCGTGAAATAGCCCTTGGCCATCGCCACAGCGACCGGCGCGCAGCTTTGCAGCCGGCTCACGCCGATCGTGACGCTCTCGGCCGCGCTTGCCGTCGCCGCCGCGCCCACGCCCGCCAGAACCACACCCGAGAATGCCGCCAGTCCACGCCGCATGTTGTCCTCCCCGATTTTTGCCGATTGGGCCACGGCGGCGGGCCCTTGACAAGTGTACGCAAAATCCCGGAATTATGTACTTGCCATAACAGGTGGGGTATGCGAAAGTCGGCTCGTTGATGGAGCCGTACATGACCGCAAATGGCGTGAACCTTACAGACCCGATTTTCCACGATGAGGACAAGGCGCGGGCGCACTTTGAAGCGTGCCGTTGGCCCGATGGCCCGGTCTGCCCGCACTGTGGAGCGGTCAATGAAGCGACGTTGGTTCAGGGCAAGTCGCACCGGGCGGGCATGTATCAGTGCAACGCTTGCCGCGAGCCGTTCACGGTCAAGGTCGGGACCGTCATGGAAGCGAGCCACATTCCCTACACAAAGTGGGCCATCGCGTTTCACTTGATGGCAGCGAGCAAGAAAGGCGTCTCGGCTCACCAGCTCCACCGCATGCTCGGCATTAGCTACAAGACGGCATGGTTCCTAGAGCACCGCGTGCGCGAGGCAATGCGGGACGCGGTTCCGTCGCCGCTCGGTGGCAATGGGACCATCGTAGAGGCGGATGAGGTTTACGTTGGCGGCAAGCCGCGCAAAGGGACGGACGGCCAGAGGACGAAGAAGGACCGCAAGGTTCCTGTCGCGGTGCTCGTGGAGCGTGGCAAGGGCGGTCGCGTAAAGGCAAAGCCTGTCTCTCATCCGATCGCGGGTGAACTGCTCCGCAACATCGCCGCGAGCGTTGTGCCGGGGACGGAGATGCACACGGACGAGCACAAAGCTTATCAGCGCATCCCAAAGGCGATCGGCGGCCTACATCTGACCGTCAATCACGTCGCGGGCGAATACGCTCGCGAGGGCATCCATAACAACACGGCGGAAAGCTGGAACGCGCTTCTCAAGCGTTCAATCGTCGGCTCGTTCCACCATGTCTCGCGTGAGCATTTATCGCGGTACTGCGACGAGGTTGCGTTCCGCTGGAATCTTCGCACGGTCAACGACACGATCCGCGCCGAAGAGGCGATCAAAGGCGCTGGCGGCAAGCGGCTCACCTATAAACAACCTCGTTCAGCGCAATAAGACGCGGAGGGCGCTCCGTCGCCTGCGGGCTCTCATTTCCCTTTTGGAAGGCGATTGACTCGACTCCGCTTGCGCGCTTTGGCACGCTCGCTCTTGCCGATATAGGCACTGTTCGGCTTGGGGGGCGTGTTCAATGCGCGTCGGATCGCTTCGTCGCGGCGCGAAGCTATCTCTTCTTCACTATATCGCGCGACCTCGTGATCGCGTGCGGTCATGACTTACCTCACGGGGGTTCGCAATGTCGCTCCGCCGCATCGGCTATTCGACTTTGTGCACAGCCAGTGCGTCATCATTGACGCACTTTACATCGCCGGCATGGCACTACAAGGAGCGAAGATTGCTGCGCCTAATGCCGGGTCATTAGTCGTCGAATGTATTCAAGTTCCGGTGCAGATTAGGCTGCCGTGCGTTGGGCCGTTTTGGGGCGCATTCCACAACATACCAAACGTCGCATACGCCGTGGGGTTTGAGCCCCGTCAGCCAATTCAGCATGGCGGGTTTCAGACAGCGGGATTCATTGAGATCGTTACTTTTACGATTAGCCAGTTATTCGTTGCATTCTATGAGCGGCATCGTGAATCGTTTCGGAGAATTTTTGGTGATGACATAGACCAACGGCCTGAACTCTTTCGCTTCGCGTGGGCAGTTAGGAATGCCATGTCTCATCATGGCGGCGCGGTCAACATCACCGATCCAAAAGTTCGGCCGGTTCGCTGGTACAATCAGTCTTATGACTACAGGAACGCAGGGACAAAAATCATTGGGCCCCCGGTCATGACGTTCGGGGATATCCTCGTTTTGCTCTTTGAGATATCAGACGAACTAGACCGTCTTGGGTGCCCTCCGCACCCGTAGGGCCGCGCGCAGAACACGTAGCATTATGGTCTCGTAGACCTCATCCACAGCGCGCGCCTCCGATGACCAGAGTTCAATCAATGCGGCGCGGA
>DATIXQ010000007.1:0-26635 GCA_035518375.1 Allostellaceae bacterium | reverse complement strand
CGACCATGACGGCGAGCACCGACAGCACGCCGACGACCATGACCCAGGTGGGCCCGTCATGCATGAACATGACGGTGCCGCTGAACATGATGCCGGCGGCAATCGCGCCGACGAGCGGCCACGGGCTTGGATCGACGAGATGGTAGGGATGCTTCTGCTCGCTGTGACTCTTCATCGCATGTTCTCTCGCGGTCTCAGTTGACGTGCCCGGGGGCTTCCGCCGCAGCCGACCGCGCCGGACCGCCGTCCTTGGCGCGGAAGAAAGTGTAGGAGAGCGTAATGGTGTCGACGTCGCGCGTGTTCGCGTCCTTCACGATGTCCGGGTCGACGAAGAACTGCACGTCGAGCTCGGCTTTCTGTCCGGGCGCCAGGTACTGGTCCGAGAAGCAGAAGCATTGCAGCTTGTCGAAATAAATTCCGGCCTTGTCGGGCGTGACGTTGTAGGTGGCGCGGCCGCTGATCCCTTCGGCCGAGCGGTTCTCGGCGAAGAACTTGGCAAGATTCTGCTCGCCTGGATGGACCTTGACCTCGCGCTGCTCGGGGTGGAAGTCCCACGGCAGGTCGGGTGCGGTGTCGGCGTTGAAGCGCACGGTGATGAGCTGGCCGCGATCGACCTTGTCGGGCGCGACGCTCGCGCGCTGCGTCGTGCCCTCGTAGCCGGTCGCGGCGCAGAAAAGCCGGTAGAGCGGCACCGAGGCCGAGACAAGCCCGACCATGACGGCGAGGACCGCGCACAGCATCAGCACCGTGCGCCTGTTGCCGCGGCCGCTCATGGCGGGCCGAGCCCGGCGCCGACGCGCACGATCGTGATGACGTAGAAGAGAAGCGCGAGCCCGCCCAGTACCGCGAAGAGCGCCCAGTTCTTGGCCCGCTGCCGCCGCTGCCGGTCGTCCACGACAAGCTCTCTTGCGCTCATCCCGCGAGCCCCGTCGGCACGCGGTCCACCAGCATCAGCGCGAACAGCAGGAAAAGATAGAGGATCGAAAAGCCGAACATGCGCTTGGCCCAGCGCTCGCCGGTCTCGCGCAGAACGCAAAGCGCGAGCGCCGTGAAGATGGCGCTCAATACGATCGCGGCGCCGCCGTAAAGCCAGCCCTCGATCCCGAGCCAGGTCGGCGCGAGCGCAAGCGGCCACAGGACGAGCGTGTAGATCAGCATCTGCCGTTTCGTCTCGGTGGCGCCCGCCACCACCGGCAGCATGGGCACGCCCGCACGCTCATAATCGCCGGCGCGGTAGAGCGACAGCGCCCAGAAGTGCGGCGGCGTCCAGAAGAAGATGAGGGCGAAGAGCGCGAGCGCCGGGAGGCCCACGCTCCCCGTCGCAGCGGCCCAGCCGACGAGCGGCGGGAGCGCTCCTGCGGCGCCGCCGATGACGATGTTCTGCGGCGTGCGGCGCTTGAGCCATATCGTATAGACGAAGACGTAGAACGCGATCGTCAGCGCCAAGAGCGACGCCGCGGCCCAGTTGAGCGCCAGCGCCATGACCATGACCGAGGCGCCGGCCAGCACCACACCGAAGCCCAAGGCGTCGCCGGGCGCCATGCGGCCCGCCGGCAGGGGCCGCGCGCGCGTCCGCGCCATGAGCGCGTCGATGTCGCGGTCGTACCACATGTTGATGGCGCCGCACGCGCCCGCCGCGACGGCGATGCACAGAATCGCCGTCGCCTGCAGCACCGGGTGGAGGTGCGCGGGCGCGAGGTAGAGCCCGACGAAGCCCGTGAACACGACGAGCGACATGACGCGCGGCTTCAGGAGCGCGACATAGTCGCCAAGCGCCGGCTCTTGCGGCAGCGCGCGGGCGATGGGCGCGGCGAGCGGGGACATGGACACCGGCACCGGTCCTAGTGGCTCGCCTCGGGCGCGATGTGCGGCAGTTCGTCGTAGGAATGGAACGGCGGCGGCGAGGTCAGCGTCCATTCGAGCGTGGTGGCGCCTTCGCCCCAGTAGTTGTTGCCGACGCGCTTTCCGGCGAACAGCGTCTGCAACAGGATGAAGACGAAGAGCAGGGTCGCGCCGTAGGAGATGTAGGAGCCGATCGAGGCGACCATGTTCCAGCCGGCGAACGCGTCGGGATAGTCGCTGATGCGGCGCGGCATGCCCGCAAGCCCGAGGAAGTGCATCGGGAAGAAAGTCAAGTTGACGCCGATGAAGGTGAGCCAGAAATGGATCCGCCCGAGCGTCTCGTTGTACTGCCGGCCGCTCATCTTGCCGATCCAGTAGTAGAAGCCGCAGAAGATGCCGAAGACGGCGCCCAAGGACAGCACGTAGTGGAAATGCGCCACGACGTAGTAGGTGTTGTGGAGCGCCATGTCGACGCCCGCGTTCGCGAGCACGACGCCGGTGACGCCGCCGACCGTGAACAGGAAGAGGAAGCCAACCGCCCACAGCATCGGCGTGTCGAAGGTGATCGAGCCCTCCCACATGGTGGCGATCCAGGAGAAGATCTTGATGCCGGTCGGCACCGCGATGACCATGGTTGCGGCCGTGAAGTAGGCGCGCGTGTCGACGCTGATGCCGGTCGTGAACATGTGGTGCGCCCACACGACGAAGCCGATGACGCCGATCGACACCATGGCATAGGCCATGCCGAGATAGCCGAAGATGGGCTTCTTCGAGAAGGTCGAGATCACCTGGCTGATGATGCCGAAGGCCGGCAAGATCATGATGTAGACTTCGGGGTGGCCGAAGAACCAGAACAGGTGCAGGAAGAGAAGCGGATCGCCGCCGCCGGCCGGATCGAAGAAGGTGGTGCCGAAATTGCGGTCGGTCAGCAGCATGGTGATCGCGCCCGCCAGAACCGGCAGCGACAAGAGCAGCAGGAACGCCGTCACCAGGATGGCCCAGCAGAAAAGCGGCATCTTGTGCAGCGTCATGCCGGGCGCGCGCATGTTGAGGATCGTGGTGATGAAGTTGATGGCGCCCATGATCGACGACGCGCCGGCGAGATGGAGCGAGAAGATCGCCATATCGACCGAGGCGCCCGGGTGGCCGATCTTCGAGGAGAGCGGCGGATAGATGGTCCAGCCGACGCCCGCGCCCTCGCCCACGAAGGCCGAGCCCAACAGCAGGCAGAACGCCGGGACGAGCAGCCAGAAGCTGATGTTGTTCATGCGCGGGAACGCCATGTCGGGCGACCCGATCATGAGCGGCACGATCCAATTGCCGAAGCCGCCGATCAGCGCCGGCATCACGGTGAAGAACACCATGATGAGGCCGTGCGCGGTGATGATGACGTTATAGAGCTGGTGGTTGTCGCCGAAGAGCGGATCGCCCGGCTGCATCAGGTTGTAGCGCATGATGACCGAGAACAGGCCGCCGATAAGCCCGGCGCAGATGGCGAAGAGCAGATAGAGCGTGCCGATGTCCTTGTGGTTGGTCGAGCAAAACCAGCGCACGAAGAAACCGGGCGTATGGTGCTCGTGCGCGCCGCCGTATCCGTGTCCGCCGTGCGCGGTCGCCTCGTGTGCCATGCTCGTCCTCCGAACCCCTAGTGCGCGGCTGCCGCGGCCGCAGCCAATTTCACGCCCGCGCCGTCGTCATGCGCGAACTTCTTCTTCGCCTCGTCGACCCATTTGGCGAAATCGTCCTTCGACACGGCCTTGATCTCGATCGGCATGAACGGGTGATTGACGCCGCAGATCTGGTTGCACTGCCCGTAATAGGTGCCTTCGTGATCGATGCTAAGCCAGCTTTCGTTGGTGCGGCCGATGACGGCGTATTCCTGCACGCCCATCGCCGGCAGGAACCAGCTGTGCAGCACGTCGCTGCCGGTCACCAGCACGCGCACCACCGTTCCGACCGGCAGCACGACGGGATTGTCGACCTCGAGAAGGCGTGGCTTGCCTTCCTTCACCGCTTGGTCCTGCGGCATCATGTTGCTGTCGAAGCTGAGATTGGCCTGATCGGGATATTGATAACTCCAGTACCACTGGTGCCCGGTCACTTTGAGCGTCATGTCGGCGTGCTGCGCATGGTCCATGTAGTACATGAGCTTGAAGGACGGCACGGCGATGATGACGAGGATGAGGACCGGGATCACCGTCCACAGCACCTCGAGCACGGGCGCATGCGTCTGCTTCGACGGCACCGGATGCGCCTTGGCGTTGAATTTCACCATCGCGTAGAGCAGGAGCCCCAACACGAACAGCGCGATCAGCGTGATGATGACGAGGAGCTCGTTATGAAGCGCGTCGATATGCTCGCGCACGGGCGAGGCCGCGGGTTGCATGCCGATCTGCCACGGTTGCGGCTCCTCGACCGTGTCGGCGAGCGCAGGCCCTGCGGCCCAGAGCGCCGCCCAGAGGACGGAAGTGGCAAAACCGCGTCTCCAGACCATGGACCGCGTCCCCCTCGATGCTGCGGTGGGCGCCCGCGTCATCCCGCGTCGGCGCCCTCGACGTTAGCGCAAATCCGGCCGCGCCCTCAATGGTGCGGGGCCGGCCGCCGCCCTCCTAAATACCGCCGCGCGCGCGGCCGCGCCAACCGCAACCTTGCGACCAACTGACGCAGAATTGCCGCGTTTGCCGCTTTCGTCCGGGTGGCGCGCGCACCATATGCGGGTGAGGCGCCTCTGGCGCGCCGCCGGTCTTCATGGCAAGAAGACTGGGCGCCCTTGGCATAAGGAGCCGTCATGTCCGATCTCGCCCTGACCGACGACCTGTTCTTCGTCCGCACTGGCATGGACCGCCGGAAGCTCGAGCGCATCGTCGGCGAGGCGCTTGCCGGCATGGATGACGGCGAGCTCTTTCTCGAGTGGGGCCAGTCGGAGATGCTCGTCTTCGACGACGGCCGCATCAAGAGCGCCGCGTTCGACCAGAGCCAGGGCTTCGGCCTGCGCGCGCTTTCGGGCGAGTCGTGCGGCTATGCGCACGCCTCGGAGCTGTCGGAGGAGGCGATCCGCCGCGCCGCGACGACGGTGCGCGCGGTCAAGACCGGCGCCGGCGGCACGCTCGCGCTGTCACCTCCGGGCTCGAACCGGCAGCTCTATACCGACGCCAATCCGCTCGGCGGCTTCGATTTCGCCACCAAGACCAAGCTCCTCGCCGACATCGACGCCTACGCGCGGTCGAAGGACCCGCGCGTGCGCCAGGTGTCGGTGTCGCTGGGCGGCCAATGGCAGGCGGTGCGCATCGTACGCCCCGGCAGCGAGGATGCCGCCGACATCCGCCCGCTCGTCCGACTCAATGTCAGCATCGTCGTCGCTGACGGCGACCGCATGGAATCGGGCTCCTCGGGCGCCGGGGGCCGTGTCGAATATCACCGCTATTTCGACCCGGCGCAGTGGCGCCGCCAGGTCGACGAGGCGCTGCGGCAGGCGCTCGTCAATCTCGGCTCGGTGCCGGCGCCGGCGGGCGAGATGGTGGTGGTGCTCGGGCCCGGCTGGCCCGGCGTCATGCTGCACGAGGCAGTGGGGCACGGGCTCGAAGGCGATTTCAACCGGAAGAAGACCTCGGCCTTTTCCGGCCTCATCGGCACGCGCGTCGCTTCGCCCGGCGTCACCGTCGTCGATGACGGCTTGATGCAGGACCGGCGCGGCTCGCTCACCATCGATGACGAGGGCACGCCCACCGGCACAACCGTGCTGATCGAGGACGGCATCCTCAAAGGCTACATGCAGGACCGGCTCAACGCGCGCCTCATGGGCATGCGCCCCACCGGCAACGGCCGGCGCCAGGGCTATGGCTACGCGCCGATGCCGCGCATGACCAACACCTACATGCTGGCGGGCGACAAGGATCCGCAGGAAGTGCTGCAAAGCGTTAAGCGCGGGCTCTATGCCGTCAATTTCGGCGGCGGGCAGGTCGACATCACCTCGGGCAAGTTCGTGTTCTCGGCGTCCGAGGCCTATCTCATCGAGGACGGCAAGATCGGCCCCGCGGTCAAGGGCGCGACCCTCATCGGCAACGGCCCCGAGGCGCTCAAGAAGGTGACGATGATCGCCAACGACCTGAAGCTCGACGATGGCGTCGGCACCTGCGGCAAGGACGGCCAGGGCGTGCCCGTGGGCGTCGGCATGCCGACCGTGCGCATGGACGGCATCACCGTCGGCGGCACGGCGGCGTGATAAATCTCTCCCTCGGCCGCTCGTTTCGTGTCATGCCCGGCCTTGTGCCGGGCATCCACGTGTTGAGCCTTCGCGCAAGTACCCGTGGATGGCCGGGACAAGCCCGGCCATGACGAAATGGGGAAGCTTGCGGCTTGGGTTTGCGCTTTCCGCGCTCGTTATAGCGCGGGCCGCGGCCTGCGATCTCGACCATGCGCCGTCCTCGACGTGGAGCGTCACGCGGCAGAGCGGCATCGCTTGGCTCGAAAGCCCGTGTGGCGAGCGCATGCTCGCCGTGGGGGTCGATGTCGTCGATGCCGGCGCTTCGGGCAAGCTCGTGCCGCGGCCGCATTACGATTGGACCCACTTCGCGCCCTCGCTCCCGGCCTGGGTGGGGGCGACGCGCGGGCGCCTTGCCGCCTGGGGCTTCGATTCGGTGGGGGCGTGGTCGCTGCCGCCGCAGGAGCTGCGCATTCCCGGCGCGATCGATCTCGAGCTTGGGCGCAATTCCAAATTCCACTGGTTCGACCCGTTCGATCCCGCGACCGCGGCGCGCATGATGAGCGAGGCGCGGCGTCTTACTGCGCCTTATCGCGGCTCGCCGTGGCGCATCGGCTATTTCTCCGACAACGAGGTCGGCTGGTGGTCGGGCGCGCTCTTCCTGTTCTTCTCGCAGAAACCCACGGAGAACTACACGAAGCAGCATTGGGTGGCGCTGCTGCGCCGGCTCTATCACGACGACTGGACCCGGTTCACGAGCGATTTCGCGCCGCCGGCGGGCGTTGCCTCGTGGGACGGGCTGCTGCGCGCGCGCGCGCCGACGCGGCTTCGCCCGGGCGGCGGCGGGATGCGCGTGGTGAGCGCCTGGACCGCCGAGATCGCCCAGCACTATTACGAGCTTTCGGCGAAGGCGATCCATGCCGCCGATCCGGGCGCGCTCTATCTCGGCGACCGGCTGCCGATCTATTACGACCCCGCCGCCGTGCGGGTCGAGGCGCCGCACGTCGACGTGATCTCGGTCAACTACAATGTCGACAGCCCCGAGGGCTGGATCGCGCCTTACTTCTTCGACGGCTTGCGCACGCTCTCGCACGGCAAGCCGGTGCTGGTGTCGGAGTGGTTCTATGCCGGCGTCGAGAACCGCTCCGGCAATCGCAATAACGGCCATCTGATGACGGTGGCGACGCAGGATCTGCGCGCGACGGGCGCTGCGGCGGCCGCGGCGAATTTCGCCGCCCTGCCCGAGCTCGTCGGCTTGCAGTGGTTCCAGTACTACGACTATCCCCAAGGCGGCCGGCCCGATCACGAGGATTACGATTTCGGTCTCGTCGACATCAACGACCAGCCGTACGAGAAATTGACCTCCGCCTTCGCGCGCACGAACCGCGTGCTGCCGCTGCTCCACGCGAGCGCGCGGACGTTGGCGCGCGGACCCTTCGCCGCGCCCGAGACCGTGATCGATCCGGCGCACCGATCGCTCGTCGATTTCCCGAAGCCCGCCTCGCTCTTGCCGCCGCTCAAAGCGACGGATGGCGGCGTCGCGTTCGGCGAGGCTTATCTCGCCTGGACGCGCGATGGCCTCGCGCTCGCCCATATCGGCCAGGATTATTACGACCGTGATCTTCTCGCCTATGACGGGACGTTCCCGCTCGCCGAGGCTTACCGGATCGAGCTTGGTATCGACGCCGGGGCGGGGCCCGCGCGCTTCACCATCTATGTCGTGCCGCCGCCGCGCGAGATGACGAAGGGGCCGATGCGGATCGCAATCTGCGCCGGCGCGGCCTCGCTCGAGCACGCGACATCCTGCGCCGCGGTGCCGGGCGCAAGCGCCGGCTATTACGGCGCCGACCAGCCGCGCGTGGTGTTCGACGCGCTCTTGCCGTGGCGAGCGCTCGGCCTCGATGGGCCTCCGGCCGCGGGCCGCATCCGCGTCGGGCTCGCGGCGAGCTCGTGGTTTCGTGGACGCACGATGTCGCTCTCGGGCAAGGCACCCGCGGCCGAGCTGCGCGAGCCCGCTCGCTGGCTCGACGTGGCGCTCGCGCCGAAAGAAGGCTGACCCCCAAAAGAACGCCCCGCATCGTGGGGGGATGGATGCGGGGCGTGGAGACAAGCAAGCCTGTTGCGGGCCTGCTGACAAACGAACGCTCCTCCCGGCGATCCAGTTCCATGAAAAAGCGGTGGATAAAATTCAACCGCCGCTAGAAGCCCGGCGTCTATGCGAGCGTGGCGGAGCAATCCCAGCGATGGGGATCGCTTCGGAGCCACGCTTCTTGCGATGATCGTGTGAGTTCTAATACGCCTCTTCGTGGTAGACCGGAGCAACGCTCTTGCCCCAGTCGCGCTCGTAGCGCTCGACCAGCCGTTCGGCGTGAGTGCGGCCGGATTCGATCGTCTCGATGAGCGCCGAGAGGAAATGGCTCTCGTCCTGCCCCGTGCTGTCGAGCCGCGCGCGTCGTCGCAAGCCGCCGCGTGCGATCTCGACGACGCGCATCCCGATCTCGCGCAGGGACCGGCCCTTGACCCGCGCGCCGAGGCCCAATCGCGCCGCATCGAGGCGCAAGCTCTCGCGGTCCTCGTCGGTCCAGCTCTTGGTCAGATCCTCGGCTGCCGCGAGGGCGTCTTCGTCGTAAACAAGCCCGGCCCAGAGCGCCGGTAGCGCGCAGAGCCGCGCCCACGGTCCGCCATCGGCGCCGCGCATTTCGAGAATGCGCTTCATGCGCACCTCGGGAAAGACGGTGGTGAGGTGGTCGCTCCAGTCGCTCATGGTTGGGGTGGCGCCCGGCAGCGCCGGAAGTCGTCCCGCCATGAAGTCGCGGAACGATTGCCCCGCGCAGTCGATGTATTGGCCGTCGCGATAAACGAAATACATCGGCACGTCGAGCATCCAGTCGACATAGCGCTCGTAGCCGAAGCCCTTCTCGAACACGAACGGCAGCATGCCGCAGCGGTCGGGATCGACGTCGGTCCAGACATGGCTGCGATAGCTCACATAACCGACCGGCTTGCCTTCGACGAAGGGCGAGTTGGCGAAGAGCGCCACCGCGACCGGCTGCAGCGAGAGCCCGACGCGGAACTTCCGCACCATGTCGGCCTCGCTTGCGAAGTCGAGATTGACCTGCACGGTGCAGGTCCTGAGCATCATGTCGAGGCCGAGCTTGCCCTTCTTCGGCATGTAGTTGCGCATGACCGCATAGCGCCGCTTCGGCATGAAGCCCACGTCCTCGCGCGTCCACTGCGGCAGGAAGCCCAAGCCCAGAAGCCCGAGACCCAATTCGTCGCACACCGGTTGGAGCTGCTTCAAGTGCTGCTGCACCTCGGCGCAGGTTTGATGCAGATTGTCGAGCGGCGCGCCCGACAGCTCGAACTGGCCGCCCGGCTCGAGCGATACCGATGCCTCGCCGCCCTTCAAGCCGATCAGATTGTCGGCGTCATAGACCGGCTCCCAGCCGAACCGCATCAGCCCTTCGAGGAGCGCGCGGATGCCGCTGGGCCCGTCATATCCGACCGGGCGGAGGTCATCGCGGCGGAACACGAATTTCTCGTGCTCGGTGCCGATACGCCAGCGCTCGCGCGGCTTGGCGCCGGCGGCGATGTAATCCACAAGCTGCCGCTTGTCGGTGATCGGCTCACCGCCGGAAAGCGAAGGACCAGACATGCCAGGGACAGACCCCTCAATCCCTAGAGTGATGCATCGGCCGGCCCCACTCGCGACCGTGCCGCGCTCCAATCGCCCGCGAACGCCTGCAGGACAGAAAGCGCGCCAAGCGCCGCCGTCTCGCTGCGTAACACGCGCGGGCCAAGCCCGGCGGGGAAAACAAAGGGGAGTTTGCGGAGAGCGTCAAGCTCGCTTTCCGCAAAGCCGCCTTCCGGTCCGATGAGGCAGGCGAGCGGTCCCGGCGGTAGCTCCGCGGCGCGCGCGGCAATGGGCGGCGCCGTGCCGGTCTCGTCGCAGAGGATAAGACGCCGCTCCGCGGGCCAAGCGGCGATGAGCGCGGGCAAAGGTATGACCGCACGGATCTCAGGCAAATCGAGCCGCTCGCTCTGCTCCGCCGCCTCGCGGGCGATGGCTTCGAGCCGGCCCACGTTGATCCGCTCCGTCACTGTGCGCTGGGTCGTGACCGGGACGAGCGCGCTTGCCCCAATCTCCGTCGCCTTCTCCACGAGCCATTCGAGCCGCGGCCGCTTTACGAGCGCGAACACGAGCCAGAGATCGGCCGAGCCTCGCTGCGGGCGCAGGCATTCCTCCGCGAGCGCCGAGCCGCCATCGCGGTCGAGCTCTGCGAGGCGCCCCGCGAACTCGCCGTCGCGCCCGTTGAAGAGCGCGATCACGTCGCCGGGCTTGAGGCGCAGCACGTCCCTGAGTCGGTGCGCCTCGGCGGCCCCGAGCGCGATCCGCGCGCCCGCCGCGAGATCGGCGGCGACGTAAAGCCGGGTTGCGGGTTTCTGGCTCACGGCACGGAGCTTAGCGTCTCGCGGTTCCTTAGCTCCCATCATCTCTCGTCATGGTCTCTCGTCATGCCCGGCCTCCGTGCCGGGCATCCACGAGTTTTCTCGTCGACCAGCAAAATCGTGGATGGCCGGAACAAGTCCGGCCATGACGAAAAAGAGTGTCCGATGAGATCCAGCTACTCCGCGACCCAGCGGCGCGCCGCATCGTCGTCGCTGTCCTTGGCCTCGACCCAGCGCTCGCCGTCCTTCGTCGTCTCGAGCTTCCAGAACGGCGCCTTGGTCTTGAGCCAGTCGACGAGGAATTCGCACGCCGCAAACGCGGCCTGGCGGTGCGCCGCCGCGGTGACGACGAGCACGATGCGCTCGCCGGGCAGGAGCCGGCCGAAGCGGTGCACGATGAGACAGCCGGACAGCGGCCAGCGCCGCCGCGCCTCGGCCTCGATCTCCTCGAGCGCGCGCTCGGTCATGCCGGGATAATGCTCGAGCGTCATCGCCGTGATTGCGTCGGGGCCGGAGCCTGCGCGCACGACGCCGATGAACGAGGCGACGCCGCCCACCGACGCGTCGCCGCGCGCGAGCTCGTCGATCTCGCGGCCGGGATCAAAATCCTCGCGCTGCACGCGGATCATCTCAGCCCCCCGTCACTGGCGGGAAGAGCGCCACCTCGTCGCCGGGCCGCAGAGGGTGGTCCCAGCCGACATATTCCTTGTTGACGGCGACGCGCACGAGCTTGCGGTTCTTGAGCGGTTCGGCGAACTGCGGACCGCGGCTGCTCAGCCAATCGACCAGCGCCGCCACGGTGACGACGTCGGCCGGCGGGTCGAGGTCTTCCTCGGCCGTGCCGATCCGGGTCCTGAGCCAGGCGAAATAGAGGAGCTTCATGGCGGCGCCTTCGCTCCCTCAGCTAACCCTTTGGCGGTGGCAATTCAAGGCGCAGGGCCTCAGCCCAGCACCTCGCGGAACGGCAGGAAATCGACCGCCGCGCCGGGCGCCACCTCGCCCACGCCTTCGCCCACCACGACGAGTCCGTCCGCGGCCACGAGGGAGGAGATGATGCCGGCGCCGTCGCGCGGGTATTTGTGCGCCGTCAGCGCGCCGTCGGCGGCGCGCTCGAGCCGCGCGCGCAGATATTCGGCACGGCTCTTCTTCTTCTCGTAGGAAAAGCCGGCGCTGACGCGGTAGAGCGTTGGTGCAATTTCGCGCGCCCCGGCAAGGCGCAGAATAAGCGGCCGCGCCAGCAGCACGAACGTCACCATCACCGCGACCGGGTTGCCAGGAAGGCCGATGAACGGCACGCCGCCGATTTGCCCGAGTGCGACGGGGCGTCCCGGCCGGATCGCAAGCCGCCAGAAATGGAGCCGCCCCAGTGCCTCGACGGCGCCCTTCACATGGTCTTCCTCGCCCGTCGATACGCCACCCGAGGTGACGACGAGATCGCGCCCCGCCGCGGCCGTCGCCAGCGCGTCGCGCACTGCCACGGCGTTGTCGGGCACGATGCCGAGATCGGTCACGTCGCAGCCGAGGCCAGTGAGGAGCGCCTGCAGTGCGTAGCGGTTGGCGTCGTAGATCGCGCCGGGCGTAAGGCTCGAGCCGGGTTCCTGCACTTCGTCGCCGGTCGAGAGGAGCGCCACGCGCAGCCGGCGATAGACGGTGAGCCGGGTCTCGCCGAGCGCGGCGGCGAGCGCCACCTCCTGCGGCCGGAGGCGCGTGCCCGCTGCGAGTGCCGCGTCGCCGGCGCGCACGTCCTCGCCGCGGTGGCGGCGGTTGGCGCCACGCTTGATGCCGGGCGGAAGGCTCACGCGACCGCCTTCCGCGCGGCAATCCTCCTGCATCAGCACCGTATCGGGGCCCTCGGGCATCGGCGCGCCGGTGAAGATGCGCACGGCCTCGCCGGGCGCTACGGCGCGAGCAAGCGGATGGCCCGCGGCCGCGCGCCCCGCGACCGGCAGGCTCACCGCTTTCTCGGCGTCGAGATCGGTGAAACGGACCGCGTAGCCGTCGACCGCGGCGTTGTCGTAAGGCGGCACATCGCGCGCTGCGACAAGCGGGCCGGCGAGGATGCGGCCCGCCGCATCTTTCAGCGCGACGGTCTCGGTCTCGGGCAGCGGCAGGTCCAGCGCGCGGATGCGCTCGAGCGCCGCCGCGGCCGGCAGGAGGGCGCCGCCGAACGCGAAGCAATCATCGCTTAGCTGCGCCATGAACCGCCTCGAGCCCGCAGTGCTCGATGATGAATGCCGCGATCCGGTCGGGATCGGCGAGCGGCAGCAGCGGCAATGGCAGCCGCGGCACCGGCGCGTCGCTCGCGAGCGCCACGATGTCGGGATCGTCAGGATAGAGGAGCGGCTTGCCGACCGAGGCGCGATAAACTTCGAGCTTGGGGAAGGATTCGCGCTTGAAGCCCTCGACGATCACGAGATCGACCGGGCTCATGTGCGCGAGGAGATCGGCGAGCTTCGGTTCCTCGCCGCCGCGGTGCTCGTGCATCAGCGCCCAGCGCGCCGACGACGAGATCAGCACCTCGCGCGCGCCGGCCTCGCGATGCCGGTAGCTGTCCTTGCCGGGCTGGTCGATGTCGAACTCGTGATGCGCGTGCTTCACGGTCGAGACGCTCACGCCCTTGCGCAACAGCGCCGGGACGAGGCGGGTGACGAGCGTCGTCTTGCCGCTGCCGCTCCAGCCGGCGAGGCCGAAGATGCGCGTCATGAGGCCTGGCTCGGCTTCGCCGTCTTGAGGGGCGGGGCATCGCCCTGCATGTGGCCGAGCCCGGCGCGCAGATAGTCGTAGCCGGTCTTCACCGTGAGGCCGGCGGCGATCCAGAGCAGCGCCTCGCCGATCCACCGCACCGGCAGGCCCGCGGGGCCGGCGTCGCCGACGAGCAGCACGCCGATCGCCACCATCTGGATCGCGGTTTTCCACTTGGCGAGGCTCGAGACCGGCACACGCACGCGCAGCTCGGCCAAATGCTCGCGCAGGCCAGAGACCAGGATCTCGCGGCACAGGATCACGAGCGCCGGCAGGATCGTGAGCGCGGAAATGCGGCGCTCGACACCGAGCATGAAGAGCACGCACGCGACGAGAAGCTTGTCGGCGATCGGGTCGAGGAAGCGCCCCAGTTCCGACTGCTGTTTCCAGGCGCGGGCCACGTGCCCGTCGAGCCAGTCGGTGATGGCGGCGGCCGAGAACAGGATGCAGCCGAGCCACGGGCCGGACGGCGACGCCATCCAGAAGGTCGCGACCACGATCGGAATCACGACGATGCGCGAGAGCGTGAGGATGTTGGGGAGCGTGGTCAACATAAGGGACGCCGATCCAAGTCTAGCCCTCGGCATGGAAATGGTCATAAACCTTTTTCGCCACCGCGCTGCTGATCCCGGCGACGCGCTCGAGATCGGCCAATCCGGCGCGGGCGACGCTGCGCGCCGAGCCGAAATGATGGAGGAGCGCCCGCTTCCGGCGCGCGCCGATGCCCGGGATCTCGTCGAGCGGCGAGGCGCCGATCGCCTTTTGGCGCCGCGCGCGGTGCGTGCCGATGGCGAAGCGGTGCGCCTCGTCCCTGAGCCGCTGCAGGAAGTAGAGCACCGGGTCCTTGCTCTCGAGGCTCATCGGCGCGCGGCCGGGGCGGAAGAAGCGCTCGCGGCCGGCGTCGCGCTCGGGCCCCTTGGCGATGCCGACGAGCGGGATGTCGGCGACGCCCAACTCGTCGAGCGCCTGCTCCGCGGCCGTGACCTGCCCGGCGCCGCCGTCGATGAGGACGAGGTCGGGCCACTGGCCGCGCTCGCGCGTCGGGTCTTCCTTCAGGGCGCGCTCGAACCGGCGCGTGAACACTTCGCGCATCATGGCGTAGTCGTCGCCGCGCGACGGCGTTTCCCTCTCGCCCTCCGGCTGCTGCGTGCCGGGTCGCTCGCTCTCCTCTTCGGGGAGAGGGTTGGGTTGAGGGGGCATCGCGCTGCCGCGGATGTTGAACTTGCGGTAGGCGCTTTTCATGAACCCCTCGGGCCCGGCGACGATCATGGCGCCGACCGGGTGGCTCCCCTGGATGTGGCTGTTGTCGTAGACCTCGATGCGGGCGGGCGCGGCCTCGAGACCGAAGGCCTGGGCCACGCCTTCGAGCAGGCGATGCTGGGTCGAGGTCTCGGCGAGCTTGCGCGCCAGCGCCTCGCGCGCATTGACGAGCGCGTGCTCGACGAGCTTGCGCTTGTCGCCGCGCTGCGGCGCCGCGAGCTCGACCTTGCGCCCGGCGCGGCTCGACAAGGCTTCGGCCAGGAGATCGCGGTCGGCCGGCACGTGGCTTGTCAGCACGAGCGGTGGCACCGGCTTGCTGTCGTAGAACTGGCCGATGAACGAGGCGAGCACCTCCTCGATCCCGAGTTGGCGGTCGTGCGAAGGGAAATAGGCGCGGTTGCCCCAGTTCTGGCCGCCGCGGAAGAAGAACACCTGGATCGAGGTGTGGCCGCCGGCCTGGTGCGCCGCGATCACATCGGCGTCGCCCAGCGTCTCGACGTTGATGTCCTGCCGCCCTTGCACCTGCGTCAGCGCGCGGATGCGGTCGCGCAGGAAGGCCGCGCTCTCGAACTGCAGGTTCTCCGACAGCTCCTGCATCCTCTGCGCCAACTGCTCCTGCACCTGCTTGCTGCGCCCGCTGAGAAAGGTGCGCGCCTCGTCGATGAGCTTGGCGTAGCCGTCCTTGTCGACGCGGCCGACGCACGGGGCGGAGCAGCGCTTGATCTGATAAAGGAGGCAAGGCCGCGTCCGGCTCGCGAACATGCTGTCGCTGCACGAGCGCAAGAGGAACGCGCGCTGGAGCGCGATGAGCGTGCGGTTCACCGCGCCGGCATTGGCGAAGGGGCCGAAATAGTCGCCGTCGTCGGTGCGCGCGCCGCGATGCTTCGTAATGCGAGGGAAGTCGTGGCCGCCGGTCAGATGGATGTAGGGGAACGACTTGTCGTCGCGGAGCAGCACGTTGTAGCGCGGCATCAGGCGCTTGATGAGGTTGCACTCGAGCAGGAGCGCCTCGACCTCGGTGTGGGTCAGCACGACCTCGAGCGCGTGCGTCTCGGCCACCATGCGGCGGAGCCGGTTCGAGAGATTGGCGAGATGCGTGTAGTTGACGACGCGAGCTTTCAGATTCCGCGCCTTGCCGACGTAAAGCGCGTCGCCCGCTTCGTTGAGCATGCGATAGACGCCGGGGCCGGGCGGCAGCGTGCGCACCGCGTCGCGGATGACGCCGAGCCCGCGCGCGAGCCCCGTGCCGGGCGTGGCCTCGATCGCGTCCTCGGCAAGCGCGGCCACGCCGCTTTCTTCGTTGACTTCGCGCTCCTCCATCCCGCGTCTCAGTTGGCGCGCGGGCCGGTTTCCGTCAATGACCCCGGCATGCGCGCACGAATATCCACGGAAGCGGTGGATAAGCTTGTTGGCAAGGACCCCCTGCGACCGCCCGCCGCACGCGCTTCCGTCGTTTTCAAATCATTGCCCAAATTTCATGCAGAATTTCTAACCTATTGAATTTGCAGAATGAATATAAGACAGACTGTAAACGAAGAGTAACGGCACGTTAATGTAGGGGGTCGCCCCGCCCGATCCGGCCAGTCATGCCCTCCTGTTGACAACTGCGAGTCGCGGAAATGTCCCGAAAGGCCGTGTAATGCCTAGGGTTAGCGGCCTTTGCCTCATTCGGCGGACGAACCGCTGCCGGCCGCTGCCCAAAGAAGGTGCTGGCCGCCGTCCAGCGCGATCATCTGCCCGGTCATGGCTGGCGCGGCGATGATGAAGCGCACCGCGGCCGCGATCTCCTCGGGCGTGGTGCCGCGCTGGAGCGGCATCGCCGACCACTGACGCTGGAACTGCTCCTCGCTCTGGCGCGGGCTCGGCAGCGTCGGGCCCGGGCCGATGGCGTTGACGCGGATGCGCGGCGCCAAGGCGAGCGCCATCGTCTGCGTCAGCGTCCAGAGTCCGGCCTTGCTCAGCGTGTAGGAGACGAAGTGCGGGGTGAGTTTCCACACCCGTTCGTCGACGATGTTGACGATGGCGCCGCCGCTCCCGGCCGGGAGCTGGCGCGCGAAGAGCTGCATCAGCACGAAGGGCGCGCGCAGATTGGTCTCGATGTGCCGGTCCCAGCTCGCGCGCGTCACCGTCAGCGCTTCGTCGCGCTCGAACACCGAGGCGTTGTTGACGAGCGCGCCCACAGGCCCCAGCGCCTCGCCGGCGCGGCGCATGAGCGCTTCGACCTCGTCCTCGCGCGCGAGATCGGCGGCGAGCGCGACCGCGCGGCCGCCGTTCTTCGCGATTTCCGCCGCGAGGCTTTCGGCCGCGGTGCCGGAGTGGCGGTGATGGATCGCGACCGCCCAGCCGTCGGCCGCGAGCGCCAGCGCGATGGCGCGGCCGATGCGCTGCGCCGCGCCGGTGACGAGCGCCGCGCGCGGCATGGGCGGTGGAGCTTCGCTCACGGGCCGCGCCGCCGCATGCGCGCGCGTACCTTGTTCTTGGTGAGCGTGCGCGCCGAAGTGCCGGCGCGGCCGCCTTGCGAGCGCCCGGGCGGGCTCGTGCCGGGCGAGCCGATGCCGAGATCGTACTGCTCGAGCCGGCGGATCTCGTCGCGCAAGCGCGCCGCCTCCTCGAATTCGAGATCGGCCGCCGCCGTTCGCATGCGCTTCTCGAGATCGGAGAGGACGGCCTGCAGGTTCGAGCCCTGGTAGTGGAGCGCGGCATCAGTCCCGGTATCGACCGTGACGTGGTCGCTCTCATAGACGCTTTGCAGGATGTCGGCGATGCCGCGGCGCACGCTTTCGGGCGTTATGCCGTGCGCCGTGTTGTACGCCTCCTGCTTCTCGCGGCGGCGGTTGGTCTCGTCGAGGGCGGCGCGCATGCTCTCGGTCATGCGCTCGGCATAGAGGATGACGCGGCCTTCGACATTGCGCGCGGCACGGCCGATCGTCTGGATCAGGGCGGTGCGCGAGCGCAGATAGCCTTCCTTGTCGGCGTCGAGAATGGCGACGAGCGCGCATTCGGGAATGTCGAGTCCTTCGCGCAGCAGGTTGATGCCGACGAGGATATCGAACACGCCCAAGCGCAAGTCGCGGATGATCTCGATGCGCTCGAGCGTATCGACGTCGCTGTGCATATAGCGCACGCGCAGCCCGTGCTCGTGGAAATACTCGGTCAGCGCCTCGGCCATCTTCTTGGTGAGGGTCGTCACCAGCACGCGCTGGCCCTTCTTGGCGCAGTCGCGGCACTCGGCCATGAGGTCGTCGACCTGGTTCTCGACCGGCCGGACGACCGGAATGGGATCGACGAGGCCGGTTGGCCTCACCACCTGCTCGACGAAGACGCCGCCGGCACGCTCCAATTCCCACGGGCCCGGCGTCGCGGAGACGCACACGGTCTGCCCCCGCATCGCGTCCCATTCCTCGAATTTCAAGGGCCGGTTGTCGATGCAGGACGGGAGCCGGAAGCCATATTCGGCGAGCGTCGATTTGCGCGCGAAGTCGCCGCGGAACATGCCGCCCAGTTGCGGGATCGTGACGTGGCTCTCGTCGACGAAGACGAGCGCGTCCTCGGGCAGATACTCGAACAGCGTGGGCGGTGGCTCGCCCGGCCGCCGCCCGGTGAGATAGCGCGAATAATTCTCGATCCCGGCGCAGCTTCCGGTGGCCGCCATCATCTCGATGTCGAAGCGCGTTCGCTGCTCGAGCCGCTGCAATTCGAGCAGCTTCCCTTCCGTCTGGAACTCGGCGAGGCGGAGCTTCAGGTCGCGCTTGATCTCCTCGATCGCCTGGTTGAGCGTCGGCTTCGGCGTGACATAGTGGCTGTTCGGGTAGATCTTGATCTCGTCGAGCGCCGCCGTTTTTTCGCCGGTCAGCGGATCGAACTCGTGGATCGCCTCGAGCTCGTCGCCGAACAGCGAGAGGCGCCAGGCGCGGTCCTCGTAGTGCGCCGGGAAGATCTCGATCGTGTCGCCGCGCGCGCGAAACGTACCGCGTACGAAATTCTGGTCATTCCTGCGGTATTGCAGCTCGACGAGTTGCGCCAAGACCTTGGCGCGGTCGATGCGCTTGCCTGCGACGAGCGTCACCGTCATCTCGGAATAGGTCTCGACCGAGCCAATGCCGTAGATGCACGACACCGACGCGACGATCACCGTGTCGCGCCGCTCGAGGATCGCCCGCGTCGCGGCGTGGCGCATGCGGTCGATCTGCTCGTTGATCGAGGATTCCTTCTCGACATAGGTGTCGGTGCGCGGAACGTAGGCTTCCGGCTGGTAGTAGTCGTAGTACGAGACGAAATACTCGACCGCGTTCTCCGGGAAGAAGCTCTTGAACTCGCCATAAAGCTGCGCCGCCAAGGTCTTGTTCGGCGCGAGCACGAGCGCGGGGCGCTGCGTCGCGGCGATGACGTGCGCCATGGTGAAGGTCTTGCCCGAGCCGGTGACGCCGAGCAGGACCTGTTCGCGCTCCTGCGCGTTGATGCCCGCGACGAGGTCCGTGATCGCCTGCGGCTGGTCGCCCGCGGGCTGGAACTCCGAATGGATCGTAAAGCGCCGCCCGACATCGTCGAGCGGCCGCGGCGCGGTCAGGATCGGCATAACGCCAAGATAAGACCGGCGCCGGGTCCTCGCCAGACCGCCCGCGGGCCGCGCTCGATCGGCGTCGTGCGCGTCTAGATTGTAATAGCTCTAATCTGAAAGCGGCCGGCGCGACGCAGGTAGTAGCGAAGGCGACGACGCTCGCGCCTTATCCAACGGACATCGTGGCCATCGCGGATCACCGCGCGGCGCTGATCGAGCGCTATGCCGCGCCAACGCGCCCGACGGAACGCCACGACCATACGGGGGTTTGCCGTCGGGACGGTTGCGCCGGCAAACCTTTTGCCGCGGTGGCGCTCGCCATCAGCCAGCGCGCCGAGCGCCGCACCGTCCGCCGCCGCAACAGTCACGGATTTGCGCCATGTTGCCTCGGTTCGTCAAAGCCAACGTCAAGGCGATCATGCAACAGAACCCCGCGCTCTTTAATCCGATCTGGGAGCGGGTTTATCCGATTCTGCGGCGTGGTGATGGCCGCTATGCCGCCAACGGCGGCGGCAGCATGGAGGAAGTGTTCACTCGGATTTACGACGGCAACGGCTGGGGCTCGCGCGAGACGCGCAGCGGCTACACCAGCGAACTCGGCTACACGCGCGTGGTGCGCGGCCACATCGAGCGGCTGCTGCGCGATTACAAAGTCAGGGTGTTCTTCGATTGCCCGTGCGGCGACTTCAATTGGATGAGCAAGGTTCGGCTGCCCGAAGATACGCGGTATATCGGCGGCGAGATCGTGCCCGAGCTCGTTGCCGATCTAGAGCGCCGCTACCACGACGGACGCCACGATTTCGTGCGCCTGAACATCGTCGACGATCCGCTGCCGCAGGCGGATATGTGGATGTGCCGGACCGTGCTGTTCCACTTTCCCAACGCCGAGGTGATAAAGGTTCTGAGGAATTTCGCGCGCTCGCCGGTCGGCCTGCTGCTGGCGACGCAGTACGAGTTTCCCAAGGAAAATGCCGACGTCGAGACCGGCGGATTCCGCCCCTACAATCTGCGCCTGCCCCCCTTCAACCTGCCGCCGCCCCTCGCCAGGGTGCCGGACTTCGTCGCTCCCGCGCCGCCGCGCTATCTCGCGCTGTGGTCGCGGGCGCAGGTCGCCTCGGCCCTGCGGGACTAGCGGGCGTCTCGCGCGAGTCGATGTTGCGCCGCAGCAAAAGCCGCTCTAGGCTCTGCGGCCCTAAATTTCCGAGCCCGTCATGCCCTTCATCGCCGACCGGTTGCAGCGCATCAAGCCCTCGCCGACCATCTTCATCTCGAACAAGGCCTTGGCCATGAAGGCCGAGGGCCGCGACGTGATCGGCCTCGCCGCCGGCGAGCCCGACATGGACACGCCGGTCAACATCAAGGAAGCGGCCAAGCGCGCGATCGACGCCGGCCAGACGAAATACACGCAAGTCGACGGCACGCCCGAGCTGAAGAAGGCGATCTGCGCCAAGTTCAAGCGCGAGAACGGCCTCGACTACACGCCCGACCAGATCACGGTCGGCACCGGCGGCAAGCAGGTGCTGTTCAACGCGCTGCTCTCGACCCTCAATGCCGGCGACGAGGTG
The DNA here is from genome assembly GCA_035518375.1 of Allostellaceae bacterium. Lineage (GTDB taxonomy): Bacteria > Pseudomonadota > Alphaproteobacteria > ATCC43930 > CGMCC-115725 > DATJLY01. The sequence goes on along the minus strand of DATIXQ010000007.1, from coordinate 6,018 downwards.
ATCGTGCCGGCGCCTTATTGGGTCTCCTACCCCGACATCGTCGTGCTGGCCGACGGCACGCCGGTCCCTGTGACCTGCCCGCAGAACAACGGCTTCAAGCTCAGGCCCGAGGATCTCGAAGCGGCGATCACGCCGAAGACCAAGTGGCTCATCCTCAATTCGCCGGGGAATCCGACGGGCGCCGCCTACACGCGCGCGGAGCTTGCCGCCTTGGCCGAGGTGCTGGTGCGCAATCCGCACGTCTATGTGCTCGCCGACGACATCTACGAGCATCTGGTCTACGACGATTTCGTCTTCACCAGCATCGCCCAGGTCGAGCCGAAGCTCTTTCCGCGCACGCTTACCTTGAACGGCATGTCGAAGGCCTACTGCATGACTGGCTGGCGCCTCGGCTATGCCGGCGGGCCCAAGGAGCTCATCAAGGCGATCGCGGCGTTGCAGTCGCAATCGACCACGAACCCGAGCTCGATCAGCCAGGCCGCGGGCGTCGAGGCGCTCAATGGCACGCAGGACTTCATCCCGAAGAACCAGGCGATCTTCAAGGAGCGGCGCAATCTCGTCGTGGCGATGTTGAACCGCTGCAAGGGCATCCATTGCCCGACGCCCGAGGGCGCGTTCTATGTCTATCCCTCGTGCGCAGGTGCGATCGGCCGGCGCGCGCCCGACGGCCGCATGATCGAGACGGATACGGATTTCTGCACCTATCTGCTCGACACCGAGGGCGTGGCGGTGGTGCCGGGCACGGCGTTTGGATTGGCGCCGCATTTCCGCATCTCGTACGCGACCTCGACCGCCGAGCTGACGGAAGCCTGCAACCGCATCGCCCGCGCCTGCGAGAAGCTGCAGTAGGCGAACGCTACGCGATATACGCGGTGACTGCGGCTTCCACGGCGCGTGCCGTGGCGTCGTCGATCTTGCCGCGATTCTGCGCTCGCGCCGCCTCGATCGTGGCGATCTTGCTCGGACGAATGATCGACGGGATCGGAAGGCCGGCGGCGGCGTGGTCTGGGATGGGCACGTCGTCGGCCCAGCCAGCGTTTTCGGCCGCGGTAATCATCAGCACCCAAAGTAGTCCGAACCGCTCTTCGAACGCTGGATGGGAGATCACGAGCGCCGGACGACGCTGGAGTCGCGGCCGGTCGGTGTAGGGAAACGGCACCGCGACGATGTCGAAGCGGCTAAAATTCGGCATATCCCTTTGTGTCCGCCGCCGAAGCCCACTCGGTGAAGCCGGCGAACGGATCGTCGATCTGGGACGAGACCGATACGACGCGCACTTGATCGCCTTCGATCACGAAGGCGAATTCATCTCCGGGCTTGAGGCCGAGCGCGTCGCGCACCGGCTTCGGAACCACCACTTCCGCCTTCGTACCGAGCCGTGCCTTCACAACGCTGTCGGTCATGGGGTGAGCATATCGCTTGCTGCGCCGCAACTCCACCTCACCGCAACTGCGGCATCACGTGGCGGGCGAACAGTTCGATCGAGCGCAGCGCCTCGTCGCGCGACATGTCGCCGAACGCGAACTGGCCGACGCAGTAGTTGGCGCCGCTCTCGGCGAGCTGCGCCTTGAGCTCGGCCGCGACGGTGGCCGGCGCGCCCGCGACGCCGCGACCGCCGTTGCGGATGGCGTCGAACTCGGCGGGCCTCGGGTTGCGCGTCGCATAGCCGAAGACGCGCGGCAGGTAGGTAAGGGCCTGCTGCCACTTGGGATAGGCGCGGCGCGCCAATGCCAGCGCCTCGTCGTCGCTCTCGGCGATGACGATGAAGCGCGCCAGCCCCATGAGCTGTGTCGCGCCCGGCGCCGCCGCGCGCGCGGCCGCCATGATGGCTCGCGCCGCATCGACGGGATGCGCGGTGATGAAGTTGATGCGCTCCCGCGCGGCGCGCTCGGCGCCTTCGGGGTTCTCGACGCCGACCCAAAGCGGCGGGTGCGGCTGCTGCAGCGGCCGCAATTCCATCGGCACGTCGCGGAAGGCCCAGTGCTCGCTCGTGAAGTCGAGCCGTTCGGACGTGAGCGCCGCCTTGAGCGCGGCCAGGGCCTCGGCGAAGAGCGCCGCGCGCGCCTCTGGATCGACACCGTAAAAGCCGACCTCGACCGGCGACACGCCGCGCCCGACGCCAAGCTCGAAGCGTCCATGGCTCATATGGTCGAGCATGCAGATCTCCTCCGCGAGCCGCAGCGGGTGATAGAGCGGCAGGAGATAGACCAGCGGCCCGAAGCGCAGGCGCTTCGTGCGCTGCGCCACCGCGGAGAGGAAGATGCTGGGCGAGGGCGCCATGCCCAAGGGCGTCGCGTGGTGTTCGGCGATGTGATAGGAGCGGAAGCCCAGCCGGTCATAGGCTTCGGTCAGCGCCAACCGCATCTCGTAGAATTGGTCGAGCGGCAGGCCGTTGCGGTCGACGTGGTCGAAGATGCCGAATTCCATGGCTCAGATCTTCGTATCGGGCGAGGGCAGCCCCAAGGCGACGGCGCCGTAAAGCGAGCCCTGGATGTCCCAGGTCATGCCAAGATGATGCGAGACCGCGCGCATGTCGCGCCACAGGCGCTGCACCGGCTGGTCGTTCATGAGGCCTTGGGCGCCAGCGATCGGGAAGAGCCGCTCGACCGCGTTGAGGCAGAGTCGCCCGGCGAAGCACATGTCGCGGCGATAGCGCACCCGGTCGAGCAGCGTGAACTCGTCGCCCGCCTCGGCCTTCTTCACGATCTCGTCGCGGTCGGTGAAGACGAGCGCGCGCGCCGCATCGATCTCGGCCAGGGCCTCGGCGATGCGAAGATGGATGCTCTGGTGCTCCGCCACCTTGGCGCCGGCGCGGCTCACCTGTGCCTTCAATCCCCCGAGCACGGCTTCGCTCAGGCCGCGCGCAATGCCGAGGCCTGAGCCGACAATGTTGAAGGTGAAGCACGCGAGCAGCGGCAGGCGGTAGAGGTAGTGCGGGTTGACGGCGCTGCCCGGCGACGGCCCGCCTCTCACCGCGTCCATGTCGAGCAGCCGGTGCTCGGCCAGGAACACGTTCTCGACCACGATGTCGTTGCTGCCCGTGCCGGCGAGGCCGACCGAATGCCACACATCCTCGATGCGGCAATCGGCAAGCTTCAGCAGCGCGAAATAGGCGCGCGGCGGCACCGGCAGCACCACGACTGCCCATTGGCAATGATCGACCCCGCTCGAGAAGCGCCAGCGGCCGGAGACGCGATAGCCGCCCGCCCCGCGCTCGGTCTTTGCGCCCACCGGCATGAACGAGCTCGCGATCGTTGCGCCCTGGTCGCTGCCCCAGATCTCGTCCTGCGCCTCCTTCGGAAACATGCCGCCGAGCCACGCATGGCAGGAGATGATGCTCGCAACCCACGCGGCCGAGCCGCAGGCGCGGCCAAGCTCGGCGCCCAATTCCGTCTGCGTACCCAACGGAAGCTCGTAGCCGCCATAGCGCGCGGGCTGCATGATTTTGTAGAAGCCGGCGGCGGCAAAGGCGCGGTTCAGATCGTCGGGCAGCCGCCGCAGCTTCTCAGTCTCTTCGGCGCGCTTCCTGAGCTCCGGTAGAAGCGCGCTCGCGCGCGCGATGATTTCGCCTGCCGTCGGGCGCGCGGATGATCCTTCCATCTTTCTCACTGCACCTGTTCCGCGCCGGCGACCGCCGTGAACAGCTTGGCGAAGCCGTCGGGCGAATTCGGCGCGAAGATAATAGTCGATTTGCCGGTCGCCGCCATATCGCGCATGGCGTCGAAGCCCTGCGCCGTCATAAGGACGCGCAGCACTTCATCAATCGGAACGCCCGCGGCCTTGAGCGTTTCGAGCGAATTCCGGATGCCCGTGGCGATCGCCTCGCGCTCGTTGGCGACGCCCTCGCCGCGCAGCTTCTTCTGCGCCGCTTCCGCTTCGGCCTGCTTGATGACGAGAATCTTCGTCGCCTCGCCACGTGCCTGCGCCGCGATCTGTTCGCGCGAAGCGGCGTTGATGTCGTTCATCGCGGCGACGACCTTGGCATCGGGCGTGATCTCGGTGACGAGCGCCTTCTGGATCTGGAAGCCATAGGCCGCCATATCCTCGCGCAGCTCCTTCTCCACGGCATTGGCGATCTCGCCCTTGTTCTGGAACACGTCGTCGAGATTCATCTCGGGAACCTTGGAGCGCACCGCGTCGAACACGTACGACTCGATCTGCGCCACCGGATTGGCAAGCTTGTAGTAAGCGTCGGACGCGTTCGCCGGAATGACTTGCGATTGCACGCTGATCTTGAGCGTGACGGTCACCTTGTCCTTGGTGATGCTCTCGACCTGAACGACGTGCTGTTCGGTGCGCAGGCTCAACGGCTTCGACTTCGCCTCGATGAACGGCCACTTGAAATTGAGGCCGGCGATGGCGGTGCGCCGGTATTTCCCGAACCGCGTGATCATGCGCACGGTCTGCTGCTCGACGGTGAAGCAGTTCGAAAACACGACCGAAAGGACGAGAAGCAGAAGGACGCCAAAGGTAATCAAAGTCGGAATTTCCATCACCGTTCCCCCTGCGCCGGTTCCGATATAAGGATGGCCCCTTTCAAGCGCGGGACGATAGCATAGTCTTGACCGGGCGCGGGGCCGGGTGGTCTCATCGCGCGCGAGAAATTCACGCGAGCGAGGCGGCCATGGCGAAAGAGGGAACGGGATTCGTCGGCATCGAGAGCGTCGTCTTTGGCGCGGCCGATTTGGCTCTGCCGCGCCGGCTCTTCTCCGAATGGGGCCTTAAGAAGGTGAAGGACGGCAAGACGCTCGCGTTTGCGACCGAGATCGGCTCCGAGATCGTGGTGCGCCCGAGCGGCGCGAAGGATCTGCCGCCCAAGCTCTCGGGCGGCTCGGAATTCCGCGAGGTGATCTGGGGCGTGGAGACCCAGAAGGCGCTCGACCGCTTGGGCGACGAGCTCGCGCGCGACCGCGACGTCACGGCCGACAAGGACGGCACGCTCCACACGCATGACGACAGCGGCATCAATATCGGCTTGCGCGTCTGGCGCCACGGCAAGGAGCCCAAGCGCTCGACGCTGCCGCTCAACGTGCCGGGCGCGCGCGGCCGCGTCGATGCGCCCTCGCCGATGTACGAGCGCGCGCGTCCCTTCCGCATGGGCCATATCGTCTTCGCTGTTCCCGACGTGCGCGCGGGCGAAGCGTTCTACACGAAGCGCCTCGGCTTCTGGCTCAGCGACCGCTATGTCGGCGGCGCCGCCGTGTTTCTGCGCTATGCCGCGCGCGCCGACCATCACAATCTCTTCCTCCTCAAGCGGCCGGGCGGCACGACCGATCTCCATCACGTCGCCTTCGAGGTGCACGACATCCACGAGGTGTTCGGCGGCGGCATGCATTTCTCGCAATGCGGCTGGGAGACCGCGGTGGGGCCGGGCCGGCACCCGATCAGCTCGGCCTATTTCTGGTATTTCAAGAATCCGCTGGGCGGCACGATCGAGTATTTCTCCAATCCCGATTTCGTCACCGAGTCGTGGAAGCCGACGAACTTCCGCACCAACCGCTTCTCCGAGTGGCATTTGATGGAAGGCTTGCACCGTCCCGAGGATTCGCCCGACCGCCCATCACTGCGCGCCGCGCGCGCGATGAACTGACGGACGAGGGAGGGCAACATGCGGCTCGTCTCCTATCACACGCGCGACCATTCCGGCGTGGGCGTCATGGTCGACGATCATCGCTTCGTGTCGCTCCGCCGCGCGGCGCCCGATCTGCCGGGCACGCTGAAACGGATCCTCGAATTGGGCCCCGCGGTGCTGAAAGCCATCGAGGCCGCGGCCAAGGGGCGCGACCCCGATTTCCGCTTCGACCAGGTGACGCTCGACCCGGTCGTGCCCGAGCCGCACGCGACCTGGGCCTTGGCCTTGAATTTCAAGGCGCACATCGAGGAAACCGGCCTCACCACCTCAAAGGACTATCCGCAGATCTTCATGCGCATGCCGTGCTCGGTCGTGGGGCATCTGGAGCCGCTCTGGTGCCCCGATCCGCGTGTCGCCGAGACTTTTGACTACGAGGGCGAGCTTGC
>DATIXQ010000006.1:0-47850 GCA_035518375.1 Allostellaceae bacterium | reverse complement strand
CAGGTTACAGCAGCCTTGCGACAAGCCGTCAGAGCCGACGATGCCGGGTTCACATACCGCGCGAAGCAGTGTGTCATGATCTTTGAGAATGGCGCGCAGTACCCTCTTTGGTTCGATACGGACAGGGGTGGAACGACAAATCTGCGGCAAAAAGCAGTTCGCCAGCGCCGCGATGGTATCGCCAATCAAGTATATCGGGCTGTATGCGACGTTGAGCACATGAACAAGGCGTTCCCTGCGGACCCGCAGTTGAACTTTCTTACTGAATTTGCGGATGACTGCGCGGAACGACGCGCAACCGAACTCTTAGAGCGGGACGGAGACGAGGCCGCAGAGGCTTAGCTTTTCTTCCATCTAGCTGACGCCGCAGCGCGGGCGATCTCAGATCGCTGCTGAGGAGACAATTTACGAGCGCGAGCCTTCGCGCCTTTCCGTCCCCCTTTCGCGCGATTTGGAGCCGTCCCCAAATCTTCCTGTTCCTCCCCTGTCGCGATCCGCATGACCTTCACGGCTGCGCCGATCACGTCGGCGGGGCGCTTCTCGCCTCGGGGGCCTTTGGGCATGATGGGACTGTGGCGACGAACGCGCCGACGTTCAAGAGCGGCGCGAGCCTGTTACAGAGGAAACTGAGACACTACCCGTGGCTCCGAGTATTTGTGGCCGCGGCATGATTCGTGATATGACGGCGCCGATTCGCATTTGGAATGTTGTGGAGGGGGCGATGAAGCGCGCGCTGCGGCGAGTTCGGCCGTTTGGGGGCGCTGTCGCGGCGCTTGCCATCGCTAGCATCCTGCTGCCTGGCGGCGCGTCCGCCTACACGCTCCAGGAGGCGAAGGGCATCTTCGACATCCTCGACACCAATCACGATGGCAAGGTCACGAAGCTCGAATTCGAGACCAACAAGATGGACGCGTTTTATTTCCGCGCCCGTCAGAACGAGCAGGATCCGCGCCTGCGCTTCGAGGACACCGGCCTCTCGCGCGCTTTCTTCGAGAAGGCCGACGAAGGCCACAAGGGCTATCTCACCGGGCTCGACCTCGCCGACGCCATCCACTTCGAGGACATCGACGTGAAGCATCACGGCTCCTTCACGTTCGAGGAATTCGTCGCAGGCCTCAAGTCCATCAGCCGGTGAACACGCAGCTCGTCGAATGCCAGGATTGCGGCTTGCGGCTTGGCCTGACGCCGCTCGGGCCGGGGGAGGTCGCGCACTGTCCGCGCTGCGCCGCGCATCTGCGCGCCAATGGCGCGCAGGACGCGGCGCTGGCGCTCGCGCTGACGGGTCTCGTCCTCATCCTGCTCGCGAATTTCATGCCGTTCCTGTCGTTCGGCATGGAGGGCCAGGTCGATCAGGCTAGTCTCGTCACCGGCGCCGTGGCGCTCTACGGCGACGGGCTGTGGCCGCTCTCGGTCCTCATCGTGCTGCTGACGGTCGCGGCGCCGGCGCTGAAGCTCGGCGCCACGAGCTATGTCCTTCTCGCGTTCAAGCGCCGGCGCCCGACGCGCATCCTCGTCACGCTCCTGCGCTGGATGGACGAGCTTCATCCCTGGTCGATGATCGAGGTCTATCTCCTGGGCCTCTTCGTCGCCTACGTGAAGCTCACGGCCCTGGCGACCGTCACGCTCGGCATCGCCGTCTACGCGCTGGGCGCGCTCGTCGTCGTCATGGCGGCAGTTGATCACTTCATCAACTACGACGAGCTCTGGGAAGAGGTCGAGCGGAAGGGCTTGGCCCACGTTCCGCCGGTCCGCGACGGCGTGCCGCTCGCGCGCTGCGAGGTGTGCGGGCTCGTCAGCGCGGATGGGGGCGCGGGCGCGCACTGCCCGCGCTGTCGCGCGCGCCTCCATCGCCGCAAGCCAGACAGCATCGCGCGCTGCTGGGCGCTCGTGATCGCCGCCGCCATCCTTTACATCCCGGCCAACGTCTATCCGTTCCTGACGGTGATCTCGTTCGGCGCCGGCGCGCCCGACACCATCCTCTCGGGCGTCAAGCACCTCGTCGAATCCGGCATGTGGCCATTGGCCCTGCTCGTCTTCTTCGCCAGCATCACCGTGCCGGTGCTGAAGATCGTCGGCCTCGTGCTGCTGCTCGTGACGACGCAGCGGCGCTCCGCGTGGCATCTGCGCGAACGCACGCGGCTTTACCGGATCATCGAAGCGGTCGGACGCTGGTCGATGATCGACATCTTCATGCTCTCGATCCTCGTGGCGCTGGTACGGCTCGGGGCGATCGCGTCGGTCGCGCCCGGCGTCGGCGCCATCTCCTTCGCCGCGGTCGTCGTCACCACCATGTTCGCAGCGATGTCATTCGACCCGCGCCTCATGTGGGACAGCGCGGGAGCCAACCGATGAGCGAAGGCGAGCCCGGGCCGCTCGATCGCGAGACGTTGCCGCGCGCGGCGCTGCACCTGCGCCGTCGTCTCTCGCCGATCTGGGCGATCCCGTTCGTCGCGGTGCTGATCGCCGCGTGGCTCGCCTACACGACCATTTCCGCGCGCGGCCCCTCAATCACGATCTCGTTTCGCACCGGCGTCGGCATCGAGGCCGGCAAGACCCGGGTCAAGCACAACGACGTCGAGCTTGGCGTCGTCGACAGGGTCGAGCTCACGCCCGACCTCTCGCACGTCATCGTTACGGCGAGCATGAACAAGACGGCGGCCGCGCACTTGAACGCCGGAACACGCTTCTGGGTGGTGCGCCCGCGCGTCAGCCTCAGCAACTTGTCGGGCCTCGAGACCTTGCTGTCGGGCGCCTATATCGAGATGGACCCGGGCGAGGGTGAGCAAGCGCGCGATTTCGTCGGGCTTGAGGACCCGCCGGTCGTGCGCTCCGATGTGCCTGGCACCGAGTTCATCCTCAATGCCGAGCGGCTCGGCTCGCTGGGGCCGGCCTCGCCCGTCTATTTCCACGGCGTCAAGGTCGGCGAAGTGCTCGGCAGCGAGTTCGACTACAATCAGGGCAAGCTCAAGATCCACGCCTTCGTCAACAAGCCTTATGACCAGCTCGTTCATCCGGCGACGCGCTTCTGGAACGATTCCGGCATCACCGTCAATGCCGGTGTCTCGGGCGTGAAGGTCGAGATGGAATCGCTTCAGGCGCTTCTCACTGGCGGCGTCGGCTTCGACACGCTGCCGGGTGGCGGCGACACCACCAACGTCGCGACAGCGCAGACGCAGTTCCCGCTCTATAACGACCGCACTGCTGCGTTCGAGGCGACTTATGAGCAGCGCGTGCCCTTCATCGTCGAGTTCAACGATTCGGTGCACGGGCTCGAAGTGGGCGCGCCCGTCGAGTTCCGCGGCATCCGCGTCGGCAACGTCACCGACATCCGCCTGCAGTATGACGCCTCGCAGAGCCGCGTGCGCATCCCCGTGACGCTCGCCTTCGAGCCGCAGCGCGTCGAGCGAACCGGCCTCGGGGTCGCGCAGGAATCGTCGGTCGAGAACGTGATGCGGGCGATGAACGCATTCGTGCAGCGCGGGCTGCGCGCGCAACTCCAGAGCGCAAGCCTCATCTCGGGCCAGCAAATCGTCGTCTTTGACTTTTTCCCTGAAGCGCCGCCGGCGCAAATCCGCTTCGAGGGCAAGATCCCCGTGCTGCCGACCGTGCCGTCCGGCACGTCGAACATCGCGGCGAGCGCGAACACCGTTCTCACGCAGGTGTCCGGAATCCTCGATCGCGTCGGCAAGATGCCGCTCGAAGGCGTGATGTCCGACACCCGCAACACGCTTCAGGCAATGCAGAGGCTCGCGGAGGAGCCGCAGATCAGGTCCGTCCTCGGCTCGGCCGACAAGACGCTCACCTCCGCCGATAAGACATTGACTCAGGCGAGCGAGACGCTGACGCAGCTCGACGCGCTTTTGAGCTCCGCCAATGCCGGCTACGGCAACGGCTCGGAGGTGCGCCGCGGCCTCGTCGATCTGTTGCGCCAGCTCCAAGACACGGCGCGCTCGATGAAGGCGTTGGCCGACGCGCTCGAGCAGCATCCCGAATCGGTCATCCGCGGCAAGGGAGAGCTGCCGTGAGGCGCCTCGTCCTGGCGGCGCTCGCCGCGGCCGCGCTCGCGTCCTGCCACTCGCCCGATCCGACGCTCTACACGCTCGTGCCGATGTCCGGCACGGCCGATCCCGCGCCCGCCGGTGCCGTCGTGATCGCGCGCATGGAGGTGGCGCATTATCTCGACCGGCCGCAGATCGTGCGCCGCCACGACGCCTACGCGCTCGCGACCGACGACACGGAACGCTGGGCCGAGCCGCTCGACGAGATGATGCCGCGCGTGCTCTTGGCCGAACTCGCCGGGCGCCTGCCGCACATGAAGATCGCGCTCAGCTCGAGCGGCATGCTGGGCGAGGCCGATAACACGCTGGCAATCTCGATCGAGCGCTTCGACGTGGATCCGGACGGCACGGTCGTGCTCGACGCACGCTGGTCCGTGCGCGGCAAGGGGGGCGACGGCCCGCTCGATGCGGCCGAATTCCGCGAGCGCGTCGCCGGCGACGACACCGACGCTCTCGTCGCCGCCATGAGCCGGGACCTGGCCGCGCTCAGCGACCGCATTGCCGAGGCCCTTGCGGCCGCGCGATGATTGACCGCTCTTGACTGATTCGCTTGAGCTACATCAAATCGCCGGATCATGGGTTCGGCCACTATCCGCTCCTCAATGTGCGCCGGGGTGACGCTCGGTCGAGCGCGTTGAAATTCTCCATCCGGCGCGCCCTAATGGGCTCGGCGGCAACATCTCCGCAATCCAGAAACCAGGAGACTTTCATGAAAACGAAATATGTTGCCACGGCGTTCGCATCGGTTCTCGCCCTTGCCGGGCTCGGCGGCTCGATCCAGCCGGCCGCGGCCCAGTCCGGCGTGGCGGCGGGCGCCCTCACCTGCGATGTCGCGAGCGGCTGGGGCTTCATCTTCGGGTCGTCGAAGGACCTGAAATGCACGTACTCGAACGGTAGCAGCAACGAGCATTACACCGGCGCGATCACCAAGTTCGGCGTCGATATCGGCTATACCCAGTCGGCGGTGATCGTGTGGGCGGTGGTTGCACCGACCGCCAACGTCGCCAAGGGGGCGTTGACCGGCACCTATGTCGGCGCGACCGGCCAAGCGACGGTGGGCGGCGGCGTCGGCGCCAACGTGCTCGTCGGCGGCGGCAATTCCGTCTCGCTGCAGCCGGTGAGCTTCTCCGGCCAGACCGGCCTCAACGTGGCGGGCGGCATCGCCGGCATCACGCTGAAGGCGGCGAACTAGCACTCCGAGTCGCCGCTCCCGCAATCGTCGGGGGCGGCGGTTCCCCTGTTTTCCGTTCCGTCCTGATCAATCCTGCGCGAGTGCCTCGCGGAGCGCCGTGACGAGCGGCGCGTCCGCGGGCGGCATCGCGTAAGAACCGAACTCGTGCGGCCTAACCCAGGCGAGCCGTTGGCTTTCGCGCGCGTGCGGCTCGCGCTCCCAGCGCCGGCACAGATAAAGCAGCAGCACGACGTGGAACGTCGCATAAGCATGCGAGGCGAAGGCGAGAGGGTGGAGCTCGCCCGGATCCGCCCTGATCCCAAGCTCCTCCTCGAGCTCGCGCGCGAGCGCCGCTTCGGGCGTTTCGCCCGGCATGATCTTGCCGCCGGGGAACTCCCACAGTCCTGCCATCGACTTTCCCGCCGGGCGCTCGGCCAAGAGCACGCGCGGGCCCGGGGCCACGAGCGCCGCGCACACGACCGAAAGCGGCAGGTCCGCGCCGCTCACTTGAGGTCTTCGGCCCTGACGCGCCGGACGCAGCGCAGCTTGAGCCGCGCCTCCTCGTTCTTCGGCTTGAAGATATGGCCGTTGATGATGTCGCCGCGCCGCTGCGCCTCGATCACCACGACGAAGTCGGGGCTGTCGCCGAACCCCGTGGAGAGCGGGCCGCTATGATGAATGATGCGCGCCTCGCCTTTGAGGATGCCGCGCTGCTCGCGGCAATGGCCGTAATAGAAATAGAAGCTGTCGCCGCCGGAGAGCCGGCCGTCCTCGAACAGCACGACGCCGCCCGACCGCCAATCGCCGGCCACCTCGAACGCGATCGTCCAAAGTCCGTCGAGTTCCGCCATCGCCCGTCCCCTAGCTGCGATAGCTGCCGTTGATGTCGATGTAGCGGTGGGTGAGGTCGCATGTCCAGACCCGGGCGCGGCCCTTGCCGATGCCAAGGTCGATGGCGATGGAAATGTCGCGGCCCTTCATGTGGCTTGCGACCGGGGTCTCGTCGTATCCCGGCACCGGCCCGCCCTCGGCGGCGATGATGATGCCGCCGACGCGGATCGCGAGCCGGTCGCGGTCGGCCTTCTCGCCGGCCTTGCCGACGGCGCCGACGATGCGGCCCCAGTTGGCGTCGCCCGCCGCCAGCGCCGTCTTGACGAGCGGCGAGTTGCCGACGGCGAGCGCGATCCGCCGCGCCGCGCGCGCCGACGCGGCACCCGTCACCTCGATCGTGACAAATTTTTCCGCGCCCTCGCCGTCCTTCACGATCTGCTGCGCGAGGTCGATCGCGACCTTCTCGAGCGCACGCTTGAAGGAGCGGAGCTCCGGCGCGCCCGCCGTGGCGGGCGGCGCGTTGCCCGCGGCGCCGGTGGCGGCGAGGAGCGCCGTGTCGCTCGTCGAGGTGTCGCCGTCGACGGTGATGCAGTTGAACGAGCGCTCGACCGCGGGCTTCAGGAGCGCCTGCAATACCGGCGCCGGGATCGCCGCATCCGTGAAGAGGAAAGCCAGCATCGTCGCCATGTCGGGCGCGATCATGCCCGAGCCCTTGGCGATGCCGTTCACGGTCACCGGCACGTCGCCGATCTTGGCCGTCGCGGTCGCGAGCTTCGGGAACGTGTCGGTCGTCATGATCGCCTCGGCCGCGCCGCGCCAGGCGCCGGGCACGGTGGCGGCGAGCGCGCCGGGCAGGGCCGCCACGATCTTCTGCGCGTCGAGGAACTCGCCGATGACGCCGGTCGAGGCGATGAAGACGGTGCGCGGATCGCATCCGAGCGCTGCAGCCGCGGCCGCGGCCGTTGCCTCGCACGCGGCGCGTCCGGCCCGGCCGGTGAAGACGTTGGCGTTGCCGGCGTTCGCGATGATGGCGCGCGCCGCGCCGCCCGGCAGGCACTGGCGGCACCAATCGACGGGCGCCCCCGGCGTCTGCGAGCGCGTGAGCACGCCGGCGATCGTGGTGCCCGCGTCGAGCACCGCCACCATGAGGTCGCTGCGCTCGCGATAGCGGATGCCGCACTGCGCCGCGGCGAGCCTCACGCCGGCGACAGGCGGCAGCTCGGCAATCCGCTCGGGCGCGAGCGGCGAGACGGCCATCCCGCTACTTGCCGAGATTTTGCGTCGCGGGCGCGAGCATGGGCGGGCCTGAGGATGCGGGCGGCGGTGCGCCGGGGGTACCGTTCTGGAGCGGCAGGAGCGCCGGCTGGCCGCCGCCGTCGCCGGCCGGCGCGGGCGCCGCTGTGGCGGTTGGGGTCGCGCCCTTGGCCGGCGCCGCGGATGCTTGCGGCGTTTGCGCCGGGCCGAGCTTGGCCGGCGTGCCGTCGGCGTTGAAGACCTCGATCTTCGCCGTCGCGGCCAGTTCCTTGATGCGCGCGTCGGCGATCTCCTGCGCCATCTGGCGCGCGATCTGCGGTGCCACTTCCTCGTAGGTCGGCGGCTTCGACTGGCGCCGGTCCTCGACCTTGATGACGTGCCAGCCGAACTGCGTCTTGATCGGGGTCTGTGTGAACTCGCCGGGCTTCAAGGCGAAGGCGGCCTTGGCGAATTCCGGCACCATGTCCTTTTCGCCGAAATATCCGAGGTCGCCGCCCGACGTCTTGCCGGCCGGATCGGTCGTCTTCTCGCTCGCAAGCTTGGCGAAGTCGGCGCCCTTCTTGAGCTGCTCGATGATCTGCTTCGCCTCGTCCTCGGTCGGCACGAGGATGTGGCGCGCGTGCACTTCCTCGTGCGGCGCCGCCTGCTTGATGTATTCGTCGTACTTCGCGCGGAGCTTCGCCTCGCTCACCTCTTTCTTGGCGATGTCGGCGAAATAGGCGTTGGCAAGGATCTCGTTCTCGTTGAGCGCCAGCACCTGCTTCACGCGCGGATCTTCGGGGATCTTGGTCTTGCGCGCGGCCGCGGCGGCGAGATCAAGCGCGATCGCCTGGTCGAGCAACCGAGGGTAGAGTTGCTCCGGCGGAAGCTGCTGCGCCTGCGGCGAGAGGCCGGAGCGCATAGCGTCGAGGTCGGAGCGGTGGATGACGGTGCCGTCCACGCGGGCGACGATCGGATCGCCGGCCGGGGCAGCGGGCGCGGCCTTCTGCTCCTTCTTTGCCGGCTCTTTTTTGGGCGCGGTTTGGGCCAGGGCGGGCGTCGCGGCAAGGCAAAGTATAAGCAGGCCGAGGAGTGCGCGAGGCGCCATGGAACATCCCTAAGGCTGGGGCGGAGAGAGCGCAGATAAACATATCGCCGCCCCCGGAACAAGCGGCGACGGCGATTCGTGAAGCGCGCCCGAATTGACACGTGCGGGACCCGGGCCTATCTGTCTTTGGCCCCGGCCCAGCCCATCTCCACGTTTGAGGTATTGATGATCGGCGCCCTTGCCCGCCGGCTCTTCGGCTCCGCCAACGACCGTTATATCAAGGGCCTTCAGTCGCTTGTCGACGAGATCGCCGCGGCCGAGCCGGAGCTCGCGGCGCTTTCCGACGACGACCTGCGCGCCCGCACCGCCGTGTTAAAAAAACGGCATGCCGACGGCGAGTCGCTCGACGACCTGTTGCCGGATGCCTTCGCGACCGTGCGCGAGGCGGCCAAGCGCACGCTCGGCCAGCGCCATTTCGACGTGCAGATGATGGGCGGCGTCGTGCTCCACCGCGGCATGATCGCCGAGATGAAGACGGGCGAGGGCAAGACGCTTGTCGCGACGCTCCCCGTCTATCTCAACGCGCTCGCCGGCACGGGCGTCCACGTCGTCACCGTCAACGACTATCTGGCAAAGCGCGACAGCGAGTGGATGGGGCAGATCTACCGCTTCCTCGGGCTCACCGTCGGCTGCATCGTGCACGGGCTCGACGACAACGAGCGGCGCGCCGCCTATGCCAATGACGTGACCTACGGCACCAACAACGAGTTCGGCTTCGACTATCTCCGCGACAACATGAAGTTCCGGCTCGAGGAGATGGTGCAGCGCCCGTTCAATTTCGCGATCGTGGACGAAGTCGACTCGATCCTGATCGACGAGGCGCGCACGCCGCTCATCATCTCGGGTCCGGCCGAGGATTCCTCCGAGCTCTACCGCTCGGTCGACAAGCTCATTCCCAAGCTCGTCGCGGAGGATTTCGAGAAGGACGAGAAGCAGCGCACGGTGACGCTCTCGGAATCGGGCGTCGAGCGCATCGAGGAGCTCTTGCGCCAGACGCGCCTCATGAGCGAGGGCACGCTCTACGACATCCACAACATCCACCTGACGCACCATGTCAACCAGGCGCTCCGCGCGCACAAGCTCTTCGCGCGGGACACCGACTACATCGTGCGTGACGACAAGGTCGTCATCATCGACGAGTTCACCGGCCGCATGATGGAAGGCCGGCGCTATTCCGAGGGCCTCCACCAGGCGCTCGAGGCCAAGGAAGGCGTCACCATCCAGAACGAGAACCAGACGCTCGCCTCGATCACCTTCCAGAATTATTTCCGCCTCTATCCGAAGCTAGCCGGCATGACCGGCACCGCGATGACGGAAGCGACCGAGTTCTCCGAGATCTACAAGCTCGACGTGATCGAGGTGCCGACCAACGAGCCCATGATCCGCGCCGACAACGACGACGAGGTCTATCGCTCGGCGGCGGAAAAGTACGAGGCGATCCTGAACCAGGTGCTCGAGTGCCGCGGCCGCAATCAGCCGGTGCTCGTCGGCACGGTCAGCATCGAGAAGTCGGAGACGCTTGCGGACATCTTCAAGAAGCGCCAGATCCCGCACCATGTGCTGAACGCGCGCTATCACGAACAGGAAGCCTTCATCATCGCGCAGGCGGGCCAGCCCGGCGCCGTGACGATCGCCACCAACATGGCCGGCCGCGGCACCGACATTCAGCTGGGCGGCAACGCCGACATGCGGCTCAGGCAAGAGCTCGCCGAGATCGCCGATCCTGCGGCGCGTGAAGTGCGCGCTGATGCGATCCGCCGCGAGATCGCCGCCGCGCATGATGAGGTCGTGAAGGCGGGCGGGCTCTACGTCATCGGCAGCGAGCGCCACGAGAGCCGCCGCATCGACAACCAGCTGCGCGGCCGCTCGGGCCGCCAGGGCGATCCGGGCGCCTCGAAATTCTTCGTCTCGCTCGAAGACGATCTGATGCGCATCTTTGGCTCCGAGCGCATGGACGGCATGCTGCAGAAGCTCGGGTTGAAGCCGGGCGAGGCCATCATCCATGCCTGGGTCAACAAGGCGCTCGAGAAGGCGCAGCAGAAGGTCGAGGCGCGCAACTACGAGATCCGCAAGCACCTCCTGCGCTTCGATGACGTGATGAACGACCAGCGCAAGGTCGTCTATCAGCAGCGCCGCGAGATCATGGCGACGCAGGACATCGCGCAGATGATCGTCGACATGCGCCATGACGTGATCGAGGGCGCGGTCGAGCGCGCCATTCCGGGCAACGCGCTGCCCGACCAGTGGAATGCCGACGGCCTCAAGACCGAGCTCGCGCGGCTGCTCAATCTCGACCTGCCGGTACCCGACTGGGCGAAGGAGGAGGGGATCACCGACGAGGCCGTGACCGAGCGCGTCATTGCCGCGGCCGACGCCAAGATGGCGCAGAAGGCCGTGACCTATGGCGCCGACATCATGCGCCTTGCTGAGCGCTCGCTCCTGCTCCAGCTCCTCGACCAGATCTGGAAAGAACATCTCCTCTCGCTCGACCATCTGCGCCAGGGCATCAATCTTCGCGCCTATGCGCAGCGCGATCCCTTGAACGAGTACAAGCGCGAGGCGTTCGAGCTGTTCCAGGAGATGCTGGTGCGCCTGCGCGAGCAGGTGACGAGCGTCCTCTGCCATGTCGAGCTGCGCGTCGAGCGGGCGGAAGAACTGGCGCCGCGGCGCGAGCCGCTGCAAATGGTCGAGCGCCATGATGCAACGGCCTCGCCGTTGGACGGCGACGGCAATGGCGGCGTCGCCACGGCGACCGCGCCTGCCGCGGCGGCAGTCGCCGCGCCCTGGGCGCGCACGCCGAGGAACGCCCCTTGCCCCTGCGGCTCCGGCAAGAAGTACAAGCACTGCCACGGCCGCGGCTAACGTCTGATCCAGACTGTACCGAAACGCGGCCTCTCTCTAACCCTCTCCCCTCTGGGGAGAGGGAAGGGTGAGGGGGATAAGCGACGGGCGCCTGAGCGATTGCCCCCTCACCCGCTCGGCGCTCCCACGCGCCGTGCAGCCCTCTCCTCGGTGGGGAGAGGGTAATTACAACTCGCCGAAGCGGCCGCTAGAGTGGGTTTCCGCCAAACGAACCCAATTTCCCGGCTGGGCGCCGACAGAGGCCGCAGGGCGGAAATTACCGAACGAACCCAATCCGGGCCGGCGCCATCGCCCTCTGCCCGGTAGGCGGGGGCGAAAGCGCAGAGAAAGGTGTCGTAAAGACAATATGTTATGGAGGTTTTGCTGAACCTGGTTTGGGCTCCGCCCGGTCCGCTTCGGCGTCCCGGCCACTTGCCACCTAGCCCTTCTTTCCCACACAAAAGATCGCGAGGGCCGCTTGGAGTTGCGCCCCGCATTGCAAATATTTAATCCGCACGACAATCCCGCGTAATTGCCCGCGCCGCATCCTGTGCGCGGGCAATTACCCGGATCCTGATCGTTCATTCGTTTGACGGACCCCTCGCGAAAAGGCCGCCCCATGTCCCTCATGTCCCCGCGCGCTCTCCCCCGCCCCCGTCTGCGCGCCGGCGCGTTTGCCGCCGCGACCGCCCTCGCGCTTGCGCTGGCGACGGCGCCGGCCGGTCTCGCCCAGGTCGCGGCGCCCGCCGCGCCTGTCATCGTCCAGCTGCCGACGCTGGCGCCCCTGGTGAAAAAGGTGCTGCCGGCAGTCGTGAACGTCTCGGTGCAGATGAAGGCGGGCGCGGCTGAAAGCGACCAGACCCAGGACGAAGATCAGGACCAAGACCAGGATCAGGACCAGGGGCCTCAGGCCGGGCCGGGGCCGCAACAGGGGATGCCGCAATCGCCCTTCGACCAGTTCCTGAAACGCTTCTTCCGCAACGGGCCCAACGGCATGCCGATGGAGCCGCGGGCCCAGCGCCTGGCTTTGGGCTCGGGCTTCATCATCGATCCCTCGGGTTACATCGTCACCAACAACCACGTGGTCGAGAATGCCGACAAGGTGACAGTGATCTTCCAGGACGATTCGAAGCTGACCGCCAAGGTGATCGGGCGCGACGACAAGACCGACCTCGCCCTCATCAAGATCGACGCGCCGAAGCCGCTGCCTTACGTCGAGTGGGGCGACAGCAACGCAGTCCAGGTCGGCGATTGGGTGCTCGCGGTCGGCAATCCGTTCGGCCTCGGCGGCACCGTCAGCTCCGGCATCATCTCG
Organism: Allostellaceae bacterium; assembly: GCA_035518375.1. GTDB lineage: Bacteria > Pseudomonadota > Alphaproteobacteria > ATCC43930 > CGMCC-115725 > DATJLY01. The sequence continues at coordinate 35,293 of DATIXQ010000006.1, read as the reverse complement.
GCGCGCGGCCGCGACATCCACGAGGGTCCCTACGACGATTTCCTGCAGATCGACGCCTCGATCAATCGCGGCAATTCCGGCGGCCCGACCTTCAACCTCGACGGGAAGGTCATCGGCATCAACACAGCGATCTACTCGCCCAATGGCGGCTCGGTCGGCATCGGCTTCGCCATTCCGTCGAGCCTCGCGAAGCCCGTCATCGAGCAGCTGAAGGAGCACGGCAAGGTCCAGCGCGGCTGGCTCGGCGTGCAGATCCAGGAAGTGACGCCGGAGCTTGCGAAGAGCCTCGGCTTGCCGAAAGCGGAAGGCGCGCTCGTCGCCGACGTCACGCCCGGCGGGCCGGCGCAGAAGATCGGCATCAAGCAGGGCGACGTCATCATGGCATTCGATGGCCATGACATCGCCAAGCTGCGCGACCTGCCGCTCGCGGTCGCCGAGACGCCGGTCGGCGAGACGGCGAAGGTCAAGATCTGGCGCGAGAGCAAGGAACAGACCCTGTCGCCGGTCATCGCCGCCATGCCCGAGCATCCCGAGCGCATGGCCGAGAACAACAGCAAGGGCGCGGAGCCCGAGCACACTCAGACCGCGAGCACGATGGGGCTGAAGCTCTCGCCCTTGACCGCCGATCTGCGGCGCGAGCTTTCCGTGCCGAAGAACGTCAAGGGCGTGGTCGTGACCTCGATCGCGGATTCGAGCCCGCTCGCGGAATTGGGCTTGGCGCCGGGCGACGTGATCCAAGCGGTCAATCAGGAGCCGGTGAACATGCCCAAGGAGTTCATCGCCAAGCTCGACGCCGTCAAGAAAAGCGGCGGCAAGAACCTGCTGCTGCTCATCAACCGCCACGGCGTCAATCAGTTCGTGGCGCTGAACCTCGCCAACGGCGGCAACGGGTGAGAACGAGGCCGCCGCCATGCGCATCCTGGTGATCGAGGATGATCGCGAGGCAGCGGCCTATCTCGTCAAGGGTCTGACCGAAAGCGGCCATCGTGTCGATCTCGCGGGCGACGGCCGCCAGGGCTTGGCGGCCGCGCGCGCCGACCGCTTCGACGCCATGGTGATCGACCGCATGCTGCCCGAGCTCGACGGGCTCAGCATCATCGCGGCGCTGCGCGCGGCGCACGACGCGACGCCGGTGCTGGTGCTTTCGGCCTTGGGCGATGTCGAGGACCGCGTCGTGGGCTTGCGCGCCGGCTGCGACGACTACCTGCCAAAGCCATTTGCCTTCTCGGAATTGCTGGCGCGGCTCGAGGCGCTGACGCGGCGCGGCAACGCCGAGACGCGGCTCCGTGTCGCCGATCTCGAGATCGATCTCATCGCGCGGACGGTGATGCGCGCCGACCGCCCGATCGACTTACTGCCGCGCGAATTTCGGCTGCTCGAGTATCTGATGCGGAACGCGGGCCACATCGTCACGCGCACGATGCTGCTCGAGAAAGTCTGGGACCATCACTTCGATCCGCAGACCAACGTCATCGACGTTCATGTGAGCCGGCTCAGGCAGAAGATCGACAAGGGTTTCGAGCACCCGCTGCTCCACACCGTGCGCGGTGCCGGCTACAGCCTGCGCTCGCCTTAGATGTCGATCGTGCCGCCGCCGTCGTTGCCGCCGCCATCGTCCGAGAAATCCTGTCCGCCCGGGTCCTGGTCGTCGGCCTGGACGAGGCCCTGGTCGTCATAGCCGGTGTCGGCCGCTTGCTGCTGGCCCGGGTCGCCGGATTGATCGCCATAATAGTTGTTGATGACGGTCTCGCCGATGCCCGGCTGCGGCGTCATGCCGCCGAACAAATTGCCGTAATGCGGTCCGAAGAGCGAGCTGATGCCGTTGAAGAGCAGCGCGCCGCCGGCGATCCCCGCGGCCGTGGTCGCGGCCGAGCGCAGGAAACCCGAGCTTGCGCCGGGCATCGCAAGCGAGGGCGCGGCGCCTGCTTGCACCGGCATCGCTTGACCCGCCGCCGAATTGGTCCACACCGAGCCGCCGCCGGCTGATGGCGCAGGCGCGGACGGGGGCGCCGGCGCGCGGCCCCACGGGCCCGCGCTCGGCACGCTGCCGCGCGCGGCGGCGAGGAAGCTTGTCGGCTGCTCGGGCGCGGCCGGCTTCGCCTGCGCTTCGAGCTCCTTGATGTGCTTTTCCGCCTCGGCCAGCGCCATGTCCTGGATCAGCACCGTCTGCACCAGGAGATAGGGAGCGTCCGGCACGCGCGACATGCCGTCGCGGATCGTGGCCTCGGCATCGCGGTCCTTTGCCTGGCTCTCCGCTTGCGCCAGACGGTCGAACAGGTGGGCAATCAAGTCTCGTTCCTGCGGCGTCATGTTTTGCCTCCTCGACGCTTCTGCGCAGGATATGGGATCAGAGGCCGCGATTTCCCATGCGCAAGAATTTCTCGCGTCGCAGCCGGCGCAGCGTGGGCCCGTCCTCGGGCATGAGCTGTGCGAGCGCCGCGGCGATCGCCTCGCCCGTGGCATTGATCGCCGCCCCCGGATCGCGGTGCGCGCCGCCCAAAGGCTCCGGCACGATCTCGTCGATCACGTCGAGCCGCATGAGGTCGCCCGCGGTGAGCTTCAGCGCCGCGGCTGCGTCGGGCGCGTGCTCGGCGCTCTTCCAGAGGATCGAGGCACAGCCCTCGGGCGAGATGACGGAGTAGGTTGCGTTCTCGAGCATGAGCACGGTGTTGGCGGCCGCCAATGCGATGGCGCCGCCCGATCCGCCCTCGCCGATGATGGTGGCGATGAACGGCACGGTGAGCGCAAGGCCCTGCTGTGTTGTGCGGGCGATCGCTTCGGCCTGGCCGCGCTCCTCGGCGCCGATGCCGGGATAGGCCCCGGCCGTGTCGACGAAGCTTAGCACCGGCAGGCGGAAGCGCTCCGCCAATTGCATCAGGCGCTGCGCCTTGCGATAGCCCTCGGGCCGCGCCATGCCGAAATTGTGCCGGACCCGCGCCTCGGTGTCGCCGCCCTTTTCGTGCGCGATCGCCACGACCGACTGGCCGCGGAAGCGGCCGAGCCCGCCGATGATGGCGCGGTCCTCGGCGAAGAGCCGGTCGCCGGCCAAGGGCGTGAACTCGGTGAGGAGCGTCGTGAGATAAGCGCCGCCGTGCGGCCGGTCGGGATGGCGCGCGAGCTGCACCTTCTGCCACGGCGTCAGCTCGGCGAAGGTCTGGCGCAAGAGGCGCGAGGCTTTCGCCTCGAGATTCTCGACCTCCTCGGCGATGTTGACGCTGCTGCCCGAGCCGAGATGGCGCAGCTCCTCGATCTTCGCCTCGAGCTCGGCGAGCGGTTTCTCGAAATCGAGGAAATGCCGCATCAGCGCAGTTCCCTCTTGCGCGCGAGCGGATGATGCTCGCGCACGAGCCGCTCGAGCCGCGCGCCTTCGACGTGCGTATAGATCTGCGTCGTCGCGATGTCGGCGTGGCCGAGCATCGCCTGCACGCTCCTGAGGTCGGCGCCATGGTCGAGCAGGTGGCTCGCGAACGCATGGCGCAGCACGTGCGGCGACAGCCGCGCCGGATCGATCCCCGCGCGCAGCGCCAGCTCCTTCACGAGCTGGCCAGCGCGCCGCCGTGTCAGATGGCTGCCGCGCGACGGGAAGAGATAGAGCGAGGCCGCGCCCTTGGCGAGGAAATGCGCGCGTGCGTCGAGATAGTCCGTGAGCGCTGCGCGCGCCGGCCCGCCTAGCGGCACGAGCCGCTCTTTGTCGCCCTTGCCGCGCACGACGAGAAAGCGAGGATTCCGCTTCACCGCGGCAAGCGGCAGCGCCACCAGCTCCGAGACGCGCAAGCCCGCGCCATAGAGTAGTTCTGCCATGGCGCGCACGCGCACGCCTTCGGGGCCCTCCCACGCGCGCGCCGCGTCGAGCAGCGCCGTCGTCTCGCTCTCGCTCAGGATCTTCGGCAGCGGCCGGCCGAGGCGTGGCGCGTCGAGCGTGCTCGTCGGATCGTCGCGCCGCGCGCCTTCGAGCACGAGGAAGCGGAAGAACTGGCGCAGCGCCGAGAGCCGCCGCGCTACCGTGCGCGGCTTCATGCGCCGACGCGCAAGCGCGCCGACATAACGGCGCAAATCCTCGCTCGCGGCGTCCTCGAGCGGCGTGCGCGCAAGGAAGCGGGCGCAATCGGCGAGGTCGGTTGCGTAAGCCTGAAGCGTCAGCCGCGCCGCGCCGCGCTCGGCCGCGAGCATCTCGAGGAACGCCTCGCGCCGCGGCGACATCGCGGGCGCGCGCTCAGATGCCGGCATCGACCGCCGCCTCGAGCGCAAGCGCGCGCGCGTCGGGCTCGCGCCCCACCGCGCGCAATGCCGTCACCGCGCCTTCGAGCAGCACCGGCTCGAGCGAGAGCCGGTCGCCCGCCGTGACGACGAGCAAACTCGACAGCACCGTCTCGCCCACGCGATGGCCCGCCACCGCTTGCTGCTGGTCGACGACGAGCGCCGCACTCGGCAGCTTCGCCGCGTGCGGCGGCGCCAGGAGCGGCGCCCAGTCGAGCGGACCCAGATTGCCGCCGAACGCCGCGGCGAGCGCCACCATGAGGTCGGCCTCGGCGGCGGCGGCGCCGGAATCGCGGCTCGCGAGCGACATGACGGCCGCCTTGAAGAGCGCGCCGCTATCGTCCTGCCCTGTCCCCTGCATGCCCGCGAGCCAGGTGAGGAAGCGCAGCTCGGGTGCGTCCGCCTTGGCAAGCCATGGCTTCGCGGTGTCGGTCTCGCCCGCGATGAGAAGCGCGCGCGCCGCGTCGGCAGCGAACGCGCCATCGGCCGTCGCGGGATCGAGCTCGCCCACGGAGGGTGCGAGGAGCTTTGCCGCCAGCGCGAAGGCGCCGCGTTTGCGCGCGTCGGCGAAGAGCCGCGTCATTGCCGCCGCGCGCGTCGCCGCCGGCGCGCTCGAACGCGCGATGCCATAGAGCACTGCTCGCACCCGCGCATCGGGCGGCTTCTCGTCTTTCAGCGCTGCCTGCTGCTCGTCGGGCTTGGGCTCGATCGCCTGATAGAGCGCACCGAGCGCGTCGGGTGCCAGCGCGCCGAGGAGCGCCGCACGCTCGGCCGCCGGAAGCCGCGCGAGCGCCGGCACCTTTTCGCCCGCGGCATAGGCCGCAAGGGCTGCCGGGCCCGCCGCGGAAAGCACGTCGGCGGGCAGTAACTGTTTCGCCGCAGCGAGAAGCGTCAAACGCAGCGGCGTCGGCTCGCCGACCTTCTCGATCTTGCGGGCGTGGCCTGCGAGCGCGTCGATCAAGGCATCGAACGGGGGATCGGCCGGCGCCTTCTGCTCGCGCAGCACGGAAAGGCCGAGCGCCGCCTTGTCGCCCTCGCCGGCCAAGGCCTGGCAGGCGACGAGCGCGCGGTCCCACCATGGCAGATTCTGATAGCGCGCGATGGCGTCGGTGACGGTCTTGCACGCGCCGTCGCGGTCGTGCGCCGCAAACGCAAGCTCGACACGATCGCGGTCCATGAGGTCGCTCGATGGGTCGGCCGGCAATCGTTCGGCGATCTCGCGCGCGGGCGCGATGATCCCCACCGCCAGCATGCGGTCGAGCCGGAGCGCCGCGAGACTCGGCCGGTCCGGCGCGTCCTGGCCGGCGGGCGGCGCGGCGTCGCTCAGCAGCACGAGTCGTGTCAGATTCTGCAGCGCCGGCGACTCTGTCGCTGCGACAAGCGGCAGCGCCGCGGCCACGAACGAGCGCTCGGTGCCGCGCCACATGGTCTGCGGCAGCGCGTTGTCGTTGGGGCCGAGCGTGCCGGCCCACGAGGCGTCGGTTGGCGCAAGCGGCTGCGCCTCGATGTCCTCGGGCGTCGCAGGGGCGGCAGGTACCGCGGGCGTTGTGGCGGGTGCGCTCGGTGTGGCGGGCGCAGCGCCTGGCACGAGCGGCACCGGCGGCCCGAGCTGGGCCGCAGCCGGGCCGGCGCAGAAACCGAGCGCTGCGAAGAGCGTACCGCCGAGGAGGCGCTGCGCGTCAGTGCGCCAAGCGCGCATCGGGGATGACGTGTTCCACGTGCGTCGTCGGCGCCGGAATGTCCCAGATCGACAGGAACCCCATGCCGCCCGCGATCGCGACCACGAGCAGCCCGACGCCGATCAGAACGAATTTTCCCATGTGATCTCGGTATCCTGCGCACGCCACGCGCCGCCATCGTTAGCCCGAATGGCGGTCATCCCGGCGATTATGCTAAATTTCCATCATGGCGAATTTGCGACAGTCTATCGGATCGCGGTCGCGCGTTTCAATCGCGGGGAGAGTTATCCCGAAGGGTTGGCGATGACCGGCTGCGCCTTCCCGCTGACACGGACCGTGGCGATCGTCGGCCTCATGGGCGCGGGCAAATCCAGCATCGGCCGGCGCTTGGCGCAACGCCTCAAAGTGCCCTTCGTCGACGCCGACAGCGAGATCGAGCTCGCCGCCGGTGCAACGATCGAGGAGATTTTCGACCGCCACGGCGAGCCCGCCTTTCGTGACGGCGAGCGCCGCGTGATCGCGCGCCTGCTCGAAGGGCCGGTCAGCGTCATCGCCACGGGCGGCGGCGCCTTCATGGACGCGGGAACTCGCGCCTTGATGCGCGAGCGCGCGATCAGCGTCTGGCTCAAGGCCGATCTCGAGTTGTTGCTGCAGCGCGTGGGGCGGCGCAACAACCGGCCGCTCTTGAAGGCTGGCGAACCGCGCGCCGTGCTCGAGCGGCTGATCGCCGAGCGCTACCCGATCTACGCCGAGGCCGACATCATCGTCGATTCGCTCGACGGCACGCCCGACGCGACGGTCGAGCGCGTGGTCGCGGCGATTGCCGCCTTCCTCGGCGTCGAGGCGCCTGCGTCATGAGTTCGGCGAGCGCAGAAACGTTGCGCGTCGAGCTGGGCGCGCGCAGCTATGACATCGTGATCGGCGCCGGCCTCCTCGAGCGCGCCGGCACGCTCATGCGCCCGGTGCTGCGGCAAGAGCGCGTCGTCGTCGTCAGCGACGAGACTGTCGCGCCCCTCCATCTTGCGCGGCTCGCGCGGGGACTCGACGAGGCCCGAATCGCGCACGAGACCGTGGTGTTGCCGCCGGGCGAGCAAACCAAGGATTTCCGGCATTTCCAGAAGCTCTGCGAGGACATACTCGGCCTCGGCATCGAGCGCCGCACGAGCCTTGTGGCGCTGGGCGGCGGCGTCATCGGCGATCTCACCGGGCTCGCTGCGGCGACCTTGCTGCGCGGCATTCCCTACATCCAAATTCCGACAACGCTCCTGGCGCAAGTCGACAGCTCGGTCGGCGGCAAGACCGCGATCGACACGATCCACGGCAAGAATTTGGTCGGCGCGTTCTATCAGCCGACGCTTGTCCTGGCCGATACCGATACGCTCGCGACCCTGCCGCGGCGTGAGCTCCTCGCCGGCTATGCCGAGGTGGTGAAATACGGCTTCATCCGCGACAGCTTGTTCTTCGAGTGGCTCGAGCAGAACGGCGCGGCGCTTGTCGCGGGCGATCCGGACCTTCGCCGCGCGGCGGTGCGGCGCAGCTGCGCCGCCAAGGCCGAGGTCGTGGCTGCCGACGAGCGCGAGGACGGCGAGCGCGCGCTCTTGAATTTCGGCCACACGTTCGGTCACGCGCTCGAGGCCGAGACGGGATTCGGTGATGCGCTTCTTCATGGCGAGGCGGTGGCGCTTGGCATGCGGCTCGCGTTCGACTTCTCGGCCAAGCTCGGCCTGTGCGAGGCGGGGGAGATCGCGCGCGTGCGCCGCCACTACGCGGCGGTCGGATTACCGTCGACTTTGGCCGGCGCCGGCAACCTGCCGCGCCTCGCGCCGGAGCGCCTCCTCGCCCATATGAGGCACGACAAGAAGGTGCGCGACGGCAAGATCACGCTCATTCTCGCCCGCCGGATCGGCGACGCCTTCATCGAACCCGATGTTCCCGAGGGTCTGATCCGCGAGTTCCTCGCGGCTCAGGCGCCGAATTCGCTGGCAGGACCGGCAGGCGCCGCCTAAATCACCGCTGTCGCCACTGCCCGCGAGGCTCGTTCATGCCGCTCTCCGCTCCCGCTGTCGAACGCGAGGCGATCCATACCCGCCACGTCGTTTGCCGCGGCTATCGTCGCGCCGACGGGCTGTGGGACATTGAAGGCCATCTCACCGACACCAAGACCTACGATTTCGACTCGCAGTATCGCGGCGCCGTCGTCGCCGGCACGCCGGTGCACCAGATGTGGATCCGCCTCACGCTCGACGACGATCTCATCATCCGCGAGGTCGAGGCGCAGACCGATGACAGCCCGTTCCCGATCTGCGGCGGCATCACCGGCAATTTCGCGAAGCTCAAGGGGCTCAGCATCAAGCCGGGCTTCCACGCCAAAGTGCGCGAGCTTTTGGGCGGGACCGAGGGGTGCACCCATCTCGTCGAGATGCTGGGTCCGGTCGCCACGACCGCGTTCCAGACGATCTATCCCTATCGCAACCGGGTGCAGCGCCAGAGCGGCGGCGATGCCCCGCGGAGCCCGCGCCCGCGCCTCATCGACACCTGCCACGGGTGGTCGAGCAAGGGCGAAGTGGTGAAGCAGATTTATCCCGACCGCTATACCGGACCCTGAGTCCGCCCGCCCGGAGTGCGGCCCGGGCGGTGCGCGAAGACGGTGCCGTGGCCGGCGCGCCAATGCCCGCCTTCGGTCGCCGCCGCCTCGAAATAACGCAGCAAGTAGACGCGGATAGCCGAGGTGAGGCTCGATTCGGCCCGGGCGCGCTCGATTGCGGTCGCGACCTCGTTGATGGTCGCGTGCTCGCGTGCACAGAGGCTTTGCAACGCCTCCCACATCGCCGGCTCAAGCCGGATGCTGGTCCGCCGCCCCGCCACGGTGACGTTGCGGTTTTCCAGCGTCGACCCGGGGAGGATCGGCCGTCTTGGAGCGCGTTCCGGTGCCCGAGACCCGCGCACGCTGACCATGGGCGGGGACATTAAATGGCTTTCGCGCCCGCCGCAACCTCTTAGAGTAATGATCTTAAAAATACAACTTAGACGTGTGTAGGCTCACTCGGGGCCAAGGCCGTGATCTGCAAGGCGTGGACGCGTTCCTTGAGCTCGTCGGCGAGTACCGCGTAGACCGCGCGCTGGCGCTCGATCCGGCTCTTGCCGGCAAAGCACGCCGCGACGATCTCGACGCGAAAGTGCGTCTCACCTTCGGGCCGCGCGCCGGCATGGCCGAGATGGCGATGCGAGTCGTCGAATATGTCGAGCCGCACCGGCGCGAGCGCGGCGGTGAGCTTCGTGCGGATCCGCTCTTTCATCGACATGTTGAAGCGCAAGGTGAAGCGGTGCCAAAGCGGCGTCAACCTGTTGCGGCACTGGGCCGCGCCCGATGCTGTGCGCGGCGATTTTCCCGAGCCTTGTCAGCCCCGCGGCCAATCCCCATACTGCTGCATAATGGTCCGCACGCGCATCGAGGACATGCGCACGCCCGAGGCGGAAACGCCCGTGAGACCGTGCGATCACCCCGGTTGCGCCGCGGCCGGGGAATACCGTGCGCCGCGCTCACGCGCGGCGCTGCACATGTTTCACTGGTTCTGCATCGACCATGTGCGCGCCTACAATACGGCGTGGAATTACTACGCCGGGATGAGTGCCGCCGAGATCGAGCGCGAGATCCGCAACGATACAGTGTGGCAGCGCCCGACCTGGCCGATGGGCCTTCGTGGCGGAATGGGCTACCGCCCGCGCTTCCAGGATTTCGGCTTGTTCGACGATGATGGCGAGACCGCGGAAAAGCCAAGCGCGCCGCGCCGCCACCCCCCCTCGCCGCAGGAACAGGCGCTCATCGTCTTCAATCTGGCGCCGCCTTTGACCCTCGCCGGCCTCAAGGCACGCTATAAGGAGCTCGTCAAGCTCAACCACCCCGATGTTCACGGCGGCGACAAGGCGGCCGAAGAGCGCCTCAAGATCATCAACCTCGCCTACTCGACCCTGAAGGCGAGCTACTTCCCCTGACGCATCATCCGCGAAAGCATCATGGACCCGATAGAAACCACCAACGGCTCACCGCTCTTTCCGCTCGACCAGCCGGACATCCAAGTCTCGGTGCGGCAGACCTTCGGCCTCGACAGCGACATGCAGGTTCCGGCCTTCTCGAAGCCGGGCGCGCATGTTCCCGATATCGACGAGGCGTACCGCTTCGATCATGACACCACGCTCGCGATCCTCGCCGGGTTCGCCTACAACCGGCGCGTCATGATCCAGGGCTATCACGGCACTGGCAAATCGACACACATCGAGCAGGTCGCCTCGCGCCTCAACTGGCCCTGCATCCGCATCAATCTCGACAGCCATATCAGCCGCATCGATCTCGTCGGCAAGGACGCGATCGTGCTGGTGGACGGCAAGCAGGTGACGGAGTTCCGCGAGGGATTGCTGCCGTGGGCGATCCAGCATCCGATGGCCCTCTGCTTCGATGAGTATGACGCCGGCCGTCCCGACGTGATGTTCGTGATCCAGCGCGTGCTCGAGGTCGATGGTAAGCTCACGCTGCTCGACCAGAACCGCGTCATCCGCCCGCACAAATTCTTCCGCCTGTTCGCGACCACGAACACGATCGGATTGGGCGACACGACCGGCCTCTATCACGGCACGCAGCAGATCAACCAGGGCCAGATGGACCGCTGGAATGTCGTGGCGACGCTCAACTACCTGCCGCACGACGCCGAACTCGACATCGTGTTGGCGAAGGCGCCGTCCTACGACAACGACGAGGGCCGCCGCGTCATCAACGCCATGATCGCGCTCGCCGAGCTCACGCGCTCGGGCTTCATGAACGGCGACATCTCGACCGTCATGTCGCCGCGCACCGTCATCACCTGGGCCGAGAACAACCGCATCTTCAACGACGTGGCGTTCGCCTTCCGGCTCACTTTCCTCAACAAGTGCGACGAGATGGAGCGCGCGACGGTGGCCGAATATTACCAGCGCTGCTTCGGCACCGAATTGAAGGAGACGGGCGTCCGCGCGACGCTGGTGTGATGCGATGGCCGATGCTGCCTCGCCGATAGAATCGTTCAAGCGCTCGACCGCGGCGACCTTGCGCGCGATCGCCGAGCGCGACGATGTCACCGTGACCTACGGCGCCGAGCCGCCGGGCGCGGCCGGCACGCGCGTGCGCCTGCCGGTGCCCGGCCGCGAGCTCGCCGAGCGCGAGGCGGCGCCGGTGCGGGGCGCGGCCGACGCGTTGGCGCTCAGGCTGCGCTATCACGACGCGGCGCTCCACGCCAAGCGCATGCCGGCAAGCGAGACGGCGCGCGCCATTTACGATGGCGTCGAGCAGGCGCGCGTCGAGGCCTTGGGCGCGCGGCGCATGGCCGGCGTCTCCACGAACCTCGCCGCCATGCTCGAGGAACGCTATCGCCGCCAAGGCTACGAGCACATGATCGAGCGCAACGACGTGACGCTCGCCGAGGCGGTAAGGCTCCTGGCGCGCGAGGCGCTGACGGGTGCGGCGCCGCCGCCCGCCGCGCGCCAGGTCGTCGATGCCTGGCGCCCTTATCTCGAGGGCAAGGTCGCGCGCACTTTGGGCGAGCTCGGCCATCACGCCGAGGATCAGGACGCTTATGCCAAGGTGGTGCGCCGCCTCATTCAGGACCTCGATCTCGAGCTCGGCGAGCCCGAGGAGGGCGAAGAGAGCGAAAGCGCCGAAGGCGAGGGCGAGGACCAGGAAGGCGAAAGCGATGCCGAGGGTCGCGAAGGCGCCTCGGCCGGCCAGAAGGGCGCGCTCGAGGGCGGCGTGCCGCAGGAGGGCAAGGACCAGGGCGACGACAGCTCCGAGGAAATGCAGGGCGAGTTGATGCCGGGCTCGGGCGACGAGGATCCGAACCGCCCCGGCCGGCCCGGCGTTCTGCCGCGCAACCCGCGCGGCGGCGACGACCCCAACGCCTACCGCGCCTTCACCACCGAATGCGACGAGATCGTCTCCGCCGACGATCTCTGCGACAGCGACGAGTTGACGCGGCTCCGGGCCCTCCTCGACCAGCAGCTTTCGCACTTGCAGAGCGTGGTCGCGCGGCTCGCGAACCGCCTGCAACGCCGCCTCATGGCGAAGCAGATGCGCTCGTGGGAATTCGATCTCGAGGAAGGTCTGCTCGATACCGGGCGGCTCTCGCGCGTCGTCACCAACCCGATCTATCCGCTCTCCTACAAGCGCGAGAAGGAGACGAGGTTCCGCGACACGGTGGTGACCCTGCTCATCGACAATTCCGGCTCGATGCGCGGCCGGCCCATCACGGTCGCGGCGATGAGCGCCGACATCCTCGCGCGCACGCTCGAGCGCTGCGGCGTCAAGGTCGAGATTCTGGGCTTCACCACCCGCGCCTGGAAAGGCGGACAGTCACGCGAGCGCTGGATCGCCGCGGGCAAGCCGCCCAATCCCGGCCGCCTCAACGATCTCCGCCACATCGTCTACAAGGCGGCGGATGCGCCGTGGCGGCGCGCGCGGCGCTCCCTCGGCCTGATGCTGCGCGAGGGCATTCTCAAGGAGAACATCGACGGCGAGGCGCTGTCGTGGGCGCATGCGCGCCTCGTCGCCCGCACCGAGCAGCGCCGCATCCTCATGGTCATCTCCGACGGCGCGCCGGTCGACGATTCGACGCTCTCGGTCAATCCCGGCAATTATCTCGAGCGCCATCTGCGCGAGGTCATCGGTCAGATCGAGCGCACGTCGCCGATCCAACTCGTCGCCATCGGCATCGGCCACGACGTGACACGCTACTATCGCCGCGCCGTCACCATCGTCGATGCCGAGCAATTGGGCGGCACCATGCTCGAGAAGCTCGCCGAGCTGTTCGAGGAGGACGAGGACGGCGGCGGCTACGGCACGTTGGGCGCGCGCCTCGTCGTCTGAAATACGACCGGTTAATTCACGCTGTCATTGCGAGGAGCGAAGGCGACGAAGCAATCCCAACCGGGAGATTGCTTCGCTGCGCTCGCAATGACAGCTCTGGCGCCGCCGCCTCAGTCCAGCGGCTCGACCTTCACCAGCGCCGCGCCGTGGTTGCTCCCCGTCCAGAACGTGACGGGCGTCGTGCTGTTATCGATGAAGACCGTGCGCATGTTGGTGTCGCTTGGCATCAGGTATTCGACCGACTTGCCCGTCTTCGGATCGATGCGCACGACGCGGTCGGTGTTCATGCCGCTCGTCCAGATCTCGCCGTTCTTGTCGACCTGCGCGCGATAAGGCCCGTACCACGCCTCCGGCAGCGGATACTCGGTGAACTTCTCCGTGGCGGGATCGAAGATCGCGACCTTGTTGCCTTGGTACTCGGTGAAGATGACGTGGTCCTGCGCGTCGATCTCGATGCGCCGCGCGCGCGCGTGCGGCGTCGGCAGGTCGTACCAGGTCACTTTGCCGGTCTTGGCGTCGATCTTGCCGAGATGGCCGTCGGTATACTCTGCCATCCACAGGTTGTTGTGCGAGTCGGATTCGACTTGGTAGACGCCGTGCCGACCGTTCGCATCGAGCAGCTTCGTCGGATCGAACATGTCCCATTTGCCCGACGCGAGATCGAGCCGGTAGATGTGTTGCGAGCCCACGTCCTTGGTCCACACGCGGCCGTCGACGTCGTGGCGCAGACCCACGAAATTGAGCTGCACGCCCTTGTTGTTGTACTCGGCCGGCAGCGGATAGAGGTTCATCTTCCCGGTCGCCGGATCGATGTTTCCAAGCGCGCCCTGGAACATCGTGTCGAACCACAATGTCCCCTGCTTGTCGGCCTCGAGGTCGAGATTGCCCTCGGGGAAGCCCGGCTTCAGCTCTTTCACCGGATACTCGGTGAGCTTCAGAGTCTTCGGGTCGAATTTCGAGATGAACATCTCGCCGAAATCCGAATACCAGACCGCGCCGGTCTTATCGACGACGACGTCATGCGGCTCGATCGTCTCGCGCGGGAGCTGATACTCGGTGACGATGACGTGGGTCGCGCGGCCTGACGGGCGCGGCAGCGTCTTCAGCGGATAGCTCCACGTGTCCGCCCCGCTGAGATTGATCGAGGCGAGATATTCTGCCGCCGCTTTGTACTGGTCGGGCGTGCCGGCGCGCGCCTCGTCCGGGAAGCGCTGCGGCTTGATCGGTTGGCTCACCGGCGCATAGCCCTTCATGCGCGTGATGACCTGCGCCCATTCGGCCGCGTCATGCGTCGAGCGAGCGATGCGCTCGTAGGTGTGGCAACCGTTGCAGTCGAGGAGGAACCGCTTCTGCGCGTCGGTGCCCGGCATGCTCGCGAGCCATTCGGCGTTGGTGAGCTGGGAGGCGAGCTTCTTCGTCTTGTTGAGCGTGAGATCCTTCGTCGCGGTCGCCTCGGTCGCGACATCGGCCGCGACCGGGCCTGCAAGCTCGAATCCTGCGGCGCGGATCGTGATGCTGTAGTGGCCGGGCTCGAGCCGGTCGGCCGGGAAGCTGTAGTGCCCGGACTTGTCGGTCGCGACGCTGGTGCTGACGATCGAGCCGTCGCGCTTTGCCGTGACGACGACGCCCTCCATCGCGCCTTCGGCGGCGGAGCTGACGACGCCGGTGAGCGCCGCATCGGCCGCCGCGAATGCCGCGGGCGGCGCGACCATCGCGAGCGCCGCTATTGCGAAGATCGATCCAGAGATTTCGAACTGCCGCATCGTTTCCTCCTCCGACGCAAGCGTTGATCCCCAATCACATCATCGGTCTGCCAACCCGTCTCCGCTGCGCTCGATCCGGCTCACATATTGCGCCAAGTCGCGCCAGCCATAGGCGACCGCCTCGACTGGCTGTCCGCCCACCGGGATGGGCCGGTGCATTACCTGCTTGCCGCCGAGCCGTTCATAGAAAAACCGTGCGGGATTGGCGCGCACGACCCACACCAGGGCCGAGCCGTGCCCCGTGGCGACGAGTCGTTGGAACAGCGCCAGCACGAGCGCGCGGCCCGCGCCCTGGCTCTGCGCATCAGGCAGCACATAAAGCGTGTAGATCTCGCCCTCGTAGTCGAGCCCGCTGTCGCGCTGCGCGCCGCAATTGCCGAAGCCCGTGATCGTGCCGCGCGGCGTGTGTGCGATGCGTACGTCGTCCGGCCGATGGCGCAGGAAATGGCTCCACGACGCGGTCTGCCGTCGCTCTGACATGTTGAGGAGGGTACGGTCGGGCAGCATGCCGGCATAGGTCGTGCGCCAGGTCTCGACCTCGATGCGGGCGATCGTCTCCGCATCGATGAGACGCGCCGGTCTGACGAGATTGATCACGCCATGCCTCCTCGTCCCATCATAGACCCGTGCCGGTGCGCCTGCTACGAGTTGCGAGCGCAGCCGTCGGGCGGATCTCGCCGACCACGACGCCCGCAACGTTGCGCACCGGCGGCCTCGTTCGCTCGCCGAGCGCCGCGATCGCCGCCTGATCGAGCGCGCCGAGCCGCATGAGGATCGCCGCCAGCGCCACCTCGCTCGCGCGACCAGCACCGTCCTCGATCTTGAGCGCGAGCCCGAGCTTTTGCTGCCGCAGCGCCGCGGCGTAGACGCCTTCGGCGCCGGGCTTCGCGCACACCTCCGGTCCCGCGGCGCGCAAGAGCGCCGTCGCGAAACCGGTGCTGCCGCTCACCATGAGCGGCTCCGCCGCCATCGCCGCCAAGAGCCGCTGCGACGCCGCCGCAAGTGCGGGCGGAACATCCTGCGGATCCGCCATGCGCGCCATCGCGCGCGCTAGCCCTGCGAGTGGAATCGCGACCACCGGGATGCCACAGCCATCGGTGCCGCGCGGCGCCCGCGACAGGTCGAGGCCGCTCATCGTCTCGACCGCGGCGATGACGCGAAGCTGTGCCGGATGGTCGGGCGCGATGTAGCCGCGCGTCGGCTCGCCCATATGCCGCGCCGTCGTAAGGAACCCCGCGTGTTTGCCGGAGCAGTTGTTGTGGAGCGCCGTGGGTGCTTCGCCCGCGCGCACCAAAGCGTCAGCCGCGGCCACGTCGGTCGGCCGGTGCGCGCCGCATTCGAGATCGCGCTCGGAAAGGCCGGCGCGGCCGAGCCAGTTCCGCACGCGTTCGACGTGAACGGGCTCGCCGTGATGGGAGGCGCAGGCGAGCGCCAGCTCGGCTGGCCCCAGCCCGAAGGCATCGGCCGCTCCACTCGCAACGAGCGGCAGCGCCTGGAGCGGCTTCAGCGCCGAGCGCGCATAGATGGGCGCATGCGGATCGCCCCACGCCATGACGACGCGGCCCTTCGCATCGCACACGACCGCGCTGCCGTGGTGGCGGCTTTCGACCATGGCGCCGCGCGTCGTCTCGACCAGGACCGGAATGTCGCTCATTGCTGCCGCCACGCTACCCGCTTGCCGTTCCCCTCCATTGCCGATATCGAGAGCAAAGCCAAGGGAGGACTGCGATGGCTCAGTACGAGATCTATGCGCTCCGCTATGCCCATGCGCCGCAAAGCTCGATCCGCACGTTCCTGCTGCCAGATCCGCACGACGCGCCGGTGCCGATGGATTTCTATGTCTGGGCCATCATTGGCGGCGGCAAGACCATCGTCGTCGACACCGGCTTCAAGGCCGCGGTCGGCCAGAGGAAGCGCCCCGACTGGAAATTCCTCGAATCACCGGACAAGGCGCTGTCCCACATCGGCGTCGATGCCGCCACCGCGAGTGACGTGGTGGTGACGCATCTCGATTGGGACCATTGCGGCAACACCGATCTCTTTCCCAAGGCGAACTTCCATATCCAGGACGAGGAGGTCGCGTTCCGCACGGGCCGCCTCATGGGCGAGCCCTTCTATTCGACGCGCTCCGAGATCGACGACGTCATCACGACGGTGCGCAACGTCTATGCCGGCCGCGTGCGCTTCCATGACGGCACGTCCGAGATCGCGCCGGGTGTGACGCTGCACCTGATCGGTGGCCACACTGCGGGGATGCAGGTCGTACGTGTGCCGACCGCGCGCGGCTGGGTCGTGCTTGCGAGCGATGCCGCGCATTACTGGGCCAATTTCCGCGAGCGGCGCCCGTTTCCGCTGGTGCTCGATGTCGGCAAGATGCTCGAGGGTTATCGCAAGATGGCCGAGCTTGCCGACGGGCCCGACCATGTCATCCCCGGCCACGATCCGGAGGTGGTGCAGCGCTTTCCCGCGCTCCAGGACCATCCCGACATCGTCCGCCTCGACCGCAAGCCGTCGAACTGATCGCGAAAGAAAAGGAGAAGCGTTTGGAATTGCGCAAGCTTGGTATCCAGGGCCCGTCCGTTTCGCTCCTCGGCCTCGGCTGCAACAATTTCGGCCGGCGCATCGGCTTCGAGGATTCGGTGCCGGTGGTGGAGAAGGCGCTTGAGGTTGGCGTCAATTTCTTCGACACCGCTGATACCTATGGCGAGGGCCTGTCGGAGGAATGGCTCGGGCGCATCCTGGGCCCGCGGCGCAAGAGCGTCATCATCGCGACGAAGTTCGGAATGTCGATGCCGGCCGGAAGCGGTGCCTCGCCGCGCTATGTCGCGCGCGCGGCCGAGGCGAGCCTGAAGCGCCTCGGCACCGACTGGATCGATCTCTATCAACTCCATCGTCCCGATCCCGCGACTCCGATCGAGGATACGCTCGGCGCCATGGACAAGCTCGTGCGCGACGGCAAGGTGCGGCAGATCGGCTGCACCTATCTCGACGGAGCGGAATATCTCGCGGCGCGCGCGGCGGCGGAGCGGAAGAAGCTCCATCCCTTCACCACCTGCCAGAACGAATACAACCTCCTCGTCCGCGGCATCGAGCGCGATCTCGTGCCGGCGATCGAAAAGACGGGCGCCGGCTTCATGCCGTATCTGCCCTTGGCCGGAGGATTCCTCACCGGCAAGTACCGGCGCGGCGCCGATCTTCCCAAGGATTCGCGCTTCGCCAAAGTGCGCTGGCAGGCAGGCCAGGTGATGAGCGAGCGCAACTGGCGCATGCTCGCGAAGCTCGAGGAATTCTGCGCCGCGCGCGGGCGGAGCTTGATCGAACTTGCGATGAGCTGGCTCGCCCAGCGCCCCTTCGTCACCACCATCATCGCTGGCGCGACCAAAGCCGAGCAGGTCGAAGGGAATCTGCGCGCACTTTCGTGGAAACTTTCGGCCGAGGAACTTGCGGAGATCGACCGGCTGACGCTCACGCCTTGAGCTTGTAGCCCGACGCGAACATGAGGTGACAGGCCGCGAGGAGCGCCGCGTCGAGCGCCGTCATCACCGCGATCCCGATTGCCACCGAGCCATCGGCATGGCCGATGAACCCAGCGCGGAAGCCGTCGATCATGTAGAAGAACGGATTGCAGAAGGCGGCCACGCGCCAGGCTTCGGGCAGGCGGTCGATCGAATAGAACGTGCCCGACAGAAACGAGAGCGGCGTCACGATGAAATTCGTGACCGCCGCGATGTGGTCGAACTTGTCGGCCCAGATCGCGGCCATGATGCCGAGCACCGACATGAAGAGCGAGGCCGCGACCGCATGGAACAGGATGAGCCCGGGCGCGGCGATCGGCATCGGCACCACGACCGCCATCGCGGCCGCAACGACAATCCCCACGACGACGCCGCGCGTCACGCCGCCCAAGGCAAGCCCCACCGTCAGCTCGAGCGGGCTCAAGGGCGGCATCAGCATGTCGACGATGTTGCCCTGGAATTTTGCGATCATGAGCGAGGACGTCGTGTTGGCGAAGGCGTTCTGCACCATCGTCATCATGACGAGGCCGGGGGCGAGAAAGCTCAAGAACGGCACGCCCGCAAGCGTGCGCTGCTGGCCCGAGAGCGCGAGCAGGAAGATCGCGAGGAAAAGCAGCGTCGTCACGACCGGCGCCGCGATCGTCTGCATGCCGACCTTGATGAAGCGCTGCACCTCGCGTTCGTAGAGCGTCCAGAGGCCGATCCAGTTGACCGCTCCGATCTGCCGCACGTGCGGCGGCGCCAGTTTTTCACCGTTGCCGTCCATGACCGCGGCTTTTAGGGCATATGCGATCGAAGCGGTATTGCGAAGTGATCCGCATCATGGCCGATATGCGGTGCCGTCTTGACCCCGATCGATCTTCATGTCTCCGTCGTCGGCGATGGCACGGACGGCGCTCGACGAGGAGTCGCTTGAAAAGGCGGCGATCGACTATCTGGGGCACTATGCAAGCTCGGCCGGAAATCTGCGCCGCGTGCTCATGCGCCGGATCGCCCGTGCGGGTGCCGAAAGGGAGGCGGCGGCGGCCGCGCGCGAGGCGATCGAGGCCGTCGTGGCCCGGCTCCGCGCGAAGAACCTCCTCGACGACCGGCTCTATGCGGCGCAGCTCGCCCAGAGTCTCCGTCGCCGCGGCGGTTCGGCAACCTCGATCCGCGCGCGCCTCGCCGAGAAGGGCGTCGCCGAAGACGATGCCAAGGCGGCGCTTGCGGGGCTTGGTGCCGCGGCGGCGAGCGAGCTTGCCGCCGCCTGCGTGCTCGTGCGGCGCCGGCGCCTCGGGCCCTATCGTGCCGTGGCCTCTCGCGCTGCCTTCCGCGAGCGCGATCTCGGCGTGCTCGCGCGCGCCGGTTTCGGCCTCGACCTCGCGCGCCGCGTCCTCGCCGCGCGCGACGAGAGCGAACTCGAGCGCTTGGCGCAGGAAGAAGACGCCTGAGACGCCTCAAGCCTTGCCGTCGGGCAGATAATGGGTCTGGTTCGCGGCCGGCATTTCGATGCCCGACGTGTCGAACGCCTTCTTCATGCGCCGGTTGAATTCGCGCTGCACGCCGAATTGCGCAAGCGGCGCCGTCTTCAGCCGCACACGGATCACCTGCGCGCTGTCGGTGAAGCGGTCGAGCCCTACGATCTCGAGCGGCGCCAGGATCTGCGACTTCCACTGCGGATCGCCGCGCATCTCATCGGCGACGCCGCGCAGCACGGTCACGACCTTGTCGGGGTCCTCGCGGTAGAGCACGCCCACGTCGTGCAGCGCATAGGCGAACTCGCGCGTCATGTTCTTGATCGTCGTGACCTCGCTGAACGGGATGGTGACGAGCGCACCCGACGCATCGCGCACGCGCAACGCGCGCACGGTCAGCGTCTCGATGATCCCCTCGCCGGCGCCGACATTGACATAATCGCCGACCGCAAGCGTGTCTTCGGCGAGGATGATGAGGCCGATGATGAGGTCCTTGAGCAGCGCCTGCGAGGCGAAGCCGACGGCGAGCCCGACGACGCCGGCGCCGGCAAGAAGAGGTGCGATGTTGACGCCCACTTGTGCCAGCACTACCAGCCCCACCAGCGTCACGATGACGACGAGCACGCAGGCGCGAATGATCGGCAGCAGCGTTCTGGCACGCGCGCTCCGCGCGAGCGGGCGGCCGCTGCTGTCGAAGCCGTGGAAATAGCGCTCGACCCCTGAGCTGAACAGCTCCCACACGATAAGCGCGACGACGATGACGATCGCGATCGTCACGGCCGTTCCGGTCGCCGCGCGGCCCGTCTCGGTGTCGAGCCAGGAATAGGCGCTGATGCCCCAAGCCTGCAGCAGCGTCAGGAGCGCCACGAGGTAGATGATCGCCGCCGCGATGTAATAGAGCACCGGCACGTAGCGGTTGGCACGCGTCTCGAGGGTCGGGTAGCGCGTCTTCATGTCGGACGGGATGGCGAAGCCGCGCTCGCTCAGATGGCGGATGAAGCGCAGCACGAGCGCCGAGCCCAGCAGTACGACGACGCTCGCAAGCGTCGCGCGCAGCAGGAACAAATATCCGCCCGACACGTCGAGCACGTAGACGCCGAACGTGCCGGCGACATAGACGATCGCCAGCACGTGCCACGTATCGGCGATGCGATGGCGGATGAGGCGCCACGCACCGCCGTCGTCCTCTCCGCGGAGCCAGTCGGCGACGCCGCGGCGGTTCTGCATCACGAAGATGACGGCGAGGATGGCGAGTACCACCGCGGTGGTGCGCAGGATGAGGGCGTAGATCGCGCCCGGCACGCCGAGCCACCACGCCGCCGCGGCGAGCGAGAAGCCATAGACCGCCCAGGCGGTGAAGCGGCGCGTCCAGATGTAGAGATAGTTCCGCGATTCGGCGCTGAGCGGATAGAGCGCCTCCGCTGCGTTGCTGAGAAGCAGCACGTGCGCGGCGGCAAGGATGAGCCGCGCCCACAGGATCGCCGAGATGAGAACCCGCGCCACCTCGCGCGTGCCGAAATCGGGCGAGGTGAACGGCACGGCGAAGGAGGCGGCCGCGGCGAACACGGCGACCGGCAGCGACTCGATCACGATGCCGAGCAGGATCAGGAAGATGCGCGTGGCCGCTCTGGCGCCGGCCCGCGCGTCGATGCGGCGCGCCGGGCCGCGCAGCAACAGGAAGACGATGCGGTCGGCGAGCATCCCCGCGCCGAAGATGACCGCGAGCCGCAGCAGCACGGCGATCCAGAAGTCGCGCAGCTCCGTGTTGGCGATCTGTGCCTTGGTCCAGTGCACGAGGCGCGGCGCGTCGACGGCGACCTGCGCCGCGGCCAGGATCTCGCCGGTGATGGTGTCGATCTCGCCCGACACGCGATCGAAGAAGTTCTGCGGCGCGGGCGGCTTCGCGCCAATGCCGCGTTCGGCGGCGATGAGCGCCTGAAGCTCCTTGACGAGCGCCTGACGCTGTGCCGGATCGTTCAGGGAATCGACGAGATGTTGCAACTCGTCGGCGGAGACGGGCTGCTGGGCGGCGGGCGGGGCCGCGGCGGATTGGGCGCGCGCCGGCGCCGCAAGCGCAAGGAAAGCGGCGATGATGAGCGCGACCCCCCGGCGGATGCGGGGGCAATGCGGCATGTTCGGACTCTAGCTAACGGCGCCTCGCGGCTACAATCCGGGGACCCCTTAGAGGCGCACGCCGGCCAGCCCGAGCCCCGCTGTCACCAGAAGGCCGATGCCCGAAAGTCCAAGGATGGCGCCCGAAATGGCGTTCATGGTGGCGAGGTGGAATTCCTTCGCGCGCCGCTTCAGCGAGACGATGCCCGCGGTGAGGCCAAGCCACCACAGCGCCGAGCCCGCGAACACCCCAGCTATGAGAACGGCGATCGTGCCGAAGGTCGCGTCATGGTTGAGCCCGACCTTGGCGATGATCGCGGTGAAGCCCAGGATGGCGATGGGATTGGTGACGGTGACGGCGAAGGTCGAGGCGAAGGCGCCAACGAGTCGCTCGCCGGCGAGCGGCTCGGGCGGCGCCACGTTGCGGAGGGTGAGCGCGCGTGCCCCGGCCGCGACGAGGAACACGCCGCCGCCCACGCCAAGCCAATTCTGAAAGTCGAGGATCACGTCGCGCACGGCGGTGAGGCCGAAGCCGGCGATGATGCCGAAGACGGTATCGGCCAGCGCGGCGCCCAAACCTGATGCAAGCCCGAACAGCGCGCCTTCGAACATGGTCCGCCGCACGCACAGCACGCCCACCGGCCCAAGCGGCAGCGCGATGACGATTCCGACGACGATGCCTTTGATGAGCGTGAGGATCAACATGCCTGGCGACAGGGAATGTCTGGCGACATTACAGCGAATTTAGCGGCATATCCGGTTCCGGGACTTGATTTTATGCCGTGAAACGCGGCAGATGACGCCCCAAGCAACGAATCGGGCCCATAAGGGCTCTGCGCGGGAGACGTGGCCGGCATGGATGCGATGATCGACGTGCGCCAACTGCATCGGCGCTTCGGCCCGATCCTGGCCGTCGACGGGGTGACGTTCCAGGTGCCGCGCGGCGAGGTGCTCGGGTTCCTCGGGCCGAACGGCGCCGGCAAGTCGACCACCATGAAGATGATCACGGGCTTCCTTACGCCAACGTCCGGCACGGCGCTCGTGTGCGGCCACGACATCGTCGCCGAGCCGATCGCGGCGAAGCGCGAAATCGGCTATCTGCCCGAGGGCGCGCCCTGCTATCCCGATATGACGACGGCCTCGTTCCTGCGCTTCATCGCCCGCATCCGGGGCTTCGATGGCGCGGAGGCGCGCCGCCGCATCGAGCTTGCGATCGAGCGCACGGCGCTCCAGTCCGTCTTGGCGCAGCCGATCGAGACCTTGTCGAAGGGCTACAAACGCCGTGTCGGCTTGGCCCAGGCCCTGCTGCACGATCCCCCGGTGCTGATCCTCGACGAGCCGACCGACGGGCTCGATCCCAACCAGAAGCACGAGGTCCGCACTCTCATCAACGCACTCGCGCCGGACAAGGCCATCATCATCTCGACTCACCTCCTCGAGGAGGTGGATGCCGTCTGCACCCGCGCCATCATCATCGCGCAAGGCCGCATCGTCGCGGACGGCACGCCGGTCGAGCTCGAAGCGCGCTCGCGCCATCACAACGCCGTGCGTCTCGCCCTCGCCAAGGACGGGGCCGACGCGGCCGCGGCGCTGCTGCGGCTTCCGGGCGTCGCCTCGGTCGAGGAGATCGATGACGACGAGGGGCCGGCGCTTATGATCTTCCCGAAGAACGGGCGCCCCATCGTCACCGAGGTGAGCGATCTCGTACGCACCGCGCAGTGGCCCTTGAAGGCGCTGACGCTCGAGCGCGGCCGGCTCGACGACGTCTTCCGCGCCATCACCCAAGGTTGAAGCTCCATGCGCAGCACCTTGGTCATTTTCCGGCGTGAGCTCGCGAGTTATTTCGCGACTCCGCTCGCCTATGTCTTCATCGTGATCTTCCTGGCGCTCGCCGGCGCGCTCGCCTTCTTCCTCGGCAATTTCTTCGACCGCGGCCAGGACGACCTCCAGCCGTTCTTCAGCTTCCACCCGTGGCTCTATCTCGTGCTCATCCCGGCGCTCGCTATGCGGCTCTGGGCCGAGGAGCGCAAGAGCGGCACGATCGAGCTGTTCCTCACACTGCCGATCTCGATCGCGAGCGCCGTTCTCGCCAAGTTTCTCGCAAGCTGGGCCTTCGCCGGGATCGCGCTGGTGCTGACCTTCCCGTTCTGGATCACCGTCAACATCCTGGGATCGCCCGACGATGGCGTCATCCTCGCGAGCTATGTCGGCAGCTTCCTGATGGCGGGTGCGTTCCTTGCCGTGGGCGCGGCGCTCTCGGCGCTCACCAAGAACCAGGTGATCGCCTTCGTCCTGACAGCCGCGCTCTGCTTCCTCTTCACCGTGAGCGGCTCCGATCTCGTCTTGGGATTTCTCACCGGCTGGGCGCCGCAGGCGGTCCTGAGCGCGGTCCGGTCCTTCAGCTTCCTCCAGCATTTCACCGCGATCGTGCGCGGCGTCATCGACGTGCGCGATGCCGTGTTCTTCGTATCCGTGATCGCGCTCTTCCTTTACGCCAACGCCGTTATCGTCGAAGTGAAGAAGGCCGATTGAGATGACTCTCTCACGCGGCGCTCGCGCCACGATCGCGCTGCTGCTGGCCGCGGTGCTGTTTGTCGCCGTCAACGTCGTCGCCGACAGGACGCTGCGCGCGACGCGCGTCGATCTTACGCAGAACCACCTCTACACGCTCTCGCAGGGCACGCGCGCGACGCTCGCCAAGCTCGACGAGCCCATTGTCCTGCGCTTCTACTATTCGCCGCAGCTCGGCGACGAGATTCCAAGCTACGGCGTCTATGCGCAGCGCGTGCGCGAGATGCTCGAGGAATACCAGGCTGACTCGAACGGCAAGATCGAGCTGCAGATCCTCAACCCGGAGCCGTTCTCGCCGGTCGAGGATCGCGCCGTCGCCTTCGGTCTCCAGGGCGTCCCGGTCGATCAGGGCGGAGAGCAGGTCTATTTCGGCCTCGCCGCCACCAACTCGACCGACGACCAGCAGATCATCCCGTTCTTCCAGCCCGAGCGCGAGCGCTTCCTCGAATACGACCTGACGAAGCTCGTGCACGGCCTTGCCTTCCCGAAGAAGCCGGTCGTGGGGCTGATGACGGCGCTGCCGCTCGAGGGCGACCTGATGGCGGCGATGCAAGGCCGCCCGATGGTGCCTTACGTCGTGATCGAGCAGTTGAAGCAGCTCTACGACGTGCAGTCGGTTTCGACCGAGGTCGACAAGGTGCCGGACAACGTCGACGTGCTGATGATCGCTCACCCGCAGAGTCTCCCCGACAAGACGCTCTACGCCATCGACCAGTTCGTCCTGAAGGGCGGCCGCTGCCTCGTCTTCGTCGATCCCGATTCGCAGACGCAACAGATGCATCCGAGCCAACTCAATCCGCCGGGCATGCCGACCGGGAGCGACATGGAGAAGCTCCTCAATGCCTGGGGCTTGCGCATGGCGCCGAAGGTGGTGGCGGGCGATCTCGTCGCCGCGCGGAAAGTGAACGCAGGTACGGACGCGCGCGTCGTTCCAGTCGATTACGTCGCCTGGCTCGCGCTCAAGAAGGCGAATTTCAACCAGGACGACCAGGTGACGGGCGATCTCTCGACCATCACCATGGCGACGCCCGGCGTGCTCGAGGCGACGCAAGGCGCCAAGACCACCTTCACGCCCCTCATCCAAACCTCGACTCAGTCCGAGGAGATCCCGGTCGAGAAGGTGCAGGGCATGCCCGACGTCGAAGGGCTCCTGAAGGACTTCAAGCCCGATGGCAAGCGCCTCACCTTGGCGGCGCGCATCACCGGTCCGGCGGACACGGCCTTTCCCGATGGGCCCCCGCCCGAGCCCAAGAAGGACGCCGACAAGGACAAGCCTTCAAGCGGTGCCAGCACACCCCCCGCCGCGGACGAGAAGCCGAAGGAGCCTTTGCCGCCGCAGATCAAGACGTCGGCGCAGCCGATCACCGTCATCGTCGTCGCCGACACCGACATTCTCGAGGACCGTTTCTGGGTTCAGGTGCAGGATTTCTTCGGCCAGAAGGTCGAGCTGCCGGTCGCCAACAATGGCGACTTCGTCACCAACGCAGTCGACACGCTTGCCGGCGGCAACGACCTCATCGGGCTTCGGAGCCGAGGCACGTCGGTGCGCCCGTTCGAGCTCGTCGACGACATTCAGCAGGCCGCCGACGAGAAATACCAGGCCACGGCCAAGACGCTTGAGGACAAGATCAAAGACACGCAACAGAAGATCAAGGATCTGTCCGACAAGGAGAAGAACCCCGGCGTCACCCAGACGGCGGGCGAGGAGCAGGCGCTCGAAAGCTTCCGCACCGACATGATCCGCACGCGCCAGCAGCTCCGTCAGGTCCAGCTGGCCGAGCGCGAGGACATCAACACTTTGAAAGGCTGGATCGAGTTCTTCGACATCGGCGCCATCCCGATCCTGGTCGGTCTCGCCGCGCTCGTCGTGAGCTTCGTCCGGCTCGAGCGGCGCAAGCGCCGCGCCCGCACGGTATGAGGCGGCGATGCAGAACAGGGGACTGATCGGGCTTTTCGTGGTGACGCTCGCGGCGGTTGCACTCGCCGTCTTCGTCGCGCGCGGCGGCCCTGGGGCGCACACTGATCCGCTCGTAGGCACGCATGTGCTGCCGCAGGTGACGACGGGTGTCGACGGCGCCGCGCGCGTCGCGCTCGTCACCGGCGGCGTCAAGACCACGCTGGTGCGCCAAGGCAACGACTGGACGGTGGAAGAGCGCGGCTTCTATCGCGCCAACGCCGACAAGGTCGGTAAGATGCTCCTCGGGCTTGCCGACCTCACTTATGTCGAGCCCAAGACGAAGAAGCCCGATCTCTATTCGCGGCTCGAGCTCGAGGATGCCGACAAGCCGGGCGCGAAGTCGACGCTCGTGACGGTGAGCGACCCCAAAGGCTCGCTCCTCGGCGAAATCATCACGGGCAAGCATCGCGTCGATCAGCTTGGCGGCGGCAATGACGGCATCTACGTGCGGAAGCCTGGCGACGCGCAATCGTGGCTCGCCCGTGGCGCGCTCGATCTCTCCGGCACCACCGCCGACTGGCTCGACAAGCCGCTGCTGGACCTGCCGGCGGCGCAGGTGAAGAGCGTCGCGCTGACCCCTGCCGGCGGCACCGAGCTTTCGTTCCGGCGACAAAAGCCCGGCGACAAGTTCGCGCTTTCGGCGCCGCCGCCCGCCGGCAAGAAGCTGAAGAGCGACAGCGCGCTCGACGAGCCCGCGGGCGCGCTTGCCGGACTTGATCTCGCCGACGTGCGCCCGGCCAAGGATTTCGACTTCCCGCCGCAGGGCGCGAGCGCGGCCCGTTTCGAGACCTTCGACGGGCTTGTCGTGACGGTGACGCTCGCCGACAAGGAAGGCGCGCACTGGGCCAAGATCGCCGCGACCGGTACAGGCGAGGCGCAAAGCCGGGCCGCCGAGCTCACCGCGAAATTCCAGCCCTGGGTCTTCGGCCTCGCCGACTACAAGGCGAAGGCGCTCGAGACGAAGCTCGACGACGTGCTGGAGACGCCGAAGGGGTCGTGACGGCCGTTACATTCCCTGCTCTTGACGCAATCCCCATATGAAGGGGGAGCGGGCAGGAGAGCCAACATGAAGGACGAGGCGCTTAAGATGCGGCCGGTGGCGCGGCTCGTGCGCGGCGTGCCGGCGAGCGACGGGGCGGGGGTGAAACTCACCCGCGTCATTGGCACGCACGCTCTGTCGGAGGTCGACCCCTTCCTGCTGCTCGACGAGATCCGCTCCGACGAGGGCGCGGACTATGCCGCGGGATTTCCCGACCATCCGCACCGCGGCTTCGAGACCGTGACTTATGTGCTGGCGGGACGCATGCGCCATGGCGACAACCACGGCAACAGCGGCCTTTTGACGCCGGGCAGCGTGCAGTGGATGACGGCCGGGCGCGGCATTGTCCATTCCGAGATGCCGGAGCAGGAGAACGGCCTCATGTGGGGCTTCCAGCTCTGGGTCAACCTGCCGGCCAAGGACAAGATGATCGCGCCGCGCTATCAGGACATCGCGCCGGAGCGCATTCCCGAAGCGAGCCTCGAGGGCAGCGCGCGCGTGCGCGTGCTCGCGGGCGCGTTCGCCGGATTGACCGGTCCGGTCGAAGGCATCGTCACCGAGCCGCTGCTGCTCGATCTTTTCGTGCCCGAAGGCGCGCGTGTCGTCGTGCCGGTGCCAGCTTCGCACCACGCCTTTGCCTACTGCTTCGAGGGGCGGGCCACGATCGGCGCGCCGGCGCAGGAGGTGCCGCGCGGCAGCGCCGCGGTGCTGGGCGAGGGCGAGGCCGCGCTCATCGCCGGCGGCACGGGCGGCGGCCGGGTGCTTCTCGCGGCGGCGCGGCCGTTGGCCGAGCCGGTCGCGCGCTATGGCCCGTTCGTGATGAATACGGCCGACGAGATCCGCCAGGCGATCGGCGATTTCCAGGCCGGCCGCTTCTGATCAGTGCCGCGCGGGATCGACCGGCGGTGGCAGGCTCGCCGGGTCGGGATAGAGCCC
Source organism: Allostellaceae bacterium (assembly GCA_035518375.1). Taxonomy (GTDB): domain Bacteria; phylum Pseudomonadota; class Alphaproteobacteria; order ATCC43930; family CGMCC-115725; genus DATJLY01. The sequence continues at coordinate 7,121 of DATIXQ010000006.1, read as the reverse complement.
GGTATAGCCTGTGATGCGCTCGGGCTGCGCGTGCGTGAAGCAATCGACCTTGGCGAGCGTGCGGTAGCAATATTGCTCGGGAATGGGCGGCGGCGGCGCGTCGGCCATGACGGGCGACGGCTCGGTCAGTTTCCAGCGGCTCTGCGGTGCCGCGAACTCCGCCCGATCCTGGAATGCGTTGCAGGCGGACAGCGCCAATAGCAAAAGTGCGGCGAGACCGCGCACGGACTGCGACATGCGCTATCCTAGGAGGATAACGGTTAAGCAAGGATTGCCGGATATGGCTCGGATGGCGGTGCTCGCGGTGTCGGTTCTGGCGCTCTCCGCCTGTGCCGCCCCGCGCTGGCAGAAGCCGGGCGCCGACGCCAATCAGGTGTCGGCCGATTTCTCCGACTGCAACAGCATGGCCCAGGCGGCGGTGGCGCGCGACAGCAACATCGACAGCGACATTCTGGCGAGCCGCGGCCGCGACTGGCAGGACCACGGCACGCTTGATCAGCACCGCACCATCATCGCTTCGGAGACGGGCGAGCGCTCGGATGCCGTGTTGAATGCCTGTATGGCCGAGAAAGGGTACTCGGCAGCGAAATAGGGCGGTTCACCCGTCTTGCGCGGCGGGCGCCGGGCGCTTTGCCGGTGCCATGCCATAAGTGTGCTCGGGCGCAGGAAAGCGGCGCGCGCGCACATCCTCGGCGTAAGCCGCGGCGGCGGTCGAAATGGCGCCGCCCAGTTCGGCGTAGCGCTTCACGAATTTCGGCTGGAACTCGCCGAAGATGCCGAGCATGTCCTCGGTTACGAGGATCTGGCCGTCGCACGCGGGCGAGGCCCCGATGCCGATCGTCGGCACCGCGACCTCGGATGTCAGACGGCGCGCGACCGGCTCGGCCGTGCCTTCGACGACGAGCGCGAAGGCGCCGGCATCGGCCACCGCGTGCGCGTCGGCGATGACGCGCTGCGCCTCGATCTCGTTCCGCCCTTGCGCGCGGAAGCCGCCCAAGGCGTTGACCGATTGCGGCTGGAGCCCGATATGGCCCAGCACCGGAATGCCGCGCTCGACGAGGAAGCGCACGGTCTCGGCCATCGGCTCGCCGCCTTCGAGCTTGATGCCGGCGCAGCCCGTCTCGCGCATGATGCGGGCGGCGTTGCGGAATGCCTGCGCCGGGTCTTCCTGGTAGGTGCCGAACGGCATGTCGACGATGACGCACGCGCGCCGCGCGCCGCGCACGACCGCGGCGCCGTGCGCGATCATGATGTCGAGCGTCACGGGCAGCGTGCTGTCGAGCCCATAGACCACCATCGCGAGCGAATCGCCGACGAGCAGCAGATCGGCGGTCGGATCGAGGAGCCGCGCCATCGGCGCCGTGTAGGCGGTGAGGCACACAATCGGCACCCCGCCTTTGCGGGCGCGCAGTTCCGACGGCGTGTGCTTCTTGTCGGATATGGAGACGCTCACCCTTGGGCCTCGTCTGATGCTGCGGGTGCGAACACTGGCGCTAAGCGCTTGCCCGGTCAAGGACCGGCGCGACGCGCGCTCAATCCCGCGCGCTCCAATTCGGCGCCGAGCCGGCCCGTGGCGGCGCAATAGAGCATGCGGAAATCGGCGGCGAACGACCACAGCGGGTGGTTGAAGGTGGCGGGCTTGTTGCGCTCAAAGAAACCGTGCGCGAGCCAGGCCGGGCCATAGCCCGCGACGAGCGCCGCCGGCAGCGCCCACCAGCCGCCGCCGGCGGCGAAGCATAAGAAAAGTGCGACGCCGAGGACCGTCCCGCAATAATGCGCGGCGCGTGTGCGCGGATCGGCGTGCGCCTGGAGATAAACGGGCCAGAAATCGCGGAAATTCGCGCTCTTTGCGGCGGGAGGACTTGTCATGGTCCGGGCGGCAGCCTATGGGAAGCGCGCGATGCGCTCCAAGGAGCAGGGTCCATGGCCTGGAAGGTAGCGGTGGTCGGCGCCACCGGCAATGTCGGCCGCGAGATGCTGAACATTCTCGCCGAGCGGAAATTTCCGGTCTCGGAAGTGCACGCCGTCGCGAGCGAGCGCTCGGCCGGGGCCGAGGTCTCGTTCGGCGAGGACGAAGTGCTGAAGGTGCGGCAGCTCGACCAGTATGACTTCAAGGGGATCGATATCGCGCTGTTCTCGCCGGGCGGCAAGATCTCGGCCGTCCATGCGCCACGCGCGGCCAAGGCCGGCGCCGTCGTCATCGACAACACCTCGCACTTCCGCATGGAAAAAGATGTGCCCCTCGTCGTGCCCGAGGTCAACCCGCACGCCATCGCGCAATACGAAAAGCGCGGCATCATCGCCAACCCCAACTGCTCGACCATCCAAATGGTGGTGGCGCTGAAGCCGTTGCACGATCTGGCGCGCGTCCGCCGCGTCGTCGTCGCCACGTATCAGTCGGTCTCGGGTGCGGGGCGCGCGGCCATGGACGAGCTCTTCTCTCAGACGCGCGGCATCTACGTCAACGAGCCGGCGCAACCCGAGCAGTTCACCAAGCAGATCGCCTTCAACTGCATTCCTCATATCGACGTCTTCATGGATGACGGCGCCACCAAGGAGGAATGGAAGATGGCGGTCGAGACGCGCAAGATCCTCGACCCCGATATCATGGTGCAGGCGACCTGCGTGCGCGTGCCGGTGTTCATCAGCCACGCCGAGGCCATGAACGTGGAGTTTGAGCGTCCGTTGTCGCCGGATGAGGCGCGCGAGGCGCTGCGCGCGGCCCCCGGCATCGTCGTGGTCGATCAACAGGCCGACGAGGGCTATGTGACCCCGGCCGAGGCGGCGGGCGAGGACGCGGTCTATGTGAGCCGCATCCGCACCGATCCGACCGCGGAGAACGCGCTCTCGCTGTGGGTCGTTGCCGACAATCTGCGCAAGGGCGCGGCGCTCAACGCGGTGCAGATCGCCGAGGTGCTGGTGCGCGACCACCTGAGCGCGAAGACGCCGCGCCGCGTCTTCGCCGGCTAACCCCGCTGGCTGAGCCGCGCCCGCGCCGCAGCGCCCTCTTCGTGCCGGGCTCGAACGCGCGTGCGCTTACGAAGGCGCGCACGCTTGATGCCGATGTGGTGATCTTCGATCTCGAGGACGCGGTCGCGCCTGCACAGAAGGAGGGCGCGCGCGAAGCCATTGCCGCCGCGCTGAAGGAAGGCGGCTACGGCGCGCGCGAGCTGGCGCTCCGCGTCAATACGCTGGCGACGCCGTGGGGAGCGGCCGATCTCGCCTTCGCGGCGTCTCTCCCAATCGACGGGCTGCTTCTGCCCAAGGTCGAGAGCGCCGATGATGTAGCGCGCGCCGTGCACGCGCTCGAGGCCGCGGGTGCGCGTGCGACGCCGCGGCTCTGGTGCATGATCGAGACGCCGAAGGGCGTCCTCCATGCCGAGGCGATCGCGGCCGCGAGCCCGCGCATCGAAGCCCTCGTGATGGGCACGGCCGATCTCGCCAAGGATCTGCACGCGCCGGAGCCGGCCGACCGCGCGGCGCTTCTGCCGGCGCTCGCGCTCGGGCTCCTGGCCGCGCGCGCCTATGGCTTGGCAGCGCTCGACGGCATCCACGCCGATCTCGACGACGACGCCGGCTTCGAGGCCGCCTGCCGCCAGGGCCGTGCCATGGGTTTCGACGGCAAGTCGCTCATTCATCCGAAGACGATCGCGACTGCGAACCACATCTTCGCCCCTTCGCCAGAGGAGCTTGCCCGCGCACGCCGCATGATCGCCGCACACGAGGATGCCGTCGCCAAAGGCAGCGGCGTCACGCTTGTCGATGGGCGCCTGGTCGAGCGCCTCCATGTCGAGGAGGCGCAGCGCCTTCTCGCGCTGGCCGACGCCATCGCCGCGCGCTCGGGCGGCGCTGCTATTTGAGGCGCTTGATCGCCTCGTCGAGGATGTCGAGTCCGGAATATTGCTGCACGTCGAGCTTGGTCTTGAGGAAGCCCGCTTCCTGCGTCACGTCGATGGCGCGCTGGAGGTTCGCCATGTTGGGGCGCATGTCGGGGCTGCGATAGGCGTCCTTGCCGGTGAAGGCATAGCCGATCCGCTCGGGCGGCTGCTTCGCGACTTTGGCCGCGATCTGCACGACCTCGTCGTGGTTCTTGGGATCGCACATGAAGCGGGTCACGCGGACTGCGTCCTCGAACAGATCGACCATCGCCGCGCGGTTCTTGTCGAGGAAGGCTTTGTGCGCGGTCCAGATGATGGTCTGCGTTGGCCCTTGCATCGCTTCGGTCACGTCGAAGAGCGGCCGCGTGTCCTGCTGGTAGCGCGGATCGAGCGCAAACGGGTTGACCGCCGGGATGAGATCGACCTTGCGGTCAAGCATCATCGCCAGCATGTTCGGAAACGCGACCTCGACCATGGTGTAGTCGCGCTTGTCTTCTAGCCCGTGCCGGCGCAGGAGCGCGCGCACGGGAATGTCGAGCGCGGCGCCTGGCGCCACCGTGCCGACGACATGGCCCTTGAGGTCGTCGACGGTCTTGATCGGCCCGTCCTTCTCGGTCACGTAGTTGACCGAGGTGTAGCCCTTGATGCCGTCCTGCGCCTCGTCGGCGATGATGCGCAGGTCGGTCATGCCGGCGTTCTCGACCGCGATCCCGAACGAGGAATAGGCGAGGTCGGCGATGTCGAGCTCGCCCGCCGAAAGCGCCGCGATCATCGTCGGCGTCGATTGGAAATGCGTGGGCTCGACCGTGTAGGTCTTGCCGTAATGCGTCATCAGATCCTTCTTCTCGTAGAGCATCGTGGCCCAGTTGCCGACCGGCACGACCCAGGCGATGCGGACATTGACGGGGTCGGCCCGCGAGCCCGTCGCGAAATTCGCGACGCTCATGAGCGTCGCGGCGAGCAGAATGATGATGCGCATTGTTCCTCCCCGTCTTTTGCCGTCGACTATATCGCGCCCGGCGGAAAAATGAGAGGCGTCAGGGCCTCGCGGCACACTGACGCCTCTCGGGGAGCCTTGCGGCTCCGGGCTCGTCGAACGGGCGCCCCTCGCCCGTTGCACGGCGCGGGCTCCGCAGAACCCGTGGGGCCGAACGGGGTTCACGATACGCGGCGTTTCGCGCGAGAGCCGCCCGGGCCGAGCGGCCGGCGCGTCAGCGCTCCGTCGTCGTGTCACCCCCCTCTCGCGCGGCCAAGACTTGCGTCCGGCCGCGCTCGCCGCCGATCCGCGGGCTGCGGATCGCGACCCGGCGCGGCATCCGGAATTCCGCTCACCATCGGGAGCGGACACCATGCGCGCAGCACCGGCGCTCTCGCGAGCGAAACGATGCTCGCGCAATGCGCGCGGCGGGACAAGAAAAGCTTCGCGCACACGCGCAGAATCCTGTGCATAATCTCGCGCGCGCTGCACATTCGATCCTCGACCTTTCCCCAGCTCTGTCCACCACGCGCGCGGGCGCGCCCGATTGACTTGCCGGGTAGCGGCCGCTAATCCTTTGATCCGACGATTGAAGCGCGCCCCGTCCGCGCACTCCGGGAACATGAGATGACGCCCGCGCCTCGGCCGTTGTCGCCGCATCTGCAAATCTACAAGCCGCAACTCACGTCGGTTCTCTCGATCACGCATCGCCTCACCGGCGTCGTGCTCAGCATCGGCAGCCTGTTCCTCGTGTGGTGGCTCGTCGCCGCCGCGTCGAGCGATGCCGCCTACGCTTCGGCGCAAGGTTTCTGGGGCTCGTGGTTTGGAATCTTGCTGCTCGTCGGCTGGAGCTTTTCGCTGTTCTTCCATCTCGCGAACGGCATCCGCCATCTCGGGTGGGACGCGGGCTATGGCTTCGGTCTGCGCGAGGCCTATTTCTCGGGCCTGGTCGTGCTCGCGGCGAGTGCCGCGCTGACGCTCGTGGCGTGGATCGCCGGGCTTGTCGCGTGGGCGCCGCAATGAGCGCGCGCGATGACATGCGCACGCCGCTGGGCCGCGCGCTTGGCCTCGGCTCGGCCAAGGAGGGCGTACAGCACTGGTGGGCGCAGCGCGTCACTGCCGTGGCGCTCGTCCCGCTCGTGCTCTGGTTCGTGGCGGCGCTCATCGCGCATCTCGGCGCGCCGCGCGCCGCGGTGTTCCATTGGCTGGGATCGCCCGTGCCGGCGATCCTGATGTTGCTCTTTCTGGCCGCAGCCTTTCACCACCTGGCGCTCGGGCTTCAGGTCGTGATCGAGGATTATGTCGAGCCCGCGGTCGCCCGCATTGCCGCGATCGTCGTCATGAAGCTCATCGCCTACGGGTTCGCCGTCGCCGGCGCCTACGCGGTGCTGCGCATCGCCTTTGGAGGCTGAAGCTGCATGGCCGAGACCTATCCGATCATCGATCACGTCTACGACGTCGTCGTCGTCGGCGCCGGGGGAAGCGGGCTCCGCGCAACCTTGGGCACGACCCAGGCGGGCCTCAAGACCGCGTGCATTACCAAAGTGTTTCCGACGCGAAGCCACACGGTGGCGGCACAGGGCGGCATCGGTGCCGCGCTCGGCAACATGGGCGAGGACGACTGGCGCTGGCACATGTACGACACGGTCAAGGGCTCCGATTGGCTCGGCGACCAGGACGCGATCGAATATATGTGCCGCGAGGGCATTCCCGCGATCATCGAGCTCGAGCATTGGGGCGTGCCGTTCTCGCGCCTCGAGAACGGCAAGATCTATCAGCGCGCCTTCGGCGGCATGACGACGCATTACGGCAAAGGCATCGCGCAACGCACCGCCGCTGCGGCCGACCGCACCGGCCACGCCATGCTGCACACGCTCTATCAGCAGTGCCTCAGGAACGATGCCGAGTTCTACGTCGAGTATTTCGCGCTCGACCTCATCATGGACGATGAGGGCGCCTGCCGCGGCGTCATGGCCTGGTGCCTCGAGGACGGCTCGATCCATCGCTTCCGCGCGCACCTGGTGGTGATCGCGACCGGCGGCTGCGGGCGCGTCTATTTCTCGACGACGCAGGCGCATACCTGCACCGGCGACGGCAACGCGATGGTGTTGCGCGCGGGCCTGCCGCTGCAGGATATGGAATTCGTGCAATTCCACCCGACCGGCATTTTCGGCGCTGGCGTTCTCATCACCGAGGGCGTGCGCGGCGAAGGCGGCTATCTCACCAATTCCGAGGGCGAGCGCTTCATGGAGCGCTATGCGCCGCAC
>DATIXQ010000005.1:0-2125 GCA_035518375.1 Allostellaceae bacterium | reverse complement strand
TTGAACCTGGCCAGCGCCTGCGGGGCGATGCGCCGCTTCGGCGTCGCGCCCCGTGTGGCTGATCTTCGACAGTTGGCGTGTGCGCACGAGGCGTAAGCCATTGATATGATTTGTGGTGAGGGGAGCGGGCGTGATTATTGTAGTGCCACGTCTTGCGTTGATTGGCTTTGATTTTTGCTGGTTGCGGGCCGATACTGTGCGCACCAAGGTTGATTCGGCGTCCGGTTCCCCGCCATGTATTTCCGCAAGAAGACGTCCGGCGGCCGCGCCTATCTGCAGATCGTCGAAAGTCGGCGCGAAGGCGCGGCGGTGCGCCAGCAGGTGATCGCGACGCTCGGGCGGATCGAGGATCTGCGGGAGAGCGGGCAGTTGGAGCGGCTGCTGCGCTCGGGGGCGCGCTTCGCCGACAAGGCGATCGTGCTCGATGCGCTCGACCGCGGCGAGGCGACAACGGTCTCGACCCGGCGCATCGGTCCGGCGCTCGCCTTCGAGCGGGTGTGGGAGGAGACGGGGTGCCGGGGCGTGATCGAGCGCCTGGCGGGCGCGCGCAAGCATGACTTCTCGCTGGAGCGCGCGGCGTTCTTGACCGTGCTGCACCGCCTGTTCTGTGGCGGCTCGGACCGCGCCGCCGCCCGCTGGCGCGAGGATTATCGCATCGAAGGGGTCGAGGGGCTCGAGCTGCATCATCTCTATCGCGCCATGGCTTGGCTCGGCGAGGAGCTTCCCGAGGACCAACAGGATGCCGCGACGCCGTTTGCGCCGCGCTGCACGAAGGACGTTCTGGAGGAGGACCTGTTCGCCTGCCGGCGCGACCTTCTGACCACGCTCGACATCGTGTTCATGGACACCACGAGCCTCTATTTCGAGGGCGCGGGCGGCCAGACGCTCGGACGGCGCGGCTTCTCCAAGGACCATCGGCCCGATCTCAACCAGATGATCCTGGCCGTGCTTCTCGACCGCGACGGCCGGCCGGTGTGCACGGAGATGTGGCCGGGAAACACCGCCGACGTGAACAGCCTGATCCCGGCCATCGATCGCCTGCAGCGTCGCTTCCGCATCAACCGCGTCTGCGTCGTCGCCGACCGTGGCATGATCAGCGCCGAGACGATCGCCGAACTAGAAGCGCGAGATCTGCTCTATGTTCTGGGCGTGCGCGAGCGAACCGACAAGCTGGTGCGCGAGCTCGTTCTCGACGATCCCGCCCCGTTCGTTCCCTTCGTTCTGATGAAGCCGAGGCGCGAGGTTGACTACGAGGCCAAGGCGGTGAAGCTCGCCGGGCGGCGCTACATCGTCTGCCGCAACCTCGACGAGATGAAAAAGGACGCCGCCAATCGTGCGACGATCGTCGCCGCCTTGGAGCGGCAGCTGAAGAAGGGCGACAAGAGCCTCGTCGGCAACAAGGGCTACCGCCGTTTCCTCGCCGGGCCGCAGGGCGAGGGCTTCTCCATCGACCGCGCCAAGATCGAGGAGGACGCCAAGTTCGACGGCGTGTTCGTGCTGCAGACCAATGCGCATCTCTCGGCGCTCGAGGCGATGCTCGTCTACAAACAGCTCTGGACCGTGGAGCGGACGTTCCGCACGACCAAGAGTCTGCTCGAGACGCGGCCGATCTTTCACAAACTGGATGAGACGATCCGCGGCCACGTCGCCTGCAGCTTCCTTGCGCTCGTGCTGAAGAAGGAGCTGGAAGACCGTCTCGCCGCCGCCGGCGCAGGCGACCGCGCCTCTTGGCCCGCCGTGATCGCCGACTTGGACTCGCTCACCGAGACCGAGGTCGAGCAGGATGGCAAACGCTTCCTCATGCGCTCCGCCCCGCGCCCCACCGCCAGCCTCGCCCTCGCCGCCCTCGGCGTCGCCCTGACGCCGACCCTGCGTCAGATCGCGACCGCCTGATCCACGGCAAGACCCCGTAATGTAGTGCCACGGCCGCGCCGCCGCGCGCATTTGTGTTCACAATCAATGGCTTGGCTTTGCCGACTGTCGAAGATCAGTCTGACGGCGAACGCCGAGGCGCGAGCGGCTGACGCTGATCCGCGTCTACGAGGAGCTGCGGGCGCTCGGCTACGAGGGCGGCTACGACGCGGTTCGCCGTTATGCGCGGCGCTGGGGCGAGCAGCATGCGAGC
>DATIXQ010000004.1:0-75415 GCA_035518375.1 Allostellaceae bacterium | reverse complement strand
TCGTCCCCGAACGCGGCATACCGAGAATGAACACGGGCAGTGGCGAGGGATTGCCGGCGCCGGCGTGCCGGTCCAGCCATTTCGCGTCGAACGTCCGGCATATCTCGTCCAAATGACGAAGGTTTGACGTTTCATCATATTTCAGGAATGGCTGTTGCAGGGCGCCTCCTGCGATCTGGCAGCGAAAGGCGCGCGCGACGTCTCCGCAGTCGGAATAGGCCTTGCTGAGCGCGTAATAGATGCCGATCCGGTCAGCGCCGGGATCGGATCTCGACTTCTCGGCCAGCGCTTCGAGCGCGGCAAGGCGAGGATCATCGGCGGCCCACCGCGCGATCAGACCCCATTGGTAATAGAAGAGCGGGCGATCCGGCGCGAGCTCGATCGCCTCCGCGACAACGCGCCGTGCTTCGTCATAGCGCCCGAGTGCCCGAAGGACGTCCAGAAGCGCGGAGTGAGCTCTGCCGGAGTGGGGATCGAGGACGAGCGCCCGCTTGGCACGCTCCAGCGCCTCGTCGTGACGTTCGAGCTCGTTCAGCGACTTGGCAAGAAACACGTGCGCCAACGCGGAATTCGGGTCCTGGTTGAGCGCCTTGCGCAGGACCGGCAGCGCCTCCTCGAAACGCCGCGAATCCACCAGAACCTCCGCCAAATTGCAGAGCACCTTAAGACTGGTGGGATGCCGCTTCAGGATGTCGCGATAGATTTTTGCCGCTTGGGGAAAATTCCGTTCTTTCTGCAGCGCAACCGCACGTTCGAAAGCGGCGCTGTTCGGGTCTGCACGCCCTGGCATCGCGGGCAGCCGGTCCTTCATGTCGGCACATCGAATCGTTCAATACCCGGCATCAAGGATAGCACGGGCGTCAACCGTGGCATTCGCCGGTATCATAAAATAAATCGGCAGGCCGCCTGAGGCGACCTGCCGACAGAAGACGGGGTGCTAACCGAGCTGTACCGTATCAGGCGGCCTTGCGGCGGCGGCGGAAGGCACCCATGCCGACCAGCGCCGAGCCGAGCAGGAAGATCGAGGCCGGCTCCGGAACGGAGGTGAGGCTGCTCTGCAGTTCGAGGCTGCAGTTGCTGGTTCCGCGCGACGTGCTGAAGGAGCACGAGCCGAACGAGATGGACATTTCCTCGGTCTCGGAGAACGGCGCGGTGAACGCAGCGTCATAGTTGAAGGTCTTGCCGCTCACGAGGATCGACGGGCTGAAGGACGAGCCCAGTTCGCTGCCGTTGATGAACTGATCGAACGTCACCGCGGGATTGCCCGACTGGGAAATCCAAGTGTCAGAGACTTGGAAGGTCGCGTTCGGACCCGGCGGCATCGTCAGCCCGGTCTCCTTCACTTTGACGACGATCGTGCAGCTGCTGCAGAACGCCGTGATGTCGGTGAACGATTCGGCCAATTGCGGCTCGATCGCCGGGGGGGTGCCGGCGCCGCTGGCGTCCTGTACCCAGAAGCTGCCGCTCACCGGAAGAACCGACGACTGGCTGGTCACGGAGCCGGAACTCGCATAGCCTGTGAAGCTTGCCGAGCCGGAGCCGGTCGCCGCCGAGACGGCCCCGCCGCCATTGACATTGATCGTTACGCTGACCGGAAGAGCCTGTGCCGACACCGCCAAGAGCGCCAGCGCACCGGCTGCCGCAGTCGTACCAAGAAGCTTTGCACGCATCCCCTGTCTCCTAGATGAACATTCGCTGTCGAAACTGCCAGTACTCTCGCAAGCTTCGTGCCACTTTTCCTTTTTCGTTGTGAATCAGGCAATTAGCCGAAAAACGCCGGTTCTGCCTCCGCTGATTTGTAAAGAATCCCGACACAGGCGGAGGCTTAATTCCTTAGAGGGGGCGACGGCATGGCCAGACGCGTCGAGGGTCTACCGCCGCGAAATTAAGGCGGCGCGGCAAAGAGTTACCGGGCCCGAAGTGAGCGGATTTCGGCTCCCCTGCCGCGACAGCGGCCCGCCGTCAGCCGCGCTGCAATTCCTGGAGCAGTTGCTTTGCCGCGTTCTCGTCGTCGAAGGAGGCGCCGGAGCCCACGACTTTTTCCAGGATGGCGCGTGCGGTCTTGGTGTCTCCGGTCTCCTTGAGCGCCACCGCGAGGTGGTAGAGCACCACGGCATTGTTCGAGAGCCCGGCTTGGGCCACGCGCAGGAAGCGCAACCCTTCCTTCGCGTCGCCGGTGCGGACGAGGGACCAGCCATAGGTGTCGGCAGTCATCGGCGACGGCGCAAGAAAATAGGCCTGCTCGCCCAACGCGCGCGCCCTGGCGTCGCTCTTGGCCGCATAAAGAGTGGCGAGGTTGTTGTCGACGATCCAGTTGGGGGGCGAATCCTTGTATACGACTTCGTAGGCCTGTTGCGCGGACGCGCTGTCCGCCTCGTTCTCGTAGAGTGTCGCGAGCGCGAACTGCGCGTCATGGTCGCTGGGGTGGTCCTTGACCCAGCCGCGCAGCAGATCGAGGCCCTCTTTACGCGCGCCGGTCTCGTAAAGATCGTTGGCGAGCTTAATCACGACGGGCGATATCGGCGTGCGCTTCATTGCCGGCGTGAGCGTCTTGACGGCGTCGTCGAATCTCTTGGCGCGCTCATAAAGCGCCGCGGTAATGAGGTCGGCCGCGATGGGCTGGTCGCCCGCGAAGGAATGGGCCGTCGCCAGCGCCTTGTCGATGCCGGCCTGGTCGAAGTCGAAATTCGCGAGATCTGCCATCAGCCCGAAATTCCGCGGGTCCGCGGCGAGCGCCTTTTGCAACGTCGCCCGCGCACCAGGCTTGTCGCCAGCTGCTGCCTGATATTGCGCATAAGTCGTCAAGAGACCGACATCGCCTGGCGAAGCCTGGGGCAGTTGCGCAAATTCCTTGGCGGCGCCCGCTGCGTCGCCGGCGGCCGCGCGCAGAGCGGCAATTTTCGACACGACCCGGCGGCTACCCGTGAAACGCAGCTCCAGCTCGCGGGCGTAGCTCTCGGCCTTGTCCCACGCTTTCTCGTCGCCATAGATCTGTAGCAGCGCCAACCCCGGCGTCGGGTCGTTCGGGGAGTTCCGCTGCGCTTTGCGCAGCAGGTCTGCCGCGCCGGCGTCATCCTTTTGCTGCGCCTCGAGGCGGGCCAGCGACACCGTGTCGACGATCGAATCGGGATGCTGCTTCAAGAGACCCTGCAGCACAGCTTTTGCGTCATCGGTCTTGCCAAGCACGATATAGGCCTGTGCGAGGTCGCGCTGAGGGCCGAGCAGCGTGGGCTCCCGGTCGACGACAGCCTTGAAAGTTACCGCCGCCTCCCCGGCTTTTCCCTGAGCCATCTGCACCGAGCCGAGGAGAGTCTGCGCCAACGAATCGCGTGGATTGTGGGCGACGAGCGCTTGCGCCGCGCGTGCGGCGTCGGATGCCCGGCCCGTGCGCAACTCCCCGACGACGAGAGACGGCCCGGCAACCTCGCCTCCCTGCACCGATCCGGCAATCTTGTCGAGCTGGTCCAAGCCTTGCTGAACCTCGCCGGTCTGTATCTTCAGCAAGCCGAGACTGACGGCGGCGCGCTCGTTCTCGGGCTGAAGCGTGACCAAGCGCTGATAGAGCTCGAGGGCGTCGTTGCGCCGATTGCCGACCGCAGCATAGGCCTGAGCGAGCAGCTCAATCGAATCGGCATCGTTGGGGTTGGCGTCGACGATTGGCTTGAGTTCGTTGATCGCGGATTTGTAGTCGCGCTGTTGGATGTCGATGCGGGCCAGAAGGCGGCGCGCCTCCGTGGCGTTCGGAACCCGCGCGATGTATTTCGAAAGAAGAGCGGCGGCTTGCTGATACTGGCCGAGCTTGTACTTGATGCCCCCCTGCAGGTAATAGGCAGCCGGTATGTTGTTGAACGCGGTCGACATCGACGTGAGCTCCGCGTCCGCTTCCTGCAGCTTCTCCTGACGCGCCAGAAGAAGCGCGTGGTAATAGACGACGGCCGGTCCCCGCGGGGCGAGCTTCAGCGCGCGCTCAAGGACGCTCTGTGCCTCGTCGAGCTTGTTCTCGCGCATGAGCAAGGCGCCGCGCAGGCCCAGTGCCTGAACGTTGTCGGGATACTTCGACAACAGTTCGTCGAGCACTTTCAAGGCGCCGTCGTTATCGTTTTGGGCGAGAAGCACGAGCGCGGAACCACGCAACACCGCGGGATCGTCCGGCGCGATTGCGCTCGCAGCGGTGATTTCTTCGCGCGCATGCGCGATATCGCCACGGTCCAGAAGCAGCTGCGCCATCGCCGCCTTCGGCCCGGGCGACGTCGGATCGAGGCTTTCGGCCTTCGCGAGCAGAGGTTCCGCCTCCTTGGTCTCCTGCAGATTGAGATGCGCCAGTCCGAGCGTGAGCCGCACCTGCGATTCGGACTTTTCGCTGCGGTCATCCGTCTTTACGTCGCGGAACAGCTCTTCATACTTGTTCTCGAGCAGAAGAGTTTGCGCGAGGAGCGGATCAACGTCGTCTGCAGGGCCCTTGTTTTGGCGCGCGAGACGGGCCTCGACCTCGGCGTTGGGGAGATTGCCCATTCTCAGATAGAGCTTCGCGAGTTCGATGTGCACCCGCGGGTCGCTGGGATTGGCGCGCGCGGCATTGCGAAGCTGGATTTCGGCGCCGCGCAGATCGCCCTTGGCGATCTTTGCCTCCACATCGTTCATGTACGAAGGCGTGGCTTCCGTTTCGCCCGAGACCGGTACCGTTGCCGCGAGTAGGACGGTCGAGATGATCGAAGCGGCAACGCAGGGCGCGCCTATCCAGGAGCGGCGAGATGACATGACTGCCTCCTCAAAACACGCGTCCGCCGCGGAGATCGGCCGGACGCGCACAGTCGCTGTTCAGCATAGAGAATCCGCCAATATTTGGCAGCCTTAAAACCGTATCGGGCGCGCACCTAATCGTGAGTCTTGGCGGCCGGCCGCATGACAATTAAACGGCCCGCGGCAAAGCGCGTGGAAAATCGAGGATCGTATTCGCCATCGCCGCGTCGGGCATTTTGATATTAGCCCGCGAAGCGCGGATATTGTGTGTGAAGTCAGAAAGGCGCCTGCGAGTTATTGCCGCTGCAGGCCGCCCCCGGTGTTGAGTATGATCGCAGACGTCATCAGAACGCGCGGATTGTCGATCATGAGCGAGAGATCCGCCATCGTAGCGCCGTCGTAGTTACTGCTTGGGACGTCGCCACGCGAGCACGTTGGATCGTCGCCGCCCGCCGTACGCAAAATTGCGGCGTCAGAGTTCGGTCGCGCAGGCGCGCGCCCGGCCCGGGCCGACCAGCGTTAAGGAAAGTAACGAAGTGCATATCGTGCAATTTTGAGCAGCGGAAACAGTAGACTTGAAGAAATTGTATCGCGCGCACCCGGATTTCGGTAACTACCTCGAAAAGCAGTTTCCAGCGGACAAGCAGCACATGGACGATCAGCCCAGCCACTGGCAGAGCGCCGCGCGCGACGCGCACGCTGAACCGCCGCAGCTCAAGAACGGGCGGCAAATCGCCCTCGACGAAGCGCTCGGTCAGCTTTCTCTGGGCTCGCGCGCAAAGGGCGCGGTGATGCTCGTTCTCGCGGCAGCCGCGGAGGGCACGGCATCGATCGTCGAATACTGGAAGGTCGCGGCTTCCGCCCTACTCCTCGTCGTCGCCGTCGAGATCGTCGCCCGGCATCTCTAGCCATACTCGGCTGGCGCGGCCCTCGGCGTCGCCGTCGAATCAAGTCACAGCGCGATCAGCCCGAAGCTCTCTCGCCTCAGGCGAGCGCCTCCTCGGCGACCGGCACGCGGGTCACCTGATGCGCCTGGAGCAGCGGCAGCACATCGCGCGCGAAGCGGCGGACTTGCTCGATGTACATCTCGTGCGGCATGGCACCGGCGTTCATCATCACCTGGATGGTGTTGGCGCCGGTGCGATCGACCATGGCGATGATGCGTTCGGCCACTTCCTGCGGCGTGCCCCAGGGAAGCCGCTCGGCCATGCGCGCGACATCATCGAGCGTCATGCCGCGGAAGTCGGCCCGCGCGCGCTCGACCTCGCGCAGATTCTCCGGCCGCACATAGTCGACCGACTGGCGCGACATATAGCCCGCCGCTTGGCCGAGGCTCGTCTCGGTGAAATTGCCGTGGCTGAAGAGCGTGCGGTTGAAATAGAGGAAATAGGGCGCGTTCTCCTTCACCGCCTGCGCCTTGCTGTCGGCGACATAGGCGTTGATGCCCATGGTGAGGTGGTCAGGCGTGATCTTGTGTCCGTTTGCCGCGAGGCATTTCGCATAGTAGCGGATCATGTCCTCCTGCAGCCCGCCAGGGCGCAGGCCGGGCGTAATCGGAATGGCGTGCTTCGCCGCAAACTCGATCGATTCCTTGCTGCCGGTGACCGGAATCCACGCGGGCGGATGCGGCCGCTGCATCGGACGCGGCCACAGGGCCACATCCTTGTAGGACCAGAACTTGCCCTCGTAGGAGAACACCTCCTCGGTCCAGGCGCGGGTGATGATCTCGTACGCCTCCTCGAAGCGCGCGCGTGATTCGGCGAGCGGCACGCTGTGCACCTGGTACTCGCGCGGGATGCCGCGCGCGAAACCCGAGATGAGGCGGCCGCCCGAGATGCAGTCGATCATCGCCAGCTCCTCGGCGAGGCGCAGCGGCTCGTGCAGCGGCAGGAGATTGCCGTAGATGAGGAGCTTCGCGCGCTTGGTGCGCTGCGCCGCGGCCGAGGCCATGAGATTGGGCGAGTTCATGAGGCCATAGGGCGAGCAGTGATGCTCGTTGAAGCCGATCCCGTCATAGCCGAGCCGGTCGGCTTCCTCCCACGCCGAGAGATGCTCGTTGTAGGTGCCGTGCGCCACCTCGGGATCGAAATGCCGCCGCGGTAGCGGATAAGGGAGCTCCGTCCCCACCTTCAGGTGGTCGAGATGCTGCCCATACGCCAACAGGTCGAAGATAAAGACTTTCATCCGCGGCTCCGCTCGGGAAACGACATGACAGAGCGAAGCATAGCCCGAAGCTGGGGCTGCTCAACCCCCGGGCCGGCGCCTCGGATCAGCGCGGTCCTGGGCTCGGGAAAGCGGACGTCGCGTTGACCGCCGTGCTCAGGTTGAGGTTCTGGAACAGATAAAGCCGCATCGCCAGATTCAGCTCGGCGGCGCCGGAACGCGGCACATAGACATAATCGTTCGGCAGCAGCAGCACATCCTGTTGCGGATCGGATCCGTCGGCCGCTTTCGCGAGATTGAGCTCGACGACGATCGGCTCGGGCGCCCCCGTCAGACGGCGGATGAGGATGACGTCGCCGAGATCGGATGTGTCGAGGAAGCCGCCCGAGGCGGAAATGCTCTGCAAGGCGGTCAACGGGGAATGGTTCAGGTCAACCTGGCCGGGACGAAAGACCTGCCCTTCGACAAAGGCGCGCGCGTTCGCCGACGTGCGCAAGATCACCCGCGCATTTGGTTTGGTCAGATACTCGCCGTAGGCCTTCGTGATGTCGTCGCCGAGCTGCTCGACGGATTCGCCGGCGGCCGGAAGGTCGCCCACCAGCGAAAGCGAGATCTTTCCGTCCGGACGGACCGTCAAATCCTCGTCGAGCTGGGGATTGTAATAGAACCGCGCCGTGATCTGGTCGCCGGCAGCGAGCACATAGCTTGCGGCGTAGTCGTTCTTTGAGAGCGCCAGCGCTTCGGCAACGGAAACGGGATGAACGGCCGAGCCGACATCGGCGGGCGTCGCACAGGCCGACAGCATAGCCCCGAGGGACATAGCGATCGCCGCGACTTCACTCCGCCCCATCAAAGTTCCCCCCAACCGAACGCACGTCCAACGCACTAAGCCAAGCCCGATTCCGCCCGCGGCGACCCTCTTAGCATACGTTCGCCGCGTTCGGCCACCAAAGACAGTCTCTGAGAACCACGTGCGCAATTTGTGCGTATTAGAAGCAGTAACGCGGGCCGTCATTCTTCGCAAACGCGCCCGAGAAGTTGGGGCGTAGCGCCGAATCGGCGGGAGCATCGGAGAGCGCCGCTGAACTCGAGCAGGCCATCCGTGGATTTCGCTGTCTCTCTTCAAATAGTTTAAGGCTTGAAGAGACTATTCGAAGCAATATTGCCGCCAAAATTCTTAACAATGGGTGTTCGTCCGGTTCGTTAATATTAATGTTCGGGCACTCGAATTTGCAGCTTTTATGGGCTTTTAGACATTTCGTGCGAGATTTTCACGTCGAAATTCTTTACAATATACTGAGATAAGGACCGTAAGTGATTGAATTTCCAAGGTTGGTACGGTTCGTGCGATGAACTAACGGCGGTGGTGCGCGAAGTCGACGCGGGAAGATCAGGACAGTAGATGCAAAGCGGCCGAGTAAAGAACGAGCGTCGCGCCCTAGCCGTGGTGGCTTCCGCCGAGTCGATTGGCGCAGGCCCTAGCGCGGCAAGCCGGCCGACCCGTGTTTATTGCCCGGCGGTCACCAGCGGCCTCGTGTGCGTGGGCGATCTCCTCGCGGTTCTGATCAGCGGCGTTATCGTTTTCAAGTGCGCCAGCGCCTCCACATCTGCCGGAATGTCGCTGACGTTCTACTTCGACACGATCGTGAGTGCCTTGGCCATCGTCTGCGCCTTTGGTCTTTTCAATCTCTACGACTTCAGCGCGATCCGTCACCCGCGTAGCCAGCTCCGCCGGATTTTCTGGAGCGGCCTTGCCGCCTTCGCCGTGGTCGAGCTCGCCGGATTGCCGGTGAGTGCCGGATATAGGCTTACGTTCAGCGAGTGGGCCTATGCGGTCGTCACGCTCGCCGTGACTGCGATCTATTGTCAGCGCTGGGTCGCTTACCAGGTGTTGCAACGCCTCGCTTATGCCGGGCACCTGTCGCGCAATGTCATCGTTGTCGGCGGCGGAGAGCAAGGGTCGCGCCTCATCGCGGCGATCCAGCAATCGGCGCAGCCCTTTACGCGAATCCTCGGTGTCTTCGACGACCGCTCGGACCGCATTCCCAATCGGGTTCAAGGGTGCGCCGTGCTCGGACCGACGCGGGCTCTCGCCGATTATGCGCGCCGCTACCGCGTCGACGACATCGTCATCGCTTTGCCCTGGTCGGCAAGCGCGCGCATTCAGCAGATCCTCCAGGCGCTGCGGCCAATTCCGGCACGCATCCATATCTGTCCCGACGGCAGCGGGGCCGATGTCGGCGGGCGCATGTTCGTCGAGGTTGGCGGCGTCCCCGCCATCAACCTCGTCGAGAATCCGCACGATGGCTGGCGCCGCATCTTCAAATACCTCGAGGACCGGTGCTTTGCCGCCGCAATCCTCCTGTTCCTCGCGCCGCTGATGTGCCTCATCGCGCTCGCCATTAAGCTCGACAGCCCAGGTCCGGTATTCTTCCGGCAGCGTCGTCTTGGCTGGAACAGCAAGATCTTCCTGGTGTGGAAGTTCCGCACCATGCATCAGAATCAAACCGACGAGAACGCCGCCAAGCTCACGACGCCCGGCGATTGCCGCGTGACGCGGGTCGGCCGCTTCCTGCGCCGTACCAGCCTCGACGAGTTGCCGCAGTTCTTCAATGTGCTGACCGGCGAGATGTCGGTCGTCGGCCCGCGCCCGCATGCGCTTCAAGCGAAAGCTGGCGGCCGGCTCTATCATGAGGTCGTCGAGGAATACGCCGTGCGCCACAAGATCAAGCCCGGCATCACGGGCTGGGCGCAAGTCAATGGCTGGCGCGGCGATACCGACACCGAGGAAAAGCTGCAGAAACGGGTCGAGTGCGACCTCTATTACATGGAGCACTGGTCGCTCCTGTTCGATTTCTACATCATCCTGCAGACCGTGAAGTGCGTCCTCGTCGGCACCGGGTACTGAGCTGGCTCGCGCCCGTGCCGCAAGGGTACTTTCGTCGAAAATTTTGCGCGGCGCTTAGAGGACACGCTTGACAAGGCTGGCCGCCGCATGGCCAGTGCCGGATGTCGTTGGTTTTCCGCCCAACTGAATGAAGATCCTGTTCATCAACACGGCCTACGCGCCGAACGAGCTGGGAGGCGCGGAGATCGCCGTGCGCGTTCTTGCCGAGGGCGTCGTGTCCGCCGGGGACGAGGCGGTCGTCGTCAGCATCGCGCCCGATGGCGTCGAGCGCACCGGCACGGTCAAGGGCGTGCGCTGCCACTATGTGAAGCTCGCCAATATCTATTGGCCGCACACGCCCGACAGGGTCCCGCCGGCGTGGAAGAAAGTGCTGTGGCATCTGATCGACACCTACAATCCATTCATGGCCGCGAAGGTTGCGCGGATCATCGGCGCCGAGAAGCCTGACGTCATTCACGCCCATAATCTCAAGGGGTTTTCCGTCGCGATCTGGCGCGCCGCGCGTCGGCATAACGTTCCGCTCGTGCAGACGCTGCACGACTATTATCCCACCTGCGCCAATTCGACGATGTATCGACATGGACGGAATTGCCGGTCGATCTGCGCCTCGTGCCGGATCTTCGCGGCGCCGCGCCGGATTCTGTCCGGCTTGCCATCGGTCGTGAGCGCCGTCAGCGCACGCACGCTCGCGCGGCACGAGGCGGGCGGCATGTTTTGCGCAAGCCGCGACAAGGTCGTGATCTACGGCGCGAACCAATCGACCGCGACGCCAGTGCCGCGACGCGACATTCCGGCCAGCGGCTTGATCCGCTTTGGATTCCTCGGCCGGCTCGAGCCGATCAAGGGCCTCGATCTCCTGCTCGAGGCGATGCGCGGCCTGCCGCCTGCGCAAGCGCGGCTGCGCATCGGCGGCCGCGCCAGCCCGACCTATATGGAGCATCTGAAGCGCGCCGCACCGGGCAACGTCGAGTTCCTCGGCTTCGTCGATCCGGACGCGTTCTTTTCTACGATCGATATGCTGGTCGTGCCTTCGCTTTGGGAAGATCCGTTTCCCCGGGTCGCGCACGAGGCGCTCTATCACGGCGTGCCGGTGATCGCCTCGCGCCGCGGCGGCCTGCCGGAGATCGTCGAAGACGGCAAGACCGGCTATCTGTTCGATCCGGAGACCGAGGGCGAACTAGCGACTTTGCTGCGGCGGCTCGTCACCGCCGGGCTGCCGGCCGCGGCGCTCGCCGAGTCCTGCCGCGCGAAAAGCCGGCTCTACGATTTCCCGCGCATTTTCGAGCAATATATGGCCGCGCTGCGCCGGGCCATGGCGCGCGCATGAGGCGGCGTCTCCCGGCCGCGACTCGCGCGCCGGCGCGCTCGCGGTCGTTGCCAATAAGAGGCGGCGTTTGTTAGTCTCTTCGTGTTCTTCTCACCGCGACACGGCGATTGCGCAAA
Organism: Allostellaceae bacterium; assembly: GCA_035518375.1. Lineage (GTDB taxonomy): Bacteria > Pseudomonadota > Alphaproteobacteria > ATCC43930 > CGMCC-115725 > DATJLY01. The sequence goes on along the minus strand of DATIXQ010000004.1, from coordinate 64,161 downwards.
CGTCTCTTATGCCAGTGATTCCGGCCCTGCGAGGCGTCCTAGCCGCGGCAACTGCGGGCCTTCTTCTTTATGCCGCGCCCATGTCCGCGCAAGCGCCGAAGAAGCCCAACGAAACACCGCACGAGAGCGTGCTGACTCAGCACAAGTGGTCGCAGATCGTACCGAACTACGCGTATCTCGACGGCTGCGTCACAGGCTACCGCGCGTTCGTGTTCACGGCGGATGGATATTTCATCTTCAATGGCAACGTCCACGGCTCCTGGCGGCTCACCAACAACAACCTTGTCCGGCTGCAGACGCGGAGCAACGGGACGCGGCCCGGCCAGATTCTTCAGCTGCGCTTCGAGAGCGACAACACGCTCAGCCCGATCGTCGCGACGAATACCCTGAGCACCAAGCCGCCCAACCCGGCCAACGGCACGTTCGACTTTCGCCGGTACGACCTGTTCCAAGAGTGCCAGCAATGAAGGTCCTTGTCGCCATCGTACTAGCAGCTGTGTTCGGATACGCGCTGGCGAATCCCAACCTCGCTTCGGCGCAGGCACAAAGCGGGCCCCCCTCGACTTCCTCGACCTCCGCCACCAAGGACGACCTGCCGCCGAAATTGTCCGAAAAGCTCAATCATGTGACGAAGGGCGGCAAGCATCACCAGGATGCGGAGGAAGCGTCGAAGACGGAACAGGGCCGCGCCGCCGCCGCGCCGGAGCCCAATTCCTACATGAAGACGCGGGCGACCGACCCCGACAAGCACAGGGATTGAGGGGGCGGGCCGCGTTCAACGCCCTTCGTCGCGGGCGAGCGCGCTTTGAGGCGATGGCACCACGATCGTGGCGGACGCCGCGCCGCCGGCATCGCTCGCGGTTCGCGGCCGCAGCACATGGCGGCGAATGGCCCGCGTCAAGCGCTGCTCGACGAGCCTGTAGCTCAGGTGCGAGACGCCCAGCGCCACGGGCAGCGAGAGCCAGAAGAACAGCGTCTTCCCCCATCCCGCGCCGGTCAATGGCAAGAGGTCGTGGACGATCATCCGCTTCGTCACATACATGATCACGGAATGCCAGAGATAGAAGCTGTAGCTGATCGTCCCCATGTACTGCAGCGGCCGGCTCTTCAGGACGCCGCCGAACCAGCCCTCATCGTGCAGCACCGAGAAGAAGAAGAGGCCGGCGAGAATATAAGCCGCGACCAACACCGGCAGCCGAACATCGCCCGCCATCTGATGCACCATCACCTCCTCGATCGGCCGGCCGCTCAGGCGGTCGATCATGTACCAGCACAAGAGGAAGGCGATGAGGTAGGGCAATGGGGTCCATAGGCGCGGCGCCCGCGGCCGAAACGCGGCCAGACGCTCATCGAGCAGGAAGGCGAACACGCCGAGACTGAAGAATAAGGCGCGCGGGTAGAGGTCGATCATGATGATGCCGCCAAGCACCGCGAGCGTTATAACGAGAGAACGCGGCGTGCGCCCGTTGCGCAGCGAGAAATATGTCATCGCCGCAATCGCATAGAACGCCATCTCGTAGCTCAGCGACCAGGCCGCGGGCTGGATCAGCGGCAGATCGAAAAGCCCAGGCAAAAGCATCATGTTGGCGACGAACACCCACGCATAGTGGCCGAGACCGGAACGCACGAAGCCCTTGTCCGTGAGCAGCGGCCCAGCGGCGAACAGCAGGAAATGGATGACGAGGAACACCGGCATGATGCGGAGCACCCGGTCGCGAACGAACGCCGCCGCGCCCGTCGCGTTGACGAGCGACATCGAGATGACGTAGCCGCTGATGCAGAAGAACAGCTCGACGCCGTACTGGAAGGATTCGAGCAAATAGTCGATCGGCGGATAGTCCCACGCCGCGCCATAGAGCGGCGTCGTGCCAAAGCTGCTGTGGCTGACGTGATGGACGAACACCAGCGACGCAAAGAGCCCGCGGCAGCCATGCACGTTGGCATTGAACTTGGCCGCCACACTCATGCTCCCTTGGCCCGGCGCGAAATTACGAGATCCGCACCAGCCTCAGGCGCCGGGCGGCGGCGCAGGCGCGTCGGGATCAGATCCAGCGATAGACGATCCGCGGAACGTGAAAGCGGCGCTTGTTGAGCACGACACCGAGCAGGTTGCCGCCATTGATCTCGAGGACCCTTCGCGCCTCGCTCACGACCGGGATGCGGGTCTTCTCGGCCTCGACGACGAGGATCACGCCATCGGACTTCTTGGCGAGCGCCGCGCCGAGGACACCGCGATTGAGCGGCGGAGAATCGATAACGATGAGATCGAACTGGTTGCGGAGTGATGCGAACACCTCGTCGAACGCATCGACATTGACCGCGACATGCGCCCCGGCGCCGGGATCGGCAAGCGCGCATATCGCATAGCCCCGCCCGGGAATGGGTGCCACCGCCTGGCGCAATTCCGTCGACCCGAAGGTCACGTCGTTGAGGCTTTTGGCGTCGGCCGAAATCCCGAAATGACGGAAGGCGTCATGCTGCGTCGTCGCATCGCACAACAGCACGCGGGCGTTGCCGATGGCGGCGGCGGCTTCCGCAAGGCCACGCGCCACGGTCGAGGTGCCCTCGCCCGGGTTCGACGCGATCACCTGGATGATGCGGCATTGGCTTTCGGGAAAGGCGGCGAGCACCGAGCGGTAGAGATTGACCATGTCCTCCATCTTGAGCGGGGACACGTCGACCTTCGCCGCCGCCGCCGGCCGATCACGAGCGTCGCGCGCGGAAGCGGTATCTCCGATTCGTGTTATGGCCACTTGCGTCATGATGCTCGACTCCTGTCAGGCGACACGCGTGTCGCGCTTTTCGCCGCCGCCGCTCCTGGGCGCCGCCGCGTAGTTGAGCGACACGAGAACCGGCACGCCCAATGTCGGCTGAACCTGCTGGGGCAGACCCAAGGTCTCGTCGGCGACCTCGAGGCCGATGCACAGACCGACCCCGCCGAGCACGGCGGCGCCGAAGCCGAGCATAAGCACGAGAACGAGGCGCTTCGGGATATAGGGAAGGTTCGGCTGCTGCACGACCGTGAGGCTCGTCGCGCTGTCGGCGTTCAGCACTTCCTTGATGCGCGCTTCCTCAGTGCGCTTCAGGTAGTCCGTGTAGTCCTGGTTCGCGACCGATAGCTGACGCGTCAAATCGTCGACGTCGCCCTGGACCCCGTCGAGATGATCGATGCGGGCGTTCACCGCTTCGACGCGCGCGCGCCACGTGTCGGCCACAGCCTGGTCGGCGGCGAGCTGAGTCTGCGCCTGCTTCCACTGCGTCTCGATCGTCTGATGCACCGGATTGGCGCCGGTCACGACACGCGCCCCGGAAGACTTGGCAATCTGGTTGTATTGCTGCTCCGCGAGCGCCACCGCCTCCTCGCGATCCTTGAGGAGTGCGCTCTTTTTGGTGAAGGTCTGCTGCGCCAGCAACAGGCCCTGTTGCGCGTCGTTCAGCTTGGCGCGCGCCGCCGAAAGCTGATCCCTCGTCTGGTCGTTCTCGTCCGTGAGCGGGATCGTCGTCGGCGTGGCGTTGTACTGATCATGCAGCGCCTGCTCCTGGTTCTTGGAGCCGGCAAGCGTCGCCATGGCCTTGCTCAGATTCTCTTCGTAATCGTCGCGCTGATTCAACAGCAGCTTCAATTCGGTATCGAGGTCGCTGACGCCTTCCTTGCGCTTCAGATCAAGGAGGCGTTTCTCCGCCTCGTCAACCTTCGCGCTGGCGCTGGTCAGCTGTTTTTGCAGGGTGTGGGTGCGCGGATCCTGTTCGACCTTGGCCTGGGCCTGGAGAAAATAGCCGAGGAGGGCGCGCAACGCCGCTTGCGCCACCTTCGGGTCCTTGTTCTGCAGCGCGAACGTCAACGACGCGCTTTGCTTGCCCATGGTGACGCTCAGATCGTTATCGAAGGCGGCGATCGCCTTGTCGAGCCGCGAGCCGAAGAAACGCGGGGCCGCGAGCTCGGGATAGAGCTTGTCGATGCCGACCGTCTGAACCGTCTCGCGCTCGACGTCGTAGCTCGAAGCCGTATCTGCCATCGATGCGACGACGAGCTTGGCGAGATCGCCGTTGGTCGTAGCGGAACTCTGTCCGCCCGTCTGAGTTTGGAGCTGCGCGTCCGCAAGGTCCTGGCCGTTGAAGGACGGGACGACGAGCGCGACGCTCTCGAATTTCCAGAACAGAAAAAACGCGGCAAGGACCGACACGGCGATGGTCGCGACGAAGAACAGCCCGAACGCCCTCCACCGCTTGAAGAGCGTGAAGATGATCGAACGGGGCGTCAGTTGGATGACCATGCCCTGCCACTCCTTGAGCCACGTGGAGATGAATGCTGCAATCGTGCCAACGGCAAAAGTCTCAACAAAAATACAACCTTTCTACTTGGATTATCAAGCATTTTGCTTGCGATCCTCAGATTAACCGCGAATTGATGAAGCAGGCGTCCAAATGCGGAAATGCTCGCCTTTGCACGAGCGCCAGACGCCGATTCCCGTAGCCACGAGGGCCAGGAATATCTCGCACAATTCCTTGAACGGCTTGACGCGAAGACAGCCGGCGGCGAGCACGAGCGCTCCCGCCAATGCGAGTGCCACGCCCAGGCGCGCGGCGCCCGATGCAACGAACGCCGCCTCGCAAAAGACGGCGGCGATCAGCAGGTTGTAGACCGATAACCATCGCAGCAGCTTGTGCGACAGATACTCGTAGAGCGGCAACGCGCCGAGCCGCTTGAGGCGCGGCCACAGCGCGCGGTGCACGTTGAAGGCCTGGCACGCAATGCGGATCTTGCGCTGGAATTCCTCGCGCGAGGCCGTGACCGCCTCCTCATAAGCGAGCACGTCGGGGCCGCGTACCACGCGATAGCCATCGCACAGGATGCTGAGCGACACGTACATGTCGTCGATAAGATGCGGCGGCGGCGGCCGGTGCAGCGCGCGCCGGATGGCGAAGAGCGAGCCGTCGGCACCCATCGCGGAGCCCGTCTCGGTCTCGCGCGCTTTGATCCATTCCTCGAGGCGCCAGAACAGCGAGCCAGTGCTTGCGGTCGCCGATTGCGCGGAATTGACGTAAATGAGGTGGCCGCACACGCAGCCGACCTGCGGGTCGGCGAAATAACGGCGCAAATTGTCGAGCGCGTCCGGATCGAGCATCACGTTGGCATCGGTGAAGACGACGATCTGCGCCTTCGCCAGCGCCACGAGCTTGTTCATGCCATAGGTCTTGCCGTGCCGCTCAGGCGACACGTGGGTCGTGATCTCGCCCGAATATTCCGCGAGAATTTCCGCCGTCCGATCGGTCGCGCCATCGACATAGGCGAGCAGCTCAAGGTTCGGGACAATGCGTTTGACGCCAAGCAGATTCTCGATCTTCTGCCGGATGACCCGTTCCTCGTTGTAGGCGCAAAAGCATATGGCAAAGCTCAGGCCGTTGTCGGGCCGAGCGAGGCCGACGGCCGGCGCGCGCTTCCAGCGGCGGATCAGCAGGAGGCTCGCCGGGTAGGTCGTGAAGGGATGGAGCGCCGCCAGGAAAAACACGACGGAAGCGGCCCAGAGAGCCCATGCCGGCATGGTCAAAGGTCCGAAGAAAGGCGCGAGCAGGTTGCCAAGGTCCGATGTCAAGGGTATTTTAGGAAAGGTATACGAGATTCCTTAGGGCTTTATTAATGTCGTGGCCCTTAGGTGATCGACCAGAATTACCCCTCCGCGGACCAAGGAATTATGACCATCGGCGACAGCCGGGCGCAGTCCAAATCGTACGATAGTCTCGCGGAATGGCTGCTGCTCTTGCCATTTCTGGCGATGATATTCATAGCCAAATTCGGCATCCCGGTCAGTTCGAGCCGACATATTGCAGCGACTTTGCCGCTCCTTTTCATCTGTGTGGTCGCTGCGGTTGCGCTTGGGCGGATGGAGATCAATACGGTCAACACCGGCGCTTACGCGCTGACCTTCTTCGTCCTCATCATGCTGCAGGTCGTCAGCGGCAACATCCAGGGCGCGGCGTTCTCGATCAAGTCGCTGGCACTTCTCACCGTCTTCCACGGGCCCTATTGCTTTTCGATGCGGCCGGGAATGCTCCGGCCGAACATCCAGCTCATCTACTACCAGCGCATTGCCGTCATCATCGCGCTTTGCGGCGTGGCGCAATTCGTCGCGCAGTTCGTGATCGGTCCGGACCTCGCCTTCCCGATCGAGAACTACGCGGCGCAAGGCGCGCAGATGGAAAACTACAACAATGTGATCCCGCTTTACACGGGTGCGCATTATTTCAAGAGCAACGGGATTTTCCTGCTCGAGCCGTCATTCTTCAGCATGCTGGTCTGCATCGGAGTCGTGATCGAGCTCGTGTATTTCCGGCGCTGGGTCGTCGTCGGCATCCTGCTGCTGGGCGAGGCCGTTTCGTATTCCGGCAGCGGCTTGGCGATCCTGTGCCTCTGCCTGCCGCTCTACCTCGTGGCCCAACGCCGAATCTGGACCCTCGTCCTCGGTGTTTTCGGCCTCGGCATCGCGTACTTCATCGCGACCGACGTGCTGGGCTTTGATCTGTTCGTCAATCGCGCCGCCGAGCTCACGGGCAGGAGCCAGGAGACCAGCGGCTACGTGCGCTTCATCGCGCCGTGGATCGTGCTCGACGAGTGGATCTGGCCGAGCCTGAAGAACGCGCTTCTGGGGGTGGGCTCCGGCACGTACATGCCGTTTGTGCGGAGATCGGTTGTCATGGCCTGGGGACCGACCTGGGCCAAGATGATTTTCGAATACGGGCTCCTCGGCACGCTCATCTATTTCATTTTCCTCGTGCGCTGCATGTGGGCGTCGGATGTCTCGGGCTACGTCAAATGGGCCCTTCTGCTGCAGATCACCATCCTCGGCGGCAACATGGTCACGCAGCCGCAGGAAATGATCATGTACCTGCTGATCTTCCCGACGGCGGTTGCGATCCGGCGACCGCGCACCGCCGCGGCCGATGCCCCCGCCGGCGAAGCGCCGGCCTTCGCGGCGCGCCGATCTACGCTCGAGCCGACCTGATGCGCGGATGAAGGTCGCGCTGATCGACCCGTCCCTCTTCACGGCGCCCTACGATCTCGAACTGATGAAGGGCCTTCGCGAGGTAGGGGCCGAGCCTCGCCTTTACACGAAGCGCCTCACGCGGGCGGACCCGATCGGACCCGCGCCGGACATCGTCGAACATTTCTATCGCGGCCTCGCACCGTTGCCCGACCTTCCCGCCCCTCTCGGCCGCGTCCTCAAGGGCCTGTCGCACACGGCCGACATGGCGCGGCTCGCGGGAGCGCTCGCACGCTGGCGCCCGGACATCATCCATTTTCAATGGGTCCCGCTGCCGGCCGTCGACCGGCTCTTTCTGCGCCGGTTGCGAGCGATCGCGCCGCTCGTCCTGACGGTGCACGATTCCAATCCCTATTACGGCGCGCCCGGCACGACGGCGCAACGCTTCGGCGCGCGCCGCATCCTCAACGAGTTCGACGCGCTCCTCGTCCATACCGAGCACGCCCGCGCCCGCCTCGAGGAGCACGGCATCCCGCCGGCGAAGCTCGCGAGGGTGGCACACGGCCGGCTCCACGAACGGCTCGAGCTCGGCGAGCGGCGGCACTCTGCCGCGGCCGCGTCCGGCACGATCGAATTCCTGATGTTCGGCAAGCTCAAGCCCTATAAGGGGCTGGACGTGCTGATCCGGGCCGTGGCGGAGCTGTCGCCGGCGCTGCGCGCGCGTTGCCGCGTCAGGGTCGTCGGCAAGCCCTATATGGATGTGGGCCCGCTCCTCGCGCTTGCCGCCGCGCGCGGCGTCAGCGAGCGCTTCGAGTTCGACTTCCGCTTCGTCGAGGACGAGGAAATGCCGGCGCTCTTCGATCGCGCCGACGCCATCGTATTTCCTTACCGTGACATCGACGCGAGCGGCGTTTTGATGACGGCGCTTTCGACCGGCAAGCCGATTGTCGCGACGCGCGTGGGGCTGTTCGGAGAGCTGCTGGTCGACGGCGAGACGGCGCTCGTGACGCCGTCGGACGATCCCGCGGCGCTGGCGCTGGCGCTCGGGCGGTTGATCGAGGACGAGCCGTTGCGGCAGCGGCTTGCCGCCGCAGCGCGCGAGTGCGACCGGAACATTCCGAGCTGGGCCGAGATCGCGCGCGCGACGCGCACGGTCTATGAGCGCGCGGGACTTGCTTCGGCCACGGGGTAGCGCGCGACCTGCGCAACCGCGCGATAAACCACGAGCAAGCTTGCGACCTGTGTCACCGTGTCCGCCAGCGCGCACGCGAGCACCGCGAGCGGCGGGCCAAACCCCAGCTCGTAGGCGGCGAGCAACACCCCTCCCATAACGCAGAGGCGCACCGACACGAGCGCGAGCGTCAGCCCCTGCTTCGCGATCGCCTGCAGCACGGGCATCAGCGTGCCGACCGCGACGGACACGACACGCCCAATGGCGAGATATTCGAGATAGATGACGGAACTGCTCCACTTCGCGCCGAACACGACCGGGACGATATAGGGAGCGGTGATCGCAATCGCGCCGACCCACAACGCGCCGATGAGGATCTGCTTTTTCGTCTGCTCCAGGAGAAAGCCGCGGAGCGCTTGCGGCCGTTCGCGGCGCAGCGTCGCGGATTCGGCCAGCATGACCGGCGCCATCGAGAGGGTGATGAGCAAGAGCGGGCGGCCGATCACGCGGTCGCCCAGGAACAGGAACCCGCCGATCTCGGGACCGTAGAGCAGCGTGAAGGCCAGGATCAGGAGATTGTTGGCGATGCCGCCGACGAGCGCCGCGAACACCGAAAAGAGCGGGAAATGGCGATGGCGAAAGGCGGCGGCGCGGATGCCGACAAATGTGACGTGACGAAGCGGCGATGCGGGTCCGACGAGCAGGCGAGTGACGAGACCGACGGTCCCCGACGCCAGCGAGGACAGAAATCCGAGGAGCAGCCCCACGGGCCCGAGCCCCGCCCAGCCGAGGACGATCTGCAGCAGCGGGCCGACGATCGCCTGACTGAAGCGCATCCGCATCAGATCCTTGAACCGGCGCAGCCGCGTCGCCTCGTTGGCAAGGACGGCGTTGGCGCCCGCGCACAGCATGATGAGCGGAATGAACATGAGATAAGGCGTGACCGCGGAGAAATGCTGCTCGACCGAGGCGGGCAGCAAGAAGACAATCACCACCGCGCACAAGGAGGTGAACAGGATCGCGATGAAGCCGACCGCCACAAGGTTGCCGGCTTCCTCGTCGGAATCCGCGATCGTGACGGCAAGGTCATAACGCAGCGAAGCGATCACCTGGAGGCTTGCGGAGATCGCGGTGAAGAAGCCGAGGACGCCAATTTCAGCCGGCGTATAGAGCCGCGTCAGTACCGGATATGCCAGGAGCGAAATCGCCTGCGCCGTGGCGTTGCCGGCAAACAGGTAGAGCACGCCGCGATAGACGCTCTGCTCCGTCAGATAGCGCCGGACCGCGGCCGAAAGACGTTTCATCGGGAGACGTGCCCTCGCCGCATCGCATCACCGGTCCGCGATGAAATCGCCGCGAAGAGTGTCGAGCGGAGATCGATGCGTCCATACCATTGGGGCGACGCGCGGAGCAAGACGGAAACCCCTTGGGCGGGCAAAGATCGGCCGGCACAGAGGTTAAGGAGAAGTGGCGCGTCCGCCCGACGCGACTGTGACAGGGACAGGTTTATAGCGTCTTAGCAACTTCTGCCTAGTTTACTCGAAAAGTCGAGGTCCTGTATGATCGCCGCGCCTGGATTGAATCCCCAAGAAAGATGGTAATGGGCTTTCCCGCTTCCCGCTCGCCGGTCAGCACGCGCGAACGGTTGCCGGCTTCGCGCCAAGAGCGCCGGCAAGCCCGGCGCGTCTTTTCTTTGGACTGAGGCGACGTGCCCCAAGACGCACTATCCGCGCCGAAAGCCTCGGTTCTCATCCCCGCCTACAACGCCGCGCCCACGCTCGGCCGGGCGATCCAATCGGCGCTCGATCAGACGGAACGAGATCTCGAGATCATCGTCATCGACGACGGCTCGGTCGACGACACGGCCAAGATCGCCGACACGTATGCGGCGCGCGATGCGCGCGTCAAAGTGGTGCGCATGCCGAAGAATGGCGGCAAGTCACGCGCGCTCAATCACGCGCACGAGATCGCGCGCGGCCGCTGGCTCGCGGTGCTCGACGCCGACGACTGGTATCACCCGGACCGTCTCGCGCGCGTCGTCGCGCTCGGCGAGCGCACATCGGCCGACATGGCGACCGACAATCAGTACCTCGTCGATGCTGCCGACGGCGCCATTCTCGGCGCCGCCTTCGGGCCGTCGAGCGAGCCGCGTCCGTTCACGCCGTCAGACCTGATCGCCGATCACACCGGGACGAATTTCGATCGCGCGCTTTTGAAGCCCGTGCTGCGCGCGGATTTCGTGCGTCGCCATCGTCTGCTCTACCCCGAGGACGCCAAGCTCGGCCAGGATTACGGGCTGCTCGTCGAATTCTTCGCCGCCGGCGGCAAGGCGTGGCTTCTGCCGGAGCCGCTTTACTACTATGTCCTGCCCTGGAGTCCCTCCACCGGCACTTGGACGGAAGGCGGCAATGGCGCGTGGCGCTATGATTACCGGATCATCCGCCGTCTCAATGAGCATTGCGCCGAACGGGTCCGCGGAAGCGCCGACAAGGACCTCGTCCGCGCGGTAGCATGGCGCGAGCAGCATTTTGTCGTCATGGAGCACTACATGGCGGCAGTCAAAGCCTTCAAGATCGATCGGCGCCCCGACCGCGCCGCCTTCATCCTCCTCTCTCATCCGCGCGCGGCAATGGCCTTCATGGCGCGCCTCGCGCGGCGCTTGGGCGGCACGCATCAGGTTTGGGGCTCGGGAAAATATCGCGCGCATGCAACAGACCACCGCGCATAGTCTTCCGCCCAAGCTGATGGCAGAGGACGAGATCGACCCCGATCTGGCACGGCCGCGCCCGCGCTCGCGCCTCAAGCTTGCCGCGTGGATCGCGGCGCGCCGGTTCTTCACCTATTACTGGGATGCGCCGACAAACGTTGCGTCGCTCCTCTCTCGCATCGGTCTTTCGGGCGCGGCCGAAAAGCTGCTCGGCGCCGCGTTCGAGTCGAACCCCTTCGACCGCGCGCTCGGCATGCAGCTTGGCGATCTCGCCCTTGCCAACGGCGAGCGGCAGTGGCCGATCGGCAGCGTCGCGCGCGGCATTTTCCTGCTCGAGGCGATCTATAAATCCTTTCCTTCCGAGCGGCTCACCGCGGCCTATTTCGAGAATCTCGAAGCGCTGATGAGCCGCCGTCAGAAACGGTCCGAGCCTGGACTCCTTGTGCTCGGCATGGGCTCGGGCCGGGTTGGCTCGACGGCGCTTGCGGCGATGATCGCCGCCAATCCCGACGTGCTGTCGACGCACGAGAATCCGCCGCTCGTATGGTGGTCGGCAGATCCAGCCCAAGTCGATTTCCACGTACGGCGTTTTCGCATCCTGACACAGTATTTTCCCGCCGTGTTCGACTGGTCGAGCTGGTGGCTCGGTCAGGCCGAGGCGATCGGGCGCGAGTTCCCGAACTACCGGGCGATCGGTATCTCCCGCGATGTCAACGCCGTCGTCCGCTCGTTCATGCGTATCACCGCAGCGAGCGAGAACAGCCACGCGCCGATGCACAATGGCATATGGATGGCGACGCGATGGTCGCCGACGCGCGAAGCGATCCCCTCGCCCGACGCGCGGCACGATCCCAATGCTGCCAAGGAAGCGCAGTATCGCCGCGCGGTGGTCGAGTACGAGGAACACATGGCAACCCTTGCCGCGCGTCTCGGGAACCGCTTCCTGCAGCTGAGGACCGAGGCGCTCGACGAGCTTGCAACCCGGGAAAAGGTTGGCACCTTCCTCGGACTCGGTGGGCCGATCTCGCTGGCGCGCCGCAACGTCGGCAGCGCGCACGATTCGAGTTCCGGAGAATTGTGGTTCTGAGCGGGATGCCGCTCGGGATCGCGAAAATCTACTTTTCCAAAAGCGCGCGCGCGATCGCCCAAATGCGAAGGGCGGCGCCGGAGCGCCGCCCTTCTTCACAGCAACAAAGACGTCGTCAGGCGGCTTTCGCCTGGCGGCGGCGGCGCCACATCGCGCCAAGGCCGATGAGACCCGTTCCGAACACCGCGAGCGAGGCGGGCTCGGGGATCGGAGTCCAACCGGCATAGAGATTGTCGAGCGTGATGGCGTCCTGGCAGCTTGAGAGCGTGCTGCCATCGGTGCAGCCCTGATAGCCCGCCACCACGTAAAGGGCGCTATATCCGCCCTCGTCGACGAAGTCAGGAAGCTTCGGGAAATCGCCGTTCACGTCTTTGAAGTTGATGTCGTAGACGGTCTCGGCCGGGTTGTCGCCGTAGCCCGAGCTGATCTCCGTTGCGGATCCGGCCGTCATAAGCTGCTTGATCGTGCCGGCCGGCAGGATCGGGACGATCGTCGAGCTGCCGATCAGTTGTCCGAACAGTGCGACCGAGTCGCCCTTGTCCACATTGCTGATCTGCAGGGAAATCGGCTGCAGCGCGAAGCCCGTGATGTTGGGCGTCAGCTTGATCACTTCGTCGAGGTTGTTGTTGCCAACCTGGCCGCACTGACCCGTCGTGCCGTAGTTCTTCGTTCCGTTGGTGGGGCAAACGCCGATGCCGAGGAACGACTGGCCGAGGAAGGACGAGGTCAGATTCGCAAGCGCCAGATCGGCGGCCGTGATCTTCGTGCCGGTCGGCCCGACCGAGGGGAAGGTGTAGGCGGACGCCGCGAGCGAGTTGGGCGTCGTGCCAGAGGTGCCGGAGGTATCCCATTGCCCGGGGCTGACGACGGGGAGACCGCCGGGGCCGGTTTGGGTCAGCGGGTTGGTATAAACGCCGGTATAAATCTGCGATCCGCCTGACGGCGACAACTGAACCGAGGGCATTCCGTTCTGCGCGCCCGTCGTGCTGCAGCCGTGGACCAGGTTGGTGCAGGTGGGATCGAGGGTGCCGTCTTTGGTCGTGTCGCCGTAATAGGCCGAGCCCCCAAGCGTGCTCGCCTGTCCCGTGTAGCTGAAGTCCCATACCCGGGTCAGGCCGGCATGCGCAGTACCCGAGCCTGCAAGCAGGCCCAGGGCGCAAACCGCTCCCAGGTAAGACATTTTCGCAGCGCAGCGCATAAGTCGCTCCCTTATGACCCCAGCATGACGCTGGACTGAGAAATGCAATTCATATGCCAGCGGCAGCTTCGGATTGCGGATCGGCATTCCGGGATCTGGAAAAATAACCATCCATTAATAAAATTTGTTCGTCTTCCCAGCAACTTGTGATTTTTTATTAAGGCATATTAACCGCGTTGCTATCCAAGCCCCCGTTGATTCACGCATCACCCCGAAGACCGAGTTGTAAAAAGTTTTTACAAGTTGGCCCTCCTAGAAAGGGCGAGAACCTTGCAACGCGCGTGCAGCGCACCGTCGTTTATGTTTTATTTACCCTTTTTATTTTCCGAAAATTCGTTTGAAGGCCGCCGCGGATTCCGGAAATTGTCCGTTCGAGATCTTGAATTCCATGTTCTTCATATTGAAGTCGAAATAATTTTGATAGCGAACATTGTTGGCCTGAAACCACGCGGCCATCTGCTCAACGAAATAGGGATTGTCGCCGCCGCCATGACCATCGGCGCGCGTCGCTACGCCCCATTCCGGCACCGAGATCGGCTTCTTGTGCTCCTTGGCGAAGCTCACGACCCAGTCGAGGCCGTGTGACTCGCTGAGAAAGGCTTTCCAGCGCAACTGGGGCGAGGCCTGGACATTGGCTGGTCCCCAATACTGGTCGTACACGTCGATGCCGATGACATCGACGTACTGGTCGCCTGGATAGACTTGATCCGGCGGAATCTGTTGCACGAAGATCGAGGGGTTCCAATCGATCATGAAATGGTTGCCGGGCGTCGCGCGCAGGCGCGTGACGATGCGCTGAAAGTAGGTGACCCACGAGGTCGGATCCTTCTTCGCAGCCCACTTGTACCAGCCGCCGTTGAATTCCCAGCCGACCCGCAGGATCGCGTCGCTCCAACCGTGCTTCATGAGAATCTCGCCGACCTGCGTGTAATACTCGTCGTAGTCGCCGGCGGCGCCGCGCGCGAGGCTCACGGTCGGCTCGTTCGTCAGCATCGGCACGGCGAAGGTCATGCGTATGCCGAGGTTGGCCTTCTGCCAGCACGTCGCTTCCCAGCCGAGCTCCTGCACCATGTTCGCGAAGGTCTGCGACGCGATGAAATCGAGACTGCGCGCGACGGGCTTGCCGAGCCACTGATTAAAGCCGGGAATGCGTTGGGCGCCGGTGCATCCGGCGCCCTCGTAGACGCCGAGCTCTGTGGCCGAGGCCTGACTTGCCGCAACGGCCGCGAGCACGATCAGCCCGAACATGATCGGCTTTCTCATCTTCGTCCTCATGGGAAAAGAACTGCGGAGGATTCCTGCTAGTTCGCCTTAACTTCCTTAAGAGAATCGAACATTTTCTTCGCCTCATCACGCTCGTCGAAAGCCTCGTTCGTCTTGAGCGCGCCTTCAAGGACTGCGCGCGCCCTTTGATCCTCACCGCTTGCCTTCAAGGCGTAAGCGAGGTGAAACCCGATCGCCGGATCGTCCGGCATCGCGCGCGCAGCGCGGTCGAGGAGTGGAAGCCCCTCTTGCACGTCACCGGCCTTGACCATGAGCCAACCAAGCGTGTCCTCGGTCTGCGGATTGGGCGACAGGAAATAGGCGCGGTCCGCGAGTTCCCGGCCACGCGGATCGCCCTTGCGGCCATAGAGCGCCGCGAGATTGTTGATGACGAAGGTGCTATCGGGATTCTGCTTGTATGCGATCTCGTAGTTGGCGATCGCGCCGTCGAGATCGTGCGTCGATGCATCGAGATCGGCGAGCTCGACACGCGCCCAGCCATCCTGCGGATTGTCCTTGAGCCATGCCTGCAACAACTCGTGCGCCTTCTGCGGCTTGCCGGAGGCAGCAGTCACCTGGGCGAGCTCGAGCAGGAGGCTGCTCGAATGATTTTTCTGCTGCGCCTCGTCAAGGAGCAGGATCGCATCGTCGACGCGGTTCAAGTGCAGCAGCGCCTTCGCCGTCATCAGCGTCGCCAGCACCGGCTGCTGCGGAATGAAGGACCGGGCCTCCCGCAAGGCCGCGGCGGGACCGCCTTTTTTGTACTCGTAGTTGATCAAGGCTTCCATGGCATCGCGATCGCCGGGCGAAAGTAAGAGCGCCTTCTGCAGCGATGTCCTCGCGGCCGCGTCCTCGTTGGCGCTCACCTGGAAATTTGCGAGCTGTACGAAGACGGCGGCGTTGTCCGGCAGCTCATGGGTCACCTTCTCGTACTCGCTCGCCGCGCCTTTGACGTCGCCCGAGCCGATCAGCGCCTGGGCGGCGAGATCATAGGCATTCGGATAGTTTGGAAAGCGCCGCTCGAGGTCGCGCGCGAGCCGCAGCGCCTTGTCCCAATTCTTCTGGCTCAATGCGAGCTCGACCCGCTGGACGCCCGGGAACGGATCCTTCGGCAACGCATTGGACGCGCGCTCGAGGAGCCCGTCGGCCTCGTCCGTCCGCTTGTCCGAGATCGCCAGGTTGGCGAGCCCGTAGATCGCGTCGATGTCGTCCGGCCGCTGCTTCAGCATCTGCTGATAGAGAGTGCGCGCGTCGTCCTTGCGGCCGGCCTCGACATAGACCTGCGCGAGATTGCGCCGCACGGACCGCAAATTGGGTGACTCCGCGAGGAGATCCTTGAAGATTTTCTCGGCCGCCGCGTAGTTCTCCTGCTGCAAGCGAATCAAGCCCAGCAGATTCCGCGCGATCACGTTCGACCCGTTTTGCTTGATCGCGGCCTCCGCAGTTGATGCCGCCTCGGTCATCTTGCCTTCGCGCATGAGCGATACGACAAGGTACTCCGGTGCCGCACTGTCGGGCTTGGCTTCCCGCGCCGCCTGTTCGAGATCCGCCTCGCCAGTCCGGAGCTCCCCGCTTTGCAGTTCGGCATAAGCGAGATTCACTTGCGTGGACGAGTCCCCAGGTTTTGCCGCGACCGCGCGCTGGTAAAGCTCAAGCGCCTTGTTTTTCTGGTTCGTGGCGTAATAAGCCTGAGCAAGCAGCGAGACGGAAGCGGTATCGGCGGGATTTTTCTCCACGACCGGCGATAGGGCCGCGATGACCGCGTCCATGTCGCGCCTGCGGAGCGCGATGCTCGCGACAAGCCGGCGCGCCTCGACGTTGTCCGGCCGCCGCGACAGGTATTTCGAGAGCATCTCGTATGCCTGCTCGTACTGGCCGAGCGCGTACTTCACCGAGCCCGCCAGGAAATAGCCGTCCGGAAACGACGTAAAGCCGCTGCCGATGTTGGTGAGCAGCGCGTCGGCCTCAGGCAATTTGTGCTGCTTGAACAGAGCAAACGCCTTCAGATACATCGCCGGCGCATTCTTCTTGTCAGCCGCGAGCACACGATCGATTTGCGGCAGAGCCAAATCGAATTGGTTCAAGTCTATATAGACTTCGGCGCGAGCAACGCGGGCGGCAACATCGTTCGGATTCTTCGCGAGGAGATCATCGAGCTGTCGCCCCGCCGCCTCGAACTTGCCGCTTTTCAGCGACAGATCGGCGGCGAGGCGGAGGATCCGGGGGTCGTCCGGCGCGATCTCCCTGGCGCGTGCGAGCTCCTCCTCGGCACTCGCGAAATCGCGGGCGCCAATGTACCAGCGCGCCATGCCGAGCTTCGGCAAGAGCCCCTTCTCATCGAGCCGTTCGGCGTCTCTGAGAAGCGGTTCCGCCTCCTTGTATTTGCCGATGTTGATATAGGCGGAGCCAAGATTGAACCGGACCAGCGCTTCACGGTCAGCCGGGCGGTCACCCGGCCGGATCTGCTCGAACAGCTGCTGAAACTTGTTCTGGCGCAAGAGGGCCTCCGCAAGCGGAGGATCGGCAGCGTCCTCGGCACCATCGGTCTTTGCCAGGCGCGCCTCGGCCTCGGCGGCCGGCAGGTTGCCCAGCTTGAGATAGACTTCGGCGAGTTGAAGGCGAATCGTGGGATTGTCAGTGTCGAGGCGCGCGGCGTTACGCAATTCGATCTCGGCGGCGGCGAAATTACCCTTGTCGACGTCGGCCTTCGCCTTCGCCACATGGGATTGCGCGTCATCGGCCATCGCCGGAAGCGCCGTGCCGACCGCCAACAGGATGGGAAGCGCGTATAGAATTCGCGCGCGCCGCTTCGCCACGGCCTCGAACTTCGAAGCCGCGGCCACGCTTTTTGTAATTCGCCTCATCGTGGAGCTCCGGACCTGGGCGGGCGCATTTGAACCCTCGGGCAAGGACGGAGAAAGCGCCGAATGCAGAAGGGAATCCAAGGAATTTCTACCATGTTCGACCGCCGCTCGTCGCGGCCGAATCGACTGAGTGCCGACGTGGGGCGCGCGTGCACTTTATTCGTCAAAATACACATAATTGTTAAGCCCGGCGGGCGGGTTTCGTCCGTCTCGCTCGATTTTAAACTCGGACCTAATTCGAGCCGGGGCAACGAGTCGCACTGGCAGGATGTACGTCCGCGCGACTTCGAAGCCCTTGGCGCCCTCGGCTTCGAGCGCTCGATGTGGTAGTTTCCGCGGGCGGAAAATTCTCCACGAAGGGTGTCATGACGGCCGAGCGCGAAGCCGCGTTAGCGACAGCGTTTTCGTACCGGGAACGCGGCCATCCCGCCGAAGCCGAGCGACTCTATCGGGCGCTGGTCGCGGCCGCAGGCGCCCCCAAGGATCGGCTTTACGCCAGGGCGCTCGCGGGGCTGGGCGCGGCGATCGTCGCGCAAGGCGGCCTCGAGGAAGCGATCGCCGCGTGCGAGGCGGCAGTTGGGATCGCGCCTGATCTGGCCGAGGCGAATTTCAATCTCGCCGGGGCATACGTGGCGGCGAACCGCACCGAAGATGCGGTGGCGCGCTACCAAGAGGCGCTTGCCGCCGATCCTGCTCTGATCGAGGCGCATTACGGGCTGGGCGTCGCACTGGCCCTCTTGAAACGGCCGCAAGAAGCCGTCGCCGCCTACGAGAAGGCACTCGCCATCGACGCCGATTTCGCGGAAGCCGCGTGCGCGCTCGGCACGGTCCTCCATGCGCTCGGCCGACACGAAGACTCCTTGCGCCGGTTCGAACAGGCGCTCGACGTCGATCCGGACTATGCCGACGCGCGCCTTGGCCAGGCCGCGTCCCTTCGCGCGCTGAAGCGGGACGCCGAAGCGGTGACGGCGTATGACAGGCTCCTTGCGCTGGAGCCGAACAACGCCGCGGCTCATCACGGCCGTGCGCTCGCGCTGTTTTCGTTGCAGCGTCACGATGAAGCGGTCGAAAGCTTCACGCGCGCGGCTCAACTCCGGCCCGACAACGCGCAGATCGCACACGAGCTCGCCGGCGCGCTCGAGGCCGCGACCCGCCATGACGAAGCGATCGTTGCGTGCGAACGGGCCATCGCGATCGATCCGACCTTTGCCGCCGCACACGGCGATCTCGGCGCTCTCTTGGTGATGAGCGGGCGCATCGACGAGGCGAAAGCCGCTTACACCAAGGCGGTCACGCTCGAGCCAAGAAACGCGGTCTATCACTCTGCCTTGGCGGGGCTGGGCAAGATCAGCCGCGATGACCCGCTGCTCCTCCAAATGGAGACGCTGGCGCGCGACATCGCCTCGCTCTCGGACTTGGATCAGGTGTCGCTCCACTTCGCGCTTGGCAAGGCATATGCGGGCTGTGGCGAGCACGATCGCTCGTTCGAGCACTATCTCAAGGGCGGCGCCCTGAAGCGCCAAAGCCTCGCTTACGACGAGCGACAGGTGCTGGGCCTCATGGAGCGCATCACACAAGTCTTCAGCCCCGCCTTGATCGCGGCGCGGAGCGGTAAAGGCGATCCGTCGCCAGTTCCCGTATTCATCATCGGCATGCCGCGCTCGGGCACTACGCTTGCGGAGCAAATTCTCGCAAGTCATCCCCAGCTGTTCGGCGCCGGCGAGCGCAACATAATGAAAGAAGCCGCAGGGTCGAGATATCCCGAGTCCGTCCCCTGGATGACGGATCGCGAGTTCAAGGCCGTTGGCGAGAGCTATGTCGCAAAGCTCGCCGCCTTGGCCCCCGGCGTAACGCGGGTCAGCGACAAGCTGCCGAACAATTTTCACTATGTCGGCTTGATCCGGCTCGCCCTGCCCAACGCGCGCATCATTCACATGCGCCGCGATCCGATCGACACCTGTCTCTCCTGCTTCATGACCAGGTTCAAAGGCGACAATATCCCCTACAGCTACGACCTCGCGGAGCTCGGACGCTTTTACCGCGCCTATGCGGCTCTGATGGCGCATTGGCGCGCTGTCCTCGGCCCCGACGGGTTTCTCGATGTCGATTACGAAGAGCTCGTCGATGATGTTGAAGGACAAGCGCGGCGCATCGTGAGCTATTGCGGCCTGCCCTGGAACGATGCGTGCCTCGCCTTCTACGAGACGAAGCGCGAAGTGCGCACCGCAAGCGCCGTCCAGGTTCGCCAGCCGATCTACCGTACCTCCGTCGGCCGGTGGCGCCCGCCGGATTCGGTGCTGATGCCGTTGCTGGATAAGCTTGCGGCGAGGGGCGCCTGAGTGCTCGGCGGTGCCAAGCAAACTTGGTTGAGGCCCGCGCTAAGGTGCGCCCGGTTGTGCTTGCGAGCCATTTGCAAGTTCCATAAACTGACGCATCCCACCAATTGATGCGGGGTTGATCCGCGCATGAGACGGGTCGTCGTAACGGGTCTCGGGCTCGTCACGCCTTTGGGCGTTGGCGTCGAGCATGTGTGGAAGCGCCTGCTCGCCGGTGAGTCCGGCGTCGGCGCGGTCCAGAGTTTCGATGTCACGGACCTGCCGGCAAAGATTGCGGGCTCGGTCCCGCGCGGCGACACGGCCAATGGCGATTTCAACTTCGACGACTGGGTCCCGCCCAAAGAGCAGAAGAAGATGGATCTCTTCATCGGCTTTGCGCTCGCGGCGGCCGAACAGGCGGTGAAGGATTCGGGATGGATGCCCGAGGACAGCGAAAGCCGGAATCGCACCGGCGTGCTGATCGGCTCGGGCATGGGCGGGCTTCCGGGCATTGCCGAGACCGCGCTCGTCCTGAAGGAGAAGGGGCCGCGGCGCGTCTCGCCGTTCTTCGTCCCCAGCAATCTCATCAATCTCGCCACGGGCAACGTCTCGATCCGCTTCCAATTCCGCGGGCCCAACCACGCCGTCGTCACCGCGTGCTCGACCGGCGCACACGCGATCGGCGACGCCGCGCGGCTCATCCAGGACGAGGATGCTGAAGTGATGCTGTGCGGCAGCAGCGAGGCTGTCATTTGCCGGCTGGGCATCGCCGGGTTCGCGGCGATGGGCGCGCTTTCCACGAGCTTCAACGACACGCCGCAGCGCGCCTCGCGGCCGTGGGACAAGGCGCGCGATGGTTTCGTCATGGGCGAAGGCGCGGGCATCCTCATGCTCGAGGAGCTTGAGCACGCGAAATCGCGCGGCGCCAAGATTTATGGCGAGGTGCTGGGCTACGGGCTCTCGGGCGACGCTCATCACATCACCGCACCGGCCGAAGACGGCGACGGCGCCTTCCGCGCCATGCAGGCTGCCGTGCGGCGGAGCGGCCTTACTCTCGCCAATATCGACTACATCAACGCGCATGGCACTTCGACGCCGCTCGGCGACGAAATCGAGCTCGGCGCCGTCAAACGCTTCTTCGGCGAGCACGCTTACGCGCTGTCGATGTCGTCGACCAAATCCTCGATCGGCCATCTTCTGGGCGCGGCGGGCAGCGTCGAGGCCATCTTCTCAATCCTCGCGATCCGCGACGGCATCGTGCCGCCCACCCTCAATCTCGAGGAGCCGTCCGAGGGCTGCGACATCGACCTTGTGCCGCTTCACGCGAAGAAGCGCCGCGTGCGCTATGCGCTTTCGAACTCGTTTGGCTTCGGCGGCACCAACGCCTCGCTCGTCTTCGGCCCCCCGCCCTGAGCCCTTAGGGCACCGCGCCAACCATCGCCACGACGCGGTCGACGCCATCGACGAAAGCGCCGACATCGGCGTCGGCGCGGAACTGTTGCGCATTCACCGCGAGACGCCGCCATTCCGCGACATCGCGGTCGAGCAGCGTCATGAAATGAGCCATGCCTTCGACATTGTCGGGCTCGACGACATAGCCGTTGACGCCGCTTCGCACGATGCGGTCGACAGCACCGCAACTGTGCGACAGGATGACTGGTACGCCCAGGGCGATCGCCTCGTTGACGACGAGGCCGAACGGCTCCTCGATCGAGGGGAGCAGCAGCGCGAGGCTAGCGGCGAGCGTCTTGGCGATCTCGGCCTCCTGCAGGAAGCCGCGAAAGACGATGCCGGGAATGCCCTCGGCGCGCCCGCGCAGCTCGTCCTCGAGCGGACCCGCGCCGCAAAGGTGAAGCTCGCGCGGGGCCGCCCCAGCGGCAAGGCGGTAGAGCGCATAGGCGTCGATCGCCGCCGCCAGGTTCTTCTGCGGCACGAAGCGGGCGATCGCGGTGAAATGGCGCTCGGCGTGGGGCATGCCATCGGGCGCCGGCGCCGCGCCCGCACGGCCCGCGATGCGCTCGAGCGCGATCGCGTCGTAGCCGACCGCGATGCGCGAGGAACGCATGCCGAGGAACTCGAGATAGGACTTGCTGCGGTCGCTCCCAACAAGCGCCGCATGGTAAGGCCGGTAAAGCGCCCATTTCGCGAACTCGCGCGTAAGGCGCCGCGGTTTGTCGTCGAATTTCGAATCCTGCATGATGTAGACGCGGCAGCCCAGAAGCCGCAGTGCCAGCGCCGACAGGAAGATCCCCGGAAGCTGAAAGTCGCACAGGAAGATCTCGCGCGCGCCCTCGGCGTGGCAGGCGCGGATGAGGGCCGCCGCATGCGGGAGCGGAGGGACGCTCCTCCGCCCCTGCTCGGGGAAAAGCGTGATCTTGCGGAACGCGTGGCCGGGCCCGGTCGGCGCCCAGCCGTAGATCTCGCCGTAGCGCACGAGTTCGATGCCGACGATCTCGGCCCGGCCGGCGAAGTGCCGGCCCAAGGCCTCGAGTCGATCCATATGGTAGGGACCAAACTGGTCCCAGGCGAAGACGAGTCGGCGCATCGCGAGTGAACAGGCGCAGCCGCGCGATGGTTGCATTGCTCGCACATGCGGCGCCCAACCCCATCGGCTGTGACAATTATCAGAATGCCGGGCCGCCTTTGCGCGAGTCGGCCGGGTCCGCAAGTCCGCGCCGCAATTTTGCCCCCGGCCGGAAAGCGCCAATGCGATAGGTTCAAAACAACCAGGACGGGGAATGCGAATGAAGAGTCTTATCGACGAAGCGCGCACCGGAATGCCCGATGCGGTCCGCCGCGTGACGCGGCCGGGTCACGGCGAAGAGATGCAGGCGCGCAAGCTCGTAGTCGGCAAGGACATCACGGTACGCGGCGAGATCACCTCGTGCGATATCCTCATCGTCGAGGGTACGGTCAAGGCCGACATCGCCCAGTGCCGGGAGATGCAGATCGCCAAGGGCGGGCTCTATATCGGCACCGCCTCGGTCGAGACGGCTGAGATCCACGGGCGCTTCGAGGGCGAGCTCACGGTCGGGACGCATCTCGTGCTGCGCAGCTCGGGCCAGCTCGCGGCCAAGGTGCGCTACGCCCAGATCGAGGTCGAGGCCGGCGGCGATCTGTCCGGCGACATCAAGATGGAAGCTCCGTCGAAGCCGTCGATCGTGCGCAGCGCCTAACTCCCGCCAGCGACGAAGGATGAGTGATGAACAAGCTTAGCTCGATTTTCCAGTCACCCGGCCGCGCCGAGGGCCCCGCGATGGCGGAGGAGAAGACGCCGCCGGTCAAGGAACCTGCTGCGCTGCCGGTTGAGTCGTCCCTCGTTCCGGCCGCCGCCTCAGGCGACGCGCCCCTGTCAAAGATGGATGAAAACATGAACTTTAGCCGCGCCAAAGGACTACTGAGCCAGGCCGCCAACTCGGCGGCGAACGGGTTCATCGGCCTCCTGAAGAACCAGGCGACGCCGGCCGACGTGCTGCGCAACACGCTCGAGGAAGTGATCGAATATCGCGCCGCGGAAGCGGCCCTCACTCGGGCCGCCGAGGAGTCGGCGTTGCGCTCGATCATCACCGACGCGCCGCCAACCAAGAACCTCGTCCGGCTATCGTAGAGAACGATCTAACGGTTCGCGGTCGCTCCCGCGAAAGCGGGGACCCGGGGCGCTCCATGTCGCTTGCCCCGGGTTCCCGCTCCCCATCTCAGAGCAAGCACAAACTCCCCTCGCCTCGAAACTTGCGCCTCAGCGCGACGGATCCTGATGCAGTTCCTTGTGCACGAGGCGCGTCAGTTCCCAGACCTCAAGCCCGGCACAGGCGGGATAGCGACGAAACAGCGCTTCGCCGAGCGAGATGGCAGCCTGATCGGACGGCGCCTCGACCTCCTCGTGAAACTCAATCCGCCCAGCGCGGTTGAGCAAAAAAATGCGAAAATGCGCCACAGCCAGCCTCCCTGAAGGCAGCGAGGCCCCCTGATTTTAGTCTTCGGGGCCTAGGCCTAGTACGGGCGGGCATGTGACCTGGATCACAGGTTCGGAACGGACAGTGGAATAACAACCTGCGGTTCTAGGCGGCGCCGGCGACGAGCGGCTCAGTCGCCATGAGGGTGCGGCGCAGGTGCTCCGCCAGGCGCAACGTCATCGCGACGATCGTGGGGGTCGGCGAGACCGCCCCGCCGGTCGGGAAGACCGAGGCGCCGGCGATATGGAGATTGGCTACGCCATGAAGGCGGCAGTCGGCATCGACCACGCCATGCCTCGGATCGCGATGCGCACGCGTCGTGCCGATCTGGTGCCAGCCGCCGGCAAATTCCTTGGGCCAGCTTTCGGTCTCCCCCGGCCCGAGCGGAGCGAGCCGGCCGAGGCCGAGCCGGCGCAGCTCGCCGTCGATCAGCTCCTCGGCACGCACGACGGTGCGGCGGTCGATCGGCCGCAGTCGCCAATCTATCCGCGCGCGCGGCAGACCAAACGGATCCCGCTGGTCGTAAAGCAGGATGCGGCTGTCGCGGTTGGGCGCCTGCTCGGGCTTGCTTTCGAGCACGTAGCCGACGCGGAAGCGGTCGAGGTGAAACGCGTGCGAGAGCGCGGCCGCCGCCGTCTTGTGCGGCGCCAGGATCATCACGGCGACGTCACGAGCGCGCACCCCGCGCGGTCGGAACGGCAACGCGAAACGGTCGTAGAGGTCAGAGCCCCAGCGTCGCGACAACGATAGAGCGAGCGTGCGGAACGCCGCCCACCCGGCCGAGTCCTCGCCATAAAAAACCGGATAGATGCTCGCCTTGTAGTTGAGAAGCCGCTCCGCCTCCTGGAGCCGCGGCGGCAGCGCCAGCCCGGCCGCGAGGCCGCGGCCACGGAACGCGAGGCCGTAGAGACCCAGCGGGAATTTCGCGGGGCCGGTGACGAGCGCACGCTTCGTGTGCGGATGATCCTGGAAATAACGGCCGACGAGGTCGTGTTCGTTGCCGAGCCCGCTTGTGGCAACGTCGTTCGAGAGCAGCAGAAGCCGCGCATTCTCGATTGCGCCTGTGGCAAGAACGAACTGGCGCGCGCGCACCGCAAAGCGCGTCCCGGCGAGCGTGCCGAGCTCGACGCGGTCGATCTCGCGCGCGTTCCAACGCGCCTTGAGGGAAAGCGCATGGGCATGCGTGTAGCAGGTGATGTTATGCGCGGCCGCGATCTCGGCGCGATACTTCTGGCCGAACCGCGTCGGCGGGCTGAAGCGGTAAAGCACGGAATCGATCAGCGTCCGGTCGAAGGGGAGAAGCCGCGCCGCAGGATCGCCGAGCTTCGCGACCGCGCCGATGTCGTAGTCGTCTTCCGGCACCTCGCAGAGATCGTGCACTCGCCGCGAATGACGCGCGAGCTCCGCCGCGCCGAACGGCCACCCGCTGTCCTCGACCCACGAGCGCGCGGTGAAATCGATCGCATCGAGCGGCGTGAACCACCCGCCCCAGACATTGCCGTTGCCGCCAAAGCAGCGCTGCTGGCAGGAGGCGAGGCTCGAATAGCGGACGCCGATACTGTCGCCGTCGGCGAGTGCCTGCAACTCACGGTCGGGTTCGAGCCCCCCGCTTTCGACCTGGCACACTTTGAGGCCGGTACCGGCGAACTGCAGCGCCAGCGAAATGCCGGAGCTACCCGCGCCGATGATGCAGAGATCGCTCTCGATGACGGTGCCGGAAGGGACTGTACGCGCGTCGAGGATCATTCTTGCTTGTTCCCTGGAAAGCGCGAAGCCGGCAGGAAAAACGGCGTTGCCTGCCAATTCGTTCCTGGAACCATGGCGGCACTTTCGAGGGCGGAACGATCGCCTCGGTTTTGCGTTTTTGCGGCGCCGCTTTAGTACTCTGAGCACGCGTATTTCCGGGAGCGAACCCATGTCCAGCACGTGTGAAGTCGCCATCATCGGGGCCGGCCCCTATGGCCTGTCGCTCGCCGCGCATCTGCGCGCGCGCGGCGTGTCGCTGCGCATCTTCGGCCGCCCGATGTGGAGCTGGCGGCACGAGATGCCGGCGAGCATGCATCTCAAGTCCGAGGGATTCGCGTCGAACCTTTTCGAGCCGGAAGGACAGTTCACGCTCGCGAGCTTCTGCGCCGCAAACAAGGTGCCCTATCGCGCGTGGGGCCTGCCGGTCGCGCTTCAGACCATGTGCGCCTACGGGATAGCGTTCCAGCTCCGGTGCGTGCCGGAGCTCGAAGAGCGCATGGTGGTCGCGGTGCGCGGAACGCGCGAGGGGTTCTTCCTCAAGTTCGATGATGGCGGCGGGTGCTTCGCGCGAAGGGTCGTGGTGGCCGCCGGGATCGGCGCCTATGTCCATATGCCCGACGTGTTGAAACCGCTGTCGCGCGCACACGTGACACACAGCTACGGCCATTCGGACCTCGCGCCGTTCAAGGGGCGCGACGTGACGATCCTCGGCGCCGGCTCCTCGGCGCTCGATCTTGCCGGGCTGATGCACCAAGAGGGCATCGCCGTCCGCCTCGTCGCGCGCCGACCGAGCCTGCGTTGGGCGGGCGAGCCGTTGCCGGAGCACCGCTCGCTCTATCAGCGCCTGCGCTATCCGATGTCGGGCATGGCGCCGGGCGTGCGCAGCCGCATCTACGAGGACGCGCCCGACCTGGTGCGGCTGTTGCCGCGCACGATGCGGCAGCACATTTACGGCACCTTCCTCGGGCCGGCCGGGCCGTGGTGGATGAAGAAGCTCGTCGAGCGCGAGGTGCCGCTCGTCCTCGGACGCAGCCTCCGCGCGGCCGAGCCGCAGGGCGAGAAGCTCCGCCTCGTGCTCGAAGGCGCGAAGGGCCAAGAGGAGATCCTCACCGATCACCTCATCGCCGCGACCGGCTTCCGCATCGACGTGCGCAAGCTCGGCTTCTTCGACGACACCCTGCGCGAGGGGATCGCCACCGCCGCCGGCGTGCCGGTGCTGTCGGCGCATTTCCAGTCGAGCGTGCCCGGACTCTATTTCGTGGGGCTCGCCGCGGCGCCGACCTTCGGGCCGCTGATGCGCTTCATGCTGGGCGCGGGCTTCGCGGCGCGGCGCGTCGCAACGCATGTGACGCGCGCCGCGCTGCGCGAGCGCACCACCTATCCGAGCGAGCCGACGCGAGTCCGCACCGCGTAGGCACAGCCATATTTCTTTTTCGTCATGGCCGGGCTTGTCCCGGCCATCCTCGTTTGTCCTTTGCATGGAAACACGCGGATGCCCGGCACGAAGGCCGGGCATGACGAGAAGTGATGGGTGGGGTCGCGATGCCGGCGGCTCAGGGCTCGCGCAGGAAATAGCGCCGCTTGCCGGCGATCGTGTGCGGCTCCTCGACGAGCGGGGAGAAGGTGAAGCCCTGCTGATCGACGGCGGGGAACTCACGCGCGATCTCGGCGCGGAAGCGGCGCTCGATGCGGGCGCGATCCTCGACCGAAGATGTCGCGATGCCGATATCGATGGTTCGGCCCTTCTGGTGGATGAAGAAAGAGCTGATGGCCTCGTCGATCTGCAAGATGTCGAAGAAGAAGTCGCTGTGCGTGTCGATGGCGGTACCGTCGCGCATCGGTAGAGTGAGGATGTCGCGGGCGCGGCCCAGGACGCGGGTGCAGCGGAAGGGCGGACCCTCGCCGCCGTCGAGCGGCTCGACACGGTCGCCCGTCGCGTAGTTGATGAGCGGGAAGCGCACCGGCAGGAGCGTCGTAATCGCAAGCTCCTGCTCCACAACGACGTGGCAGAACACCGTATCCCAGAAGAAGGTGAGCTCGTCGGAGCCCGGCCGCGAATAGGCCATGACGCCCGTCTCCTGCATGCCGTACTCGATCAGCGGCACGGCCTTCAGGAGCCGGCGCACGCGCTCGAGATCGCGCGGATGCACCGTCTCCGAGCAGAAGACGACGGCGCGGATCTGCACCGCGGCGCCGTCGTAGCCGGTGCGCTCGACGTAATCGAGGACCTTACGAATGCACGAGGTGTAGCCGACCAGAGTCATGCCCGGCCGCGCACGCATGAGCGCGAGGTAGCGCGCGACCGAGCGGTCATCGAGCGCATAGGCCGAGAGGCGGCGCGTGCCGATGAGCCAGTCCTTGACGTGGCGTCGCGCGACGTTGACGCGCCCCATGAGGCCATTGCCGAAGAGATGCGTATGGCTCCAGATCAGCGCGATCGGATCGCCGGCGCGGATACCGGCCCAGCTGCGCCCCAGATACATGCTCGCATGCTGAAGGAGGTCGTCCTCGCTGCCGCGCGGGAAGCGCCGCGGTCGGCCGGTCGTTCCGCCCGTGCGCACGAGCCGGCACGGCGCCGCATCATCCGCGATCGAGGCGAAGTTCTCCTCGATATCGGTGTTGCGCAGGAGCGGGAAATCCTTGAGCTCGGCAAGATCGCCAACCCTGTCTGGCAGATGATGCCGCTGCTGCCAGTCGGCGTAGAAGCGATAGCGGCGCCGCGCCGCAGCCCAGGTCGAATTGAATGTGTCGAGCTGATGGCGCGCGATCGACGCGCTATCGGTCACCCTGCGGTAGAGGTCCTGACGCTCGCCCAAAAGCGTCTGCCGATCGCGCAGGCCGCGACTTACGACCTGAGCGTTGGTCCAACGTTGCGCCGCAGCAGCTAATCCCGTCATGCCCGGCATCAACGCCCGGGCGCGGCGATCGTTCGCAGCGCTAGCCGAGGTTAATATGGACGATCGGGAGGAGCAGGCGCACCGCGACAGCGAGCAGCGTCAGCGCGAGGATAGGACGCAGGATCGAGTCCGACACCTTCACCGCGGCGTGGCTCCCGAGAATGATGCCGGGGATCGAGCCGATGAGGAGCGATCCCAGAAGGGCAAAGTTGATCGAGCCAAGGAACCAGTGGCCGAGCCCGGCAATAAGCGTCAGCGGCACGGCGTGCGCGATGTCGGAGCCGACGATGCGCGAGGACGGCATGTCTGGATAGAGCAGGATGAGCGCGGTCACGCCAATGGCGCCGGCGCCGACCGACGACATCGTGACGAGCACACCCAGGACCGCACCCATGAGGATCGTGAGGATCATGCGCGTGCGTGGCGTGACGTTGCGCAGGCCCGCACCGAATCGCCGGATGAGCCAGCCGCGGCAGAAGAGCGAAACCGCGGTGAGCACAAGGGCCACCCCAAGCACCGACGTGAGCGCGCCGCCGACCGCCGCCGCGTCGAGCCTGAAGAGCGACAGGATCAGGATTGTGAGGATTGTGAGCGGCACGCTGCCCGCGGCGAGCGTGCCAACGAGGCGCCAGTCGACCGTGCGGTTCCAGCCATGGACGGCGGTGCCAACGCTCTTCGTCGTCGCCGCGTAGAGCAGGTCGGTCCCGACGGCGGTCGCGGGATGGATGCCGAACAGCAGGATGAGCAACGGCGTCATCAACGAGCCGCCGCCGACACCGGTCATGCCCACGAGCGTGCCAACAGCGAGGCCAGACACGACATAGAGCGGGTCGATCGGAACCATGTGGCCTCGCTTGAGCTGCGCCGTGGCGCGAGCGGTTAATGCCCGCTTTCGACCGTTCGGGTCAGTCTACCACACGATCAGCCCGCGCGCGCGCATCTCGCGCACAAGCTCCTCGACCGCCACTTCCGGCGCACCCCCGCGGCCATCTATGACCAGATCGGGTGAGTCAGGGGGCTCATACGGGCTGTCAATGCCAGTGAAATTGGCAATCTCACCGCGCCGCGCCTTGCGGTAGAGCCCCTTGGGGTCGCGGTCCTCGCACACTTCGATTGGCGTGTTGACATAGACCTCCAGGAACTCGCCGGATTCCATCAACTCGCGCGCCATGCGGCGCTCGCTGCGGAAGGGCGAGATGAACGACACCACCACGATGAGACCGGCATCAACCATGAGCTTTGCCGTCTCGGCGACGCGGCGGATGTTCTCGACGCGGTCGGCATCGGTGAAGCCCAGATCCTTGTTGAGGCCGTGGCGGACGTTGTCGCCGTCGAGCATGTAGGTGTGGCGTCCGGCCTCGACGAGGCGCTTCTCGAGCAGATTGGCGATCGTCGATTTGCCCGCGCCCGAGAGGCCGGTGAACCACAAGACGCACGGCTTCTGACCCTTGATCTCGCTGCGCCGGCGCTTGTCGATCGAGAGCGGCTGCCACACGATGTTGGCGGCGCGCCGCAGCGAGAACTCGACCATGCCGGCGCCGACCGTGAGGTTGGTCACGCGGTCGATCAGGATGAAGCTGCCGCACTCGCGGCAGGATTTGTAGGGATCGAGCGCGAGCGCGCGGTCGAAGCTCAGATTGCAGACGCCGATCTCGTTGAGCGTCAGCGTTTTCGCCGCCTGGTGCTCGAGCGAATCGACGTTGATCTTGTGCTTCAATTCCGTGACCTGCGCCACCGCCTGCGCCGTTCCCGCGCGCAGCAGATAGGGCCGGCCCGGCAGCATCGGCTCGTCGTGCAGCCAGATCACGTTGGCGGCGACCTGATCGCTGACGAGGGGGCGGTCCTGCGGCGAGCACAAGACGTCGCCGCGCGAGACGTCGATCTCGTCGGCGAGCGTTACCGTCACGGCCTCGCCCGCGGCGGCGGCGTCGCGGTCGGCGCCGTCGAACACGACGCGGGCGATACGGCTCGTACGGCCCGAAGGCTCGATCACCACGGAATCGCCCGGCTGCACGCTGCCGCGTGCGATCATGCCGGCATAGCCGCGGAAATCGAGATTGGCGCGGTTGACCCACTGCACCGGCATGCGGAACGCGCCGCCAGGCGGATCGGTCTCGACCTCGACCTCCTCGAGGAACGGCAAGAGCGCAGGGCCGCGATACCACGGCATCGCATCGCTCCCGCGCGCGACATTGTCGCCGCGGAGCGCCGAAACGGGGATGGCAGTCACGTCGCTCACGCCGAGCTGCGCGGCAAATTCGCGGAAGGTCTCGACGATTTCGGCGAAGCGCCGCTCGTCGAAGCCAATCAAATCCATCTTATTGACGGCGAGCACGAGCGAGCGGATGCCGAGAAGCGCCACGATCGCCGCATGGCGCCGCGTCTGCGTCAGAATGCCCTTGCGCGCATCGATGAGCAGCACGGCAAGCGACGCGGTCGATGCGCCTGTCGCCATGTTGCGCGTGTACTGCACGTGGCCGGGGGTGTCGGCGACGATGAACTTGCGCTTCTCGGTGGCGAAGAAACGATAGGCCACGTCGATGGTGATCGCCTGCTCGCGCTCGGCCTGGAGCCCGTCGACAAGGAGCGCCAGATCGAATTTCTCGCCGGTCGTGCCGTGCTTCCGCGTGTCGCGCTCCAAGGCTTCGAGCTGGTCGTCGAAGACGAGGCGCGAGTCATAAAGAAGGCGGCCGATGAGCGTGCTCTTGCCGTCGTCGACGCTGCCGCAGGTGATGAAGCGCAGAAGGCTTTTCTCCGCGCCCGCCATCAGAAATACCCCTCCTGCTTCTTCACTTCCATCGAGCCTGCCTGGTCGTGGTCAATCATGCGGCCCTGGCGCTCGGAGGTGGTGGCGGCGCGCATCTCGTCGATGATCGCCTCGAGCGTCGCGGCGTGCGAAGGCACGGCGCCGGTCAGCGGATAGCAGCCGAGCGTGCGGAAGCGCACGGAGCGCATGGCCGGACGCTCGCCCGGCGCGAGCTTCATGCGGTCGTCATCGACCATGATGAGCGTGCCGTCGCGCTCGACGACCGGACGCTCCTTGGCAAAATAGAGCGGCACGACCGGGATCTTCTCGCGCAGCACGTATTCCCAAACGTCGAGCTCGGTCCAGTTCGAGAGCGGGAAGACACGCACGCTCTCGCCCTTGGCGATGCGGCCGTTATAGATGTTCCACAGCTCCGGCCGCTGGTTCTTCGGATCCCAGCGGTGCTGCGCGCTGCGGACCGAGAAGACGCGCTCCTTCGCGCGGCTCTTCTCCTCGTCGCGGCGCGCGCCGCCCAGGGCAGCGTCGTAGCCGCCAGCATCGAGCGCCTGCTTCAGCGCCGCCGTCTTCATGATGTCGGTGTAGGCGGCCGAGCCGTGCGTGAAAGGTGTGACGCCGGCCTTGACCCCCTCCGGGTTCGTGTGAACGCGCAACTCGAGCCCGAACTCGCGCGCGACGCGGTCGCGAAATGCGATCATCTCGCGGAATTTCCAGGTCGTGTCGATGTGCAGTACCGGAAAGGGCAGCCGCGCCGGGCGAAACGCCTTCAGCGCGAGATGCAGCATGACCGACGAGTCCTTGCCGATCGAATACATCATCACCGGGTTGCGGAATTGCGCCGCGACCTCGCGAATGATGAAGATGCTTTCGGCCTCGAGCCGGTCGAGGTGGGTCAAGCGCGCGTTACGTGAGAACATTAGGAGATTCTACCGGGCGTTCCGAAGGCGGGCGGGCGAGGCGAATTGTGCCACAATCTATCGGCTGAATTGCTTAATGGGAAGTTGCCGGCGAACATACGAAGCCTCGCCGCGCGCGATTTTCTCAAGTCCGAGTGGGCCTTGGCGCACGAATCCGCGAGCCCAGGAACACCGTCCATGGGGCGCGTGTTAGGCCTTGGGAATTGAAAAGGTGACCCGCGATGAAGTGGCTTGCTGTTGCGCTCCCGTGCGCCGCCCTGGTGCTCGCCGCGTGCTCCAACACCTCGACCGAACCGACGCCGGCCCCGGCCTCGTCCTACACGCCCGGGACAGCGGGCGCGCCGCCCTCGTCCGACGTTAGTCCGATTCCGCCGAACGGGTCGCAGCTCGGGCCCGGCAATAACGGCATCCAATCCACCCCATCCAATCAGCCAGGGGGCTGACCCGCCAACGCCGAGGACAGCGCTCTGCCGCAATCCCTGTGCCTGCGGGCCAGGGATTGCGCACTCTATTCGTAGCGGAGGGCTTCGATCGGGTTGAGGTGGGCGGCCTTTCTTGCCGGGTAATAGCCGAAGAACACCCCGACCGCGGCCGCGAAAACAAACCCGCCGGCAACCGCCGCGGCCGAGACCGGGGCGGGCCAGCCAAAGAGAACGGGGATGAGGGCGGAGACCGCTATGCCGGTTGCGATCCCCGCCAGACCGCCGCTGACGCTCAGGAAAACGGCCTCGGCCAGGAATTGGAGCAGCACATGCAATCGGCGCGCTCCGATCGCCATGCGCAAGCCGATCTCGCGCGTGCGCTCCGTGACCGAGACGAGCAAGATGTTCATGATCCCGATGCCGCCGACGAGAAGCGAGATTGATGCCACGGCGGCCAAGAGAAGAGCCATGATACGGCTGCTCGATTCGGCGGTCTCGACGAATTGGCTGAGGTTGCGGACGTCGAAATCGTTGATCTCGCCTGGCTTGATCCGGTGGCGCCGGGCCAGCGTGCTGGTGACCTGCTGGATCGCAGCCTGCACCTGCGGCCCGCTCGTCGCCTGAATGAAAATCATGTTTGCGTGGCCCGTGAGGCGCGCGACGAGATTGTAAGGATTGGGCGGTGGCAGGTAGGCCCAGTTGATCGGGGTCTGCTGCTGGCTCGGCGCGGCAGCGCCCAGGACCTTTCGCTCGGCTGTCGTGAAGGGAAGCATCAGCAGGTCGTCTTGATCCTGGCCGAAGGCAGATTGGCCCTTGGCCGCGAGGACGCCGACAATCGTGAGCGGTACGCCCTTCACCTCGATGGCCGCGCCGAGCGGGCTTTCGCCCGGATTGAAGAGTTGCCGGTAGACGGTCTGGCCGATGACGGCGACCAGCGCGGCCTTGCTCTCGTCCTCGTCTGTGAACGCGCGGCCCGCAGCAACACGCCAATTGGTGATCGGCGGATAGTTGGCACTCACGCCCTGTATCTGGGTGGTCCAGTTCTGGTTGCCGTATTGGACCTGCCCTTGCTGGCGAATGAGGTATCCGACCTGTGCGACGGCCGGGTCTTCACGCCGGATGGCCTGCGCATCCGAAACCGTAAGGGTGCTCGCGCTCCCGAACCCCGCGCGGATTCCACCCGTACTGACCGCACCGGGTAGAATGACGACGACGTTGCTTCCGAGACTTTCGATTTGCTTGCGCACGGCCTGGCTCGCGCCATCGCCCACCGCCACCATGACGATGAGTGCCGCGACGCCGATGAAGACGCCGAGCATGGTCAGCGCGGAGCGCATCTTGTTGCGCCCGATCGCCTGCGCGGCGGCCACCAGAACCATGAGGGCGAAAGGCAGAAGAGCGCCTGCCCCGATGCGTGAACCCGCCGCGACAGCCGTCGCTGGCGCGGAAGCTCGATGCTCGATCGCAGACATGACGGCGGGTTTGGGAACGGACTCGTCGGACACGATCGCGCCGTCCCGCATGGTGACGATGCGGTCCGCATAAGCGGCAATGTCGGCCTCGTGTGTGACAAGGACGATTGTCACGCCCTGATCGCGATTCAGCGCGGACAGCGTCTCCATGATCTCATGCGAAGTGCGGGTGTCGAGATTGCCGGTGGGCTCATCGGCGAGCAGGAGGCTCGGCACGTTGATGAGCGCGCGGGCGATGGCCACGCGCTGTTGCTGGCCGCCGGAAAGCTGCCCCGGCGTGTTGCGCTCGCGTGCGCCAAGGTCGACGAACTGAAGCGCCTTGCGTGCCCGGTCGGTGCGGGCGGACGCCCCTACCGGCCCCGCGGCGGCGTAGTAGAGCGGCAGGCCCACATTCTCGAGGGCACTTGTGCGGGCCAGAAGATTGAAGCTCTGAAACACGAAGCCGAGCCGCTCGCTCCTGATCCGGGCGAGGTCGGGCTCGCTCAGCGCCGCCACGTCTGCGCCCGCAAGGAAATACTGGCCATTCGTCGGGCGGTCGAGGCATCCAAGGATGTTCATGAGCGTCGACTTGCCGGACCCCGAGGAGCCCATGATCGCGACGAACTCGCCGGCGCGGACCGTAAGATTGATGCCGCGGAGCGCGTCGACCTTCACATCGCCCAACACGAATGTGCGTGTGACGTCCGCGATCTGAATGACGGGCTCGCCCAATCCACCGGTTTCGCGCGGCATGGCGATTGCTCAGAGCCGCGGCGGCGGCAGTCCGTTGCCGCCTGCGGCGTCGCTGCGCTCGGCTGTGATCACGCGGTCGCCGGCGCTGAGGCCGCCTGAGACAATCTCGGAAAAATTGCCGTCATCGAGCCCAACCTGCACGGGGACGGCGACCGGCTTTCCACCTCGCATGACGAAGACATGCTGAACGCCGTTCGCCGATCCACCGAGCGCGGCGGCCGCGTAGCGCAGCCCCTGATCGGGGACACGCAACACGTCGGTTCGCTGATCGACGATGATTTGCGTCGAGGCCGTCATGCCCGGCTTCAGCGCGAAATCGTGATTGTCGATGCCGACGACCGCGTCATAGGTCACGACGTTCTGCACCGTTTGCGGCGATTGCCGGACCTGGGTCACCTGTCCGCGAAAAATGCGATCGGGATAAGCATCAACGGTGAAATTGGCATTTTGGCCCTCTTTGACGGTACCGATGTCGCTTTCACTGGTGTTGGTGTCGACTTCCATCTTCTTGAGATCGGTGGCGATAAGGAACAAGGTCGGGGTCTGGAAGCTGGCGGCGACCGTCTGGCCTTGCGTCACGTTGCGCGACACGACGGTGCCGTCGACGGGTGACACGATATCCGTGTAGCCGAGATTGAGCTTCGCGCTTTCGACCAGCGACTGGTCGAGCTTGACGGTGCCTTCGTCTTGATGAACCAGGTAAACTTGGTCCTCGGCCTGTTGGCGAGCGATCGAGTTCTGCGCCGCGAGCGTCTGGTAGCGTGCGAGGTTCGCCCGGTCCTTCTCAAGAAGGGCCTGATCGCGGGCAAGCTGGCCAGCATATTGATCAAGTGCCGCCTGGTAGGGCCGTGGATCGATCTTCGCGCACACTTGGCCGGCTTTGACCTCGGTGTTGTAGTCGCACGACAGCGATTGGATGACCCCTGACACATAGCTGCCGACTATGATCGTAAGTTCGGGATTGACGGTCCCCGTTGCCGTCACCGTGCGCGTGACGGCGCCTCGGGTCACGGTATCGGTCGTGTAGGAGACAGTCGGGCCGCGCGCAAAATGCGCCCAGGCAAGGGCGGCGAGCGCAACCGCGACGACGGCCGCGACAGTCCATGGGAGCCAATGGAAATGCCGGCGCTGCGCGGCGCTGGGAGCGGTCTCCGATGGCTGCAGACCGCGGATCACTGTCTCGGCACGATCATTCATCTGTGACGTCCAACTCTCGTGCGAAGGGTCACCGGTTTCGCGCGCTCCCGCCTTGATGTGTGTCAAAGAGCGCCCTTATCGGGCCAGCCGGCGGTGCAATGGCGTGCGCCGCTTTCGGCTTGCCGCCAGTGGGTTGCGGGTTCTCCGTCGGTTCTACTGAGCCAGATCAAGGCCGCCCCGACGCGGACGCGCCACCATTTGCGTGGTCTTTTTCGCCACCGGGCTGATGGGACCAGGTTTCGAATAAAGGGAGAGTCCGTTGAAAGCACTCGTCTATCAGGCACCCGGCAAAAAGGCGCTCGTCGAGCGCCCTATGCCGGAACTCGAAGCTGCCACCGACGCCATCGTCAAAGTCTCGACGACGACGATCTGCGGCACCGACCTTCACATATTGAAAGGCGACGTGCCGACCTGCGCGCCCGGCCGAATCCTTGGACACGAAGCGGTCGGAGTGATCGAGGAGGTCGGAACCGGCGTTACGGTCTTCCGTCCGGGCGACCACGTCCTTGTCTCCTGCATCTCGGCTTGCGGGCGATGCGAATATTGCCGCCGTGGAATGTATTCCCACTGCACGACCGGCGGCTGGATCCTGGGCAACGCCATCGACGGGACGCAGGCCGAATATGTGCGAATTCCGCATGCGGATACGAGCCTCTATCGGGTCCCGGACGGGCTCGCAGAGGAAGCGGTGGTGATGTTGAGCGACATCCTGCCGACCGGCTTCGAGTGCGGCGTCCTCAACGGCAAGGTCGAGCCCGGCAGTACCGTCGCGATCGTCGGAGCGGGGCCGATCGGTCTCGCCGCGCTCCTGACGGCACAGTTCTATGCCCCGGCCGAGATCATCATGGTCGATCCCGACGAGAACCGGCTCCGCGCGGCTGGGCGCTTCGGCGCCACCAAGACAGTCGCGGCGACCGGAAACGCGGCCGAGGCCGTGCTGAAGTTGACGGGCGGGCGCGGCGTCGACACCGCCATCGAGGCGGTCGGCGTGCCCGCGTCGTTCATCACTTGCGAGAACATCGTCGCCCCGGGCGGCACCATCGCCAATGTCGGCGTGCACGGCGCCAAGGTCGATCTGCACCTGGAGCGCCTGTGGTCGCAAAACATCACGATCACCACGCGGCTCGTTGATACCGTAACGACGCCGATGCTGCTGAAGACGGTGCAGGGAGGAAGGATCGACCCCACGAAGCTGATCACCCATCGCTTCCGGTTCGACCAGATGCTCGATGCCTATGAGACCTTCGGCCATGCCGCGACGAACCAGGCGCTGAAGGTGGTGATCAAGCGCTGAAAACAGCGCGGAGGCCGCGTGGGAGCCGCGGCCTCCGCCAGATCCTTGTTCTCTTCCCCTTCACCCCACTTGATCGAACGGATCTTTCATCATATATCACTCATGTATGATGAATATGGCGCTCAAAGACCTGAACCCCGCGGCGCTCAAGAAGCGCGCGGCCGAGGCCGAGGCCTTTCTTGCCGCGCTCGCGAGCCGGCATCGCCTCTTGATTTTGTGCAGCCTGATCGAGCGCGAGCGGTCGGTGGGCGAGCTCGTGACCCGCCTCGGGCTTACCCAGTCGAATTTGTCGCGTCATCTCGCGCTGCTGCGCGAGGAACGGCTCGTGGCGACCCGGCGCGAAGGCACCGTCATCTACTACCGGATAGGATCCGACCGGGTGCACTCGATCCTTGCCGAGCTGTACCGGCTTTTCTGCGCTCCCGACGCCAAGAGCAGACGCTGAGGAGATAAGAGCATGGACCATTTCACGCCCGTCTCGGCACTCATCGGCGGCGCCCTCATCGGCCTCGCCGCTTCGCTGCTCTGGCTGAGCCAGGCCCGCATCGCCGGCATCAGCGGGATCCTGGGCAACCTGATGCGGCCGCAGCCTGGCGAGAGCGCTTGGCGAATGGCGTTTCTCGCCGGGCTCGTTTTGGCGCCGATCGTCTACCGGCTCGCCGGGGGCTCGCTCCCGGCCATCGCACTCACCGCCTCGGCGCCCATCGTCATCGCGGGCGGGCTTCTCGTCGGGTTTGGAACACGGCTTGGTGGCGGCTGCACCAGCGGACACGGCGTCTGCGGCATGGCACGGCTGTCACCCCGGTCCATTGCCGCGACGCTCCTCTTCATGGCGAGCGGCTTCGCCACCGTCTTTATCGCACGGCATCTCATCGGAGCCTGATCCTCATGGCACGCATCCTCACAGCACTTGTCGCGGGCTTCGTGTTCGGGTTGGGGCTGACGGTCTCGCAAATGATCAATCCCGCGAAGGTGCTCGGATTTCTTGACCTCGCGGGCGACTGGGATCCGAGCCTCGCCTTCGTGATGCTGGGGGCCATCCCGGCTGCCGCCATTGGCTATGGCCTCGCGCGCCGGCTGAGAAAGCCGCTGTGCGTGCCAGCCTTCCCGCAACCCGCGCAAGGCCGGATCGATCGCCGCTTGGCGATCGGTGCGGTTCTGTTCGGGATCGGCTGGGGCCTCGTCGGCTATTGCCCCGGCCCCGCGCTCGCGTCGCTGGGGTTGGGCAATCCCCTGTCGTATCTGTTCGTGGCGGCGATGGTCGCCGGCATGGCGGGGTTCGCCGGCTTTCAGTCGCGTGAGGCCCGGCGGCTCAAGCAGGCCTGAGCGGACGCGCCACGATGCAGTCCACGCTTGCCACCCTCTCGGGCGCCGTTGTCGGCTTCTCCTTGGGCCTTATCGGCGGCGGCGGGTCTATTCTCGCGGTTCCGGCGCTTCTCTATGTCGTTGGCATCACCGACGCACATCTCGCCATCGGCACAAGCGCGCTCGCGGTGAGCGTCAACGCGTTCGCCAACCTCGCGCATCATGCCCGCGCCGGCACAGTGAAATGGTCGATCGCCGCGGTTTTCGCCGGTGCGGGCGCGCTCGGCGCATTCCTGGGCTCGACCCTCGGCAAGGCGATGGCGGGTCAGAAGCTGCTCGTGCTGTTCGCGGTCCTTATGGTGGCGGTTGCGGCGGCGATGTTCCGGCATGAGTCGCGCGCGGGCGATCCGGACGTACGCCTCAGCGGGCCGATCGTCATGAAACTCGCGACCATCGGCTTCCTCACCGGGGCGCTTTCAGGTTTCTTCGGCATCGGCGGAGGTTTTCTGATCGTGCCGGCATTAATGCTTGCGAGCGGCATACCCATCATCAACGCGATCGGTTCCTCGCTGTTCTCGGTCGGCAGCTTCGGCATCATCACGGCGCTCAATTACGCCTGGTCCGGGCTTGTGAACTCGCCGATTTCCGCTTTCTTTATCGCGGGCGGCGTGGTGGGCGGCTTCGTCGGCATGCGATCCGCAGTCGTCCTGGCACGTGAGCGGGGCATGCTCACCCGGATCTTCGCAAGCGTGATCCTCTTGGTCGCGGCATATACGCTCTATCGCAGCTACGAGGCGTGACGCGGCGGTTCAGCCGCCGATACTGACGCCGATCAGCCGGCCGAGCCCGAACGTCACAGCCGCGGCGCCAAGCCCGATCGCGACCTGGCGCACGCCCGAGAACAGCATACCGCGGCCGGTGAAGAGCGTGGTGCCGGCGCCGATCGCGAACATCGCCAGCGCGCTCACGATGAGGCTCGATGCGATCGCGGCGCTGCCGGTAAGAAAGAAGAACGGCGCGACCGGGAAGACGGCGCCGAGCGCGAAGAGCAGAAACGATGTACCGCCCGCGGTCCAAGGCGAGCCGCCGAGATCGTCGGGATCGATGCCGAGCTCCTCGCGCACCAACGTGTCGAGAGCAGTCTCAGGGTTCGCGATGATGCGCGCTGCGAGCTCCTTCGCCTTGTCCGCTGGTAGGCCCTTCGCCTGGTAGATCAGCTCGAGCTCCTCCTGCTCCTCCTCCGGGATCTCGGTGAGCTCGGCCTGTTCGGTCTCAATCTGCTGCCCGTAAAGCTCGCGCGCGCTCGTAACCGAGAGCCACTCGCCCATCGCCATCGAGCAGGCGCCAGCGAGGAGGCCGGCAAGGCCCGTCACCAAGACGGTGCGCGGCGAGAATTCCGCGCCGGCAACGCCCATGACGAGACTCAAGTTCGAAACGAGCCCGTCATTGGCGCCGAGGACGGCAGCGCGCAGGGCGTTGCCGCCGGTGCGATGCCGGCCTTCGATCTGCGCGAGCGCGCTGCCCGAGAGCCCGCCTTTGATCGGCCGCGTGGCAGCGGCGAGGATGCGCGAATGCGAGCGCTCCATCGCCGGCAGCCCGCCAGCCCGCGCCTCGGGCTGGTTGTCGTACATGCCCTGATCGGCGCGCTCCATTGCCGCGACCATTGGCAGCACCAGCGCCGCGCCGAAGCGCCGCGCCAGCCACGCGAGCAGGCGGGTCCGGAGGCTCTCACTGTACGTACCAGCGCCGTCTCCGAGCGCCGTGAGCTGCTCGCGCCACAGCGCGGCATGCTTTTCCTCGATCGCGGCAAGGCGGCGATAGACCTCGGCCATTTGCGGGCTCGTCTCGCTCTCGGCCAGCGCGCGATAAAGCGCGGCGCTGTCCATCTCGCCCTGGAGATTGCTGCGGTAGCGGGCGGCGCGGTCTTGTTCTGGCATAGGGGTCGTCCGTGGCTCCGGGCGACCCTATTCTAGTTCAGAGGTGCTCCGCTCCCAACTCGCTCACCGGATAGCCAAGCACAGCCAGCCCCTCTTCGAGGTAGTCTCCGAGGGTCGGCATGCCGACGAGATAGGCGGAAGAGTGCGGCCGGTGCCGCTCCTTTGCCAATCGCCGGGCTTCGCCCCACTCCTCCTTGCCGAAATCGCCACGACCGACCCAGGCGAGAGCGATGAGATCAATGGTCTCATCGTCGTTCAGGGAGTCGATTGCCGCGCTTAGCTCCTCGAGCGTGGGATCGTCCGGAAAATCCTCGAGCACGTCGGTTTCGAGATCGTCGGCCGGATTAGACCCTGATTCGGGATCGTCCGGCTCGACCTTCGCATCATACTCGCGCGCCTTGACGATGATGAAGCCGACCGTCTCAGGGCTGATGTTGAGCTCGACCGGCGCTTCGCTGTTCTGTGCCATGGCCAGTTCCTCCATCATGGGCGCGCGATGAGGAGGTGATCCTCAACGCCAGTGACACCGGGCACCGACCAGGCGGCGCGCAATGCTTCCTCACGCTCAACCCAGCTCTGCACCTTACCACTAAGGTGCACGACGCCATCACGGACATCAACCGTGATGGCCGACGCCTCATGCTCGGCCGTGCGCTCGAACGCCGCGGCGATTGTGGCCTTCACGTCCGCCGGTTGCGCCTGCGGCCGCACGCGGATCTGATTGACAATCAGGCTGACGCCGGACAGACGGTGAACGTCGTGCTCCGCCTGGCTTCGCTGGTAGCCCCAATCGACTTCGCCCGCGAGCGTCACGACGCCATTCTCGACCTTCACGCGAATAGAGCCGGGCGGCATCACCACGTCCCAATCGAGGATCTTGATGGCGCGCGCGGCGATCTCGTCATCGGCCGTTTTCTTATCCGACGGCAGACGGACGTCGATTTCCTGCGCCACAGCCTTCACGCCCTTGACGCGCCGAGCCGCGCGCTCGGACGCGAACTTCTCGGCGTAGCTCTTGGCGTGTCCGGTCAGGGTGATGATGCCATCGCGGGCGGTCACCCCGATATGGGCCGCGTCGACCGTCGGATCGAACGCCAACTCGTCCATGACACGCTGCTGCAATACGCGATCATCACTCATCTTTCGGCTCCCTCGCTCCTCTCGGCGAGGATCGGAGTGTCAGCCCGCTTGCGCCTTGACGTAGATCAACGCCGCGTACGGATGCGGCGCCGATAGTTTCGCGATGCTGATACCGCTGAGCCGTGCTTTCGCCCGACTGTTCACTGGCACTTCATCCCTGCCGGCACTGATCTTGCTCGCCGCCCTTGCGGGCTTGCCCGCGGCCGCCGAGCCGCCGAGCCATGGCGGCCGAAGCGTGATGCCCAGCTTCGCCGCCGTCGTACAGCAGGCGCTTCCGACGGTGGTGAATATCACCGTGGTCCGCTCGGAGCAGGATGTGATGGACCAGGACCAGGATGCAGCGGGTGGCTCGGGCAATCGCGCCCAACCCGGGCAATCGCCGTTTGACGAGCTGTTGCGGCGGTTTTTCGAACCCTTTGGTGACGAGGGCTCGGGATCCCGCGTTACCGCGCAAGGCTCGGGCTTCATCATCGACCCCACCGGGCTCATCGTTTCGAGCACACACGTGATCGCGGGCGCGCGCGACATCACCGTGGTGCTCCAGGACAACAGCCGCTATCCGGCCGAGATCGTCGGCAGCGATGAGCTGAGCGACCTCGCGCTGCTCAGGATCAGGACACCGCGGCCCTTGCCGACGGTGGTATGGGGCGACAGCGACGCCGTCATGGTGGGCGACTGGGTGCTCGCGGTCGGCAGCCCGTTCGGTCTCGGCGGCACAGTGAGCGCAGGCATCCTCTCGGCGCGCGGGCGCGACATTCACGCTGGCCCCTACGACAACTTCCTGCAGATCGATGCGCCGCTCAACCGAGGCAATTCCGGGGGCCCCACATTCAACGGGGCAGGCGAAGTGATCGGCATCAATACCGCGATCTACACCCCAAGCGGCGGCTCGGTGGGAATCGGGTTTGCAATCCCTTCGAACGACGCGCGCCCGATCATCGAGCAGCTTCGCGCCAGAGGAAAGATCGTTCGCGGGTGGCTTGGCATCAGCACGCAGGAAGTTACGCCTGAAATCGCGCGCGGCTTTGGCTTTACCGATGGCGGCGGCGCGCTTGTCAGCGAAGTGACGCCGGGTGGCCCCGCCGACCGGGCCGGGCTGCGGCAAGGCGATATCGTCATCGGCTTCGATGATCTCCGGACGACAAAGTCCCGCGAACTTGCGCTCGCGGTCGCCAAGGCGCCGATCGGTCACAAGGCGAAGATAACGCTCTGGCGCGACGGCCGGCGCATGACGGTTTCGCCCGTCATAAGCGAGATACCCAAAACGTCGACTGCGCGCACAGCCACGCACCGCGATGAAGACGGCGTAAGCGACCTGCTGGGCATGCGCTTCACCATGGTCGATGACGCGGTGCGCCGCGAACTTGGCCTCGCCGCCAACGTTGCCGGGATCGTTGTGCTTGAGATCAGGGGGGACAGTCCCTTTGCCAGTGCCGGCCTCGATCGCGGCGACGTGATCGAAGAGATCGACCGCCATGCCGTCACCTCGGCACAGAGGGCGGCCGCGCTGCTGCGCGATGCCGCCGTCAACCGATCGCACACCGTGCTCCTGCTCAT
Organism: Allostellaceae bacterium; assembly: GCA_035518375.1. Lineage (GTDB taxonomy): Bacteria > Pseudomonadota > Alphaproteobacteria > ATCC43930 > CGMCC-115725 > DATJLY01. The sequence goes on along the minus strand of DATIXQ010000004.1, from coordinate 21,243 downwards.
AAATCGCGACGGGAGTCAGCGCTATCTCGCGTTCTCGCCGAGCGCCAGCGATGCCATGGAGTAGCCGGCCGATGATGCCCAAGTCCCTCTGCGTCGTTTCCCTCGCCCTTGGGCTCGCCCTCGGTTCCGGATGGAGCGGAGGTCCCGCTTTCGCGGCAAGCCCCTATGACGGCACCTGGATCGTCGACTTTCCGTCGGTCTATCCCATTCCCGACAGCAACGAAGATCTGTGCCCGGCGCTGCGGCTTCGCGCCGACGTGAAGGATGGACAGATTTCCGGCAGCCTCGCGCGCTTCTTTCCCGGCAATGTGGTGGAGAATGCGACCGGGCATGCCGCCTCCCCGGTAACCGGCACCGTCCACCCCGACGGGTCGGTCGAGGCCTATTGGCTGGGCTGGATCGTGAAGGGACAGATCACTGGCGATCGCGCGGATCTCACCCTTCTGTTCGGCCAATGCGGGCCGCGGCACATGACCGGCATCCGCGTCGCCAGGAATTGATCGGCTCGATTCAGAGCCGAACGGAAGATCTTCATAGGGATAAACACCTACTCTTGACCTAGCTCAATCCCGGAAGAGGGTGCCCGGCGCGACGATGGGCCATGCTTGGTTTCCGGCTCATCGTCTTCGTCCTGGCGCTTCTCGCCGCTTCCGGCGTGCGCGCCGAACCTACGTCCGCCACCCGCTCTCTGGGGCCTGACCCGGTCGAGTTCTCCTATTCGGACCTCTTGGCGCACGCTGCAGCGAAGGACATCCGCGCCGTTACGCTTCGCGGCAACCTGGCTTACGGCGAAACCGTGGACGGCCGCGCTTTCCGGGCTTACCTGCCGCAGGATCCGGGTGCCGTGACACGGCTTATGGCCGACGGCGTCAAACTCGCGGCAGAGCCGGATAGCGACAGTCGTCTCGCAAGCTTTATCGCCCGCTTCGTGGTGAACGCCCTCCTCGCGCTCGCCGCCATCATGGTCATTGCTTATTTCGCCACCGCCGCCGGGGCACGCGGCGGCGGCGGCATCGCTGCGGATTTCGTTCGCACGCGCATGAAGAATTTGGGCGGCTCGGCAAAGCGGGTCACCTTCGCCGAAGTGGCCGGCATCGATGAGGCCCGCACCGAGCTCGAAGAGGTCGTTCAGTTCCTCCGCGAGCCGAAACAATTCGAAGAGCTGGGCGGCAAGCTGCCAACAGGGATTTTGCTGGCCGGCCCGCCCGGAACCGGAAAGACCCTGCTTGCGCGCGCGATCGCGGGCGAAGCGGGGGTGCCATTCTTCTCGGTCTCTGGATCCGACTTTGTCGAGATGTTCGTCGGCGTCGGTGCAAGCCGCGTGCGCGACACTTTCGCTAAGGCGCGGGAACAAGCGCCCTGCATCGTCTTTATCGACGAGATCGATGCGATCGGGCGCCGCCGCACCGCGCAGTCGTCGGGCCACAATGAAGAGCGTGAGCGGACGCTCAACCAGCTCCTCGTCGAGATGGACGGGATCGAAGGCGCGCGCGGCGTCATCCTTATCGGGGCAACGAACCGGGCGGAAAGTCTCGACCCGGCTCTCTTGCGTCCAGGGCGGTTCGATCGCCAGATCGTCGTGCCAGTGCCAGACCAGCTCGGACGCGAGCGCATCCTCGAAGTCCATCTCGACAAGGTGCAACGGGACGCGACGATCGATCTTTCGGCGCTGGCGCGCCAGACGCCCGGCTTCAGCGGCGCGGAACTCGCGAACCTCGTCAACGAGGCTGCCTTGCTCGCCGCGCGCCGCGACCGGCCGCAAGTCGGCATGGCAGAGCTCGATGCCGCACGTGACAAGGTCATGATGGGCGTCGAGCGCCGCTCGCTCGCCCTGACGCTCGAGGAGAAACGCCGCTTGGCCTATCACGAGGCCGGGCACGCGATCGTGGCGCTTGGTCTGCCGGAGAACGGCTCTCTCCAGAAGGTGACGATCGTGCCGCGGGGACAGGCACTGGGCCTGACGCTCCTCATGCCCGACTGCGAGCGCCGCTGTTATTCAAAGGCCGAGCTGGCCGCGCGCATTGCCCTGACCTTCGGCGGCCGCGTCGCCGAAGAGCTGATCTACGGCAAGGGTGGCATCACGACGGGCGCAGCCAACGACCTGCAGCAAGCGACGACGATCGCGCGCCGGATGGTCACGGAATTCGGCTTCAGCGAACGGCTTGGCCGCCTCTCGGTCGTCGACGCGTCGCCGTCGGAGGAGTTGGCCGAGCTCATCGACAGCGAGGTCCGCCGTCTCGTGCAAGGAGGCGAAGCAGCCGCCCGCGCGATCCTGAGAGCCGAGATCGATGCACTTCACCGCACCGCGGCCGCGCTGCTCGAGTACGAAACCCTGTCCGGCGACGAGTTCCGCCACTTCGCCGGGCCGGCCCCGAGCCGGCGGCATGCCGTGCAGACGAGCAACGGTGCCTAAATGACGCAAACGCGCGCAACATGGATCGTTGTCCTCTCGATCGCGCTCGTGGCAATCGCCTGGACATACAGGGCAGCGAATCTTCGCCATCCCACGATTCAATCCTGTACAGCGTTCGCCGGCACGGCGCTTGGTTCAAAGGACAGTTCCCTTAAGCCCTGGCTCGACGCGATTGCCGGCTGCCCGAGTGGTGGGACTTATCGAGGCGGGCGCTAACGTCTGAAGCGGATGGCAGAGACTAAACCCATGTGATCGGCTATTAGTCGTCCACATGAGGACCTTTCCGGCAATTTCGCTGCTGGCGTTCCTGATTCTGCTCATTTTGATGCCGCTTCTCTTTGGCGAGCTGATGGCGGCGAGCCTTGTGAAGCTCAACATCACGCCCCGGGCCGCCCTGCTGCTCGCGGTCGCCATCATCTTCGGTGGCGCGATCAACATCCCGGTGAAGCGCATCGAGCATGACCAGACCGTGACGCAGCATCCGCTCGCGCTTTTCGGATTGGACACGATGTGGCCTCAGCTCCAAAAGATGCGGCGTGAAACCATCATCGCCATCAATGTCGGCGGCTGCATCATTCCAGCGGCCCTTTCCCTCTGGGAGCTGGTCCATCTCGCAGCGCTAGGGCCGCAAGCGGTGATATCCGTCGCCATCGCGTGCGCCATGAACATCGCGGTCTGCTATTTCCTCGCTCGCCCGGTTGCGGGTATCGGGATCTTGCTGCCCGGCCTTGTTCCTGCGCTGGTCGCGGCGGTCGCGGCCTTGGTGCTGCGGCCCGAAGCAGCCCCGCCCGTCGCGTTCGTGGCCGGCGTTGCCGGCCCGTTGATCGGGGCGGACCTGCTCCACCTCAAGGAGATCGAGGCGAGCGCGACCGGTGTCGCCAGCATTGGCGGCGCCGGGACCTTCGACGGCATCGTTCTCTCAGGAATTGTCGCCGCGTATCTGGCTTGACGCACGGCAAGCGCGCGCAACTGCGAATGCGAGCCGAAGATCAGGTCGACACGGGTGCCGGATGCGCGGCTTGCCCCGGACATAGTTCCGGAACCCGTCCGCGGCCGGCTCCAGCGGGGCAAAGGATCGCCGCGAAGGCCAGAACGATGTTATATCCGCTCCCAGATTCCGGTTTCCTCGTCCAACCGATCCTGCTCGTTGCCGCGGAAGTCGCCTTTCGAGACAATACCGACGACCTTGCCGCCCTCGACCACCGGTATGTGCCGGAAGCCCCCATCCTGCATCAGCCGAAGCGCCTCGATGGCAGTCTTGCCCGGCGCCATGGTCTGCGGGTCGGGCGTCATCACGTCCGCGAGCGCGGTATGGGCGGCGTCCCTGCCTTCGGCGAGCACGCGAACCGCATCGCGGCCGGTGAAAATTCCGAGAAGATGGTGGTTCGCGTCGGTCACGAGAACAGCGCCGACGCGGCGATCGCGCATCAAGGCGGAAGCGTGCTTGACGGTCGCCTCCGGCCTCAGCATGAGGGGCTTCTGGTTTCTGACAATCTCGGCCATCTGTCGCATGAGCAACCCTCCGCACTTACTCGACCTTTATCCGCCGCCGCTCCCCGGCCCGCCTTGACGTGCATCAAGGCGAAACGGCCGCACTGCCGGCATGTTCTTATCCGATGGAGGTACCTCGAAAATGCCAAAGCATGCAGCCCAGTGGATCATACTCGCCGATGCGAGCCGGGCGCGAATCCTGACGCGTCGGGGAACCGGTTTCGACGTCGTCTCCGCCTTCGAGGCGGCCGAGGCCCATGCCAGGTCGCATGATCTCCGCAGCGAACGCCCCGGCCGGGCCCAGGAAAGTGCCAACTCGGCCCATCACGCGATCGAGCCGCGTGTCGATCCGCACGAAGCGAGCACGATCGAGTTCCTCGAGACCGTCGCCGCCTACCTCAACGAGAACGCGACTGGCGACGACGTCCGAGGTCTCCTTCTGTTCGCGCCGCCGCGCGCACTCGGCCACTTGCGGAAGATGCTGAGCGAGCCCGTGGTGAAGAAGATCGAGCTCGAATCGCCAAAGGATCTAACGCGCCTGTCCTCTGCGGACTTGGCGACGCATCTCGATACACTCGCGGAAAAGCCCTGATCGAGGCGCGTCTCAGCGCTATCTCAGGCTCTCGAGATACGCGGTAATATTGTCGATCTCCGCGCGCGAGAGGTTGAGGTTCGGCATCGGCGGGTGCGGCGCTACGAGCCACGCCCGCAGTCGCGCCGGATCCTGGATCGATTTTGCAATGGTCGGCAAGGGAGGTGCGGCGTCGGTGCCGTGGCCCCCGCCGCCAACCACGTGGCAACTCGTGCACCACTGGTCGGCGAGGCGCTTGCCAGCGTCGGCGTCCGCTGCGATTGCTTGCCCCGCAAATCCCGCCGCAAATGCGAGCGCAAGGGGGAGGCGGCGAGAGAGCAGCGATGGAATCATCTTGGTCTTCCTTTTTGCGTCAGCGCTCATGAATGTAGCGGCCCGGCGCCGGTCCTAGCGGGGACAATCCCTTCGCGGGGGCACCAACCGCGGGAGGCGGAACGCGCGCCTCCGACTTCTCTTCGAGCCACGCGGCCCATGCGGGCCACCACGAGCCTTCGCTCGGCGCGACCGCGCTGTACCAGGTGTCGGCATCTATATAGGGCTGGTCGGCCGTGCGCGGCGCGAGCCGGTAATGGCGGTGCGGATGGCCGGGCTCGCTCACGATGCCCGCGTTGTGGCCGCCACTGGTGAGTACGAAAGTAACGCCCGCATCGCTCATGAGATTGATTTTATAGACCGAGCGCCAGGGCGCCACATGATCCTGCTCGGTCGCAACCGCGAAGATCGGGGCGCGAATGTCGCGGAGCGCGATGGTGCGTCCTTCGACCGTGTAGCGCCCCTCGAACAGATCGTTGTCGAGAAAGAGGCGGCGCAGATATTGGCTATGCATGCGGTAGGGCATCCGAGTGGTGTCGGCGTTCCACGCCATGAGATCCGTCATTGGCGTCCGTTGCCCCATGAGGTAGTCGCGCGCGAGACGCGACCAGACAAGATCGTTCGAGCGCAGAAGCTGAAACGCGCCCGACATCTGCCGCGTATCGAGATAGCCCTGGTTCCACATCATATCTTCGAGGAAATTGAGCTGCCCCTCGTCGATGAACAACGTAAGCTCGCCGGCCTCGGTGAAGTCGGTCTGCGCCGCGAGAAGCGAGATGGAATTGAGCTCGTCCCGATGCTCGCGCGCGAGGAAGGCGGCCGCGATCGCGAGCAGCGTCCCGCCGAGGCAATAGCCGACGGCGTTGACCCGCCGGCCCGGGACAATCGTGCGGATCGCGTCGAGCGCCGCAAGGGGCCCGAGGCGCAGGTAATCGTCGAGCCCGAGATCGCGGTCCTCGGGACCAGGATTGTGCCACGAGATCATGAAGACGGTGTGGCCGCGATCGACCAGATATTTGACGAGCGAATTCTGTTCAGAAAGATCGAGGATGTAGTACTTCATGATCCAGGCCGGCACGATCAGCATGGGCTCGGCCCGGACTTCGGCGGTCGTAGGCGCGTATTGGATGAGCTCGATGAGGCCGTTGCGGAAGACCACCTCGCCTCGGGTCGCGGCGACGTTGACGCCGGGTTTGAACGCGTCGGTGCCGGGCGGCGGACGGCCGCCCAGGGTTCGCTCCCAATCTTCGAGGAAATTCATGAAACCGCGCACGAGATTGAGCCCGCCTTCGCGGAGCGTCACCTCGAAGAGCTCGGGATTGGTGCAGACGAAGTTCGAGGGTGCGAAGATGTCGAGCCATTGCCGCGCCGCGAACGACGACACCTGCTCGTGATGGCGTGAAACGCCGCTGATGCCGGTCGTTGCGTTGTGCCACCACTGCTGTTGCAGAAGAAATGCCTGATAGGTCAGGTTGAAAGGCCATTGCCGCCACTGCTCGCTCCGAAACCGGCGGTCCTGTGGCAGCGGCTCGATGCACGGCTGGGCGTCACGGTCTGCCGCTTGGCGCGTGGCATAGGTGAGAAAGCGGATGAGCTTGCGCGCCGCCTTCTCGACAAGCTGCTGCCGCTTGCCGGGCGCGGCCGCGAGATGCATCGCCCAGTCCACATAGGCGAGCGCCAGCGATGCCGGCGACAAGCCGGCCGTGAAACGCCCGAGCCCTGCATGCAGGAGCCGGTCGAACGGAGGCGGAGGCTCGATATCCTCGACGTCCGCGGGCAGTTCGGACGGCTGCGCCGGCGCAATCGTCGCGGGTTGAACACGTGCCCCCGCAGGCGACGCGGCAATCGAGAAGAACGACGGTTTCGTCACGCTCGGGGAAGCCCGGCTCTCCTTGATCTCGGCCGCCGCCGCGCCCTCTTTATCTTCGGTCATGCCGAACCTTTCGCGTGCGGCTCCTGCCCTCCCGACGGCGGGAGGGCAGGAAGGCGCGCTACACTGTAACGAGATACTAGAAGGCGAAGCGAATGGCGTTTAAGCCGCCTTGATGTCGATCTTCTTCTGCTGCTTCTGCACTTCCGCACTCTTGGGCAGCGTGACGGTGAGAACGCCTTTCGAGAATTCGGCGGCGATCTTGTCGCGGTCGATGCCATCCGGCAACTCGAACGCGCGCTGGAACGAGCCGTAGGCGCGCTCCGACACGTACCAATTCTTGTTCTTCTCTTCCTTCTCCTGCCGCTTCTCGCCCTTGAGGGTCAGGACATCGCCGGTGAGCGTCACCTCGATGTTCTTCTCTTCAAGACCCGGCAGCTCGGCCGCGATCTTGTAGGCCTTGTCGTCCTCGGTCACGTCGACGGCGGGCACGTTGAAGTTCATGCTCTCCTCGGGGATGAGGTCGAACATCCGGCGCATCGAGGGCATGCCGAAGCCGGCGAACCGGTCGAACATGCGGTCGAACTCGTCGCGGAAGCTCGGGAACGGACGCATCGCGGTGTGCGGAGCGGGAGCCTTCTTCACTTCGACGGGGGTGCTAGCCATGAGGGAACTCCTTTGGATCGATCGTGATAGGCGAGCGAGTTTTAACCTGCTGCCGCGGCCCTGCCTTGATCCAGCGCAAACCCTGAACCGAACGCGCACGGGGCGAATGGAACCCCGCGCTCGGATGACATTGAGCTAGGTCAAAGCGTTTCGACGACAGGGACGACATCGTGAACTCATGACCGAGCGTATCGATCGATTTCTCACCGAGACGCGCGCCGAGACGCCGTTCCTCGTGATCGATCTCGAGGTCGTCCGCGCGAGGTATCGCGCGCTGCGCGAACTTATGCCCGGCGCATCCATCTATTACGCCGTGAAGGCAAACCCGGCCCCCGCGATCATCGAGACGCTCGCCGCGCTTGGCGCGAGCTTCGATCTTGCAAGCTCCGGCGAGATTGACCGCTGCCTGCGCCATGGCGTCCCGCCCGCGCGATGCTCTTTCGGCAACACGATCAAGAAGGAGCGCGACATCGCTCGCGCGGTTCGCGAGGGGATTGACCTTTTCGCTTTCGACAGCGCCGGCGAGCTCGACAAGCTCGCGCGCGTGGCGCCGGGCGCCCGCGTGTTCTGCCGGCTGCTGGTCGCCAACACGGGATCGCAATGGCCATTGAGCCGGAAGTTCGGATGCTCGCACGAGATGGCGACCGAGCTTCTTCTCAGCGCGCGCGCACGCGGCCTGCGTCCGGTCGGGCTATCGTTTCACGTCGGATCGCAGCAGCTGGATCCGCACGAATGGGCATTGGCCATCGCAGGGACGTCGGGCGTGTTTCGGGCGTGCGCGAAGTCCGGCCTCGACCTCGAGCTGCTCAACGTCGGCGGCGGCATGCCGGCGCAATATCGCGCGCCGGTTCCGCCCATCGCCGCTTATGCCGAGGCGATCGAGACCGCTCTTGCCTTTGAGTTCGCCGGCACGCGGCCGCATCTCATCGTCGAGCCGGGGCGCCACCTTGTCGGCGACGCCGGCCTGCTGCGAAGCACCGTGCTTCTGGTCGCGCAAAAGTCGCGCCATTCCCGCCGGCGCTGGGTCTATCTCGACGCCGGCCGTTACAACGGGCTGCCGGAGACGTACGAGGAGCGGATCCAATATCGCATCCGAACGCCACACAACGGCGCACCAGGAGAGCCGGCGACGCTCGCGGGCCCGAGTTGCGACAGCACCGACATTCTTTATCAGCGGGCGGAGTATGCGCTGCCGCTGGACCTGAAGGCGGGCGATCCGATCGATTTCCTGTCCGCCGGCGCCTACACCGCGAGCTACGCTTCGGTCGAGTTCAATGGCTTTACCCCGATTCACACGCACTGCATCTGAGGGGACGCCGCAAGCGCCCGCACGCCGCGTCGTCATCCTCGGCGCCGCGGGGCGCGACTTTCACAATTTCAATGTCGTCTATCGCGACAATCCGGGAGTGAATGTCGTTGCCTTCACCGCAGCGCAGATTCCCGGGATTGCGGGACGGCGCTATCCGGCCGCGCTTGCAGGGCCGCTTTATCCCGATGGCATTCCCATCCTGGACGAGGCGCAGCTCGAGACGATCGCCGGCCCCATCGACGAGGTCGTCTTCGCCTATAGCGACGTGACGCATGAGCATGTGATGCATGTTGCGTCTCGCGCGCTCGCCTTGGGCGCGGATTTCGTTCTGCTCGGCCCGACGCGGACCATGCTGACGTCGCGCCGGCCGGTGATCGCCGTCAGCGCGGTTCGTACCGGATGCGGCAAATCGATCGTGGCACGGTTCCTCTCGCGCCGTCTGCGCGATCGTGGAAAACGCGTCGCGGTCCTGCGCCACCCGATGCCATATGGCGATCTTGTCGCGGAGCGCGTGCAGCGCTTTGCCTCGCTCGCCGACCTCGACAAGGCGGCTTGCACGATCGAGGAGCGCGAGGAATACGAGCCTCATCTCGCCATCGGCAACACCGTCTATGCCGGCGTCGATTACGCCGCCATCCTGACGGCGGCCGAGCAGGACTGCGACGTCATATTGTGGGATGGCGGCAACAACGACTTCCCCTTCATCCGGCCCGATCTTCACATCGCGCTTGCCGACGCTTTGCGGCCGCAACAGCTTCAGACCCACCATCCTGGCGAGGCGGTCCTGCGCATGGCCGATATTCTCGTCATCACCAAGGCGGACGGCGCGGCACCGGCGGATGTGCAACGAGTTTCCGAGCAGCTGAAGCGCCTCAACCCGGAGGCGCCGATCGTCCGCTCGGCATCGCCGGTGCGGCTCGACGATCCGGCGGCCGTCAAAGGTCGCCGGGTCCTCGTGATCGAAGACGGCCCAACGATCACGCACGGAGGCATGGCCTATGGCGCGGGATACGTGGCGGCGCTTGCGGCGGGAGCCGCCGCGATCGTCGATCCGCGGCCAAACGCGCGGCGCGAGATCGGCGACGCTTTCAAGACCTATCCGCATATCGGCCGCGTTCTGCCGGCGCTCGGCTACGGCCAATCCGAGCTCGAAGCATTGGCCGACACTATTGCCGCTTGCGATGCCGACCTCGTTGTCTCCGCAACGCCTATTGACCTTGCGCGCCTCATTCCGATCGCCAAGCCGGTCGTGCGGGCGCGATATGATTATGCCGAGCTCGACGAGCCACGCCTTTCTACGCTGCTCGACCGCTTCATCGACGGCTTGCCGTGCGCCTCGTCCTAGCGCTTGGCGGAAATGCCCTGTTGCGGCGGGGCGAGCCGCTTGATGCCGACATCCAACGCCGGAATGTCGCAAACGCCGCAGCTGCGATCGCGCCCATCGCCCGCGACCATGCTGTCGTCGTAACGCACGGCAACGGGCCGCAGGTCGGCCTCTTGGCGCTACAGGCGGCGGCCTATCGTGCGGTGCGTCCCTACCCGCTCGACGTGCTCGGCGCCGAGACGGAAGGGATGATCGGCTATCTCCTCGAGTCTGCGCTTGCCAGCGCGTTGCCGGATCGCGAGATCGCGGCCTTGCTGACACAAGTCGAGGTCGATGCCGCTGATCCTGCCTTTCGCCGCCCGAGCAAACCGATCGGACCACTCTACGACGAAGCGGCCGCACGACGCCTCGAGACGGAGCTCTCCTGGTCGATGGTGCGCGATGGTGGCGCGTGGCGGCGCGCCGTACCGTCTCCTCGGCCACGCAAAGTGCGCGAGCTTGCTGCGATCAAGCTCCTGCTCGAGGCCGGCACGATCGTCGTCTGCGCCGGCGGCGGCGGAATTCCGGTCGTCGTGACGGAGCACGGCATCAGCGGCGCCGAAGCGGTCATCGACAAGGACCTCGCCGCAGCCCTCTTGGCGGAGTCGCTTGGCGCGGATGCGCTGCTGCTGCTGACGGACGTTCCGGGCGTCTTCGCGCGCTGGCCCAATCACGGCGGCGAGCCGATCGGACGCACGACCCCGGCGGAACTCGCCCGGCATAGCTATGCGGCAGGTTCCATGGGCCCGAAGGTGGAAGCGGCCTGCCGGTTCGTCGAGGCAACCGGCCGCTGGGCCGCTATCGGCGCGGTGGAGGACGCGGAAGCCATACTGGGTGGACACCGTGGTACCATCATCACCCAGGGGTGAGATGGATCGACGACCGACCTCTCGCACTCGCCCAAGCTCACTTTGGCTAGGGAGGAAACCTTGGACACGACCGTCGCGACGGTGAAAGCGGAACCGGCATGGGTTGCCGGGCAGCCGCTCGCCCCATCCCTGCTCCGTCGCGCCTGCGATGAGGCTGCATTGGGCTTCACGACGACCGATGATTTGCCGGACCTCCCGGGCCTCGTTGGTCAGGAGCGGGCAATCGAAGCGGTCCGGTTCGGCACCGCCATGCGCCGCAAGGGCTTTAACGTGTTCGCCTTCGGCCCGACCGGGACCGGCAAGCATACGCTCGTGGAGTCCGTGCTTGAGGCGCAGGCGGCTTCAGAAGAAACGCCACCCGACTGGTGCTACGTCAACAATTTCGACGATCCGCACCGTCCGCGCGCGCTGAAGATGCCGACCGGCCGGGCGGTGCCGCTCCGCGACGCCATGCAGCGGCTCGTGAACGAGTTGCGCGTGGCGCTTCCCGCGGCGTTCGAGCGCGAAGACTATCGGGCCCGCCGCGAAATCATCGACGACCAGTTCAAGCACCGCAACGAGGAGGCGTTCGGCGCCCTCCAACACAAGGCCGAGGCCAAAGGCGTCGCGCTGATCCGCACGCCGATGGGCCTTGGCCTCGCGCCGATGCACAACGGCGAGGTCATTCCGCCGGACGTTTTCCAGCGTATGGCCTCGGAGGAGCGGAACCGCATCACGGCAGACATCCAGGCGCTGCAGGCGGAACTCGAGGCGACCGTGCGCCGCATCCCGGAATGGGAACGCGAGCATCGCGACGCCGTGCGCAAGCTCAACCGCGATACCAGCGCCGGCGTCGTCACGCACCTGCTCGGCGACGTGCGCACAACCTTCGCCGACATCCCCGAGATCGCGACCTACCTGCAGGAGGTCGAGCACGACATCCTCGAGCACGCGGACGATTTCCTTGGCTCGAACCGCGACGGCCAAGGGCTTGGCATGGCCGAGGCGCGGATCGACGAAGAGACCGCGTTCCGCCGATACCACGTGAATGTCATCGTCGACAATTCCGGCCATAGCGGCGCGCCGATCATCTACGAGGATCATCCGACCCTCCAGAACCTCTTGGGCCGCATCGAGCACATGGCGCGGTTTGGCGCGCTCTTCACCGACTTCAATCTCATCGTCCCAGGCGCGCTTCATCGCGCCAATGGCGGATACCTCGTTCTCGACGCTCAGCGGCTGCTCAGCGCCAATTTCGGCTGGGATGCCTTGAAGCGAGTGCTGAGGGCCGAGGAGATCCGCACGATCTCGCTCGAGCAGCTACTCAGCTTCGCGAGCACAGTGTCGCTCGACCCGCAGCCGATCCCGCTTTCGGTCAAGGTCGTGCTGGTCGGACCGCCTTTGCTCTATTACCTCCTCAGCAGCCTCGATCCCGATTTTCCCGAGTTGTTCAAGGTCGCGGCCGAATTCGACGATCGTACCGACCGGACGGCCGAGGCGGTCGATCTCTACGCGCGCTTCATCGCCACGTCCGCGCGGCGGGAGAAGATGCGCCCGATCGATCGCGCGGGCGTGGCGCGCATCATCGAGGAAACCGCCCGTATCAGCGGCGACGCCGGCAAGCTCTCGGCGCAGTTGCGGGGGATCGTCGACCTCATGCAGGAAGCCGACTTTCTCGCGGGCAAGGCGGCGAGGACCGTGATCGGCAGAGCCGAGATCGAGGCGGCCCTCGCGGCGCAACGGCGAAGGGCCGACCGTATTTACCAGCGCATCCAGGAGGAGATCGGGCGCAACACCCTGCGAATCGAAACGGACGGCGAGGCGATCGGGCAGGTGAACGGGCTTTCGGTCATCACTGTGGGCGGCACGAGCTTCGGCCAGCCGAGCCGCATCTCGGCGCAAGTGCGCTTTGGCAAAGGCGAGCTCATCGATATCGAGCGCGAGGTCGCCTTGGGCGGGCCCATTCATTCGAAGGGTGTGATGATTCTTTCCGGGTTCCTGGGCGGGCGCTTCGGCCGCAATGGGCCGCTGTCGCTCACGGCGAGCCTGGTGTTCGAGCAATCCTATAACGGGGTCGAGGGCGACAGCGCATCCGCGGCGGAACTCTTCGCGCTCCTGTCGGCGCTGTCCGAAACTCCGATACGCCAGTACTACGCGGTCACCGGCTCGATCGACCAGCATGGCCGCATCCAGGCGATCGGCGGCGTCAACGAAAAGATCGAGGGATTCTTCGACGTCTGCCGCGCGCGCGGGCTGACCGGCCGACAAGGCGTCATCATTCCTTCCGCCAATGTGCAGCACCTGATGCTGCGCCCCGACGTTGCCGCCGCAGCGGCGGAAGGCCATTTCAGGATCATCCCGATCGAGACGGTCGATCAGGGGCTTGAGATATTGATGGGGGTCGCCGCCGGCGAAACAGACGGCTCCGGCCTTTATCCCGAAGGCACGCTCAATCGTCGCGTTTCCGCGCGCCTCGAATTGTTTGCGAAGCGCGCGCTTCCGCCGCCGGAGCGCGCGGCCGCCAAGCGCCGATCCGAGCGAAGCGGCGGGCGCGATGGCTGAGCGTCCGTTCCGCAGGGTCGTGCTGGTTTGCGATGCCGCGTGCGACATTCGCATTGCCGTTGCCGATGCCACAATTCTCGCCCGGCGCTGGGGCGCGGCACTTCACGGCGTTTTCTTCGACGACGAAAACCTCCATCGGTTTGCCGCCTTGCCGTTTGGCCGTCCCGTGAGTCTGTCCTCCACGGCGAACCCCGAAGGTCTCACGGCCGGACACATGGCGCGCTTGGCCTCGGCACTCGGATCGGCGATGCGGCGCGAGCTGTCGCAGGCGGCAAGCGAGCACGGGTTGGATTGGAGCTTCGGCACGATCCGCGATCTGCCCTCGGCCGCGCGATTTCCGTCCGAAGAGGGCGACATCCTCGTCATTGAGGCTGCCGCGCGCGCTTTCTCTGGCGCCTGGCGGCCGCATTCGGCCTGGGACAAGAGCCCTTTTGCGTTTCCGGGTACGGTCCTGCTCAAGGGCCGGCGCCACGGCGGCCGTGGAATTCTCGTCGCGCTTCCGGCCGACAAGGCCGCACGCGATCGCGTCCTGGCCGCGGGCGCGGCCATCACCGACGGCGAGGACGACATTGCTCTGGCGGGGACAAACGCCGCGTTGCGTGAGCTCGACGAGGCAATTGCCGGTCATTTCTCGGCCGGACAGCGGGCACGCATCAAGCGGGTCGTCCTCGACGAAGCCCCATCCGCGCTGGCGCAGACCATCGCCCAGCGCAAGCCCGGGATTGTCGTCCTGCACGCGGCATCTGCCGGTGCCAAGCTCGACGACGTGCATGCCGACACGCTTCTCGTAAAATAGCTATCGAACGCTCGGCGCGCGAAACCAGTGAGCCGCGAGCGCGACCTGCGCCGCGATCGCAAGAATGCCGTTGACGAGAAGCGCCTCTCGGACTCCGAACAACCCAACAGTCGCGCCGGTGATGAGGGCGCCGAACGACGCGCCGCCCCGGATCGCAAGCATGTAGAGGCTTACCGTTTGACCGCGGAGCTCCGGCGGGGTGGCGGATTGAAGCAACGTGTTCGCCGATGTGTTGCTGATCGTCATCGCCATGCCCGCTAGCGCGAGAAGAACGGGCAATCCCGACAGCCAGGGGACGAGCGATGCCATCACGACCAATGCGCCATATCCGATCGCAAGGTACGTGGTCATTCGTCGCCGGTCGCGATCGGTGGGAATGCCGAGAAGCGCTATGGCCCCGCACAGCCCGCCCACCCCGAACGCGCCTATGGCAATACTGAAATCGCTCGCATCGCCGTGCAGCGCCGCCTTCACGAGAACGGGGCAAAAGACGATCAAGGGGCCGCAAAATACGCCGGTCAGGAGGACCGTTGCGAGCGCGCCGCGAAGATATGGCGACTGCGTGACCTCGCGGATACCTGCGAAGAGACGCTCGTCGGGGACTTCATCGCGCGGCTTCGGACGCGGACCGCGCGGAAGGATCCAGAGAGCCACCCAGATAAAGGGAAGGTATGACGCGGTGTTGAGCTCGAAACAACCGACTGCCCCGAGCGTCGCCATGAGGATGCCGGCAATCGCGGGGCCTATGATGCGCGAAAGATTGAACTGCGTCGCGTTGAGCGCCAGGGCCGTCGGGATTTGCCGGGGCTCGACGATCGAAGGCACGATCGTCTGAAACGCCGGCATCGAGAGCGCGTCCGTCACGCCGACGACAACCGATAGGCCGATCACCATCCATGGCTGGACCGCACCAGTCATGATCAGCACAACGAGACACGCCGGGCATAGCATCTGCACCGTCTGGCACGCGGCGATGAGGCGGCGGCGGTCGGTCCGGTCGGCCAGAATTCCGCCGAGCACCGTCAGAGCCCAGACAGGCGCCGCCATGGCGAAGGAATCGAGGCCGATGAGGAACGGCGACGCGCCGAGCCCCAGCAGCAGCCAAGGCTCGGCGACTTGTTGCGCCCAGGTTCCCAGGTTCGACAGGAGGCTCGCGGCCGTGAAAGTGCCAAAACGCCGCGTTAGAAAAAGATCAAACGATTCGGCAAAAGCGCTCTTCTCGGCTTTCGCGCGCACCAAAATCGCCTCGTGAAGCCGCGCGATGAATTGGCCCCGTACGCGCTGGCGATCGGAGCCGCGCATTTACCTTCCCGTCCACGCGGCATCGCAGGGCTTCGTCAGGCGGCGTCCGCGATCTCTTCGAGCACGTCACGGTCACGGATGCGGATCTTGTGGCTGCTCTCGAGCGCGATGACGCCCTCGCTCTTGAGATGGCTCAGCCCGCGGCTCACCGTCTCCATCGTGAGGCCCAGGTGATCGCCGATGTCGGTCCGGCTCATCGGCAGCGACACACACTCGGTCTCGCCACAGCGATCCGCGATGTCGAGCAGGAAGGTCGCAATCCGCTCCTCAGCCGTCTTGCGGCCGAGCAGCACGAGCTTCTGCTGCGCGGCAGAAAGACCGTGGCAGGCGATGCTGAGGAGACGGCGCCCGAAGCGGGGTTCCTGCGCGGCAAGCGCCTCGACGCTCCGCCGCGTGTAGCGCACGACCGTGGTCTCGGTGACGGCCTCGGCGGTGAACTGATATGCCGACTCGGCATCGAGCCCGATGAAATCGCCGGGAAGATAGAATTCGCTGACATGGCGCCGCCCGTCGGCCAGGAACTTGCAGCAGCGAACGGCCCCGGTCACCACCTTGAAGTAATGCTCGGCCGAGTCGCTCTCGTGAAAGAGGACGGCTTCGCGCTGCAGCGACACCACCGAGCCAAGCCGGTCGAGCGCCGCGAACTCATCCGGCGCCTTGCGAACCGGCGGCTGCGCCCGGGAGGTCGATGGGGCTATCTGGAGCTGGAGGTTGGCGGGCATCGGGCGGTCTCCCCTGTGAGCGATGATCTGCCGTGAGGAGTACCCCGGGAGCGGCCGCGGCAAAATTCGGGATAGTACGTAAGGGGGTCTACGTATGCGCGCCTTGCGCTTGCGGGGCGATCAGAATCGTCCTTTGTAGATAAGCACTTAGGCGCGATCCGCGGTGAAGCCCGCGAAGGTCAGATAGACCCCGAGGACGAAGGGAATCGCGGCGTAGAGGTAGTAGAGGCTGCCGAAATGCAGCGCCTCGAACACGGTTGAGGCACCCTCCGGGGAGATGAAGACCATGACGATCCCGCGGATCAGGACGCCCCACCCCACCAGCGTCACGACCACCGGCAGAAGGCCGCCGGACCACGAATTATGCAGAAGCACCATCGCGATGCCTGCGAGCAGCGCGAACAATCCGCCGATGAAGAGAAGCGGCGGTGCCTTCGCCAGCTCCGACGCGGTCTCGATGATGGCCGCTCTGTGGAACAGCATCGAGATGGAAACAATGAGGGCATAGAGGCCGATGAGCCGGCTGAGAAAGATCGTACGTTCCGACATCAGGTTCTCCCACGCGGCGAGCGAGCGTTTCGCGGCCCCTCGTCCGGCGCCGCTTCATTTGCCTGCGCGCGCCAGCCTCGTGTCAACGGCAACTCCGGCTTCGCCAGGTCCGCCTTCATCGCCGCGAGAAAGGTGGCGGCGTCACCCACGCCGCACGCGCGCAGATCGAAGCTCACCGATAGCGGCAGCATGTGGTGCTGAACGACATGCCCATCTTTTTCGGTCGCCCGGAGAAAGACCTGGCCGGCCGCGACCAGTCCGGCTTGGTCCGGGGGCACCGGAAGCTCCGCATACCGGCCGGCGACCTTACCGAAATTGACGAATGTGATGCTCGGCGCGCACGGCCCGCTCGCGACGAGCTTGCGCAACTCGGTGAGGCGGCGGCGAATTTCGACGACCGAGGTGTGAGCGATATCGCACAGGACCGGAATGACCGCTCCCTGCGCCGTATCCACCACGACACCGATGTCGACAGAACGCAGGCGCTCGAACCGCCCGAGGGCAGGATCGATGCGGGCATTGAGCGCGGGCGCCCGTGCGCAACCGAAGGCGATCGCGGCGACGAGACGGCCGGTCACATCCGCATCCGCGGTCCACCAGGCTTCGACGTCCGCATCGTCCGATAGCGTCGCCCTCTCGCTCTCTCTCGCCACCGCGACCTTCCTTTCCGCCTTTATCGATTACTGCCGAAAGGGTCTCTGCTCCTTGATCTGGCGCAATGTGACAGCCTCCCGGAGGTGAAATGCTCGTCCGGCTCAATCGGGCCGGACGCGACCATGCAGCGGGAAACGGCGTTTCATATCTGGTACGTGATCGCAGCCATCTTGGCCGTGCTGTTCCTTCAGTACCTCATTTCGATGGGTACGCAAGTCGAGTCCATTCCCTATAGCCAGTTCGAGGCCTACTTGCACGACGGCAACATTGCGGAAGTCGTCGTTTCGGATCACGCGCTGTCGGGCAAATTCAAGGAAGCGCTACCAGACGGACGATCGCGATTCCAGACCGACCGTGTCGATCCGGCGTTCGCGAACGAGCTGGCGAAGTACAACGTGACCGTCACCGGAACGCCGGACACCGGCTTCGTCCGCGATTTGTTGTCCTGGATCGTTCCGGCGCTGTTCTTCCTCGCGATCTGGGTTTTCGTTTTTCGCCGTATGGCGGCGGGCGGTGGCATGGGCGGCGGGCTCATGTCCATCGGCCGAAGCAACGCCAAGGTCTATGTGGAGACGGATACCAAGGTGACGTTCGCCGACGTGGCCGGCGTCGACGAGGCAAAGGACGATCTCAAGGAGATCGTCGCCTTCCTCAAGAACCCGGAGCAATACGGCCGGCTCGGCGCCCGCATCCCAAAGGGGGTTCTCCTCGTCGGCCCGCCGGGAACGGGAAAGACGCTGCTCGCGCGCGCGGTCGCGGGTGAGGCGGGCGTGCCGTTCTTCTCGATCAACGGCTCGGAGTTCGTCGAGATGTTCGTCGGCGTCGGCGCCGCGCGGGTCCGCGATCTCTTCGAGCAGGCCCGCGCCAAGGCGCCGGCGATCATCTTCATCGACGAGCTCGACGCGCTGGGCCGCGCGCGTGGCGCGTTCCCGGGCATCGGCGGCCATGACGAGAAGGAACAGACCCTCAATCAGCTCTTGTCCGAGCTTGACGGGTTCGATTCGCGCAGCGGCCTCGTGCTCCTCGCCGCAACCAACCGCCCGGAGATTCTGGACCCGGCGCTCCTGCGCGCCGGCCGCTTCGACCGTCAGGTCCTGGTAGACCGCCCGGACCGCAAGGGCCGCGCGCAGATCGCCGCCATCTACCTGAAACGCATCCGCTGCGCTGCCGATGTCACGGCGGAGGGCGTTGCCGAACTCACGCCCGGCTTCACCGGCGCCGATATCGCCAACCTCGTCAACGAGGCGGCGCTCGTTGCAACGCGCGCCGATGCTGCGGACGTCACGATGGCGCATTTCACCGCCGCGGTGGAACGGATCGTCGCCGGATTGGAGAAGCGCAACCGTATCCTCAATCCGCACGAGCGCGAGGCCGTCGCCTTTCACGAGATGGGCCATGCGCTCGTAGCGATGTCGTTGCCAGGCAGCGATATCGTACACAAGGTCTCGATCATCCCGCGCGGCATAGGCGCGCTCGGCTACACGATCCAGCGTCCGACCGAGGACCGATATCTCATGACGCGCGAGGAGCTGGCCAACAAAATGGCCGTGCTCCTGGGCGGACGCGCCGCGGAACGGCTCGTCTTCGGCGAACTGTCCACCGGCGCGGCTGACGACCTTGCCAAGGTGACCGATATCGCGCGCTCCATCGTCATGCAGTACGGCATGGAAGAAAAGCTCGGCAACGTCGTCTACGAGAAGCGCTCGCCCTTCCTCGGAACGCCGGCAGAGTTTCACGAACGCGACTTCAGCGAGGAGACCGCGCGGACCATCGATGCGGCCGTTCAGCGGATCACCCGGGAAGCCTTCGACAAGGCGTCCGGAATCCTTCAGGACCGCCGCAAGACGCTGGAGCGCGGCGCGCGGCTCCTGCTCGAGCGCGAAACCTTGACCGAGCGCGAGCTCAACGAGATCATAGCGTCGGAGCCGCTTCAGCCTCTCCTGCCCCTGCAGAAAGGCTCGAACGCAGCCAGCGGAGTGATCTAGATCAAGGCCGGCGGCGCGCCAAATCGGCTAGGAAATACCTGTCGCGCGGTTGCGCGACGTCCCTCCCTATGGCCCCGTCGATATCCCCCTCGACGGGGCCTTTTTCTTTCCCGAGGTGCTTGATGCCAGGCAACGCGCCGCAGAAGCAATCCCGCAGCTACATTCTTCCTGTCGAGGACACGGAATTCCTGTTGCGCGACGAGATGCGGGACATCCGCTTCGCGCTCGAATATGCGAAGGCGGAGCTGCTGCTGCGCGACTGGGGCATCCGCTCGACGGTCGTGGTGTTCGGCAGCGCGCGCACGCCCTCGCCGGAGATGGTCGAGGCCGCCCGGGCCTCGGCGCAGAGCGAGGACGAGCGGCGGCGCGCCGAAACGCTGGCTGAGCGTTCGCGCTATTACACGGCGGCGCGCGAATTCGGCCGGATCGCCTCCGAACGCGGCGGCGCTTTCGCTCCGCATCATCGCTGGCGCGACAATGTGATCGCCACGGGCGGCGGCCCCGGGATCATGGAAGCGGCGAACCGCGGTGCGCTCGAAAGCGGTGCGCCCAGCATCGGGTTCAACATCACGCTGCCGTCCGAGCAAGAGCCGAATCCTTACACCACGCCTGAGCTCACCTTCCAATTCCACTATTTCGCGATGCGCAAGATGCATCTCGCCATGCGGGCCAATGCGCTTGTCGTGTTCCCCGGCGGCTTCGGAACCTTCGACGAGCTGTTCGAGATCTTGAACCTGGTGCAAACCGGGAAAGCCCCCAAAATCCCGATCGTGCTCTTCGGCCGCGAGTATTGGCGCAAGGTCGTGAACTTCGCGGCCTTGACCGAAGAAGAGATGGTGAGCGCCGAAGATTGCGCGCTCTTCGATTTCGCGGATACGGCCGAGGAGGCATGGCAAACGCTCGTCAGGCGCGGGCTTAGCGCCCATGGCGGCGAGAACCGCGAATAACCGCGGCGAGGCCGCCCCCCCCGACGCGGGTGAGCCTGCGCCGCGCGCCGGCACGCGCCATACGCGCAATTACTTACGCATAATCCCGAATTTCCGGCCGCGCAAAAGCGCAGTACCTCTTTGCGCGCGGACGGGCGAAAGCCGTCCGGCACTTGCGAGCAGGGAGATCGAATATGCGAGAGCTCAGGAGCCGTGACGATCGCGAACTGCACCGGATCGAGACCGCGATCGCCGTGATCGAAGGCGGACCGTGCGACGGCTCGCGCGCCTCGCTTCTGCAAGCGCTCAAGACCGAGCGCGGCGAGCTTCTGAAAATCGGCTGCCGCTGCCGTACGCCCACGCGCTCGGCGCATCTTGCCTTCGTCAACCGCCTGGCGAGCTGAAAGAGCGCGGCCATGACCTGCAAAGCCGAGATCAATCGCAGCTTTCCCTCGTATCGCAATGCCTATGACTACCTGACGTCGCGCGGATTTCTCTGCATGCCCCGCGGCTGGGAGAACGGCCGCTGGTCGGCATTGGTCGAGCCCGCCGGCAGCCAGATCCACGTGCTGGTGCGGTTGCGTGCGGCCTAAGTCCTGAACTGCTGACCGCGACCCGAGACCGATCCGGCTGCAGTTGCTAAATTTTGCTCGCGAGTTTTCTGTGATCGGTGGCGCGAGATTGCAAGCGCATCAGACAGGATTGCCGGCCGGCCTCACTCAGGCGGAGGCGAGCCGGCGGCTCGCCGAAATCGGGCCGAACGCGACGCCCGAGCCCGCTCTTCATCCGTTCCGCCTCGTCCTCGGCAAGTTCGTGGCGCCGGTGCCGTGCCTGCTCGAAGCCGCAATCGTTCTGCAGCTCTTTCTGCACGAGTATGTCGAGG
>DATIXQ010000003.1:0-16337 GCA_035518375.1 Allostellaceae bacterium | reverse complement strand
GACCGATCTTGCCGCCCAATCCCGAGACCGGCGAGGCGAAGTCGAGATAATCGATGGGCGTGCCCTCGACCACGGTGATGTCGCGGGCGGGGTCCATGCGCGTCGCCACTGCCCACATCACGTCCTTCCATTGGCGTGCGTCGATGTCGTCATCGACCACGATGACGAACTTCGTGTAGACGAACTGGCGCAGATAGGACCACACGCCCATCATCACGCGCTTGGCGTGGCCGGGATAAGCCTTCTTCATCGACACGACGGCGATGCGGTAGGAGCAGCCTTCGGGCGGCAGCCAGAAATCGACGATCTCCGGGAATTGCTGCCGCATCAGCGGAATGAACACCTCGTTCAGCGCTTGGCCCAGCACCGAGGGTTCGTCCGGCGGCCGCCCCGTGAAGGTTGAGAGATAGATCGGGTCGCGCCGCATCGTGAGCGCCGAGATGTGGAACACGGGAAAGCGCTCGACGGCGTTGTAGTAGCCGGTGTGGTCGCCATAAGGGCCTTCGTCGACATATTCGTCGAGTGCCACATGCCCTTCGAGCACGATCTCGGCCTCGGCCGGCACTTTGAGCGGCACAGTGAGGCACGGCGCGAGCTCGACGCGGCGACCGCGCAGGAGCCCCGCGAACTGATATTCCGAAAGCGTGTCGGGGACCGGCGTCACGGCGGCGAGGATGGTACCGGGATCGGCGCCGATCACCGCCGCTGCGGGCAGCGGATCGCGTCGCGCCTCGCTCCAGCGGCGATGATGCTGCGCCCCGCCGCGATGCGCGAGCCAGCGCATCACGGTGCGGTCCCTGCCCAGCACCTGCATGCGGTAGATGCCGAGGTTGAAATCGTCCTCGCGTGCCGTGCCCGGGCCTTTGGTTACGACGAGCGGCCAGGTGATGAGCGGCGCGGGCTCGTCGGGCCAGCAGGTCTGGATCGGCAGGCGCGCGAGATCGATGTCGGAGCCCTTCAACACGATCTCCTGACAGGGCGCGCGCGCAACGTCGCGCGGCTTCATCGCCAGCACCGTCTTGAGGAGCGGCAGAAGCTCGAGCGCCTCGCGCCAGCCGCCGGGTGGCTCCGGCTGGCGCAGGAAGGCCAAGGTCTCGCCCACTTCGCGCAGCTTGTCAGGCGTGCGATCCATCGCGAGCGCGACGCGCTCGACCGTGCCGAACAGGTTCGCGAGCACCGGCATGTCGTAGCGAGCGCCGTCGGCGCGCACGACATGCTCGAAGAGCGCCGCGGGGCCCGCCTCGGCAAGGAGCCGCGTGTGGATCTCGGTGATCTCGAGATGGGGCGAGACCGGCGCGGCAACGCGGCGTAAAAGCCCGTCGTGCTCGAGCCGCGTCACGAAATCGCGCAGCGATGAATAAGGCATGGGTCACCCTCGGCCCGGGAGATTGGTAGGTCGCGTCGCGCCTCGCAATGACGGCATTGACAAGCGGTGCAGCCTCACGCGACGAGCCGCCACACGGTGGTCTCGCGGCTTGTGCGGTCCTCGAGCTCGAGTGGCGTCGGCACGGCGTGGCGCGCGACGAAAGCGAGCCCTTCTTTCGGCAAATAGGCGCGGCCAGGATCGCCCAGCAGCACGAGCGCGCCGCCTCCCGCGCAAACGCGGAGCCACGGCACCAGCCGGTCGGCGAGCGGCCGCTCGTAGCACATGTCGCCGGCGAGCAGCACGTCCCAGCGGCACGGTCCCCCGATCACGTCTGCGGTCTCGACCGCGACCGCAAGCCCGTTCGCCTCGGCATTGAGCGCGATCGCCGCGGCCGCGAACGGGTCGGTCTCGGCGGCAGTCGCAGTGCGCGCCCCGGCGCGCGCCGCCGCCAACGCCACGAGGCCGGAGCCCGCGCCGATGTCGAGCACGTCCTTGCCGCGCACGAGCTCGGGATGATCGAGCACATGGCGCGCCAAGGCTTGGCCGCCGGCCCAGGCGAAAGCCCAATAGGGCGGCGGCAGGCCCGAAGTCGCGAGCGTTGCCTCGGTCGCCTGCCACAGCGCGGTCACTTCGCCGGCGAGGTAGAGCTTCAATTCGGGCACGAGCGGCGGGCAGCCAAGCGCCGTGTTGGCGCGCACGAACGCCGCCTTATCGAGCGACATGAGCTGCCACGATGCCGGCGAACACGAGCCAGCCGGTCACGCGGTTGGAGCGGAATTTCGCGAGGCAATCGGCGGGATCGTCGATCTTGACGCGCGCCGCCTGCCACAAAAACTGTGCCGCGACGAGGACAAGCATCGCGAAGAAAAGGGCGCCGAGCCCGTCGATGGCCCCGGCGGCGGCCCAGAGCAGGACGGCCCCGGCATAGAACAGGAAGAGGAACGGCCGCGTGCGCGGACCCAAGGCGAGCGCTGCGGATTTCACGCCAATGAGAGCGTCGTCCTCCTTGTCCTGGTGCGCGTAGATCGTGTCGTAGCCGAGCGTCCAGCAGATGCCGCCGGCATAGAGCAGCAGCGCCGGGAGCGCGAGGCTGTCGCGCGCGGCGGCCCAGCCGAGAAGCGCGCCCCAGTTGAAATTGAGGCCGAGAAAGAATTGCGGCCAATAGGTGACGCGCTTCATGAAGGGATAAGTCGCGATGAGGCCGAGCACGAGGATGCCGAGGAGGATCGCGGTCCGGCTCATGCTGAAAAGTACGGCCGCGCCGATCACGAGCTGCAGCACCATGAAGAGCGCGGCCTGCGTCACCGTGACCGCGCCGCTTGGAATGGGGCGGGTCTTTGTGCGCGCGACCCGCGCGTCGAAGTCGCGGTCGGCGATGTCGTTGAAGGTGCAGCCGGCGCCGCGCATGACGACGGCGCCGATGGCGAAGAGCGCGATGAGGCGCCAGTCAGGCCAGCCACGGGCCGCGAGCGCCACGCCCCACCAGCCCGGAAAAAGCAAAAGCCATGTGCCGATCGGCCGGTCGAGCCGGGCGAGGCGGATATAGGGCCGCGCGCTTGCCGGTGCGTAGCGGTCGGCCCAGTCGCCCGTCCGAATGTCGCTCATCGCCCGGGAAAGCCTGTCATTGCGAGCGCAGCGAAGCAATCCCCGGAGATTGCTTCGTCGCCTTCGGCTCCTCGCAATGACAACGCGAGGAGGCCTTCGCCTCAGGCGGCGGTCGCGGCCTGGGACGCCTTCACCGTGCGGTCGAAATCGTCCATCAGCGTCTTGCAGACGCGGCCCGGCGTGAAGCGGTACTGGCCGATCTCCGCGACCGGCGTCACTTCGGCGGCGGTGCCGGTGACGAACACTTCCTGGGCGTCCTTGAACTCGTCGGGCATGATCGCGCGCTCGATCACCTTGATCTTGCGCGCGCGCGCCAAGGCGATCACGGTCTGGCGCGTGATCCCGTCGAGGAAGCAGTCGGGCGTCGGCGTGTGCAGCTCGCCGTTGATGACGAGGAAGATGTTGGCGCCGGTGCCCTCGGCCACCTGGCCGCGCCAATCGAGCATGAGCCCGTCGTCATAGCCCTGCGCCTCGGCGTCGTGCTTGCAGAGCGTGCAGATCATGTAGAGGCCCGAGGCCTTGGCCTGCGTCGGCGCGGTGTGCGGCGCCGGCCGGGCCCATTTCGCCCAGCACATGCGGATGCCTTTCATCTTGGCGTCGGGCGAGAAATAGGCCGGCCACTCCCACACCGCGATGGCGACGTGGATCTTGGTCTGTTGCGCCGCGACACCCATCTGTTCGGCGCCGCGCCAGGCGATCGGGCGGACATAGCCGTCGGTGATGCCCTGCGCGCGCACCACCTCGTTCGAGGCGGCATCGATCTGCGCGCGGGTCCACGGCACGTCGAAGCCGAGGATGCGGCCGGAATCGATCAAGCGCTGGCTGTGCTCGGCGAGCTTGAAGATGCGCCCGCCATAGACCCTTTCCCCCTCGAACACGCAGCTTGCATAATGGAGCGCGTGAGTGAGGACGTGGACCTTGGCGTCGCGCCACGGCACCAGCTTGCCGTCGAACCAGATGAAGCCGTCGCGATCGTCGAAGGGAAGCATGGCTCCGGTGGACATCTTGGCGTTCCTCATACACTGCCCGACGCATCATTATGGGGAGTGGGGTGGCGCCGGCCCAAGCATTTTCCATCGGTCCGGGAAATAAGTCAACATGGCTGACCTAAAATCCGGCTCATCCCATGGCGCCCTGCGCGAGGACGAGCTGCGCCAGGGCATCGAGCTGCTCTATTTCGCCTATCGCGACTTCACGGCCGAGCCGGACACGATGCTGGCGCGCTATGGCTTCGGCAGGGCGCATCATCGTGTCATCTATTTCGTCGGGCGCCACCCGCACATGAGCGTCAGCGATCTCCTGACGGTCCTGCGCATCACCAAGCAGAGCCTGTCGCGCGTGCTGTCGCAGCTCGTGAAGCAGGGCTTCATCGTGCAGCGCCCGGGCAATCGCGACCGCCGCCAGCGCCTCCTCGAGCTGACCCAGAAGGGAGTCGAGCTCGAGCGCCAGCTTTCGGAGAACCAGCGCCAGCGTATCGGCAAGGCCTATCGCGACGCCGGCGCGGCGGCGGTCGAAGGTTTCCGCCGTGTCATGCTCGGCATCATGTCAAGCGAGGCCGATCGCCGCCGCTTCACCGGCAGCGGAAAGCGCTGACGGGATGGCGCCGGAGCAGCATCTTCTGGTCGTCGATGATGATTCCCGATTGCGCGAATTGCTGCGCCGCTTCCTCACGGGTGAGGGCTTTCGTGTCACCACGGCGGTCGATGCCGCCGAGGCGCGAGCAAAGCTCGAGAGCTTCGACTTCGATCTGCTCGTCGTCGACGTGATGATGCCGGGCGAGAACGGCTACGACTTCACCAAGAGCCTGCGCGAGACGAGCCGCATCCCGATCCTGATGCTGACCGCCATGGCCGAGCCCAAGAACCGCATCGCCGGGCTCGAGCGCGGCGCCGACGATTACGTAGTGAAACCGTTCGAGCCGCGCGAACTCGTGCTGCGCATCCGCAACATCCTCCAGCGCGTGCCGCGCGAGGAGGGCGAGCGTGTGCCGGAGATCCGCTTCGGCCTCTTCGTGCTCGATCTGAGGCGCCGCGAGCTGCGCAAGGGTGCCGATCCCGTACGCCTCACCGAGACCGAGCTTGCGCTGCTGCTGGCGCTGGCGCGCGCGCCGGGCCGGGCCATGACGCGCGAGGACCTGTCGCTTGCGGCGGAGCTTAAAGGCACGGTGCGTCGCGTCGATGTGCAGATGACGCGTCTCCGGCGCAAGATCGAGGCCGATCCGCGCTTTCCGCGCCATCTTCAGACCGTGCGCGGTACCGGCTACGTCCTCAACCCCGATTAAGGCGCCCCGATGCGGCTCACCTTCATCGGCAGCGGCGACGCCTTCGGCAGCGGCGGCCGCTTCAACACGTGCTTCCTCGTTGAGGGTGAGGCATGCCGCATCCTCATCGATTGCGGTGCCTCCTCGCTCGTCGCGCTGAAGCGGGCGGGTGTCGATCCCAACGCGATCGATGCCGTCGTGCTGAGCCATCTCCACGGCGACCATTTCGGCGGGCTGCCGTTCTTCGTGCTCGACGCACATCACATGAGCCGGCGCGCGCGGCCATTCCTGATCGTCGGACCAGCCGGCGCCACGGCGCGCATCGCCGCGGCCGAGGAGGTGCTCTTCCCCGGCGCCTCGACACAGCCGCTGCGCTTTCCGCTCGAGATCCGCGAAATGACGACGGGCATGCGCGACGAATATCTAGGATTTGCGGTGACGCCGTTCCCGGCCGAGCATTCCGCCGGCGCGCCATGCCATTCGCTGCGCCTCGAGCTCGACGGCCGCGTCGTCACCTATTCCGGCGACACGGCATGGACCGACACGCTCCTCGAAGCGGCGCACGCGGCCGATCTCTTCATCTGTGAATGTTCGACGTTCGAGCGGCGGCTCACCGGCCACCTCTCTTATGCGGAGCTGGCGCCCCGGCTCGCCGCGACCGGCGCGCGGCGTATCATTCTCACCCACCTCAATCCCGACATGCTCGAACGGGCGGGCGGGCTCGCGCACGAGACCGCCCATGATGGGCTCACGGTGACGCTTTAGACGTGACCCTCTCCGCGCGATGCGGAGAGGGCGTCAAAGGTGATGTCAGCGGTGCGAGCGGTTCTTCGCCTGTTCGCGCAACTCGTCGAGGCTCTCGCTGAAACGCCGGGTGATGACGTCGAGCGCCTCGGCATTGGCCTTGGCCATGAGCTCGGTCAACTCGCGGGCGTTGGCGAGGCTCTTCTCGAACACCTGCTTGGCAAGCTCGGCGTTCTTTGCGATCCGGTCCTCGGGCGCGCTTGGCTGGACGAGGTCCTTCAAGGCCGCCGACGCGCCCTCGAATGCCTCGCGCGCGATCTCGACTTGCCGGCGGGTGACCGCCTGCACGCCTTCGACCGCAAGCTGGTTCGCCTGAGTGATGGCTTCGAGGTTCTTGCGTTGCGACGCCATCACCGATTCGGCGTCGATCGGGGAAAAGTTGAAGCCGGCAAATGCCTTGCCGACATCCATATCGAAAAACGCATTCTTGCCATTGATCATGGGCGGGCGGTCCTCTGGGTAAGGGGAACGTTCATGTTGCACTGCACAATGGCGAATATGGCGGCACTTGCCGCTCCGGTCAAGCAGTAAGCTTAAATTTTTCGCATTGCAAAATCAAGTCACGCGGCTTTGGCGGCCAGCCGCCCCCGGCCAGGGAGGAAGCGGCAAATCCGCTCGCCCTGGCGCAACCCCCGGTCGAGCGCCGCCATGGTGCGGCCGAGGTCCTCGCTGTCGTCGGCGAGGAAGATGCGCAGCACCGAGAGGTAGAGCGCCGCGGTGAGGTGAGCGAGGAGCCGGCCGGCGCAGCCGCCGGTGGAGATTCCGGCGCCCTCCAACATCCAGCGCATCGAGCGCGTGAGCCCGGCGATGCCGAGGATCGCCACGGGGTCGCCGAAACTGTCGCGCACGATGGCGCGGATTGCGGCCTTGTGCGGCTTCAGAACATCGAGCCGCCGCATGAGCACGTCGAAGAGCCGCTCGCGCGCGCTTTCGCCCGCATGACGTCCGCTTGCGGCAAGCGCCGCCTGGTCGGCCCGGCGCTGGAACGCGCGCAGGATCCCGGCCTTGCCGCGGTGGAGCGCGTAAACCTCGGCGAGAGACAGCCCCGCTTCGGCGGCGATCTCGGCGAGGCCGGTGCGGCGCCAGCCCTGGCGTTCCGCCAGGTCCAGCGCGGCATCAATCACGCGGTCCTCCGGAGACCCGCTCCGTCGCGCCCGCGGCCGTGCTCGCGGCCGCTTCGGCGCTTTTGCCCTCGCCATGCGCCTCTCCGACGGTAATTCTTGTTAAGCGAAAATATGGCTGCGGCTGCCTCAGTCCGCAAGTTCGCGCGAGCGGCGTGTCGCGGCGGCGACCGCCTTCTTCATAAGCGGCTCGAGCCCGTCCTTCGCCATCAGCACGTCGAGCGCGGCGCGCGTCGTGCCGCCGGGGCTCGTCACCGCCTCGCGTAGCTGCGCCGCACTTTCCGGCGCGCGCCGGGCAAGCTCGCCCGAGCCCGCCACGGTCGCGCGCGCAAGCTGCATCGCAAGATCGGCCGGCAATCCCGCCTCGACCCCGGCTACGGCCATGCACTCGATGAGCAAGAAGACATAGGCTGGACCGCTGCCCGAGACGGCAGTCACCGCGTCGATCAGGCCTTCGTCCTCGACCCACGCGATCTCGCCGACCGCGGCCAGAAGCTCGCCGCACAGCGCGCGCGCCGCGTAGTCGGCGGCCGGGTTGGCGCAGAGTACCGCGATGCCGCGGCCGATCGCGGCGGGCGTGTTGGGCATCGCCCGCACGATTGCGGCATCTGGACCGAGCTGGCGCGCGAAATAAGCGATGGTCTTGCCGGCGCAGATCGAGAGGAACGGCGCCGTGCGGGCATAGCGCCGGTAGTGCGGCGCCACGTCGTCGAGCGCCTGCGGCTTCACCGCGAAAACGATCGCGGCGGGCGCGAGATCGGCCGGGAGCGCCTTTGGATCGGCGTAGACCGTGACCTCGGTGGCGCGCATCGAGGCTGGCATCATCGGTTCGACCACGAGGTAGGATTTGGCGATGCCGCGCTCGCGCCAGCCGGTGAGGAGCGCTCCGCCCATCTTGCCGCAGCCGACGAGCAGGATCGGGCGGACGAGCGGCGCTCCGCTCACGCCTCGCCGACCGGATCGATCATCGCCGAGGCGATTGCCTCCTCCGCGTTCTTGCCGCCCCACACGACGAACTGGAACGCAGGGTAGAAGCGCTCGCACTCCGTGACCGAGATCTCCACCAGATCCTCGATCTGCTCGACCGAAGCGCCCGACGCGCCACGCAGCAGCACGCCATGGCGGAAGGACGGCGACTGGTCGTCCGGCGCCAAATCGAAGTGCCCGAGCCACAGCCGCTCGTTGACGGTCGCCAGAAGCTCATAGACGGGTCCGCGCCGGCCGCGCGGCACCTTCATCTCAAAGCCGCACGAGAAATGGAGCGCGCTCATCTCGCGCTGCCACAAGAAGAGCACGCGATAATCGCACCAGCGCCCGGGAATCTCGACGTGCAGTTCCTCGTCGCTCGAGCGGTCGTGCCGCCATTCGTTGGCAAGCACGATCTCTTCGACGAGATCGATGGGGTTCGTCGCCCGGTGGGTTGTTTCGAGCGCCGGAGTGGGCATCGCGGGCTCCTTCCGTCAATCACAGATTGGCGCCGATTACTAGTAGAGCGCGCGCCAGGTCACCACTATACCTACGCAAATTGCCAGACGCAGGACCCCAGCGCAAGGCCGAATTAGGCGCGCGGCTCAGTCGGCGGGACGGCGCGCGGGCGCCGTGTCTCGAGCGCGGCAAGGCGCGCCTCAAGCGTCTGGAGCCGCGCTTCGAGCTGTTCCTGAGCGAGCCGCGCCTTGGCCGCCATGGCCTGGACCGCGTCGAATTCCTCGCGCCGCACCAGGTTCATGCGCTGAAGCATGCGCTCGAGCTGCTCCTTGAGGCGCGTCTCGACCTCGTCGCGGAGGCCGGTCAGGGTGCCGAGCGCGCCGCCCGCGACGCGCGCCAGATCTTCGAACAGCCGGTTCTCGGACTCCATGCTCATCCCTCGTCAACGCCGCGGCAGGGCGGGCCGCGCCATCATAGCGAAGGCTCGTCCCGCGACCTAATCGGCTATATAAGGCCGCGATGATCGTCATCACTGGCGGCGCCGGATTCATCGGCTCCAATCTCGCGGCGGCGTTGGAGGAGCGCGGCGAGGAAGATATCGCCGTGTGCGACCGGCTCGGCCACGACGACAAGTGGCGCAACCTGCAGAAGCGCGAGCTTGCCGCCCTCGTCCCGCCCGAAGGCCTGTTCGAGCTCCTGCGCCAGCACGCGCGCCAGATCTCGACCGTGTTCCATCTCGGCGCCGTCTCGTCGACCACCGAGACCGACGCCGATCTCGTCGTGGCGTCGAATTTCGCGCTCTCGCTCGCGCTCTGGGAGTGGTGCGCGGCAAACGGCACGCGCCTTCTCTATGCCTCCTCGGCGGCGACCTATGGCGACGGCGCCGCCGGATTTGACGATGACGGCAGCCCAGCGGCGCTCGCGCGCCTCAAGCCCTTGAACGCCTATGGCTGGTCGAAGCATCTGTTCGACCGCCGCGTCGCCCGCCTTGCCAAGATGCCGAGCCGGCCGCCGCAATGGGCGGGCTTCAAGTTCTTCAACGTCTATGGCCCGAACGAGTACCACAAGGGCGCGATGAAGAGCGTCGCAGCGCAGATCTTCCCGCGCGCCGCCAAGGGCGAAGCGTGCCGCCTCTTCCGCTCCTACCGCCCCGATTTTGCCGATGGCGGTCAGCTGCGCGATTTCGTTTATGTCGAGGATTGCGTGGCGATGCTGCTGTTCCTCTACGACCATCCCGAGCAGAGCGGTCTCTTCAACGTCGGCAGCGGCGCGGCGCGCAGCTTCGCCGATCTCGCCGCCGCGGTTTACCGCGCCTTGGGCCGCGAGCCCGCCATCGAGTATGTCGACATGCCGCTCGAGCTGCGCGAGCGCTACCAGTACCGGACCGAGGCAAGGATGGACCGGCTCCACGGCCGCGGTTACAACGCCGCACCCCGTTCGCTCGAGGACGGTGTGCGCCATTACGTGCAGACTTATCTCGCCGCGGCCGATCCCTATCGCTGATGCTGGTCATTCCCTATCCCGCCATCGATCCGGTTGCCGTCTCGCTCGGGCCCTTCGTGATCCGGTGGTACGCGCTCGCCTATATCGCCGGGCTGCTGATCGGCTGGCGCTATTGCCTGGCGCTGGCCGAGAAACCGCCGCGCGTCGCGCGGGCGCAGGAGATCGACGATTTTCTCGTATGGGCGACGCTCGGCGTCGTGCTCGGCGGACGGACCGGCTATGTGCTGTTCTACCGGCCCGAGTTCTACTTCGCTAATCCGCTCGAGATCGTCGAGGTGTGGCACGGCGGCATGTCGTTCCATGGCGGCGCGCTCGGCGTCTGCGTCGCCATCCTGCTTTTCTGTCGGCAGCGCAAGGTCTCGGTGCTTGGGCTCGCCGACATCATTGCCTGCGCCGTGCCGATCGGGCTCTTCTTCGGCCGCATCGCCAATTTCATCAACGGCGAGCTCTGGGGCCGGGTCACGAGCGTGCCGTGGGCGATGGTGTTTCCGAACGATCCGACCCAGCTTCCGCGCCACCCAAGCCAGCTCTACGAGGCGACGATGGAGGGGATCATCCTCTTCACGATCCTCTACCTGCTGCAGCGCTCGCGCGCCGTGCGCGAGCATAAGGGCACGCTCACCGGCGCGTTCCTCATGGGCTATGGCACCGCGCGGATCGTCGGTGAGTTCTTCCGCCAACCCGACGCCAATCTCGGCTTCCTCTTTTTCGGCACGACCATGGGACAGCTCCTGTCGATCCCGCTCGTGCTCTTCGGCCTCCTTCTCGTCTGGTACGTATGGCGAGCGAAGCCGTCGGCGCCCTAGACGCGCAGCTCCTCGATCATCTGCGCGCCCGGATCGGTGCCGAAGGGCCGCTCACGCTCGCGCGCTACATCGAGGAGGCGCTCCTCCATCCACGCTTCGGCTATTACGCGACGCGCGACCCACTGGGCGTGCGCGGCGATTTCGTGACGTCGCCCGAGATCAGCCAGGTCTTCGGCGAGCTCGTGGGGCTCTGGTGCGTGGACACCTGGCGCCGCATCGGCGCGCCCGATCCCGTGATGCTGGTCGAGCTTGGGCCGGGGCGCGGCACGATGCTTGCCGACGCGCTGCGGGCGGCCCGGGTGGCGCCGGGTTTCGCCGCGGCGGCCCGCGTCCATCTCGTCGAGCGCAGCAGGCCGTTGCGGGCCATGCAGGCAAGAACGCTCGAAGCCGCATCGCCGGTCTGGCACGACGAGCTTGCGAGCGTGCCGCCGGGCCCGCTGCTGCTTTTCGCCAACGAGTTCCTCGACGCCCTGCCGGTGCGGCAGTTCGTTCGCCGCGCTGGCGCATGGCACGAGCGGCGCGTCGGCATCGGGAGCGACGGCGCGCTCTCATTCGTGCTCGATCCAATGCCGGCCGATCTCATCCTCGACGCGCACGAAGGTGCCGTCCGCGAGATGCGCCCCGGCGCAGACGGATTGGCGCGCACCGTCGCGCACCGGCTCGCGGCCCACGGTGGTGCTGCGCTCTTCATCGATTACGGCTATTTCCCGTCGGCCTGCGGCGACACGCTCCAGGCCGTGCGGCGCCACCGCAGCGCCGAAATTCTCGCCGATCCCGGCGCGGCCGACCTCACCGCCCATGTCGATTTCGAGGCCTTCGCCGCGACTGCGACGGAGGCTGGCGCGCGGGCGTGGGGACCGGTGCCGCAAGGCGCGTTCCTCGGCGCGCTCGGCATCGAGGCGCGCGCGCACAAGCTCATCGCGCACGCGGATGACACGCAGGCGCTCCTCATCCGCAGCGGCTGCCGCCGTCTTGTCGACCCGGCCGAGATGGGCACGTTGTTCAAGGCGCTGGCGCTGACGGCGCCCAGCGCGCCGCCGCCGGCGGGGTTCCCATGACGCCGCTCGCCGCACATGCGCTCGCCGGCGCCGGCGTCCGCCACGGCTTCTTCACGCGCGAAGACGGCGTCAGCGACGGCGTGTTCGCCGGGCTCAACTGCAGCCTCGGTTCGGGTGACGACCCGGCCAAGGTCGCCGAGAATCATCGCCGTGCGCTGGCCTGCCTCGGCTTGGCGCCGGGCGCTCTCGTGACCGGATACCAAGTCCACGGCACCGACGTGGCGGTGGTCGAGCGCGCGTGGCGCTATGCCGACCGGCCGCGCGTCGACGGGCTCGTGACGCGCGCGCCCCGCGTTGCGCTCGGGATCCTGACCGCCGACTGCGCGCCTGTGCTCTTTGCCGAGCCCGCGGCAGGTGTTGTCGCGGCCGCGCATGCGGGTTGGCGCGGCGCCATAGGCGGCGTGCTCGAGACGACGCTCGCGACGATGGAGAAAGAGGGTGCGCGGCGCGAGCGGATTGCGGCCGCCATTGGCCCCTGTATCGGCGGCCGGTCCTACGAGGTCGGGCCCGAGTTTCCGGCGCCCTTTCTTGCCGAGCGTCCGGAGAATGCGCGCTTCTTCGCGCCCGCCGCGCGCGCGGGGAATTCGCTCTTCGATCTCGGCGCCTATGTCGAAGCAAAGCTCAAGGGCCTCGGCGTCGGCCGCGTCGAGCGCATCGCCGCCGACACTTGCGCCGATGATGTTCGCTTCTACTCCTATCGCCGCGCGTGCCTTCGCGGCGAGAAGCAGTTCGGCCATCTCCTCTCCGCTATCGCTTTGGTGCCGTGAATGCGTCGCACTTTGCTCGCGCTCCTATGTCTCCTCGCGGCCTGCCAGCCGCTGCCGCATCCCTTCGACGATGCGCGCGCGCTGCCGCCGCCCTCGGCGCTGCAGCCGCCCGACAGCGTGGGCGTGCTGGTGGCGCCGGCCGAGGGCGCGCCGGCGCCGTTTGGCCCGGCGCTGAGCGAGGCCTTGGCGAAGGCGCTGCGCGCGGCCGATGTGCCGGCGAGCACCGAGGGCGGCAACCGCGGCAGCTTCCGTCTCGAAACGGCGGCGGAAGAGGGGGCGGGCACGGGCGCGATGCAGCGCCTCACCGTGCGCTGGACATTGCGCGACGCCGAGGGCGCTGTTCGCGGCAGCGGCACGAGCGCGCGCGATGTCGCGGGCACGGCGTGGCCCGCAGAAGGTGATGCCGTCACGCAATCGATCGCCGCGGAAGCCGCGCCGCAGATCGCGCAGCTCATCGCCGGTGACGCTCCGCTCCCGACCGGGAGCGCGCCGGCGCGCGTCGTTCTCGGCGGCGTCACCGGCGCGCCCGGCGATGGCCGCACGGCGCTCGCGAGCGCCATCGGCACGGCCTTGGGCCGCGCCGGGGTCGAGCTCGGTGCGGCCGGTGCGCCATCGCGCTTTGCGCTCTCGTGCGAGGTCGCGGTGGCGCCGGCCGATCCGGGGCAGCAGCGCGTCACTGTGCGCTGGATCCTCGCCCAAGGCGGGCACCCGCTCGGCCAGGTGAGCCAGCAGAACACGGTGCCGGCGGGAAGCCTCGATCACGCCTGGGGCGACATCGCCTATGCCGTGGCCGCCTATGCTGCGCCCGGCATCGCCGAACTCATCAACCGCGCGGAAGCAGCGCCGGCCGGGAGCTGAGCCGCGCCGTCAGCGCGCGAATTCGTCGCTGGTGAGCCCGTCATAGCTCGCGAGCCGGTCGGCCGGCGCAAGGAAGCCCGCCTCGATGTTGAGGCGCTCGGAGTTCTCGAGCACCTGGCGTGTCATGACCGGCGGCACCGGCGTCCCCGCCGTGATCGCGGCGAGGACAGCGGCGAGCACCGGGTCGGGCGTGTTGGGGAAATGCTTCTTGAGGAGCGCGAGCGCCGCCTGCGGCTCGTCATGGATGAAACGGGCGCCCGCCGCAAGGCCGCGGCCCATCTCGACGCAGACGGCGCGGTGCTCGGCGCAGAATTGCGGCCGCGTCACGATCACGCCCGAGCCGTTGGGCGCGATCCACGGCGGATCGCCGGTCAGGGGGCTCGCGATCGGGACGGCGCCGTATTGCACTTCGGCGAGCTGCGGCCAGGGCGGGCCGCCGACGAAGCCGTCGAGCGCGTGGCGCCCGAATGCCGCGAGCGTCTCGGGCGGCTGCAGCGGCGCCACGGTGACGCCGTCGGGATCGAGCCCGCCCGCG
The DNA here is from genome assembly GCA_035518375.1 of Allostellaceae bacterium. GTDB lineage: Bacteria > Pseudomonadota > Alphaproteobacteria > ATCC43930 > CGMCC-115725 > DATJLY01. The sequence continues at coordinate 2,229 of DATIXQ010000003.1, read as the reverse complement.
CGCGCGATGACGCGCAGGTAGCCGTGCACGACCGAGTTCACCGCATCGATGCCCATGCGGCGGCCGGCCATGAGCCGCGCGCGCTCGGCAAGCGGCGCGCCGGCGCCGATCCCGGCTTTGGCGGCGATATCCTTGTCGATGACGATGCTCCACACCGGCTTGTCGATCATGTTGGCGATCGCCAGCATGCGCTGGCCGTGTGCGGCGGCGCGTGTCAGCGCCACGGCCGACGACACCGAGAACTCCGACGATCCGGCGACGACGGCGTTGAACGAGCCGACGCCGGCGATGAACTGGGTTTTGACGCTGAGCCCTTCGCGCTGCCAGAACCCTTCCTCGGCCGCGGCATAGATGCCGAGGAACTGCATCACGTCGGCGGGAAGCGCGAGGAGGGCATGATCCTCGGCCGCCGCGGGCCGCGCCGCAGAGAGCGCCGCCGCAAGAAAAGCCATCAGCCACCGCAAATTCATCTTCCTCCCTCGCGCCGGATGCCGGGGCGGGTTTACAGGCTCCGACCCCTTTGTTACAGTCCCGCTTCGTTGCGGCCGTTGCGGCCGATCCCAGGCGATCTCGCATGAAAATTCTCGCGTGCAACAGCAATCGGCCGTTGGCCGAGGCTATTTCAGCCTATTTGAAGCTGCCCCTCACGGACGCGAGCGTGCGGCGCTTCTCCGACATGGAAGTGTTCGTCGAGGTGCACGAGAACGTGCGCGGCGAAGACGTGTTCGTGATCCAGTCGACCTCGTATCCGGCGAACGACAATCTTATGGAGCTTCTGGTCACGCTCGACGCGCTGAAGCGCGCCTCGGCGCGCCGCATCACCGCCGTCATTCCCTATTACGGCTATGCGCGCCAGGACCGTAAATCGGGCTCGCGCACCCCCATCTCGGCGAAGCTCGTCGCCAACATGATCACCGCGGCGGGCGCCGACCGGGTGCTGACGCTCGATCTCCATGCAGGTCAGATCCAGGGCTTCTTCGACATCCCGACCGACAACCTCTTTTCCGCGCCCGTCTTCGTCAAAGACATAAAAGAGCATTTCGACGGCAACAACCTCGTCATCGTCTCGCCCGACGTGGGCGGCGTCGTGCGCGCGCGCATCATCGCGAGCCGCCTCGACGGCGATCTCGCCATCATCGACAAGCGGCGCGAGCACGCCGGCGTGTCGGAGGTGATGAACGTGATCGGCGAGATCGACGGCCGCTCCTGCATCCTCGTCGACGATATCGTCGACAGCGCGGGTACGCTCTGCAACGCTGCCGAGGCCTTGAAGGAGCGCGGCGCGCGCTCGGTCTCGGCCTATGTCACGCACGGCGTGCTCTCGGGCGGCGCGGTCGCGCGCGTCACCGCCTCGCCCCTGGAAGCGCTCGTCACCACCGACAGCATCGCCCAGACCGAGGCGGTGCGCGTCGCCAAGAACATCCGCCGTCTCACCATCGCCCCGCTTATGGCGGAGGCGATCAGCCGCATCAGCGAGGAGCGCTCGGTGTCGAGCCTCTTCGACTAGGATCGAAGGAGTCGTCCATGCCTGATGTCGTCACCTTGCGCGCCGAGGCGCGCCCGAATGCAGGGAAAGGCCCCGCGCGCCAGTCGCGTCGCGACGGCCGTGTCCCCGGCATCGTCTATGGCGATGGCAAGCCGCCCTTGCTCATCACCATCGATCCGCGCGAGTTGATGCTGGCGGCGCGCCGCGAAGGCTTCTTCGCGCGCCTCGTCGATGTCGAGCTGGACGGCACGCGCTTCCGTGCCATCCCGCGCGAGGTGCAAGTCAATCCCGCGACCGACAAGCCGCTCCATATCGATCTCATGCGCGTCGGCAAGGGCAGCCGCATCACGGTGGCCGTGCCGGTGCATTTCGTCGATCAGGAGAAATCGCCAGGGCTGCGCCGCGGCGGCATCCTCAATGTCGTGCGTCACGCGGTCGAACTCGTGTGCAATGCCGACGCGATCCCGGAAAGCCTGACCGTGAGCCTCGACGAGCTTGAGATCGGCGACAGCATCCACATCAGCGCGGTGACTTTGCCGCCCGGCACGCGCGCGACCATCACCGAGCGCGACTTCACGATCGCCTCGATCGCCTCGCCGACTGCCGTGCGCGAGGAGCAGGCCGCCGCCGCTGCCGCTGCGGCTGCTGCCGCTGCCGCGGCTGCGGCCGGCATCACCGCCGAAGGCGCGGCGGCTCCGGGCGCGCCCGGAGCCCCTGGTGCCCCTGGCGCCGCCCCTGGTGCG
>DATIXQ010000002.1:0-19919 GCA_035518375.1 Allostellaceae bacterium | reverse complement strand
GGTGACGTATGAGCCGCTCCCGGTTTTGACGAGCGCCGAAGCCGCGATGGCCACCGGCGCGCCCGCGATCTGGGCCGACAATCCCGGCAACGAGGCGTTCTTCCACGAGATGGGCGACAAGGCCGCGGTCGACGCCGCCATCGCCCGCGCGGCGCATGTCGTGCGCCACACCATCCTCATCAATCGCGTCACCGCCAACGCGATGGAGCCGCGCGGCTGCGTCGGCTTCTACGACGCCGCCGACGAGCGCTACACCATCCGCTGCACCATCCAGTCGGGGCACGGCACGCGCGGCGCGCTGGCCGGCATCTTCAAGGCGCCGCACCACCAGTTCCGCGTGCTGTGCGACAACATGGGCGGCGGCTTCGGCATGAAGGGCGGCTGCTATCCCGAGTACGGGCTTGCGCTCTGGGCGTCGGAGGTCGTGGGCCGGCCGGTGCGCTGGACCGGCGAGCGCGCGGAGGGTCTTCTCTCCGACGAGCAGAGCCGTGGCAGCGTCGTCGAGACCGAGCTGGCGCTCGACAAGGATATGAAGTTCCTGGCGCTGCGCGCGCACTGGAAAGCGGCGATCGGTGCCTATTACAGCTCCGATCGCTGCACCATTCCCTTGACCGTCGCGCTCGGCTGCCTCGTCAATACCTACACGTTCGGCGCCATCCACGCCCAGGTGCATGCGATCTTCACCAACACCATGATGATCGCGCCCTATCGCGGCGGCGGCCGGCCCGAGCCGCTGTTCGTTACCGAGACGATCGTCGACAAGGCGGCGCGCGATCTCGGCATCGATCCGGCCGAGCTGCGCCGGCGCAACACCATACCGGCGCGCGCGATGCCGTACACGACGCCGGCGCGCCAGACCTACGATTCCGGCGACTTCGGCAAGAATCTCGAGGACGCGTTGGCACTCGCAAAATACGGTGAGCTCGCGCACCGCCGGGCCGAGGCGAAGGCGCGCGGCAAGATCTTGGGCGTGGGCGTCGCGACCGCGGTTGCGGGCACGGGCGGGCGCGACTTCGAGCATGCCGAGATCCGCTTCGATCCATCGGGCGCCGTCACCCTCATCACCGGCAGCATGGATCACGGCCAGGGTCACGGCACGACCTTCAAGCAGATTCTGTCGGAGAAGCTCGGCCTCGATGCTGACCGCATCCGCTACCGCTACGGCGACACCGATCTCGTCACTGACGGCATCGGCACGTTCGGCTCGCGCTCGGCCATGCTGGCGGGCTCGGCCATCGTCACCGCCGCCGACCGCATCATCGAGCGCGGCAAGAAGATCGCGGCGCACATCATGGAAGCCTCGGCCGCCGACGTCGTGTTCGAGAAGGGCGCCTTCGCGATTGCCGGCACCGACCGCAAGGTCGAGCTCGCCGCGGTCGCGCGCCGCGCCTTCGATTCGAACGACCTGCCGCGCGACATGGAGGCGGGCTTTTCCGAGCGCTCGGATTATGGGCCCCCCAACAGCGCCACCTTCCCTTCGGGCGCGCACATCGCCGAGGTCGAGATCGACGCCGAGACCGGCAAGGCCGCACTCGTGCGCTATGCCGCGGTCGACGATGTCGGCCGCATGCTCAACCCGCTCCTCTGCGCCGGGCAGATCCAGGGCGGCATCGCGCAAGGGATCGGCCAGGCGCTCGTCGAGGAGGTGGTGTACGAGCCCAATTCGGGCCAGCTCCTCACCGGTACGTTCCAGGATTACTGCATGCCGCGCGCCGACGATTTCTGCGACTTCAATCTCGGCCACAACGTCTCGCTCACGCCGCGCAATCCGCTCGGAGTGAAGGGTGTGGGCGAGGCCGGCACGATCGGCGCGCTGCCGGCGGTGATGAACGCGGTCAACGACGCGCTGCACCAAGTGGGCGCGCCCGCGATCGAGATGCCGGCGACGCCGGAGAAGCTCTGGCGCGCGCTCAAAGCCGCGACGTAACGCTTCTGCCGCTCCGGAGCAAACTCGTCCGCGTTGCGTCATTTTTCATTCGTCATGGCCGGGCTTGTCCCGGCCATCCACGAGTATTCCGCTGCGAACCCGTGGATGCCCGGCACAAGGCCGGGCATGACGAAAAAGAATCCTCCGAGGGTGAAGGGCGAGTGGGCGTGCCTGACGGGCGCCATCAGCCTCGCGCGTCGCGTTGTCCTCGCCGCTCGCGCGCTCGGGTGTTATGCTCGGCCGCATAATAAGGGGCAGGGAGGACGTCATGGCCGCAGCGGCCGACCGTCAGATCGCGGCGCGCATCGAGCGCCTGCCGCTATCGTCTTGGCATATCTGGATCGGCTTCGTCATTTGCACCGGCTTCTTCTTCGACGCCTTCGACATCCTGAACTTGTCCTATGCCATGCCGGTGCTCGTCGGCCTCTGGCACTTGGCGCCGGCGGCGATCGGCAGCGCCATCTCGATCGGCTTCTTCGGCCAGATCTTCGGCGCCCTCTTGTTCGGCTGGGCGGCCGAGCGTTGGGGCCGCGTGCCGTCGATCATGGCGACGATCTTGTTGTTCTCGCTGATGAGCCTCGCCTGCGCCTTCGCGTGGGACCTCACCTCGATGATGGCGCTGCGCTTCATCCAGGGCATTGGGCTCGGCGGCGCCATACCGGTGCTCGCGACCTATATGAACGAGTTCGCCAATTCGCGTCGGCGCGGGCGCTTCGTCCTGTCCTACCAATGCGCGTTCTCGATCGGGCTGCCGGTGACGGCGTGGACCGGCGCCTTCATCGTGCCGCATTTCGGCTGGCAGTGGATGTTCGTGATCGGCGCGGTGCCGGGGCTTCTCGTGTTGCCGCTCGCGCGGCTTCTGCCGGAAAGCCCGCGCTGGCTTGCGAACCGCGGCCGTGTCGAGGATGCCGACCGCGAGCTCACGCGGGTCGAGCGCTTCATCTCGAAGAACGGGGCCCGGCCGCTGCCGCCGATCCCGGCCAATCAGCCGCTCGTGCCGCGGGCGGAAACGCGCGTCGGCGATCTCTTCCGCGGTATTTATCTGAAGCGCACGCTGACGGTGTGGACGATCTGGTTCACGACCTACGTCATCACCTACGGCTTCCTCACCTGGCTGCCGACGGTGTGGCGCACGGTCTATCACATGCCGGTCGCCCAGGCGCTCCATTTCCAGGCGATCTACGCTTTGATCCAGATGCCGGGATTCCTCATCACCATCGCGCTCATTGACACGATCGGCCGGCGCCGCCTGTTCATGCTCGGGCTCGGCATCGGCACGGTGCTGCTGCTGTGGCTTGCGCTGCAGGACCAGCCCGCCGCGCTCGTCGTGCTGCTCGCGCTCGTCTTCACGCAGATGAGCGTGGGCTGGCTCGCGCTCTCGCTCAGCACTTACACGGCCGAGCTCTATCCCACGGAGCTGCGCGCCGTAGGCAACGGCTTCGGCAATGCGTGGCTGCGCTTGGGCGGCACGGCGGGCCCCGCCATGATCGGCGCCATGCTGCCCGTGGTGGGGCTCCGCGGCATTTTCGCCGCGTTCGGCGTCATCACGCTCGTCGGCGCGCTCGTGACGTATTTCTTCGCGATCGAAACGAGGGGCGAGGTGCTGGAGCGGCTCTCGCCCTCGCTGTCGCCGCGGCGCGCCGGCGATCCGGCGCCGGCGCTCGCCGCCGATTCCGACTGAGGGAGAAGAGGATGAAGAAAATCCCGCGCCTCGCGGCGGCCGGTCTTTGCGGTGCACTCGCGCTTGCCCAGCCTGCACGCGCGGCCGAGCCGTTCGACATTCATGTCATCGCCACGATGACCGGGATCAGCGCTTTCGTCGGCAAGTACATGAAGCTCAATTTCGATGCTTTCGAAGATTGGGTGAACGGCGAGGGCGGCATCAAGGGCCGGCCCGTCCGCTTCGTCTATGACGACGACCAGAGCCAGCCGCAGCTCGCGGTGCAGCTCGCGACCGACGTGCTCGCAAATCATCCGACCGCGCTCATGGTGACGGGGCCGGTGGCGAACTGTGCCGCGGTGGCGCCGCTCCTCGGCGACGGGCCGGTGATGTGGTGCAACTCGCCGGCGCTTCATCCCAAAGCCGGCAGCTTCGCCTTTGCCTCCGGTCCCGACACGCTCGACGGCATCAACGCCGTCCTGCGCTATTTCCGCATGAAGGGCCTGACCAAGATCGGCGTGCTCAATCCGACCGACGTCACCGGACAGGACGCCGACCGCGCCATCGCCGCCGACCTGAAGCTGCCGGAGAACGCGCCTTTCAAGATTGTGGAGTACGAGCATTTCAACCCGACCGACCTCACGGTCACGGCGCAGATGGAGCGCATCAAGACCGCGGGCGCCGAAGCGCTCATCGCCTGGACTACCGGCTCGCCCTGCGCCACTGTGTTCAAGGGCATGATCCAGACCGGGCTCGACGTGCCGGTGGCGCCCACCGGTGGCAACGAAGTGTTTCAGCAGATGGCGCAGTACGAAGGCTTTTTGCCGAAAGGGCTCGTCATGGCTTCGGCGCTGTTCCCGCCGCATGACGGGCTCGTCACGCTCGATCCGCGCGTCGAGAAGATCCAGCACGAGATGTATGCGATCCTGGCGAAGCATGGGCTCAAGGCCGACAACAACACGGCCGACACGTGGGACGCGGCGCTGGTCACGATCTCTGGCCTGCGCGCGCTCGGGCCCGATGCGAAACCAGACCAGCTGCGCAGCTGGATCCTGGGCTTGAAGGATTTCGCCGGCATCAACGGCATCTATGATTTCACGCAATATCCCGATCGCGGCCTGTCGCACGACAGCTCGGTCCTCATCACCTATGATCCGAAGGGTCCGGACGGGCCGCGCTGGAAATGGGTGAGCAAGATCGGCGGCGCGCCGCTCTAGACTTGAAGCAAAGGAGGGGCATCCCATGAGAATTGTCGTTTACGGTCCGGAAAAGCGCACGGGCGCCTTGCAGAACGGCAAGGTCGTCGACCTGTCGCGCGCCTGCACCAAGTATCTGCGCGAGAAGCGCGGCGAGCGCCATGCCTTCACGCTCGGAGCGGCGCTCGTGCCGGCCGATCTCTTGCGTCTTATCGAAAGCGGGCCGCGCGCGCTCGACGACGCCGAAGCCTCGCTCCAGCATCTCGCCAACGCGTCGGACGACAAGGATCACCGCGGCGAAAGCGTCACCTACGACCCCGCCAAGGTGAAGATCCATCCGCCGCGGCCCAACGGCACGCGCGTCGCCTGCGCCGGCTCGAACTTCGCCTCGCACCGCGAGCGCATGGCGCGCCGCAACAACCGCGATTCGAAGCCCTTCATCTGGGGCTTCTGGACGATAAGCGACCCGGTCGGGCCCGAGGACGACGTGATCTATCCCGCGCGCTGCGACCGCTTCGACTACGAGGGCGAGGCGGCGATCATCCTGTCGAAGGGCGGCAAGGATCTGAAGCCCGACGACCTCAAAAGCTCGGTCTGGGGCGTCACGCTCTATAACGACTGGTCGATCCGCAGCCCGCGCGAGCCGCTGGGCCCGATGAATTTCGCGGTGCCGAAGAACTTCGACACGTCGTGGTCCCTGGGTCCCGCGATCGCGGTGCGCGAGTTCGACTGCAACAACATCGACATCGAGACCTACGTCAACAACGAGCGGCGCCAGAAGCACAACACCGGCGAGATGACGTTCTCGTTCGCGCAGTATCTCGAATATCTGTCGCGCGACCTGACCTTGAAGCCGGGCGACATGATCGCAAGCGGGACCGGCGAAGGAACCGCGGCCGATGCCAGCCCGGTCGGCCCCGACGGCACGCAGACGAACGACCTCTTCCTCAAGGTCGGCGACCAGGTCGAGGTGCGCTCGCCGCAATTGGGGTCCTTGCGCAACAAGATCGTGGCTAAGCGCACACGCTGACGCCGCTGTCATTGCGAGCAGAGCGAAGCAATCCCCTGGCCGCGAGGGGATTGCTTCGTCGCTCCCGCACCTCGCAATGACGATGAAAAATTGCGTTTAGACGCACGGCCGGAAAATATCCCCGCGCAGACTGGAAATATTTTCACGCACAAGCGCCCGAGTCGCGCCGGGTTTTCGTTGATCTTTGCCGTTGCCTTCTTTAGGGAGAAGGCATGGTGAAAGACACGCGCCGCGAGCGCGGCCGCGCTGCTGCTACAAGCGACCGTTACCTTGCCGTCTTCGGCGTCGTCGCCGGCGCGGCCGGCGCCCTCGTCTGGCTCGCGCTCTCGCTCCTCTCCTAGCGGGCCTCCTTACAACGAACTGTCATTGCGAGCGGAGCGAAGCAATCTCCTGGTCGGCTTGGGATTGCTTCGGTGCATGCGCTCCTCGCAATGACAGCAGGGTCTCTGCTCGGTCATTGGAATTGCGCGGGCTTCCCGCGTCGGCCAGGATGCGCGCATGAGCGCCGATCTCGAGCGCGCGTATAAAGGCGCGCGCGTGTTGGTGGCGGGGGGCTTGGGCTTCATCGGCTCGGCGCTCGCCCATCGGCTCGTCGCGCTGGGCGCGGAGGTGGCGATCGTCGACGCGCTCGATCCCGAAGGCGGCGGCAGCGAGGCGAATATCGCCGATATCCGCTCCCGCGTGCGGCCGGAGCGCGCGGATCTTCGCGACGGCGCGCGCGTGGCGCCGCTCCTCGCGGGCTGCAGCCACGTCTTCAACTTGGCCGGCCGCACGAGCCACATGGGCTCGCTGGCCGATCCGCTCGCTGATCTCGGCGCCAACACCGAGGCCGCGCTCGCGCTGCTCGAACTCGTTCGCGCGCGCGCGCCGGGCGCAGCCATCCTTTATGCCAGCACGCGCCAGGTCTATGGCGCGCCCGAGCGGCTGCCGGTGGATGAAACACATCCGCTTCATCCGCCCGATCCCAACGCCGTCGCCAAGATCGCCGGCGAGTCCTATCACCTTCTCTACCATCGCCTGCACGGGCTCGGCGCGACGGTGCTGCGGCTCACCAATGTCTACGGGCCGCGTATGCGCATCAAGGACGCGCGCCAGAATTTCCTGGGCTTGTGGGTGCGCCGCGTCCTCGAAGGCGCGCCGGTCGAGGTGTGGGGCGGGACGCAGCGGCGCGACCTCGCTTACGTGGACGATGTAGTGGACGCCTTCCTCGTCGCCGCGGCGCGCGGCGGAGTGGCGGGCCGCGCCTACAATGTCGGCGGCGCGCCGGCCGTCAGCCTCGCCGAGCTCGCGCGTCTCATCGTTGCGGCCAACGGCGGCGGCCGCATCGAAACGAGGGACTTTCCGCCCGAGCGCCGCGCCATCGACATCGGCGACTACGAGACCGACGACCGCCTCTTCCGCGAAACGACGGGCTGGTCGCCGCGCGTCGAACTTGGCGACGGGCTCGCGCGCACGCTCGAATTCTTCCGCCCGCGGCTCAAGGACTATCTCTGATGCCGCCTGCGATCCCTGCCGCCGATCCGCGCGCCAACTATCTCGCGCATCGCGCCGCGATCGACGCCGCGATCGCGCGCGTGCTCGAAAGCGGAACCTACATCCTCGGGCCCGAGGTAGAGGCCTTCGAGCGGAGTTTTGCGACCTTCCTTGGCATGGCACACGCGGTAGGCGTCGCGAGCGGCACGGACGCGCTTGTCTTGGCGTTGCGCGCGCTTGGCGTCGGCACCGATGACTACGTCGCGACCGTGTCGCACACGGCGGTGGCGACCGTGGCGGCGATCGAACTGGCGGGCGCGCGCCCGCTCCTCGTCGATATCGAGCCTGCGACGATGACACTCGATCCCGCATCGCTCGCACGCGCCTTTGCCGCGCCGCCGGGCCGCATCGCCGCAATCATCCCGGTCCACCTCTACGGCCAGGCCGCGGACATCGAGGCGATCTGTGCGCTCGCGCGCCGCCATGGTGCACGCGTGCTCGAGGATTGCGCGCAGGCGCACGGCGCGCGATTGGGCGGCCGCGTCCTCGGCACGTTTGGCGATGCCGCCGCCTTCAGCTTCTATCCGACCAAGAATCTGGGCGCACTGGGCGATGCCGGTGCGGTGGCGACGGCCGATACGGAACTGGCGGCGCGCGTGCGGGAGCTGCGCGAGTATGGCTGGCGCGAGCGCTATGTCAGCGCCGTGCCCGGCGCGAACTCGCGCCTCGATCCGCTGCAGGCGGCCGTGCTCGGCGCGAAGCTGCCGGCGCTCGATGCCGAGAACCGTGCGCGGGCGGCGATCGCCAGCGCTTACGACACGCGGCTTGCCGGCGCGGGGCTTGTCCTTCCGGCGCGCCGGCCGGGCGCGCTCCACGCCTTCCACCAATATGTCGTGCGTCATCCCGCGCGCGATCTCCTGCGCGAGCGCTTGGCCCGGCGCGGCATCGGCACGCTCGTCCATTATCCCGTGCCGGTCCACGCGCAACCCGCATATCGCGGCCGTCTCGCCGAAGCACCTGGGGGCTTGCGCGAAAGCGATCGCGCGGCGGCAGAGGTGCTGAGCCTGCCGATCTTCCCCGAGCTTGGGCTCGACCGCGCCGAAGCTGCCGCCGCAGCGATCGCGGATACGTTGCCAAACCTTTTCTGAATCTCGCCTTCCGGTTGGGTGCCCTGGAACAGCCGCCTCGGTTGGGCGTTACCAAGGCAGGTCAATCAGCAAGCGAGGCTCAACCATGCGTCTCACTCCGATGATGGTGGCAGCGACACTCGCGGCCACGATGGGAACGGCAATGGCGCAGGTCGGTCCGGCAGGTCCGCCCGCGAGCGCGACCCAACGCTCGCCCGGCATGACCCAGGCGCCGCAGCACGTCCCCGCCGTCGATCCGCTCAAGGCTCAGGACGTGTCGCATTTCGACGGCGCGGCGGTCTATGGTTCCGACGGCAGCAAGATCGGCAGCATCTCGACCGAGCTCATGGATCCGGCGACGCACCAGATCAACAAGCTGGTCGTCAATGTCGGCGCCGTGCTCGGGATGGGCGGCCACAAGGTTGCGATGCCGCTCGACCAATTCAAATGGGATACGCAGAAGGAAGGCCTGACGGTCGAGAAGACCGCGGCCGACATGAAGGGGATGCCGGCCTGGGCCGAGGCTTCGGCGACCGAGGGCTCGGGCTCGAGCACCGCCCCCACTCATTAAAGGCCGCTGACACTCCCACCCACCGTCAGTGCAAGCGAAGCAACCCCCAACGGGGTTGCTTCGTCGCGCCCGCACTTCGCACTGGGGAGTTGAATCCTCCCGTGGCTCAGGCGCCGCGGCGCGTCACGACTTCGACCGCGGTGCGCGCGGGCCCGCCGCGCATCGTCTCGCGCACGATCGCCTGCGGCTTGCGGTTCAAGGTGAGATAGAGGCGACCGAGATATTCGCCGATGAGGCCGAGGATCAGAAGCTGCACGCCCGATAGCAGCAGCACCGCGGCGGCGAGCGAGGCCCATCCCGGCGGCGTCTCGCGGAACAAGGCCTCGGCCACGACCCAGGCGAAGCCGAAGATGCCAAGAAGGCTCAGCGCGAAGCCGCTCAAGGTCGAGATCCGAAGCGGCATCACCGAGAAATTCACGAACAGGTTGAGCCACAGCCGCACGAGCCGACGGATCGTGTAGTTGCTGCGCCCGGCCATCCGCGGCAGATGCTCGACCTCGAGCGCGCCGATATTCTGCGTCACCTGCATGATGAGCCCGTCGACGTAAGGGAACGGCCCGTCATACTCGCCGATCGCGCGCGCCACGAACGCGGTCATGCAGCGGAAGCTCGAAAGATAAAGCCCCTTGGGTTTCTCCAGCACGAAGTCGGCGACGCGATTGCTCGCCCGGCTCGCGAGGTTGCGCCACGAGGCGTGGAATTTTTGCGCATAGCGCGTGTAGACCACGTCGTTGCCGGTCTCTTGCGCATAGCGCAGCAGCCGCACTACCTCGCCGGGGGGATTCTGCAGATCATCGTCCATGGTGATGACGTGTGCGCCTTGCGCTTGCCGCAGGCCCGCCATCACGGCGTTGTGCTCGCCATAGTTGCGCGCGAGGTTGACGAGCGTCATCGGCACCCGCGCCGCGGCGACGAGGCGGCTGCACACGGCAAGGCTGCCGTCGGGGCTGCCGTCATTGACGAGGATGATCTCGTGCCCGCCCGGCACGTCGAGCTCTTCGAGCGCGCCGACAAGCTCGCCGATCGAGCCGGCGCCGTTATAGACCGGGATCACGATGCTGAGCGCCAGACCCGTCATGGTCGAACCGCCGTCGCGAGGATCGAGCCGCCGAACGGAAGACCGAGGCCGCAGGCGGCGAGCGCGGCTTCGAGCGCAACGCAGCCGTGGAACAGGCGCTCGAGCGGCGACGGCAAAAGCTCAACGTCGCTCGCGCGCCCGGGCGCGCTGGGCAAAATCTTACGCCGCATCACCATCAGCGGAAAGAGGATGGCGTTCCAGTGCCGCAGCCGCGGCTCAGCGAAGCCCGCGCCCTCGAGCGCGCGCCGCACCTCGCGTGCGCCATAGCGGCGCGCGTTCGCGACCGCGACATCGTGCGCGGAGTAAAGCCAGCGATAGGCCGGCAAGTTCAGCACGAGCACGCCCCGCGGCCGGAGGCAGCGCCGGAACTCGGCGAGCGCAAGCGCCTCATCGACGCCGCGATGGCACAGCACGTCGGCGCTGAAGACCGCGTCGAACGAGCGGTCGGGAAAGGGCAGGCGCTCGATCTGGCCAGCCACGATCGCGGCGCCGCTTTTTCCCGCCGCCGTGACAGCTGCCGCGCGGTCGAGCTCGACGCCGCAGCAGAAAGCGCCGTGGGCCGCGGGCGCAAGCCGCTTGAGAAATCCGCCAGTGCCGCAGCCGGCATCGAGAACGCGGGCCGCGCGCGCGTCGTCGGCGCGCGCGCGCCATGCCGCGAGCAGGTTGGCGTGGAGGCCGCGGAACCACCACGCCCGCTCCTCGGCGGCGGCGAGGCGCTCGTACTCATGCGCCTCCATCGCCTTCTCACGGATTCGCCGAAAGGCGCGGCACGCGCGCCAGGAGGTCGCGCCGGTCGATGACGAGCGAGAGGAGCGTGTTGAGCCGCGTTACCCGGTAGATCACGGTCCCCGGCACCGCCTTGTCGCAATCGTCTTTGGTGAAGGCGATGAAGAACTGCGCCGCCTCGCGGTCGGGGGTGTAGATGAAGTTGCGCGGGAAATAATAGCCCGCCGATCCCGGGGGCCCGCACACCGCCACCGTGAAGTCGTGCGTCATGAAGTCGGGCCCGTACTCGGCGCGGAGATAATTCTCAAGCGCGGCCACCGCCTCGGCATAGGAATTGGCCCAATAGTCGAGCTTGAAGACCCCGCGCGCGCCGTGCACGCCGCCCACGAACATGTTGTAGTAGACGTACTCGTCGGGATGGAGAAGCGCCATGACGCCGACGTGATAGGCGCCATAGAGCGCGAGCGCGGCATAGGCGGGCTTCCGCCACGAGACGCGTGCGAGCCGGTCGAGCGCCGCGTCCGCGACGAGCGCCGCGATCGCCGCAATGGGCGGAAGCACGAAGATGAAGTGGCGCATGCCGTCGAAGAGCACGGCATGGATCGCGATCGCGTAGGCGACCGGGAACAGCACCGCAAAGCCCAGCATGAAGAGCGCGAGCGCGCGGGGACGCTCGAGCGCTGCGCTGGCTCGCGCCAGCGTGCGCCACGCCACTGCGGGCGCCGCCATCAGGAGAAGCAGCACGAGTTCCGGCAGCGCGATCAGGATGTAGACCGGGAGATAGAACCACGGCAGCTCCGAGGGCAGCATGTATTTCCCGGCGAAGAGCGTGGGGTAGGGGAACAACTGATGCGAGAATGTCGCGAGCGCCGCGAGCGCATTGGTGATCGGCGCTTGCTGCGCCCACGGCCAGAAGAACAGCATGACGGCATAGGCCGCGAGCGCCACTGGCAAGAAGTCGCGCAGGAAGAGCTCGAGCCCGAGCGTGAACAGAAGGCGCAGGCTCCGCGCCTCGACCGCGCGCCACGTTCCCCACAACAACAGCACGAACGCGAAATAGCAGAGCGCCAGAAGCCCGCCGACGCGCACGCCCATGGTGAGCCCGGCGGCGAGCGCGAGAAGCGCCAGCGCGCGCGGCCGCGGCCGCGGCAGCTCCGGCACGAGCCGCAGCATGAGATAAAGCGACCACGTCATGCCGGCCGCGAAGGGAATGTCCTTCGGGTTGTTGAACATCTGGCCGTAATAGTTGGGCGTCAATGCGAGGAAGAGCGCGGCGATGAAGCCCGCGCGCGGGCCGCCCGCCGCGCGCGCCAGCCGCCACACGCCGGCAAGGCCCAGGATGCCGACGAAGCCGTTGAGGAGATGACGAGTCTCGTAGGTCCCGAACGGCGACACGAGATTGAGCGCCGCCGCCGTCATGTCGAAGGCGGTGCCATAGTTTATGAGGTCGAGGAACGACAGCGCGCGCAAATCATGGAAGTGCGAGCGGTAGTAATCGAGCGCGAAGACGCCATACCAGTTGGCCGCGTCCTCGTCCCACGTGACGCCGTAGCGATCGAAGGTGAGGACGACGAGGCAAGCCGCCACGACGAAGAGCGCGATCGCGAGTTGGTCCCATACCGCGCGCCCGGCCGGCATCGCAGCCGGTTCCGCCGCGCCGGCGGCAAGAGAGTCCTGAATATACATCGCCCGTCCTTCGACTACGCGCTCCGCGCTCCGCTCAGGATGAGGAATGTTCTTTGTGCCATCGCATCAGGTCCTCATCCTGAGCGTAGGCCCGCAGGGCCGAAGTCGAAGGACGCACGCTGTGCGCGCTGCGCTGCTCATAATCCCATGCCCGAAAGCAGCTTCGAGAGAACGGGGGCGCTGCCGAAATATTCCGCGGCGAGATCACGTGCGGCACGCGAATGGCGGACGTAATCGGCCTCGACGGCCTTGACCGCGGCGAGCGCCTCGGCGCGGTCGCGATACTCGATGAGCCCTTCGCCCGAGGGATAGAAGCGGCTCCATCCCGTCGCCATCGTCACGACGGGCCGCGCCGAGGCGAGGTAGCAGACGCTGCGGTCGCTGAACCAGCCGCTCTGGGGCCTGACATAAATGTCCTTCGCCACGGTGAACTCGCCGCGCGAGCCGCGGATGTAATCGCCATAGGCGTCGAGCCCGGCCGAAACGGGCCGCGTATCGGTGATGCGCCAGCCGCCGGCATGGAGCTGGCGCGCGACGTTGCTGGGCGGCGGCAGAAGGGCGATCTCGAACGGCGCGCCTGCCTCCTTCGCCACGTCGAGCACGCGCAGGAAATTGACGTGCTTCGACCACACATAGGTCTCGCCGTTCCACTCGATGTTCTTGCCCTTGTTCTCCCACGTCGCGATCGTGGTCCAGCATTTGCCGGGCCCCGCCGCCGCCGGCCAGAGATCGAGCACCACGGGCGGGCGCGTTCCCTGCCACGGCACGCCGCACAGCGGCACGATCCAGCCCGGCCCGCCGACATTCTCGCCATAGGTGAAGAAATGCGTGTGCGCGTCGAGATATGCCCTCGCGGCGCGATCGGCCTCGGCATATTTGATCTGCTCGTAGACGGGGTCGGTGTCGATGATGGCGCGCACGGGGCATTCCATGTGCTCGTCGCGAAGCCGCGTCGCACCGCAAAGATTGATGAGCGCGTCGCTCTCGCGATAGAGCGCCGCCACGCTCTCGCGCGAGAGCCCGTGATAGACGTCGTTGATCGCGTCCCAATAGGCCCAGCGCCCGGCGAGCCCGTGCGCCGCCATCGCTTGGGCGAGGAACTCGACATTGTAGGCGCAATCCATGACGACGCTGTCGGCGCGCGGATCGTATGGATTGGCGCCGTGATCCTCGACGTACCATGCCTCGAATCCGAGCCGCTCCAGCCCGGCGAGATACTGGATCGCCTGCCAGGCGATGCCTGCCAACGGCATCTGCCCGACGAAATGCAGCACCACCACACGCCCACGCGCCATCGCGGCCACCATAGCAAAGATGGCGGCCTGCGCTAGAAGCGCGGGCCACGCGAGGAGGATGGACATGCGCTTCGAGACGAAAGGGCTTTCCGAAAGCGCCGACGCGGTGGCGCCCGATGGCTCCGAGGTGCGGCTCCTCGCGCGCTCGGAGCGCGGCAGCATGGCGGAGTTTCGCTTGCCCCCCGGCGCCGTGTCGCGCGCGGTCGCGCACCGCTCGGTCGAAGAGCTGTGGTTCGTCGTCGCCGGCACCGGCCGCATGTGGCGCAGGCTGGGCGAGGCCGAGGAGATCGTGTCGCTTAGCACCGGCGTTTCGCTTTCGCTTCCGGTTGGAACGAGCTTCCAGTTCCGCTGCGATGGGACTCAGCCGCTCGTCGCCGTCGGTGTCACCATGCCGCCTTGGCCCGGGGCCGAGGAGGCGGTGTTCGTTGCCGGAGTGTGGGAGCCCGCGGCCTCTTAGCCGCGGCGCGCGAGCGCGATGCCGCCGAAGACGACGAGCGTCGCGACCAGAAGCTGCGCCGGCAGATGCTCGCGCAGGATGATCGCGGCGAAAATGAAGACGAGCGCCGGCTGCGCGAATTGGAACGCCGCGACGCGGGCGATGCCGCCGCGCGACAGGGCCCAGAACCACGACATATAGGCAAGGACGCTCGCGCCCAGCGTGATGTGGAGGAGCGCCGCCCACGTCAGAGACGTAAGCGCGGTCCAGTCGACCGTGCCGACCATGAGTACCGCGGCCGGCAGGAAGCCGAGGCTCGCAACCGCGATCGCCCACAGCGTCGCCGCGAGCGGATCGATCCGCTGCGCGAGCCGGCCGCCGGCGGCGAACCCGCACGCGCACAGGACGCAAGCGATGAACACGATTGCGTCGCCCACGATCGTTCCCGACGTCGCGTCGCCGTTCGAGACGAGGAGCGCCTCGCCGGCGAAGGCGAGGGTCGTGCCCGCGAACCAATTCAGTCCCGGCCGACGCCGCTCCATGAGGAGGCCGAGGATGCTCGTGATGAGCGGCATCGTCGCCATGATGAGCCCGGCGTGCGAGGCCGAGGTGAGGCGCACGCCGATCGAGAAGAGAAGCGGGAACCCGGCGAAGCTGCCAAGCGCCGAGACGAGCACCAAAGTCCAGCTCTCGGTCTCGGCCGGGATCGGCACGCGGCACAGGAGCAGGAGGGGGAAGGCGAAAAGCCCGGATCCCACGACGCGCAGCACGCCGATCGTCACGCCCGGGATTTGCGCGCCGGCGAGTTGCGTCGTGATCGGCGTCAGCGCGAAGAGCAGGATGGTGAGCGAGGCTGCCGCACGGACGCGCCATTGGATCGCGGCCGGGCTGGGACCCGGCCCGTCGGCCAGGGCGAGCGTCGTGCTGGTTGTCGTGGTGACGGACAAGGGGGCGGGGATTCCGGCTGTTGCGGCCGCAAGAATGCCCTGCGAGTGGTTAAGGAGTTTGTGGCTTGGACCCGCTTCTTTTGCGCCGCCGCGGACTCGCGGTTTGACCAAGGTCAAGGTGGGGCAGGGCCGGACTTGTACGTGATCGACGTACGATCCATATAGGGGGGCGCCGCAGCCCCGCGACGCCGTACGGGGAGGCGACAGGCGCTCCGTGAACGAACCCGATGCGCTGCGGACGAGGTCGATTTGACCGAACGAACCCAATTTGCCGGCGCGGCTCCTTGGGCAAACGAGGCCAATTTCCGGGCGCGGGCGATTTGACCGAACGAAGCCAATTTGCCGCGCGCGAGCTGTTTGACCGAACGAAGCCAATTCGCCCGACTAAACCGTTTTTACAGAACGAAGCCAATCCGCCGGCCCTGCGCTTTCGCTCCGCAAAATCCTTAATTTTGCTGGGGTTGAACGTTACCGGCCTGCATGGTACGGAGCGCCGATGTTCGATCGCTTGCGGGCGTTGTTCGAGGAGGGGGCGGGACGCCAGGTCGCAGGAAGCCACGCGGACGAGCTTGAAGTCGCCGTCGCCGCGCTGCTGGTCGAGACCGCCAGCGCCGATGCGAGCCTTGGCGAGGACGAGCGCGGCCTGATCCGGCAGCTGCTCGAGCGCCGCTTCGGTCTCGCGCCCGACCAGGCCATGGCACTCGAAGCCGCGGCGGAACGTCGCGCCGAGAATTCGGCCCAGCTCTTCGGCTTCGCCCGCACCATCACCGAGCGCCTGCCGCGCGAGCGGCGGCTCGTCGTGATCGAGCTGTTGTGGGAGGTTGCCTATGCCGACGGGGTGCTCGATCCGCTCGAGGACAGCCTGGTCCGGCGCATCGGCGGCCTCATCGACGTGTCCGACCACGAGCGCGGCGAAGCCCGGCTTCGCGTGCTCGCCCGGCTCGGGCTCAAAGAGGAAGAGTGAGGCAGGGAAGCAACGGAAGAGTATTACGCCATGACCTATGTCGTTCTCGAGGCCTGCATCAAGTGCAAATACATGGACTGCGTCGAGGTTTGTCCGGTCGATTGCTTCTATGAGGGCGAGAACATGCTCGTCATCCACCCGGACGAGTGCATCGATTGCGGCGTGTGCGAGCCCGAATGCCCGGTCGAGGCCATCGTCCCGGACAGCGAGCCCAAGGCCGAGGCCTTCCTCGAGCTCAACCGCCAATACTCCGGGACCTGGCCGAATATCACCCGTAAGGGTAAGCCACCCGAGGATGCGGACGACTGGAAGGATGTGACGGACAAGTACCCCAAGGAATTTGACCCCAATCCGGGCAAGCGCTGATCCCTGACGCTCTGGCGTAATGCCGGGTTTTATGCTATTGTTCGAAAAGGTGCACCGAGGGGTGTGCCGCTCCCGGCAAGGGGTTCCGGGTGACGTAAGCCGGTAATCGGCCCCGGACGAGCGGGGTTGGTCCGGAACGTGAACACGCGACCTTGAGGTGACGGACGTGAAAGCCCTGGCCCGCGCCAAGAACGAACCCAAAAAGCCCGAGCCCAAGGGCAAGCACGAGCCGAAAAAGCCGGTCGAGGTGAAGAAGCCTCCTGAAAAGGAGAAGGCGCTTTACGCCGCCGGCGACCTCGTCGTCTATCCGACCCACGGCGTCGGCAAGATCACGGGCATCGAGCGCCAGGATATCGCCGGCTTCTCGATCAATGTCTTTGTCGTCCATTTCGACAAGGACCGCATGACGCTCCGCGTGCCTACGACCAAGGCCCAGGGCTCCGGCCTCAGGCGCCTGTCGAGCCGCAAGGAGATGGACGTGGCGCTGACGCGTTTGAAGGGCCGCTCGCGCGCCAAGCGCACGATGTGGAGCCGGCGCGCGCAGGAGTACGAGGCCAAGATCAATTCGGGCGACCCCGGCTCGATTGCCGAGGTGGTGCGCGACCTCTACCGCAATGTTGGCCAGCCCGAGCAGTCCTACAGCGAGCGCCAGATCTATCAGGCGGCGCTTGACCGGCTGGTGCGCGAGTTCGCCGCCGTCGAGAAGATCGACGAGCCGACCGCCATCCGCCGCCTCGAGCAGATGCTGAGCGCGGCCTGAGCCGCGCGCGCGGTCGGTGGCCGCTCCGCCCTGCGATTCCGAACCCTTTGGCCGCTTACGCCGCGCCCGCCGGGTGTGGGCGATTGCTGCCTTGCGCGGCGAGGCGCAGCGTCTGGCGGCGCTGCACGAGATCCTGGCGCGGCGCTTCCATGCCGGCGACCGCCTCGTCTATCTCGGTGATTACCTAGGCTTCGGCGCCGATGGCGCGGGCGCGGTCGACGCCATCCTCGCCTTCCGCCGCGCGGTGCTGGCGGAGCCCTTCGCGTTCCTTGGCGACATCGTGGCGCTGCGCGGCAGCCAGGAAGAGATGTGGCACAAGCTGCAGGAGCTGCAGTTCGCGCCCAACCCGCGTGAGGTGCTGGAGTTCCTGCTCGGGAACGGCGTCGCCGAGACGCTCGCCTCCTATGGCATCGACCCGCGCGCCGGCCTCGCCGCAACGCGCGAGGGCGTCATGGCGATGACGCGCTGGACCGCGTCCATTCGCGCCGCCGTGGCCCAGCGCCCCGGCCACCGCGAGTTCTTCGCGTCCCTTCGCCGCGCCGCTTTTACCGAGGAAGGCTCGCTCCTCTTCGTCAATGCCGGCATCGATCCGCAAAAACCCATCGAACTTCAGCGCGACGTGTTCTGGTGGGGCGGCGGCACGGATCTGCTCGCGCTCGAGGCGCCGTTCGGCGGCTTCCGCCGCGTCGTGTGCGGCACGCACCGCCGCCGCGCCGGTATCGTCGAGACTGCGTTCGCCGTGGCGCTCGACGGCGGCGCCGGGCAGGGCGGCGCGCTCTACGCCGCGTGCTTCGCGCCCGACGGACGGCTCCTCGACCGCATCGAGGCGTGATGCGCCGGGGGGCGCTCGCCGCGGCGCTCGTCCTCCTCGCGACAAGCGCCGGCGCGCGGCCGGCCCCGCCAAGCTTCGCCTCCGGCGGCGGCGTCACCGTCGCCCGCGTCATCGACGGCGACTCGGTCGCGCTCGCCGACGGCCGCACCCTGCGCCTCATCGGCATCGATGATCTCGCCGGACCGGACGCTCTCGAGAAGCTGATCGACGGCAAGTCGCTCGAGCTGCGCTTTGCCGAAACGCGCACTGACCGTGACGGCCGCACGCTCGCGGCGCTTTACGCCAACGGCCGCTGGGTCGAGCGCACGCTCGTCGCGAAAGGGCTCGCGCGCGTGCGCGGCACCGCCGACAACCGCGCGGGCCTTGCGGCTCTCCTCGCCGCCGAAGCCGCCGCGCGAAGCGCGCGCCGCGGCCTCTGGCGCGACAGGCGCTATGCTGTGCGCGATGCCGCGGCGATCGCGAAGGACGGCGGTACGTGGCAGATCGTCGAAGGCACCGTGGCGCACGTGGGATCGGCCGAGGGCGGGACCTATGTCGATCTCGGCGCGCGTGGAACGGGCGCGCTGTCGCTTCGCCTCGATCGCGCGGCCGTGGCGCTCTGCCGCGCCGCCGGGCTCGATCTGCGCGCGTTTGACGGCGCGCGGCTCCGCGTCCGCGGCTTCATCGACGGCACGCGCCGGCCCGTGCTCGACGTGACCTTCCCGGAACAGATCGAGGTTCTAGAGAAGCCCGCCTCCTAAGGCTCGCGCGGCCCTTCCGGCGATGCGCTATGACTCGCGCGGCAAACAGGAGGAGGCTCTCGATGAACAACAAGCAGGTGCATGACACGGGGCTGGCGATCCGGCGCGAGGTTCTGGGCGCGGCCTATGTCGACAACGCGCTCAAGTCGGCCGACGATTTCTCGCGCCCGTTTCAGGAGTTCATCACCGAGTATTGCTGGGGTGCGATCTGGGGCCGGCCCGGCTTGCCGAAGAAGCTGCGCAGCATCGTCAATGTCGCCATGCTGACGGCGCTCAATCGCCAGGCCGAGCTCAAGATCCACCTGCGCGGCGCCTTGAAGAACGGCTGCACAAAGGACGAGCTTCAGGAGGTGCTCCTGCAGACCGCGGTCTATTGCGGCGTGCCGGCGGCGGTCGAGGCCTTCCGCACCGCGCGCGAGGCGTTCAAGGACGAAGGCTGATCGCAGGCGCCAACTTTGCTATGAATGCGCGAGCGTCCCCGTAGCTCAGCTGGATAGAGCAACGGTTTCCTAAACCGTAGGTCGCCCGTTCAAGTCGGGCCGGGGACGCCAAATTCTTCAGAGGGTTACGCGAGGTCGCCGGTGGCCCTCAAGGGTGCAAAATAGGAACACTCAACTCGCACCCAACTAAGCCCTTCGGCCTCGCGTTTCATCCGCGCGATTAAACCAACTACGCCCCTGACAACGATCCGTGCAAGGCGCTGACTTCCCGCCGACTTTGATGGCGGAGCGCCTTATGAAGCACATCGACCCAGCATTAGCGCTGCGCGCCGCGCTGGATCTTGCAAGCGCCGGCATCCGGTGTTTCCCGTGCCGTGCTGATAAGCGCCCGACTACGCCACACGGATTTCTGGACGCAACCGCCGACCCCGCAGGGCTGCGGGAATTGTGGCGCCTCTATCCTGGTGTGTTGGTGGCGCTTCCGACGGGTGCCGCCAATGGGATTGATGTTCTCGACGTTGATCCACGGCACGATGGTGATGTCTTCCTTGCCGAGGTCGAGAGCAAGCTGCCGCCGACATTGACGTTGCAGACTTTGAGCGGCGGCCGGCACCTCTATTTCATTCACGCCGATGGCTTGCGTAACAGCGCCGGGAAGATCGCTC
>DATIXQ010000001.1:0-7004 GCA_035518375.1 Allostellaceae bacterium | reverse complement strand
GCCGCGTCGGGCGCGCTCGAGACCATGCCGCTTGTGCGCGCCGGCAACCTCGCGCGCGCGCTCGAGCGCGCGAAGGCGGCGGGATTCTGGTGCGTCGGTCTCGAAGCCCAAGCGGAGCAGGAGCTGGCGCAACTCGATCTGCCGGATCGCGTAGTGCTCATCCTCGGCGCCGAGGGCGGCGGACTCCGGCGCCTGACGCGCGAGCATTGCGATTTCCTGGCCCGGCTGCCGACGCAGGGACGCGCCCCTCTCAATGTGTCGAACGCAGCGGCGGTGGCGCTTTACGAGATCGCGCGGAGGAACCGTGACTGAGACGGTGGTCGGGCGCTGGTGCGCGGCGGCGCTGATCGCGACCCCGGACGGGCGCTATCTCATGCAATTGCGCGACGCCAAGCCGGAGATTTTGCTGCCCGACCACTGGGCCTTGTTCGGCGGCGCGATCGAACCCGGCGAGACACCCGACGCCGCGCTGCGCCGCGAGCTCGCCGAGGAGCTCGGCTTCGCGGCCAAGCGCGTCGAGCCCTTCACGGAACTGTTGATCGACCTGCCACTCAGACCGCCGCGGCGCGACCGCATGACGTTCTTCATCGTGCCGATCGAGGCAGGCGACGTGGCGACCATGGTGCTCGGCGAGGGCGCGGACATGAGGCTTTTCCGGCCGGAAGAGCTTGCGTCTCTGCCGCGCGTGTCGCCTTGGGACCTCGGCGTCGTCCTCATGCACGCGCGGCAGGCGGCGCTTTTTCCGCTCAGGCCCGCCATCCCCTGAGGTCAAACGACGTCGGCGGTACGGTTACGGCTGCGTTTTCTGCCCAGCAGCGCGATCGGCCGCGAGCGAGCGGCGCGCGAAGGCATCGACGGCAGACAATTCGTTGGAGCAGTCGAGCTCGGTCTTGGCGCTCTTCGCCAGCTCGAGATGGCGTTCCGCCTCGGTCGTATTGGGTCCGGGCTTCAGCTTCTCGTGCACGAATTTCTCCGCCTGGGGCAAGTCCGAGCACGGGATGCCTGCGGCGCGGACGGAAGCGGGCAGCAGTGCCAGCGCGGCGATAACCGCGAGGCTCACGTGGCGCGTCATGCGACCTCCTGTAGGCTCTCCCCACGTAAACGGCGGGCTCACTCGATCACTTCGTCGGCCTGCGCGAGAATGGCGGGCGTCAACTCGAGCCCGAGCGCGGCCGCCGTCTTCTTGTTGATGACGAGACTAAAGCGCGACGGCAAAAGGACGGGAAGGTCACCCGGCGCCGTGCCCGAAAGTATCCGGTCAATATATTTCGCTGCGAGACGCATCTGTTCGCCGAGATCGACGCTCCAGGACACAAGCCCTCCCTGCAGGGCGATGACGCGGAACGCATAGATCGCCGGCAAACGGTATTGGTTCGCGAGCGTCACGATCGTACTGGCGTGATTGAGGGTAAAGACATCGGACGGAAGAAGTATGCCGCCAGCGCCCTTGCGCGCGAGCGCCGCCATCGCCGGGTCGATGTCGCCATCCTCGTGCAGCGCGACATCTTGGACCGCGACGCCAAGCGTGGAGGCGCCCGCTTCGACCGAGTGCAGGAAAGCCGGGACATAAGGCGCCGTCGCCGGGTTGTAGAGCACGCCGACACGCGCAAGGCCGGGCACCATCTGCTTTAAAAGCGCGATCCACTTGGCGCCCATGCCAGGCTCGAAATTGCTGAAGCCGGTGATGTTGCCGCCCGGACGCGCCAAGGTCCGGACGAAACCTTGGCCGACCGGATCGGATGCCGATATGAACACGATCGGGATAGTGCTCGTCGCGCGCTTCAATGGCGCCACGACGGGCGCGCCGCCAGCCAAAATCGCGTCAGGCGAGGTTACCACCATCTGCTGCGCGAGCGTCGCGATGCGGCGCGGATCGCCGCCGCCCCAGCGATAGTCGATGCGGAGATTGCGGCCGCCAACCCAACCCAGTTCCTGCAGCGCCTGTCGAAACACGGCGCCGAGGTCCGACACTTCGGGATCGTTCTCGGCGGTCGGCATGAGCACGCCGATGCGCTTCGTGCCGCCGGACTGTTGCGCCAGGGCCAGGCGCGGTGCCGCCGCCACTGTGCCCAAGAACGCAAAGAGTTGGCGCCGGAGCAGGCCGGATCCATTGCGCATGGAGGAAGAAACGTGCGGCTGGGCCATCGCGGGGATGATAAGGGCGGGAGCCGCCCTCGCGCCAGCGCCCGTCGCTCAGCGCTTCGCGGCGACCTCGTGCGTCTTGAGGACGCGGTCCGTCGTCGCGTCGCGCTCCTCGAGGCGGATCGCGTAGCGCCACAAATTCGACAACTGCTCGAGCACGTTCTTCGCGTTGGTCTCGTCGAGCTCGATGCCGTCGTGGACCGCATGAACGAGGATGAGGCAGCGGTCGCCGGCGAGATCGACATCGCGGATCTGGATGTCAGGCTCATGTCGCGCCAGGTCGTAGTGGCGGGCGAGATGGCGGCGAAGGTCGCGATAGCCGCGCTCGTCATGAATGGCGTCGACCACCATGGCGTCGGCTTCGCTGTCGTCGAATACATTGAAGAGGCGGAAGTCGCGCATGACCTTCGGGCTCAGATACTGCAGCACGAAGCTCTCGTCGCGATAGTTGGCCCAGGCGTGACGCAGCGTGCCATAGGGATCGCCGTTGCCGGCAATCTCGGGGAACCACTCGCGGTCTTCCTCGGAGGGTTCGGTACAGATGCGCTTGATGTCGCACATCATGGCGAAGCCCAAGGCATAGGGGTTGATACCGCTATAGCGCGGGTCGTCGAAATCCGGCTGCGCGATCACGCTCGTGTGCGAGTGCAGTATCTCCAAGAGCGCGCCGTCGCTGATGAAGCCCTTCTCGTGCAGGCGGTTGACGATCGTGTAATGAGTGAAGGTCGCGCAGCCTTCATTCATCAGCTTCGTTTGTTTTTGCGGATAGAAATATTGCGAGATGTGGCGCGCGACGCGCAGCAGCTCACGCTCCCACGGTTTAAGACGCGGCGCTTGCTTCTCGAGGAAATAGAGCATGTTCTCTTCGGGAAGGCCGAGCTTCTTGCGCACCTCGGCGCGGTCTATCTCCTGCTCCTCGAGGTCCTTGGGTGCATTGCGGCCGAGATCGGCGGTGCGCCAGATGTCGTCGTAGCTCTCCTCGAAGAAGCGGCGACGCTCTTCCTCGCGCTTCCTTTCTTCCTCGAGATTGAGCTTCGGCCGGCGCGCATAGCGGTGAACGCCGTGGTTCATGAGCGCGTGTGCGGCATCGAGCACGCGTTCGATCGAATCGACACCCTGCTGTTCCTCGCAGCGCGCGACGTAATCGCGCGCGAACGCGAGATAATCGAGGATGCCGGTCGCGTCGGTCCACTGGCGGAAGAGATAGTTGTTCTTGAAGAAGTGATTATGGCCGAACGCGGCGTGCGCGATGACCAGCGTCTGCATCGGCATGGAATTCTCTTCCATGATGTAGCTGATGCAGGGGCTCGAATTTATGACGATCTCGTAGGCCAATCCCTGGAGACCGCGACGGTACAGCATCTCCTCGCGCGCGAAGCGCTTGCCGAAGCTCCAATGCCGGTACATGAGCGGCAACCCGATCGAGGCATAGGCGTCGAGCATCTGCTCGGACGTGATCACCTCGATCTGATTGGGATAGGTTTCGAGACCCAATTCGTTGACGGCGATCTCCTCGATCGCTGCATAGACGCGGCGGATCTTGTCGTAGTCCCACTCGGGTCCTTCGAACAGGAGATCGGCGTCGCCGGCTATCGAATTCAACTGGGCCATGTCAGGCCTCGGTCCGATGCTTTGCAAACAGCTCGTGGAAGACCGGGAAGATCTGCGTCGGATCGGCGACGCGGCGCATCGCGAAGTTTTGATGCTGCTCGGCGACCTGCGCATAAGTGCGCCACAGATCGGTCGCGGGGGACGGGAAGCCGTGACGCAAGGTCGCCTCGGCCCCCACTTCGATATAGGCGAAATACTGCGTGATCGGCAGAATTTCCCGGCCGAGAAGCTGGCTGCAGCGGTCGCTGTCCTCGGTGTAGTTGTCGCCGTCCGAGGCTTGCGCCGCGTAGATGTTCCAATTGTCGGGGCTATAGCGCTCGCGCACCACCCGCATCATCTCCTCGAGCGCGGTCGAGACGATAGTGCCGCCGGTCTCGCGACTGTGGAAGAACGTGTCCTCGTCCACTTCCTGCGCGTTCGAAGTGTGGCGAATGAAGACGACGTTCACCTGCTTGTAGCGCCGCTCAAGGAAGACGTGGAGCAGCAGGAAGAAGCGCTTGGCGAGATCCTTCATCGCCTCCGTCATCGAGCCCGACACGTCCATCAAGCAGAACATCACGGCTTGCGTGTTGGGCCGCGGCACCCGCTCATAGCGGTTGTAGCGCACGTCGACCGGATCGATGTAGGCGACGCGGCGGGCGCGACGCTGCGCGGTCTCAAGATCGTGCCGCGTCTGTTCCGCGCTCTCGGCATCGTCTGCGTCAAGCGCGGTCTTCACCTGGCGCTCCAGCGCTTCGATTTCCTCGGGGCGCGGGCGGTGGAGCGAGATGCGCCGTGCGAGGCTGTTCCGCATGGTGCGCACGAGATTGAGGTTCGCCGGCGTGCCCTGGACCGAGAAGCCGGCACGCTGAAGCTGCGTCGCTTCGCTTTCCTTGAGGCGCGTCTTGATCAGGTCCGGGAGCTCCAAATCCTCGAAGAAGAGATCGAGAAACTCCTCCTTCGAGAGCACGAACTCGAACGCGTCCTGCTCGCCATTATCCTCGGCACTGGCGTTGCCGCGCCCGCCCGACTGGCCGCCTTGCGGCCGCTCGATCCGGTCGCCGACGACGAACTTCTTGTTGCCGGGCACGACGTAATCGCGCTTGCCGCCGCGGCCGGCATGACGGAACACGGGTTCGTTGATGCCGCGGGTCGGGATCGAGACCTTCTCTCCGGAGGCGCCCTCCCCCAGCTTGCGCCGCTTCAAGGCGTCCGCCAGTGCCTCGCGCACTTCCCCGCGCGCGCGGTCGATAAAGCGCTGGCGGTTTGTAAGGCTCTTGCCCTTTGGATTCGGTCGACGGTCGATGATGTTCATCGGGCAAAAGCTTTCTTGGTTGCCTCAACTCATCCAGACTTGTTCACGCGCATGTACCACTCGACCAGCCGCCGGACCTGCCGCGGAGTATAGCCGCGTGACACCATGCGCTCCAGGAAATCGGCGTGCTTCTTTTCGGTATCGCTGTCCTTCTTGCTGCCGAAGCTGATGACCGGCAGCAAGTCTTCGACCTGCGAGAACATGCGCTTCTCGATCACCTCGCGCAGCTTTTCGTAGGACGTCCAGGACGGATTTTTGCCGCCATGCGCCGCGCGCGCGCGGAGCGCGAACTTCACGACCTCATTACGGAAATCCTTAGGATTGGCGATGCCGGCCGGCTTCTCGATCTTCGAGAGCTCCTGGTTCAGGAGTTCACGATCCATCAGCTGACCAGTGTCGGGATCCTTGTAGTCCTGATCCTCGATCCAGGCGTCGGCATAGGCGACATAGCGATCGAACAGGTTCTGTCCGTAATCGCCATAGGATTCGAGGTAGGCCTTCTGGATCTCGTTGCCGATGAACTCGGCATAGCGCGGCGCCAGCTCGCCCTTGATGAAGCCGAGGAGCCGCTTCTCCTGGTCTTCACCGAACTGCTCGCGGCGGATCGATTGCTCGAGCACATACATGAGGTGCACAGGATCAGCCGACACCTCCTGAGTGTCGAAGTTGAACGTGCTCGACAGCACCTTGAAAGCAAAGCGTGTCGAAAGGCCGGTCATGCCTTCGTCGACGCCGGCCGCGTCGCGATATTCCTGGACTGTCTTCGCGCGCGGGTCGCTGTCCTTGAGGCTCTCGCCATCATAGGAGCGCATCTTCGAAAACAGGTTGGAGTTCTCGTGCGCCTTCAAACGCGACAGCACGCAGAAGCGGGACAGCATCTCGAGCGTGCTCGGCGCACACGGCGAGCCGGACAGCTCGCTGCTGGCCAGGAGCTTCTCGTAAATGCGCTGCTCCTCGATCGCCCGCAGGCAATAAGGAACTTTGATGACGCAGATACGGTCGATGAAGGCTTCGTTGTTGCGGTTGTTCTTGAAGCCCTGCCACTCCGCCTCGTTCGAGTGTGCGAGGATGATGCCCTGGAAGGGAATGGCGCCGATATTCTCCGAGCCGATGTAGTTGCCTTCCTGCGTCGCCGTGAGCAGCGGATGCAGCATCTTGATCGGTGCTTTGAACATCTCGACGAATTCGAGAATGCCCTGAGTCGTGCGGTTGAGACCGCCCGAATAGGCGTAAGCGTCGGCGTCCGCCTGGCTGAAGAACTCGAGCTTGCGGATGTCGACCTTGCCGACGAGCGAGGAGACGTCCTGCGTGTTCTCGTCGCCGGGCTCGGTCTTGGCGACGCAAATTTGGCGGATGCGCGAGGGATGGAGGCGCACCACCGTGAACTTCGAGACGTCGCCGCCGAACTCGTCGAGCCGCTTCATCGCCCAGGGCGAGGCAAGTCCCGTGAGACGGCGCGCGGGAATGCGGTATTGGCGCTCGATCTGGTCGGCCATACGCAACGGGTCGAAGAGGCCCAGCGGGCTCTCGAAAACCGGACTGACTTCCTTGCCGGCCTTCAGCGCGTAGATCGGCATCCGCTCCATCAAAAGCTTCAGCCGCTCCGCCAGCGATGACTTGCCGCCGCCCACGGGCCCCAGCAGGTAGAGAACCTGCTTGCGTTCCTCGAGACCCTGCGCGGCATGGCGGAAGTAGCCGACGATCCGCTCGATCGTCTCCTCCATGCCGTAAAAGTCGGCGAAGGTCGGATAGACCCGGATCGTCCGGTTCATGAAGATGCGGCCGAGGCGCGGATCGTGGCTCGTGTCGACGATCTCTGGCTCGCCGATCGCCGCCAGCATGCGCTCGGCGGCGCTCGCATAGGCCATCGGCTCCCGGGCGCAGCACTTGAGATAGTCCTCAAGGGACATCTCCGTCTCTTTCTGACTGTCATAAAGCTTCGAAAAGAGACCAAACA